>JAPLFY010000033.1 GCA_026390435.1 Pseudomonadota bacterium
CGGCAACGTCGGCATCGGCTCAAGTGCCCCTACAGCTGCTCTCGACGTTAACGGCACGATCAAAGGCAACACGCCTGCCGTCGCTGCCTACTCCGAGACGGGCCAAACGACCACGACACGCAACGCATGGGTCACCTCGACAGCCGTGCAGGTGACGGTGCCGGTTACGGGCAAATATTTGGTGCAGGCTAGCGCGCGCGCGTACGTCATCGGGGCTGCGGACAATTGGTGGAAGGCCCGGGTCTATAACCAGACCCAAGGCACGCAAGCGTGCGTCTTCCTTGGATTCGGATACGCGAGTACGGGAGGCTTCAGCAAAGGCGATGGCACCGCCAGTCAGACGACCATCGCGTCGTTTAACGCGGGGGATGTTGTCGTCCTTCAGTTCTCAATAAATGGCAGCGATACCGGCTCGGTCTATCTCGTCGGTGACGGCAACGGCGGCTCCAGTTTATCGCTTGTCCGGGTCAGTAACTGAAGACGGGCGCTCGCGATCCCCAGTGCCAGAGGTGGTGACAACCGGCTCCGATGGTGTCAAACGGGTGAAATACACCGACCTGATTCCCTGGTCATTGAAGCGATGCAAGAGCAAAATGCCGAGCTCCAGCTCATCAAGTCAGAGAACCAGCAATTAAAGGCTGATGCCGCCATCAGGCCTGTTTACGTGCCATTTTTGCTAGAAAATGTTGGTCGACTTCACGTTGGACGAATAACTTGATCACTGCCTGCCGGCTCACATTCAACTCGGCCGCGATTTGGTCAAGCTCCGTCAACGTAACATTGCCAAAGTCAACATTGACCCGTTGCACTTGTTCGGATTTTGATGGCATCATCCGTCCACGCGTGAAGTGGGCATTCACATCCTCCCCTCTGAGGGCGCGCTCCTCAATCTCTTCAATGCTTACCTTAGCGACCCTTTGCTTCTTAGGCTTTTTCATAGAGTCTCCGTTCTGCCTTGGTCGACCGCCAATAAGTCACCAGGTGATAGTACTCGCCCTTATCGTCTTCACGATGCTCAAAAATTAAAGTTACCAATTGAGCGTTTACAAATCCTATCGCCCTATATTGTTCGGGGTCGTCATTTTTCTGATCCAGGAAATAGGGTCGGTTAAAGATCTGAGTGACGACTTCAAATCCCATTCCTCGCTGAGAATCGTCTCTCAGCTTTCGATCTTTGGCTATATCCCAGCGATATCTCATTTTTTTATGGTATAATAGTTATACTATTTTGGCAAGAGCAGCTCCCCTGCCAGACACAAACAGTGGCGGCTCTACTTGTTCTTATCCACGTTTAAGACGGCTGTCCAAGGTAAGCGACAGTATGTCAAATGGAGCCGCGTGATTGACACGCTCCCTTTGCAAGGAGGCCTGGTACCTCAGGTATTAACAGTGGATCCGGCACTGTGATTGTCGAGCAGCTGAAAACCTCAGAACTGATTCTATGCCAGCAGCGGCTACAGCTAGATCAAAGTTTAGACAGAATACGAAGTGGTTTATCGGCTCTGATGGGGCGGGCATTTGATGATCAACTTCGAGTAACCGCGATAATCAGCAATCAAATTATTTGACAAACTAAATGTAGTGTCCTACACTACAAATCACATGCATTGATTTGGGGATCCAATGGCTAAAGTCATTGAATTTAACTGGGACCAGTGGAACAGGCAAAAAAATGAAATAAAGCACGGAGTGTCATCCTTAGAAGCTGAAAGTGCCTTTTTCGATTCAAACTACAGGCTTTTTCGGGACGTGAAGCACTCTACATCTAAGGAAGAGCGATTGATTCTATACGCGCGCAGTAGTGAAAATCGAGTTCTAATGATCGGCTTTACTATCCGAAGTGGTTTGGTTCGCATTATCACTGCTCGAGCGGCATCCAAGAAAGAGAGAGCTGTTTATGAAAAAGAAAACTAAGAAGGCGACTGTAATCAGTGACTACGACGAAAATGACACAACTTCGATGATTGACAGCAGAAGGCCAATAAGCTTCGAAGATTTGGGATTGAAGCTCCCTGAAGTCCCCCCAACGCAAGTCATCTCGATTCGTTTACCAACAGCTCTTTTGAATGAGATAAGAGCCCTTGGATCCCGAGATGACGTACCTTATCAAGCTCTGATTAAGATTTTCTTGACCGAGGCTGTACAGCAAAAGAAAACCAAACCAAAGCGCTCAGCTTGAAATGACTATTTAAAAAAAGCGCCTACCTCGGTTTCGGACCGTCAACGTCGGTATCGGCACTACTGCTCCTGTCAATAAACTCACCGTCAGCGGTTCAGCTAATTTCACAGGCAACGTCGGGATCGGCACTACAACGCCTGGGAACAAGCTGACTGTCACCGGAAAAATCGAGTCCACTGTTGGAGGTATCGTCTTACCAGATGCTACAACGCAGACGACCGTCGCCGGATCGGCTTACGCGACAGTATTTCGCAAGTCGAGTCTATCCTTCGCTTTCGCTTCAACCTGGTACAATGTGCCCCTCGATAATGAGTCATATAAAGTAAACATCACTCATAGCAACACAACAAACCCAGAGCGTGTAACTGTAAATGCTACCGGACTTTATCAGATTTCCTATTCAGCAATACATCTGGGCGGTGCCGGGACAGGATATACCCGCTTAGTAGTCAATGGCACGACAGAGATGCCAGGAAGTTACGTCATCGGGGCGGTGAGCGCAGCGAGCTATTCCGTTAGCACGTCAACTACTGTTGTTATTCCGCTCAGTCAAAACGACTTTGTGACATTACAGGGAGCAACTACCGCTACCACTTACATTAGTAATTATGCTGGCCCCACAGCGACGAATGCATCGACTGCAGTTATGACTGTCGTGAGGTTAAATTAAGCTTTAGCTCTTCTTGGGATCACGCACTGCTAGCAACTCATTGACACCATTAGAACACCACAAAACATGACTACAAAAGATATCGGGCTTTCAGCAGCTTAGCGCCAGTGCCTGACCCCCTGCACAAAACCTGTGGTAACATGAACAAAACACGCAAAATTTAGTTCGGCGAATCGCCTATCCCCCCAGACCTCAATTTAGCAATAACATAAAAAACGCAGAGGATTACCATGAGACAAGGGGCCTTGTGCTCGCTAGCGGTAGTTGTCCTAGCCGTCGGCGCATGCAAAACGACTAAGCAAACGGGTGCGTCAAGTACAACTGAAGCTAGTGGTGTGGAGAATCCTTATTGCCGCTCACTTGGACTACCGACACGTCCATTCATCAACGCCCCAGAAAGTGCAAAGCTTGGCACCGTTGCCGCAGACTTCCAACTGCTGACGACGCAGGGGTCCTTTCAGTTATCGAGCGCCTTCACTGGCTGTGATAACTATCTGATCGTGCAAGATATCCCGCGGCAAACTCGGGAATTTAAACAGCCTATTTGGTTGCGAGATGGAGCAGCCTTACTGAAGGCGCTGCCTAAGAACACGCACGTGTTTTTTGTCTCTGTTGGCAACGATCAAAATCTAATACAGATGTCTCTCCAGTCGATTACCGACAACGTCGAAGATGCTCTAAAAGCTATGCCCGCTGCTGACGCCGACTTTTGGCGCTCCCACCTTCACTATGTCACGGTGCCAGTTGCTGAGATCAAGGGGTGGCTAGGCGAGGCTATGGTCAGTCCAGGGTGGGGGATTGGCATCGACCGCTTCCAAAAGATTCGCTACGTCGGCAATTACAGCGACCCGCATCGCTACGAAGCTAGCTTAGATGATTTTGGTCCAAACCTGGCCATGCTTGCTAACGAACCCATTTACTATAATTTTGAGGCAAAACGCGAAGCCACTCTCGCAGCGGAAAAGGCGACCATCGTTCCCATTTTTCAAGGCCAACCTGTAATCGAGCAAAAAGACAAAATTTTCTCCGAAGTTGAGCTTCCGGATGCTGCAACCATGGCTAAATTTGATGGCCTAGAGCTCGATATGACGGCTGAATGTAAAGGCGACGGTGAAGTTGGTGAATGTCCAGCTTGGGATGAGGCACTGGTCTTTTATCTTTGCGACCTAAATAAACCGGACTCTTGCACCACGGAAATTGGTCGCTGGATTTCCACCTATCACCGCATCGGACGCTGGGTGCATGATATCAGCCCCTTTCTTCCCTTGCTAAAGGACGGTGGCAAACGTCAGTTTGCCATTAAGGTTGGTCAACCTTACGAGTTGCATTTGAATATGCGTTTTCTGACTCGCAATCAACCAATCAAGCCCGTAAAAACCACTCTCTTATTTCAAGAAGGTTTTGGTGCCAACTTCGACCTAAACTATAACAAAAAGCGCCAATCCATCACGACACTGATCCCGGCGACCGCTAAGCGCGTCGAACTCATAACTGTGATCACAGGCCACGGCATGTCGGAGCCTGGTAACTGTTCTGAGTTTTGTGACACGACGCATCGCTTTTATATAAATGGATCCAAGATTGAGCGTAGCTTTCCAGAAACTGCGGACGACCAGAATTGCATGAAAGAAGTGGTTAACGGGACAATTCCGAACCAGTTCGGCACGTGGTGGTACGGTCGTAGTGGGTGGTGTCCGGGGCGAGAGGTGCAAATGGTGCGTCACGACGTAACCAAGTTTGCTTTGTTAGGCAAAGACAATGAGTTTCGCTACGAGGGCCTATTCCGTGGCGAACCGTATCCTGCTGTTGGCGCCGGGTTTCTCCTAACCTCGGCATTGGTCATCTACGAGTGACTTATCTTGGTCGATGACCCTGCAATCCAGGGCTTTTTCAGCGGAGTGAGCTGTTTCGATTACTATGTTGTGCCTAACTTTTAGTCGAAATTTTTCTATCGCTCCGCGGCTAAGCCTCTAATTCGACAAGATCTCATCTCTGAGCACGCTTTGTGCAACAGGTCCTGCGTGGGTCCTGTTGCACAGAGGTGAATATGTCGTTAGTTAGTGGAATTCTCCCACAGAGAATACAGAGCAGATTAAGCGCACTTGTATTTATTGGCCTTGTGTTTAGTGGCTGCAACCGCGCTCAATTTGGCGGTCAGCAATACAGGGCGGTAGATCCAAACAGCACGAGCACTCAGAATGGTAGTGGCACTCCGGCTGTTCAGTATGATCAAAATGGTGAGCCTCTGCCCTTTGGTACGCCAATTTCTCCAGCCGTGGAGCAACCGGGGTGGGTTGGTAACGAGATCAAAAATTCCGTCGATGGCTTGTTTAAGACTGGTGAAGTCCCCGCATCCACTGATCCTGGAGCCGATCCTTCAGCTCCTGGTGGCCCCGGAACTCCCGGTAATGGCAGTATACCCGGCGGCTCGGGTGCTCCCAATACAGCCCGCACTGATGGCAGATTCGGTAATGGCAGCATACCCGGCCTCGGCAACATACCCGGCCTCGGTGGTATTCCTGGTATCGGCGGTATTCCCAGAATTGGTGGCACGAACACTCCCGGACGTACAGATGCCTCCGCTGGCGGCGGCAACATCTTAACGGATTCTGCTGGTGTCCTTTGGTTACCTTGTCGTGCTGACGGCGAAGATGCAGGGCAGTTTCCTGCCGATTTTTATGCAAAATTAGGCTCGAGAGTGCGAGTCGCTGGAGAATTTTGTCCCAAGGCTAAAGTCAGCAGCGACGTTACGGTGTTGTTCCTTATTGATCGCTCTGGCTCGATGGAAGGTGTGATTACTGAAGGTCCGAATGACAAAACCACTAATGGTAGCTGTGGGCGCCTTCGGGCCTCTGAGCTCCTAGTAAAAAAATACCAGACCATGGTCGGTACTAACGTGCGAGCTGGCGTGATCCGCTTTGGAACACAAGCTTCAGTCCGCTTACCAGTCGCTGGTATCGATACTGTTGCGGCTAACTTAAATGCAGATGTGTTCTGCGGCTCAGAGGCTGGTGCAGCAGGACTAACGAATTATTATGCCGCCTTCAGCAGCGCCGCTGAACAGATTGCAAGTATTCCAGGCGATAAAGTTGTGTACTTGATCTCTGATGGTTCGCCAACCGTTGGTTTGGGTGATCCGCGTCAGTCAGGTCTAGCAGCAGCACAAAGATTACGGTCAATCCCGGGTGTGAATTTATTTGCTCTCTTTGTCGGCTATAACGCTGGTAGTGCAGTCAACCCTCGCGGTTACCTTGAGCAGGTTGCCGGTGATGCTAAGTTGGTACGCGTTACAGCCAATGCCGAAGAACTAGTAAAAGCAGCGGCAACTCTAGGTACTATCCCAGTCATTATGAAGGCCGCAGATGCCTCTGCTACTTTGGAAAACCCATCGGGCATCAGTCCACTGCGGATCGAGCGCTTTGAACCACGTCAGGACGTTGCGAACCGTTACTACTGGATCACTGAGCCATTCATTCTGGTCGGGTCCTCAAATCCAGTGACACTCAATAAAGTCACCGTGACGGCGAAGACATCGACGGGAGAGACCCTGCAGTCGGTATCCAATATTGGCTACCATGAGTTGAAAGCGAAGTGAAAGAGCGTTGAGATTATGCTCGCGTTGTTAGCCTGAATCAGTTCAAATGTCGGCAGAACTTCAACATTGAGGATGTTCATGCCGATATTTTTGCGCCGACTTTTGTTTGCTCCGATTTCTTGCGTCGTGTTTGCTGGTATTAGCTATGCTGAACTGCCGCCGATTATGAACCCGCCGAATGCTCAGTGGTACTTGTGGAGCTGCTACGGAACATCGACGCAGAACGGCCAAAATTTGATGTGTGGCCAGGCGTATGGATACAACGATTACTGGGCGCGCCTTAATTGTGGCGGCACTTTCTCCGATATCAAATGTTGGCCTACAGGACTCTAAGCATGGCGAGTCTGAGGCTCATACTAATGTCCTAGGTATCACATCACTAATTGTATTTAGGGATCTGAATAACTGATCGGTGTAAGCCAAAGGCACTAAGGTCTGGGCGTCCATTAAGTCGATAGCTGCGCCTTCTGGGTCCTTACTAATCGTCACATTCAGATTCTGCAGCAGCCGGCGCCACTGCACCGTTGGTTTTTCTTCTAGGACTACCTGTAGCTGAGCCGAAGGTAGTGCTTGCCGCGCTAAGACCAGAATCACTGCCGCATGTTTATTTAATTCGCTGAGCCGAAAAATTGCCTCTTTCTGCTGTGCTACATATTTAACGCGCATAGCCGCGAGTAGGCAGCGATGCGTACGTTGATCTCCCGTGGAATCTAATTCATACGTGGCGCTTAGCGGTAATCCCTTATGGTTGGAGGCGACAGCCATGGGTATGAGCAAGCCACCGTTGCCACCAGCAGGAAGAAAACTTGCCAGTAATCCGTCCTGATCGACATGTGCCAGGGGTCCATCAAACCATTGTTCGTCAATAAACCCGAGCAGACTCAAGACCATAGTCCGTCGCCCAGGCCTTAACCAGGTGGTCCAAGGCATGGGATCATTCCACTGTCTTGCTATCGCAATGATGTCTAAATTTATATTGTTTAGAATAAATCGGCGGCAGCCAGCCGCGAGGATTTCGTCCGTCTCAACGGCCTCGGTAGTTAATCCGTGACAATGCGGCGACAGCATCAAATCGCGGTCGCACGTGATAGTGAGTGTTGGCGAGAGATCTGACTCTCGCGCGGTAACTTCATGACCAGCGTAGGCGATCCCAAGAGATAAACCTATCTCGGCATCGGTTGGCGTGTCTATGGCGCCCCGTTTTAGCCACAAATACTTACTTGATTCGCTGCTGACAGATCTCAACTTTTAGCCTCACTACTGCGCGCTTTAAATTGGTCGAGAAAGGCACTGTGCCCAGGGTTGCGCCACAAGGTCGCGAATAGTTCGAGTTCAGCGCTACGGGCACTGCTGGGGTGGCTGCGCACGGCGTGCCAGAGCATGCGCTTTTGCGCCGCTAGTGCTGCAGGGTCTAACTCCGCTAGGTCAGCACATAATTGGCTCACAGTCGCCTCCAGAGCTGCGGCATCGGCGACGACTTGATGGATCAAGCCATACTCTGCTGCTTGAGCTGCGCTAATGGTTGAGGTGCGGTAGAGCAGGCCCTGGGTGCGGCTCAGGCCGATGAGCTCGACGAGGCGTCGCGACGTGCCGTAACCAGTGGCCAAGCCGGCCTTGAGTTGACGGAATTCGAGCTCGGAGCGTGCCGTGGCTAAGCGCAGATCGCCGGCTAGAGCTATTTCGGCACCGCCGCCGATGGCGGCGCCATCAATGGCAATGATCACTGGCAGCGGTAGCTCGTCCAAAGTCTGCAGGGCATCGCTCAGGAGGGCCACGTAGGTTCTGGCCTCTTCGGGTGTGTGCAGGTCGGCTAGTTCTTTGAGATCCCCGCCAGCGATCCAGGTGCACTGCTGCTCCTTCACGAGCGGCGTGGCGGTGATGACTAGAGCGCGTGGCTTGTGGACGCTGTCGCGCAAATTATGTGCGGATTGAAGGAGGTCCTTGGCGATCGTCGGGCCTAGGGCATTGCCGCGCTCCGGCCGATGAATCCGCCAAATTTGATGGTTTTTCTGGTTTTCGATGCTGATGTAACTCATTTACTCACCTGCCTTTAAAGGGCGAATTTTGTAATGCACCCAAAATAGGCCTGCGTTATCCTTCAGGCTAGTCTGAAATTCAAGCGCAGGAGTAGGCGAGTTGGCGGATAGGCTCAAAGGGTTGAGGTGGGGTGTGCTATTTTGCCCCAACCTGGGTTAAAATGAGGAGACACACCCTTATTCCTTTACATCCCCCAGCTATCATCCAGGGCCAAATGCCCGCTCTCATGCGACTTTTGGTACAAAGTTAGGAATATATCGTGGTTTTAGAGACGGACACTCACGCACATCATGAACCTTTTGTGGGGACTCACCCCGACAAAAGTGGGTCAAATATTATCCTGATCGGTGCCTCAGGTGCGGGTAAATCGGCTGTTGGTGTCGAGCTGGCGCGCCTTTTGGGCTATGGCTGCATCGATTTAGACCATGAAGTCGAGGTGCGGGCTAAGCAATCTGTAGCGGAGATCTTTGCAACTCACGGCGAAGAGCACTTTCGCGAGCTTGAGAGCCAAATGATCAAGCGCCTTCACGGCATGCGCAGTCATGTCGTGGCCACAGGTGGCGGTGCTGTGATGGACGACGAAAACTGGGCCATGCTCCTCGAGCTGGGGACTACGGTTTGGCTCAGTACACCGGCGGAAGAGATTGGACGGCGCCTGCTTGCCAATGAAACTGAGCTGGCCGGTCGTCCTTTGCTGGCCGATGTCCTTACCCACAAAGACCTCGAGACTAGGTTGAAACTTCTGACCGAGCGTATCAACGCCCTAATCGGCAACCGCGCCGGGCGTTACCGGCAAGCTCAAGTCACGGTCACTGACCGCTTCTCCACCCCTCAGTCGACGGCACATCTGGTCCGGGCGACATTAATCCACTCTGGTGTCCTTAATCTATCCACAGAATCTAGACCTTATGATCGGTGGCACATCCTTTAAAACGCGAGCCTGAGCTTGCAGCGCGGTCATGGATGGCCGCGTAGCGTGAAGGGAATCATGTTCGACGTCTCGAAAGCTATGGGGAAAGTCGCGGAAGGTCCGTGGCGGGCTGGCCTTACAGTGGTCGGTGCCAGCTTTCTTGCAGCCACTGCCGTATCGACGGTGGTTGGCTACGTCGTGACTCCAACTCTGTCTAAATCCTCGATCAGCCGTTCGAGTAGCGGACCTAGTGCTATCAGCGTGCCAGAACCAACAGCCACGCTAAATCAAAAAGCGATCGATACGATCGTTAATCGGAATATTTTTAGCTCTGAAGGTAAGGCTCAAGACGGGGCCGGTGCCAAAGTCGAGGGTCGACTCCCGGGCGAGAAGCAGGTGGAGATCGTCAAATCCGACTTGCCGATTTCTTTGACTGGGACGATTTATGGTGGTGATCCTTTGTCCGGGATTGCTCTCGTCGAAAACACGACTAAAAAGACCATAAACAGCTTTATGGTAGGGGATTCGCTACTTAAAGATGTAACTCTTAAAGAAATTCATAAACAAAAAATAATTATTGATAACAACGGTCGTACCGAATTCGTTGAATTAGTGCAGGAAAAGTTAAGTCGTAGTCGTAGGCAAAAAAAGCAAGCTGTTGCATCGACTAGCGACAGCGTGGCTCCGATCGCCACAGAGCCGCCACCGCCATCATTTAAAGAAGAGGGCTTTGAGCGTAAAGACCGTGACATGACTATGTCGCAGTCATACCGTAGTAAGCTCCTGACGGCTGATTTCACCAAAGTCTTACAAGATGCCAAAGCCAGTCCAAATATGGTCGATGGAGAGCTAAAAGGTTTTGTCATGACTCGGATCCGGAAGGATTCCATCTACGAAAAAGCCGGTCTACAAAATGACGATATTGTGACTGAAGTTAATGGAGTGCCGCTTACAGACACAGCGCAGTCGATTCGTTTGCTGCAGTCTTTGCGTGGCGAGAGTGAGATCGAAATTCGCATCGTGCGCGGTGGCAGTCCGCTTAAATTCAATTTGAACGTTAAATGACCAACGGAGCTCCGTATTAACCCACGCCTAGAACAAGTGCTAGATCGCATCAACATCACGCCTGAGCGGCTGACGTTGGCTACGCGTTGGCTTGGTCGGGCGGCGATCATCATGGGTGTGGCTTACGTCGCGGCGAGCTTTATCTCGGCATATTTGATGAGCAGTATGCTCACTTCGGCAGTGACTATCTTCAACAGCATGAGCATGAAAAAGGTGGCGACTGCGTCTATTAACGTATCCAACACGATCAACTATCGCGATATTGAGCACATAATTGAAGATCGCAATCTCTTCAATTCTGCTGGCGCCTTTCCCGACGAAAAGAGCACCGGCGGCGGTGGTGGTGATCAAAAGCCGACTAATACTTTTGACATTAACGCCCAGTGCAACAAGCCTAGCCTGGATATCGAGCTGGTAGGCACAATTTACCTAGGTAGCAAGGACTCAGTCGCCACTGTCCAAGAAAAAGGCTACAGCGAGTCGGATGCATATAGGGAGGGGGATCTCATCGTCGGATCCGAGCAGGCGACGGTAGTCAAAATCGAAAGAAATCGCGTCATCCTTAATAATAAAGGCGTTAAGGAATGTCTCGAACTTGCGTCTGAGGTCAAGCGTCGCGATTCTGGTAGTGGCTTTCCCGATGCTCAGGGCGGTGCTAGTCCACCACCACAGGGGCAGGTCGTGAACGAATGTGTACTCGATGAAAAATATGTTCATGACGAACTTGGGCCAGGCTTTGGTACAATCATCCAGAAGGCCCGCCTCGTCCCCAATACAGTCGATAATCAAATGAACGGCTTTAAGATCTTCGCCATAGACCGTAGTAGTCTATACGGTAAGACCGGACTCCAGGATGGTGACATCATCACCCAAGTGAATGAAACGAGTTTGAAGTTACCGGAGCAGGGATTTGCGCTCCTGCAATCGTTTCAAGATGAGAAGGAAGTAAGGATCCATATTCTACGCAATGGTACGACGCCCATGACTCTGACGTGCCGCATTAAGTGATAGAGCAGAACCGCAAGAAGATTTTGTGACTCGAGTACGAATAGGGAAGAGGAGTACTGAATGTTTGCCCCTTGGGAAATTGCCAGCAGTTGGATTGCAGCGCGCTTGTTCGTGCCCGTGATCGCATGTGGTCTGCTGATTGCAGCTGAGTCGGCATCTGCGGCGCCACCGACTGGGGCCGCAGCGTCATCAAGATCGGTTAGCACGAAGGCTGCGGCTGGTGCGCCACGCGCTGCTGCAGCGAAATCGGCTGACCCTGCTGGTACCGCTGCTTCTGCAGCGCCCGCTGGCAGTCCTGAATTACCGGCAGAGGAAGGCGACTTGCCAGCCGGTAACAATGAAGTCACCGATGTCGACGAGGCGAGGGCGCTTAAGGGCGGCAACGCTAAGACTGGTGCAGCTTTAGTAAAGGTGCCGTCGCGTCGCGGCGCTGCGGCAGTGGCGGCTGGTCAAGAGCTAGTCAACATCGACTTTCCCGAGCCTACAGAGATTAAGGACATCATTAAGGCGGTCGCCCTGTGGACGGGCAAAAACGTGATCCTCGATCGTAACGTCAATGGCAAGGTTCAGATTATCTCGCCGCGCAAAGTGACCAAAGAAGAGGCCTACCAGGCCTTTTTGTCGGCGCTTAACTTACTCGGCTTAACCACGGTTGAGACCGGTAAAGTGATTAAGATCATGCCAGTACGGACAGCTGTGAAAGGTAACTTAAAGACCTTTCTTGGTTCTAGCTGGACCATGATGACTGATGAAATCATCACCCAAATCGTGCCACTCAAATACATCGATGCCAAAGAGATTCAGTCGACGCTGTCGCGGATTGTCTCATCTAACTCCATGATCGCCTACCAGCCGACTAACACGTTAATCATCAGCGATTCAGGTTATAAAGTGCGCCGGGTCCTTGATATTCTCGAACTGCTCGACGTCCAAGGACAGCAGGCGCAGGTAGCGATTGTGCCGATTCGGTTTGCCGAGGCCAAGAGCATCACGGAAAAAGTGTCGGAGATTTTCAAGAGCAGTGCCGAGGCCAAAAAGGGTGCGGCAGGATCTGGTGGCTACCGTAGCTATAAGATTATGACGGATGATCGCACTAATTCAGTCATTATTTTTGGCCCACCCAGGACCATTGCCGATGTGAAGGCGCTGGTGCGAAAATTTGATGTGCAGCTTGATGATCCGTCGCGGATGACGACGATTCACGTGCGTCCGCTCGATTATGCTGATGCTAAGAAGTTGGCTTCTACCTTGCAGGCGCTTGCTACCGGTAAGAAGCAACCTGGCGCTGAATTTATGGCTAGGCCACCAGTGAATATGCCAGGCGGCGCAGGTGGTAACGTAGGTCAGCCCATCAGCGTTGCGGCACTGAGTGACGACGTCAAAATTGCTCCGGACGATGCTACCAACTCTCTACTGATTACGGGTAGCCGGGCTGCTTACCAGACGATCAATTCACTGATCCGTAAATTAGACCTACGGCGCTCACAGGTGTTTGTTGAGTCCGATATCCTCGACATCAACATGGACAACAACTTCCGCTTTGGCTCTTCAGTATTTGCGGGACGGGGTGGCCCAAGCAATACCTCGATCGCGACAGGTTGGCAGGCGGGTCAATTGGCTCCGCTGATCGCAGCTCAGGCGGCGGCAAACGTTCCGGGAGCTTCCACTGTATCCACGCAGACTGTGACACAAGCCGCGGCACCGTTTGCCGACGAAATGACCATCGGTATTTTGTCTGGCAAACAGGTGAGCATCCCCGGTCTTGGTACCTTTAGTCCGGGCGCTCTCATTAAGATGATGAAGCAAGACGCAAATGCGCGAGTCTTATCAACTCCTAACATCCTGACGTCTAATAATGAAGAAGCACAGATCGTGGTCGGTCAGACGCTTTACTTCACCAGCAGAGAGATTACCCCATCGACCGGGGCGATCGCGAACAGACCAGAAAAAGTTGATGTCGACCTGACCTTAGCCGTCAAGCCGAACATCAGCCAATCTGATTACGTCACGCTTCAGGTCACCATCGAGTCTAACTCGATCCAAAGTGTGGATCCGACCACGGGCTTGCCGTTGCTCAATAAGCGTAAGAGCAAACAAATTGTGACGGTCAAGAATATGCAGACGGTGGTGGTGTCGGGACTTGTGCAGACGACTGAGATTCAAAGTTATCAAAAAATACCGCTACTTGGTGACATCCCGTTGATCGGATTTTTATTCCGCAATACCACGTCGCGCAAACAGCGTAACAACCTGATGATCTTCCTGACCCCGCATATTATTCACGGAGCGGACGATCTAGCAGCGATTTATAAAAAGAAATTGGACGAGCGCGACGAGTTCTTGCAATCGATCTTTGGATCCGGGCACGTCAAAGACGATTTCTATGCGCTGCTGCCGACCAAAGAGGACGGACAGTACGTTCCTGATGAGTCTGATAAGGATGAGAAAAAGCGCCGCGAGGAAATGCTGCGGGATATTGCCGCTGACGCCGAGCAGCCGAACTACCAGAAAAAAGATGACGAAAAAGATCGTGAAAAAGAGCCTCAGAATAACGCCAAGCCTGATGACAGTCCGACCTATGTACCGATGTCGGCAGATGGCGACGGGGGCGGCGGTGATGTCGGTGGCGGGGATTCAGCACCCGCCGAGGCACCACCACCACCACCTCCTCCACCAGAGGGTGGCGGTGAGTAAGACTAGTCTTATGTTTCTCATCGGTCGACAACAGCAGGACCTAGCGCATGAGTGATAAAAATTACGACCCTAGTGAAGCGGATCAGGAAAAGGTCGAAGGCGGGGCGAACCCGAAGTGGAGCAATCTACCCACGGTGTCGTTCCGTAAGCTGCAGCGTAAAACGCTCGGCCAGATCTTGGTGGAATCTGCCGCTCTCACTGAGGAGCAACTCGAGCTGGCTCTGAAAAAGCAAGCACAGTCTTCGGCCAAAATAGGCGAAATATTGGTCGAGGAAGATCTGCTGACCGAAGAGGACGTCCTCAAAGCACTGGCCTATCAGCTAGATTTGCCTTACTACGCCCGTCTACCGACTAATGATATCGATCCGAGTCTTGTCGATAGTATCCCGATTCAGTTTTGCCGTGATCATAAGATTCTGCCCGTTGCCAAAGATGATTTCAATGTCACTGTGGCCGTAGCTGATCCGCTCAATATTTTTCCTCTCGATGATTTGCGCCTGATTCTATCGACTAATATCAACATGATCGTTAGTCCTCCGGCGGTGATTGAGAACAGCATCAACCGGGTTTACGAGCGTTCCAATGATGCATCGCAGAAGGTACTCGACGATTTAAATGCACCAGATGTTGGTGCCGACGATGACCTGGAAGAGACGCGGGACTTACTCGAATCTACGGATGACGAGAAGCCGATTATCCGCTTGGTGAATGGTCTACTCGCTCGCGCAGCGAAAGAACGAGCCTCTGATATTCACATTGAGCCGTATGAAAACGAGATCATGGTCCGGTTTCGGATCGACGGTGCCTTGCAAGATAAAATGCAAATACCGCGGCGCCATGCCTCTACGCTAGCTACTCGAATCAAGATCATCGGCAAATTGAATATTGCCGAAAAGAGGGTGCCGCAGGACGGTCGTATTGCCTTTCGCGTTGCTGGTAAAGATATCGACGTTCGACTTTCTGTACTGCCGACGGCACATGGTGAGCGCATCGTGATGCGTCTACTTGATAAATCTACCGGTGCTAAGCGTCTGGAAGATATGGGCCTGGATCCCGAGATTTTTAAGAGATGGATTCACCTTATCGAGCAGAGCCACGGCATTATTTTGGTAACGGGTCCGACGGGTTCCGGTAAGACGACCATGCTTTATGCATCACTTATGCATATCAATACCTCAGATATCAATATCGTGACGATTGAAGATCCGGTCGAATACCAGCTTGCCGGCGTGGGTCAGGTTGAGGTGAAAGAAAAGATCGGTCTGACCTTTATGGAAGGTCTCAGGTCGATTCTTCGCCAGGATCCGGACGTCATCATGATTGGTGAGATTCGCGACGGTGAGACCGCTGGTATCGCTATTCAGTCATCGATGACTGGTCACTTGGTGTTCTCTACCCTTCACACCAACGATACCGCGACGACGGTTACTCGATTCCTAGATTTAGGCATACAGCCCTTCCAGGTATCGTCGACAGTACTTGGTATTATGGCGACGCGACTGATTCGGAAGTTGTGTCAGAATTGCCGGGACGCTTACGAACCTCTCGATGGTGAGCTGACTCTAATGGGGCTCACGCGAGAAGAGCTAGCTGGCCGCAAGATCTACCGAGCGGGGGATGGTTGTGAGGAGTGTGGTGGTCAGGGGTACATCGGACGAATGGGTGTCCATGAATTAATGATTCTGGACGACGATATTCGGGACGTGTTGCTCCTGTCTCAGGACTCTAACAAGATCAAGAAGAAGGCTATTGAGAAGGGGATGAAGACGCTTCGTGATTCGGCGATTCTCAAGGTGCTTGGCGGTCTGACCTCGCTAGAAGAGGCGCTGGCAAACACACAGACAGATGATTTGCGCTAATCCAGCGCGGAGTAGGTGAGCGTTGGCAATTTATTTATACAAAGGCTACGACGCGAAGACCGGTGCTGTCCGTAAGGGCAAGATCGAGTCCGATACACCAAAAAATGCTAAGACGCGCCTACGGCAAAAAGATAAGATCATCGTCTCTGAGATCAAAGAAGAGGTCTCAATCGACAAAATCCGAGCGAAGAGGTCACTCTTCGCCCAGAGTGTCAAAGCGATGGATATCGCCATCATGACACGCCAGTTTGCCACGTTAGCGAACGCCCACATCCCGCTTGACGAGTCTCTGAAGGCTTTGACCGCTCAGGTCGAGAGTGATGTTCTCCAGGGTACTTTGTCGGCGGTGCGCGAACAGGTATCTGAGGGTAAGAGTCTGGGTGATTCGGTCTCGCAGTTTCCGGCCGTATTTAATCGGCTCTATGTGAATATGGTGCGGGCCGGCGAAAGCTCGGGGACCTTGGGTTTGGTCCTGGACCGGCTGGCGGTTTACATGGAAAAGCAGGAGAAGGCCAAGGGTCAGGTCATTAGCGCGATGATGTACCCATCGGTGATGATCTTGGCGCAGTTGTCACTGATTGGTTATCTCTTAGTTAGTCTCGTGCCTAAGCTGCAAAAAATCTTTGCAAGCCTTAAGGCGCCGCTACCCTGGTACACCAAGCTGACTATTGGCATTTCCGAGTGGTTGCAGAATTATTGGTTTCTGCTGCCGCTGATTGGCTTTGGTGTCTACACTTTTACTAAGCGTTGGCTCACTTCTGAAGCGGGGCGCCGCAAGTTTGACCAGATGTCATTAAATTTGCCAATCTTTGGTCCCCTGATTATGCGGATGCAGGTGTCACGCTTTACCGAGACGCTGTCAACGCTGCTCGCGTCTGGTGTGCCGATCATTAAAGCGTTGGAGATCACGAAAAACGTCATCACCAATGTGGTCATAGCGGAAGTGCTAGAGGCCGCGAAAATCTCCGTGCAAGAAGGTCGGAGTTTAGGTCAAACTATCGAAAAAAGTAATCAATTTCCGCCACTTGTGTGCCATATGATCATGACCGGTGAACGTACCGGACAGCTAGAAGAGATGCTTGCCCACGTCGCCGTTGCCTACGATGCGGAAGTTCAGAGGAAGATTGAGGGCATGATTTCTTTGATCGAGCCGTTGATGATTGTCATGATGGCCGTATCTGCGGGTGGCATCATTGGGTCGATCATGGTTCCGATGCTTTCGATCATGAATCAAATCCGTTAATCTATTACTAATGGCGCAGTGCTTAGACTGACTGTAGAGTTTGGCCAGAGAAGTAACTAACTCTGTTTCCTTCTGACCGGTTATTCTCAAGGAGAGTGGAATGGTAGTCGTAATTCGTGCCGTAAAGAAAATTAAAGCTCGTTTAGATAGCGTCTTGCACCCGCAGTTCATCGCTCAGGGTGAGCGTGGGATGTCGCTGATTGAGATCATCATCGTCGTGGCGCTGCTCGGTACGCTCATGGCTTATATGGTGTCCAACTTGATCGGTCAGTCGGAAGAAGCGAAGAAAGATGAAACCAAACTGGCGCAAGGGGTCATCTCCCAGAGCCTGCAGATGTACCGGATTCATAACAACAAGTACCCTGGGGACTTGAAGGGAATGCTGACAAACCCAGGTGACGCGAAGAACTGGCGCGGGCCCTACATCGAGTCGAATAAGTTGAAAGATCCGTGGGGCAACGACTTCCACTACGAGTCAGATGGTCGCAATTATAAGATCATCTCACCTGGTCCCGACGGCACGGCTGGCAATGAAGATGATATCAGTTACCCGGCTGAAGATAAGCCGAGTGGGACCTAAGCCAGACTGCTGATGTAATTTCAGGTAGGCGGGAACTTCACCAAAAGGGCGTCATGATCAAAGCTGCGAAGGAACGTAAGGGCCAGAGCGGCTTCAGTTTGATCGAAGTGATCGTCGTGATTGCCCTGATTGCTTTCGTCTACTCCGTGGCGATCCCTCAGTTCAATCTCCGCACCGGTGCTGAGGTGTCAACCAAGATGTCGCAGTTGGCCGGCGATGTGAGGGGTGCCTATGACATGGCGGTGCTCACTGGCAAGGCCTACCGAATCGTCTTTAAATTTAATTCTGGTGATTATTGGCTGGAAGAAAGCGATCGAGTTGATTTCCAGCTACCCGCAGATAAGATCGATCGCGAGATGAGTGAGTCCGAGGAAAAAGACGAGCATACGACGTTTGATTCTAGGTTCCAGCAGTTCACCGAGCTTGCTGGCCCGTCCGTTGCTGATCCGAAGGGAGATAAAGAAATACCACCGGCATCCCCTCTGCTTTCCGCTAAGTCTCGGTTGCGGCTACCATCTTGGTCTCGGGTCGAAGGCACTGAATGGGGGTCGCGAAGCATAGGGCCTTATTTGATGATCAAGGATATGCAGTGCGAGCATCACGGTCATAAACTCGATCTTGGTGAATTAGGAGCAGATGCTCATGCTATGCTTTATTTTTTCCCCAAAGGCTATGTTGAACGCGCAGTGATTCATGTCGCCTTTAAGAAAAGCGATATGGTCATAGACGAATCTCAAGAGCCATACACTATCGTCACCAACCCTTTTGAGGGCACCGCCGAAGTGCTGCCAGGATACCGCGACATTGATGTTCACCAAGACAGAGACGACTAAGCGTCATCGTGAGGGAAGCTTTACGTTGATTGAGACGGTGATTGCTTTGGCGATCATTGCATTTCTTATTGTTGAAGTTGCGGTTGTTCAAGGCAATGCGATTATATTTTCTGACTACAGCCGCAACATCGGGCAGGCCACTTACCTCGCCCGGCGTGTCATGTCACAGGTGGATTATCATTGGCATACCAAGCCGTTTAAAGACTTGATTGTCAACCAAACAGCTCAGAAGTTTGAGGATTTTGACGAATATAATTATTCGCTTGAAATCAGTGAGTGGAAGTTCCCGTTTGTTAAACTGCTCGAGACGGCCCTCACGGGTGGCGGGAAGAAAAAAAAGGAAAAAGACTCCTACGAGAGTCGGGTCAGCGAGGTCGACACCAGTGGCATGAGTGGCATGGTTGAGCAGGTGGTAAAGCAGATCTTTGCGGACGAGCCGATTTTCTTGATCGCTAAGGTTGAGGTCTCCTGGCCGGAAGGAGCTCAGAGAAATTCCACGTCGATGACCTATTTACTCACGAATCAGCTCAAGTTGGATGAGGCGATCGGCAGCATGAAGGCGGTTTATGATCGATTGACCAAGCCACCGCCGAAAGCAGTCGTACCTGGGCAACCGGTACCTCCGCCACCGCCACCGCCACAGAATTCAGATTATGATAATTCGGGTCAGCCGCCGCCGCCGCCGCAGGCAGAGTAGGTTTAGGGTAGGGGCGGGTAAGGGTTGGCGACAGGGTCGCCTCAAGTGCAGTTAGATGGGAGCAGTAGTTTGGCAGATCGGTTCAGTCAAAATCAAATGAAGGCAGAATCCGGCTTTTCGCTGATCGAAGTAGTGATCACGATTGCGATTCTGATGACGTTGACTGTGGCTGTAGCCATGATGATGCGCAACGGCTTCGATGTTCGGCAGGGATTGTCAGATAAAGCTCGGGTAATGCATCGTTTGACTGTGAGCATGGAAAAGATCGGCAACGACCTGCAGCATACCTTTTATGTGTCGCCGCGTGACGGTGACCGCAACGGTATCGATCGCACCGTGAAAACGCTGTTCAAAGTGGAAAAGTCCGGAGTTAATGGCGATAAGTTGGGGCTGACCACCATGACCCATCAACCGATGTTGGCGAATGCCTACGAGTCAGACCTGACGATGGTTGTCTATCAACTGAAGGACTCCAAGACGGCGCCTGGCCGGCAAGATCTATATCGGGCAGAGACTCCGGTGATTCCGCTAGACATTAAAGAAGATCCGGCACCTCGGGTATTAGCTTCTGGTGTGAAGTCCTTTACCGTTGAGTGTTGGAACGGCGATCGCTGGTCAAAAGACGGCTGGGACACTAGTCGCAGCGAGACTCGCAATTTAATCCCCCGGCTTGTACGCGTTACAGTCGAAGCATACGTGATGGACCGCTTTGATGGGGATAGTCAGGATCCGGCCGTTGCTGACATAGCGACCGAAAAAATTAATACGGTGATTTATCTGACTCGTTCGATCGACTTTGCAGAGCTCAAAGAGCGCGATAAAAATATCCGCTGGGGAGCCTTGTGACTGATAAGAATGACAAATTAAACTCTTCGGCTGAGTCAGCCTCGCATAAGGTGCGGCGGCGCTTTCCGAAGGTTTATTTTGGCTTTCCGGTAGCCGATGATGTCGACGAAAATCCCTCGGATGGCGCCTCTCTCAGTTCCCAGAAACCTGGGCAAAGGGGCATTGCCCTGTTGATAGCGATCATGATTACTTCCATCATGATGCTGTTTACGGGCGATCTAATTCTGTCTTCACGTGTGAATGTAACCTTAGCGACGCAGGTTAAGGACAACGTCAAAGCTGAGTACATGGTCAAGTCGGGCATGAATATTGCGACTCTGCTGCTCTCGTCAGATTTAGCCTATAAACTTTATCAGGCCCAACAAGACCCAAAGGCGCAGTTGAGTACGGGACTAGGTGATATTTGGACTGTCATGAACGGGTTGCCGCTGGGCGGTGAGACAGCCGAGATGATGTCCCAGTTTCAAAAAGAGTTTAATCTGAACGCCGTCATGGATGATGACGTGCTCGCCAAGCTAAAAGAATTCGACGGTTTCTTCACGATTAACGTGACCGACGAATCCCAGCGTATCAACGTCAATAACTGTTTTAGCGGTAAGTGCAGTCAGGTCATGCTGATGCTGGAGGCGCTCTTTTCCTGTCCGGCAGAAAAACAGTTCCTTGAGCAAAAGAAGTTGAACCCGCGGGAGCTTGCTTACCGCATTAAAGATTACATCAAAAAAGATCCAAAAGCTGATGAGCAATCGGGCTTTAACGACAAGAACGAGCCCTATCAGAGGCGTGTCCCCAAACAGATGGCTAAGTCCGCTCCGATCGATTCTGTGGAAGAATTACGCATGGTCGAAGGCTGGGACGCCGAACTACAGGCGGTGTTTGGACCGTACATTACGGGCTTTCCTCTGCAGCATGGATCGACGGATGCGAGTTCGTTTCAGATGAACATCAATACCTCTCAGCGCGGACTGCTCCAGTGTTTATTCCCGGAGACTAGGGGGGACTGCGCGGAGAAAGTCGCCCTGGCTTTGAAAAAGCGTGATGAAGAAGGTAGCAACATTAGTCAACCGGGCGAAAAGATCGCAGATACCCTAAGGAACCTTTTGTGTTACGCCGGTGGTGATAATAATGGGAACACCGGCGAAGCAACCAATCGTGGCGGTTGGTTTAAGCAGTACAGCATGACCTACCGTATTGAGGTCGATGGCACGGTGGGTGGCAGTAGCAAGCGACTGACTGCTGTGATTGAGCGGGTGATGCCGAATCCGCAGAAAAACGAACCCTTTGCTTACCGTATCCTTTACTGGAAGGTGATCTGATGAGAAAATGTAACATATGAGAAAATCAGGGAGATAGTCTCGGATGCAACGCATCATCGGACTCGATATAGGCAGTTATTCGATCAAAGCGGTCGAAATTGTCAATACGTTCAAATCGTATGAGATTGCCAATTTTTACGAAAATATCATTCCACATGTGGATGAACTCGACCCTGACGTCGTGATTCCCGCGTGTATGGAGCAGCTGTTTCAGGAAAATAATCTGAAGGCAGACCGGATTATCACGGCCATGCCTGGTCAGTATATTTCCAGCCGTGTGATGTCATTTAATTTTGCTGACCCACGGAAGATCGAAGCTGCGATCATGTCCGAGTTAGAGGATGCCGTACCGTTCAACATGGACGACATGATCATCGACCACCAGGTCCTTGGTACCATGAATGGCATGACTGTGGCCTTGGCCGTACTCACAAGAAAGAACTTTCTTCGCAGTTTTCTCGAGCATTTGCAGCGGATAAATATCGATCCAAAGCTGGTTGATGTAGATAGCTTAGCGTTTTATAACCTGGCTCCTTATATCGAAGCGGCACCAGGTGAGTGTTGTGCTTTGATCGATGTTGGCCATGAGAAGACGTCGCTTTGTATAGTCCAAGACGGCGTCTTACGGATGTTTAGGTCCATCAATCTTGGTGGCCGGTATTTGACTGAGTTTTTAGCACGCGATCTTGAAACTAATTTCTCAGAGGCGCAAAGAGTAAAGCACCGCGTCTCGCGAGTACTGTGCGACCAAGACTCTGGCTCTGACCTGAGTGGTGACGATAAAATGGTGGCTGAGCGGATGACTTTGGCAGCGAATGCCATAGTTAAAGAGCTCGGCCGAACATTTTATGCGTTCAAAACTTGGGAAAAAACGCCGTTATCGCGTCTTTACGTATCTGGTGGCACGAGCCGAATTAAGAACTTTGACATCTATCTTCAAGAGCAGCTAGAGATTCCGGCTGAGCCCAATCGGATTGATAAAACAGATTTGCAGATTAACCCCGACCTAGCCAAGCACATGGCAATCATGCCTCAGAGTATAGCCATAGGTATGCGGGCGGTTGGGTCGGCCAAGAGGCACTCGCAGATTAACCTTCGTCAGGGTGAATTTGCCTTTGTCCAAAACTATGAATCAATACTGAAGAGTTCGGCCGTAGCCTTTCGGGTGGTGGCGGCAGCCATCGTCTTGATGTGCGTTAGCTATAGTGTGAAATACTGGTTTTATAAGCGCCAAATTGATGCCTTGCGGGTGCAGTATTTGAAGGAATACGTGCAAATCTTTCCTTCGGCAAAGAGTCAGTATGTTGCGGGTAAGTTCACCTTTGACAAGCTACGCAACGACTCCGTGCAGAAGCTGCAAAAAGAGATCACTCTCAAGCACTCGGCCGTCGCCACATTTATCGAGGAAAACGCAGCAAGTCCAGCCCTTACTTTGCTGAAATCGCTGAGCGAGGTCATTCCGAAAGATGTTAAGCTGGACGTGACTCTTTATCAGTACAATACCCTGGCTACGGGCGGTGGTAAGTTGGTCATGCGCGGTGAAACCGACAGCTACGCATCAGTAGACAAGATCCTAGACTCGGTGAAAAAATCTGCACTACTCAAAACTGTAGAGAATAAGCAGTCTAGCCCTAAACCAGGCACGGATAACAAGGTTATTGAATTTACTATTAATGCGGACTATGCCGGGGATCCGGCCGCCGGTGCCAAAGCCTAAGTCATCGGGCGCGGAGATATCATGAGTGTCGTTGCGACATTTGCCGACAGATTAAAAGGTCAAATTCAGGTTAACCTGAAGGTGGCACAAAAACGCCTATTCGGCGTGAATAATGAAAAGCTAGATTTTCTCATGGACAGCTTTTACAAGCTGTCGTCGAATCAGCGTACGGCAGCGCTGGCTGGTAGCATAGGTGTCGTGTTTTTATTGGTCGTCATGGTCTTCGGGCTTTATTTTTCCCTGGTATCCCACCTAAAAAATGATCTGTCCTCTAGCTTTGCTGCGCTGCACGAGCTGCAGTCCAAAAAAGCGATGTATGAACAAGAAAATCGTAACTTTGAAAAGTTAGTGGACATGGTCGAGCGCAAGACCAAGCAAGTCAGTTTGAAACCATTTTTTGAGAAGATTGCCAACGAGCAGGGTGTCACTATCGAAGGATTAAGCGATAGCAAGTCGCCGCTCCCTGCGGATAATCCACTCGCCGAACGCTTCCAAGAAGTGCGCGTCGAGATGCGGATGCCCAATATTTCGATACCGCGCTTGCTGAGCTTTTTGGTCGAAGTGGAAAAGTCGAATAAGTACCTGCGAGTCCAGGATTTGCAGATCCGTGCCCGTTACGGCACGAAGCTGTATTTTGACAGTCAGGCAAAAGTGCGCGGATACGATAGCGACCGTTGAGATCGTTGAAATCGTTGAGATACTGCACTGATTTTCAGCAGCAGGTGAAAGATAGTGCTGCGCAAAGGGAGTCTCATGAACATGCGAACGCGCAGGACGCTGCAAATTACCCTAATGAGCTTGCTGTTTGGGCTTAGCTTTATGCTGTTCCTTTTTTTGACCTTCCCCTACGAAGTGCTGAAAGAGGCAGTAGCGGCACAGATTTCAAAGGCCACCGGCTATAACGTACAAATCGGTGATATGTCAGCGGCATTGCCCTTGGGCGTGAAGGCAGAAGATATTCGGGTGGATTCGCCAAACGGATCAGCCAGTCTTGAAATCAAGGGACTGAAGGCGCGAGTTAGTGTGCTTGGCTTGTTTGCTGGCCAACTTGGGCTATCACTGGATGCCTCTGCGGGGAAGGGTGATCTAAGCGTCTCCGTAAACTTTAGTATTTTTGATTTGGTGGGCGGTAATCCGGCCCCCAAACGGCTGAATATCGAAGCAAAAAACTTCCCTCTCGATGGTTTGGTGTCGTTTGCGCTGAACCTAGCGGCGTCGTCACCCACAGCCAATCCCATGGTGGCACCTCTGCTTTCCGCGGTTGGCGTATCAGCACTGCTTAACGGTAGTGCTGATTTCAAATTGGATGCAAAAAATCCAATTCAATCGACCGGAAATGCGGATTTGCATCTGACTAACGCTGTTTTAAAGCTAAGCCATCCGTCTTTGGGTTTGCCGGATCAAGTATTTAAAAAGGCTTTGATTAAGGCAAAAGTTGAGAATGGGAGTGTGGTCATCGATCGTAGCTCTGGATTTATTGCGGAGGAACTCGAATTATTAGCGGATGGCAAAGTCATGCTGCGGTCTCAGCCAGGGGCCTCACAACTAGATATGAAAATTATTTTTAGGCTAAATGCGGGTTTAAAAGAGAAATTCGGCTTTTTGATCGATGCTATGACGGGTAGTGCCACCAGTGAGGGTAGGCTGACCATGCAGGTTCGTGGGTCACTAGACGAGCCGGCAGTGACCACTTTCTAAAGTCTTTTACCGTCTGCCTAGTAACTATGGGCAGCCGGAAATCCGTACCTCTTTGAAGCCCGCTCCGGGCGAATTTTGACTTCACTCACCTCCATGCCCTAGAATATTATATAGATCATAAAATCTCATCATCACACGGCGTACCTCTATGGCGGATTTCGCCCATCAAGTTAGGTGTATTTTGCGCGTCTATCGCGATCGCGGCGCGGCGGCGTTAGCCAGCCTCGAAGCCGGTCGGATTGACGAGGGCAATACCTGGCTTAAACGGCGTACTGCAGCGTTTCATAATCTTAGGGTGGCAGAAACACATCTACCGTCGGGCTCGCTCATCGAACTCAGTGAAGACGCGGAAGTATCAGCCATCTGGCAAGACATCCGCAAGATTGATGAGCGAATAGCCGCAGCAGTCACCGCTGCGCATGCCAATACTGCTGAACTAGTCAAAAAGCTGCAAATCGCGCGTCAGAAAATCACCTGCTATCGTTCCGGCGAGCCGGAACTTCCACGTTTTGAGCAGTCGGCCTAATCAAGGCGCTTTTCCACGGCCTCAAGGAGGTTCTCATGGTGTCCAACAGCGGAGCTCAAAAAAAACTCGCACTTGTGTACGGCACGTTGCCGTCGGTCGAGGAAATTGATCAATTTCTTCTGACTGCATCCGAGTACGAGGTCACAGTAATTACCTCCGAGTCGATCGTAGGTTACTTGACGCAGACGAGTAGGTTCGATCAGCTGACCTGCATAGCCTTACCCGACCACAGTGAAAATACGACGTATCTTCCTGGGCTGGAAAAGGCTTTGACTGGATTTGACATCGTGATCGTCAAGGAACGCCTTGGAATGTATGCATTCCAAGCCGTCAAGGCGAAGTGGCGCAATCGCTTCCGTCTCATCGTATGGATCGACAACTTAACGCCAATGCCGGGCGAAGATATCACCCACATGCGGACGATTCGTAGCGAAGTCATGAACGCAGCGGACGCCTTCTTGGTTCAGACGGAAGCGGCACGCCAAGCGCTGGTGATCGAGGGTGTCGAGGCTCAGCGCATCGTTTCATTCCCGCCTTATGTTGAGCCCCGCATTCAAAGGCAAGCCAAGGCTCGGGGCAAGGCTGTAGCTAAGTTAGGTTTAGCCGACACCGATTTCGTCGTCGTGCACTTTGGTCAGATCGAGTGGGAAGAGTCGCTGCTGGATTTAGTGCATGCGATGAAGCTACTTGAGTATTCGGATAAATCGTTAGCTGCCCGCATGAAGATCGTCTTCTGTGGTATTGGTAGTTTCTCAGCGGAGATCCGTGACCGCTTGGTTACCCTTGGTCTCGATCGTCAGGCTGTCTATGTGGCACCGAGTAGAGATGCGTTCCAAGAGGTTTTGACTGCCGCTGATCTTCTGTTCTACTCACCAAACCCAGCACGTGACCGCGTCGATGGTGACCCATACCGACTCGCTGTAGCGACAGCCAACGGTGTCCCGGTTATTGCGGCGCGAGGTCCCATCGTTGAAGAAATGATCGGCAAACATCGCATTGATTTTTGCCAGGGGTCACCGGAGTCTTTAGCTAAGGCTATCCGCAAAGCGGCTACTACTCAAAGTCTCCGTATCGACATCGCGGCTAAGAATTTGCAGCTGCTAAAAAACGCCAAGGCGAAAGTCAGTCGCAACATGACGGACGTGTTTGCCGCAGTGAATCGTCAGACACCGACGATCGATGTGAATGCGCTCGATCATCAAGTTCTTGAAGTGGAGACGCAGGTACACTCGAAGCAGTACCTGGCGGCGATTGACGTGATTGAGTCTATCTTCCAGATTAAAGATATTCCGATTCACCACAAAGCAAATCTGTATCGCTTGATTGGCGACTGTTTCACTAAGTTGGGCGATGGTGACGGCGGTAAACAGGCGTATATGAAGGCAATTGAGTTCGATGCATACTCATCGAAGGCATTTGTTGGACTTGGTACCATCAGTTTGACTCGCGGCACCTATGATACAGCGGTACTGCACTTCCAAAAAGCTGTTAGCCTTGCGCCTGACGACGAAATGGCCAACCTTGGCTTGGGCCTTGGGTTTCAAGGCATGGGTGAGCTTAATGAAGCCAGCCGTTGGGTGGTGAAATCATTGGAATGCAACCCAGAGAACACCGCAGCACTTTTCACCTTGGTGCAAATTGCTAGCGAGCGTAGCAAATTCAACGAG
Organism: Pseudomonadota bacterium; assembly: GCA_026390435.1. Taxonomy (GTDB): domain Bacteria; phylum Bdellovibrionota_B; class Oligoflexia; order Oligoflexales; family CAIYRB01; genus CAIYRB01. The sequence continues at coordinate 27,138 of JAPLFY010000033.1, forward strand.
GTTCAGCAGGCTTTAGCAACGTACATTGGCTTGCATCCACACGATCACAACATGCTCTACACCTTGGCTGTGATTAAATTCAAAGTCGGGGACCATCAGTCGGCGAAGAACTTAGTCGATCGAATTGTTTCCATCGATCCATATAATGAGCGGGCACAGGCATTGTCGCAGCAAATTGCGCGTCTGGCTGACCCCGTAGCAGGTACGCTAAACGCCTGATATGCTGAAAAAGATCATCATCAACAATAAAAAAGTACCGGTTCCGGTTCCCGTCCGGACCCTGCGTGAAGCCATTGTGTGGGTAGAGTCTACCCTCGTGCCGGCTGGTCACATGATCACGCGTGTAGTGCTAAACGAAGCGTTGGTGAATGATCACGCTAATCTTGGGGCTAGCGGCAAGGCGGAACTGTCAGAGGCGACAAAGTTAGAGTTTCAGATTGATTCACCGGCTGAGTTGACAGCGCAGACGCTGGATGCGATGCGCAACCTGGCTAGTGCGATCAGTGCTGGTCTAAAGACTCTAGCGGTCTCCTGTTGGCAGGCGCGAGGCACTCAGCGACCAAAAGAGCTGGATTCAATCAACCAAGATTTAAATTTGATCTGCGAACTGCTCGAGCATATTAGCGGGTTAATCGACTCCAGTTATCCCGAGATGGCGGCCATCCAGGGTATAGCAGGTCTGATGCGCCGGGTCTTGATGCAGGTGACTTTGGCCCGCGCTAACTCCGACTGGAAAGCCTGCGCCCGTCTATTGCTCAATCGCCTCGAGCCTCTGCTGCAGGATTTATCGAGCGAGGCCGAAGGCCTGCAGCACCGGCTATTAATCCAAGCGGAATCCGGTGTGGCTATGGTTGGCACTGGAAAAATATAGCCATAATAAAGGCTTTAGCTGATCTTTACTGGTTTTGGCGAGATCAGTCTTGCTCAACTACTTGGCCTTTGCGCTTCTCATGGCGGATCTGGCGAGCTTGGGCTACGAACACAACGCTTTCGGCGATGTGGGAGCTGATGTCGGCAATGCTCTCTAATTTGTTGGCTATCAGCACGATTTCTAGGCCTAGTTCTACGTCGATGGTGTTGGCGCGTACCTGCTCAATCATGAGAGCCCGCGCCTGCTTTTGCAGCGTGTCGACTTCGTCATCTTGATGGGGTAGGCGCTCCGCCAGGCGGACATCCGTGCGTTGCCATGCGGAGTGTGCCAGCTCGAGTAGTTCGCGGCATTTGTACATCATCGTGGAAAGGAGCTGCCAGCCCTGCGGCAGTAAGGTTTTAAGCTTGAGACTGGCGCTGACATGCCGCGCCACATATTCAACGCAGTCACCTATGCGTTCAAGATTTCCGGCGATCTCCAGCACCATCATCATATAGCGAAAATCAGGCCCGAGTGGCGCCCTGAGCTCCATAAAGCTGCGAGCCAGACGGTCAATCGTCAATTCGAGGGTGTCAATCTCGCGGTCGCGTTCGACAATCAGCCTTAGGCGGGCTGTGTCGTCTTGCGTCGACGCTTCCTCTAGCGACTTTAGCTGATCCAAGACATTGGTGCTTAAACGCTCCAGAAGTACCTGAATTTGATCGAATTCTTTAGCAGCTAGGTTGCGTTCTTTCATAAGGTACCCCGAGTATTTGACACTTCTAACATTACTGACAATTTAGTGCCTGTAAAGCACTTCGTTACAAGAGATTAGCAGTACACACCGTTACTGCTCTAGGCAGGCCTGGCCATCGCCAGCTATGATGGCTTGAGAGAATTATTCTGCCTTAAGCTCAAGGTTGGTAGCTTTCTTCCGACCTAAGGTACCATAGGTACACATTGCGATGAATGGGCCAAGTCGTATGAGCGTTCGCCTAGTTTTCATTTCTGGTGCGATATGTGTGGGCGTTGGGGCGCCGACTCTGCATGCCTCAGCTTTACCTGATAGTTACCCTCTAAACCGGGCTACTTCAGGCCCGACTCCAGTCGATCCGGCGCTTGATGCGTGGCTGGCGGAGCACGAGATTAAGCCGTCGCCAATGGAGCTACCCGAGGACAAATTTACCGAATTTGTCGCCAAACAGGACCAAGTTACCGCTGCCTTTTTGAAGCTAGCGCGGCTGAATGCATCTGAAGTGGAAGACGAAGACGCCGATGACCCGACCGAACTGGTTGGCCCGCCAAAGTCCGCCGCTATGTCGGCAAAGCCTAAGGAAACGCCTCGCAGCATCATTGACGCAGCGCTCACTCAACTTAAAGCTGATGCTGCGAGCGGCCAGTTATCAACGCAGAATCATCCGCTCTTGCCCTTTCTCTATCTAAATATGTTGAAATCGCCGGAGTTGGATCCGACTGCTAGGGCCGACGTGGCGCAGCGATTTGCGAAGACCGCCGCTGGCACCTGTGCCAGTAAGCAGAGTTTGTTGACTGAAGTTAATAGGGATAACTTATCGCATCTGAGTGACGACGATCTTAAAGCGCTGCTATTACGTGTGGATCGTTATCGTTCGCGGAGCTTCAAGCAGGTTGTGGTGCGTCGGATTGTGGCCAATATTGCAGACCAGAGCCAGAAGGCTATCGGTGAACAGCTGCTGGCGATGGCGCAGCCTTATCCCGCATTGATAAAGTCGACTCCTTGGCTGAGTAAACTCGCCGAGCAGACTGGTAAGGCTATTGATAATCACGAGCCCGAATTGAGCTTCAATAAGGCGCGGCAGTTTGCCGGAAAGAAGCTGTGCGCTAAGGCTAAAGACTCGATGCTTGAGGGCTTGCGCCTGACCAAGGGCTTAGGGTCGCTGACGGATGCGACCAATACTGGCAAAGTGATCGATGGCTGCTTTCGCGCAAGTGACACTCAATTGCGGGCAGAATTCTGGCGCAACATCACCAAGGCAATGAATGACACCTATGGCTTTGACGGATGGGCCGAAGCTCGACTTCGGCTTGGTTTCATCGATTGGTCCCACAACAAATTCGATGACGCCAGAGCCGCTTTTAAAGAAGTAGCGGAGAAGGCGAGTGGCAAGTTTACGAAGTATGAAGCGAGGGCTTTGTATTCGTTGGCACGGATCGCAGAAAATGAAGGCGATCAAGAGCTTGCTGCAAACCTATATCAAGATTATTTAACTCGCTACGCTAAACAAGAAAATTACGACGAGGCATTGATGGCACTCGGCGTAATTCGTGCTAGTCGCGGCGAGTGGAGCAAGGTACTCGTGCCGCTCAAAGGTCTGATTGACAGTCAAACAGACGTTCCTGTCGACGAACGCTCCGCTTCAGTATTGTCTTTCGCTCTCTTTTGGTCGGGGCGGGCGTATTTAGAGCTAAATAAATTTAGCGAAGCCAGTGAAATGTGGCGTCGTGTCGCATCGGAATATTACTCGACTTACTACGGTGCGCTCGGGCACTACATGCTAGAGAAAGCTATCGGCCAGCATCTAGCGTTGCAGCCAGCAAGAACACCAGCATTTCGACCGGAAATGCTACTTGAACCCTTTTCGTCCGAAGATCAACAAAAGGTACGTCGCGTTGATGCACTGATGCGCATTGGCATGCACCAAGATGCTATTTGTGAGATGGAAGAAGTCGACATCGCCGACGGAAAACCGGAAAAGCTGGTGATCAAAGCCCTTGTTATGCATGCATCAGGGCGTTGGCTGGATGCGGTGAAAATATATGATGTGCTGCCAAGGTCTTACCGCGGCAGTTTACCATCCGGTTTTGAGCGCATTCTTTATCCACAAAGTTATGCACAGGAAGTCAGATCTTTAGCGGCTAAGGCTGGTGTGGATCCAGATTTTGTATTCGCGATTATTCGCCAGGAAAGCGTATTTAACCCCTTAGCTCGGTCACCCGTGGGCGCTATGGGGCTCATGCAGATTATGCCCCAGACTGCAGAATTAGAAATGCGACGCATCGGTTCCGGCTACATGCCACCAGATTTACGTCGCGAGGTTGTGCGGCGCATTTCATCGCCACTGGGGCTCCTTACTGCCGATACCAACCTCCAAATTGGAGTGCATCATGTGCGGTCGCTCCTCGAGAAGTATCTAAGCCCGATTTATGTGTTATCAGCATATAATGCTAGCCCAGCAGCAACGCAGCGATGGATCACCAACCTGCCGACCAAAGATCCTCTCGTCTTTGTAGAGCGTATTCCCTACAAAGAGACGCGTGGTTACGTGAAGCTGGTCTTGCGCAACTACTTCTACTACAAACGTTTATATAGCGATGCTAAACAGGATTTGCGTCACTTCGATGTGGTAGCTAATTCACTGATGGCGATTGTAAAGTCTGATGCGCCGGGGCGGCCAGTTGCTGGGCCACCCAAGCCTCCGAGGACTTAAGAGCGAGTATATTTCGGCAATCAAGCGGCGCTACTTTTCCAACCGGAAGTGGTCGTCTGAAAGCTCATGCGCTTGCTCGTCTTGCTGGAATCTTTGCCAAATTCTCGCAACTTCTGGGAGCTAGGGGGTCAGGCACTGGCGCTAAGCTAGCGAAAGCCCTAGATCTTTTGTAGTCAGGTTTTGTGATGTTCTAATGGTGTCAATGAGTTGCCGTAAGTGCCCGACCCCATTATCTATCCATTATCGACAGTCCCTGCGTTTGTCGTTCCCAGACATCCAAGAAAGATTTGCTGATGTCGCTTCTTTCCGATGATTTGCTGCTGTTAAGAGTCTTTCGTTGCGTAGAGTGGAGGACCCTTGATGCAGATACCAACACAGAAGATTGGCACAGCCCGTAGTGGCAAAGTTATAAACACGTTTACGACTGATGACTGGGAGATAGTAAAGCAGCAGATAGAGAACTACAGCTCTGAAGATCACTTTGATGCTTGGGTTATATTTGAACGATTGACAGTGCGTGAGATTCGGAGGCTTGGTGAGCATTCCACCGATTATGCAATATTCTTAAGGTATGCGAATCTTCATCGCAAAAAAATCCCCATCAAATTCATCCAGGCTGAAAAATCACGGCTTGGGCTTACGACGTCTCCGGATCTGGTCAGGTTCGCGGCCAAGCTGACTGAAGACGTCTTCCTCGATTAGGTGATGTTTTGGATTTATCCACGGGTTGTGGGCCAAATATGGATTTTTATCGCCTTTAGCCAGCATATAGATCTGCTGGCCTGGCACAAAACGGTTAACGTAGCAGTCGCTCGAAGTGTACGTCACGATATGGTATTCAGAGTTGCCCGCGCAAAAAGCTAATAGAGCAGGGACATCATCTTGTTGAAACATGCCAATTTGGCTGAATGGATCAAAACCTAGCCACAGTATTTCGTCGCGATCAACGATGATACGCACCGCCTTATGGAAGACTTCGCTGTCTACCGTCAGTTCCACTCGGTTGTCGTTAGCCACTGCGCCCATCGATCAAAGCCCTCGGTAAGGCTATCGGTATGATTGATGGTGGCCCTTTAGCTAGGGGGTCGGGCATTGGCGCTAAGCTAACGAAAGCCCTAGATCTTTTGTTGTCATGGCTTGTGATGTGCTAATGGTGTCAATGAGTTGCCGTAAGTGCCCGACCCCAAGAAGCCCTAGATCTTTTGGCGACACAGTGGCAGTGAAGACGGAGCGCGTGGAGTTGACATAGTACGTGGTTGCCAAGGTTTTGTTGGCGGTAACCTGAAAGCTACCATCCGGAAACTTGATTCCGTCTGTGAGAGCCGTTCCACTAATTTCCAACTTCTGTGCCGGATTCGTCGTGCCAATCCCGACGTTGTTGCTAGAATTTATTACCACGGGAAAACCGCCAGCGCCGTTACCAATGTAGAACTGATTAGCTAAGGTTGAGTCTTTAAGCAACCCTCAGGACCACCTTAGGATTCAATTTTTCCAAATAGCTCAACAAACGATCAACGGTAAACTTTTCGATTCGATAGTGAACGATCTCGCTTACCCTTGTCTCCGGAATGCCAATCTTTTTAGCCAAATCCCGTTGTGAAATATCCTTCGCATGTATGAAGATGACGATCTGCCGGCACAGCTCGTACTTGGTTCGAGCCACAGCATCAGCGTCTGGTGGTAAGAGAAAGGATGCCTGGCCCTTCTTTAATTTCTTATCCATCGCGCGCATCGTCTTTTTCGATGGCATTTTTATTTTACTTCCTGACATAAGGTCTCCTATAGCAATTGACGATCCCTAAATAGTCTCCTTGTTCTGGAAGCAGCCAGATGAGGCGGTAGGGTTTGCCTTCATAGAAATGAGGCTCGGTCGCATAGTATTCGAAACCGCCGTCCACGGCCTTAGCGGTAAATTGTATCCCGTCCAATCGATCAACGAGCGTCATGATGATAGTGTCGGAGACCGACGATGCATGTTTCTCCTCATAATGAGGATCAATCACAATTTTTGTAATGCGCCGTTCATTAACAAATAGGTTTGCATTGTAAACGCGACGCATTTCACTCCGTCCTATACTTACATAATAATGTAAGTAGTCCATGCCGTCAACTAGTTGATCCAAGGCGAGTTTTAAGATAGTTATCCAAAGCTTAGTAGCTAGGGGGTCGGGCACTGGCGCTAAGCTAGCGAAAGCCCTAGATCTTGTGTAGTCAGGTTTTGTGATGTTCTAATGGTGTCAATGAGTTGCCGTAAGTGCCCGACCCCAAGAAGCCCCCAAGAAGCCTGGCTACCGTTCAAAAGTATCGAGCCAGTCGGCAACGCAGCAAGCTTGGAGATCGAGGTGTTTAGAAAAGAGAATCCAAAGCTATGCGAAATTATGGGCGTGTGAGTTTAGGAGTCGCCCGAAGGGCACGGAGCGAAGCGGAGGGCACGTCGGGCTTAGTTCAGTTCAGTACCCGTTGAATAGCCCCGAATAGCAACTGTCTGACCATCGGCTGCCCCAGATCCCACTTGCAACAAGTGACCTGGGTTAGTAGTCCCAATCCCGACGCGCCGCTGCGTATTAGGGGCGGAAGCTGATATTATCAAGGCTGATCCAACCGTTGCCGCAGTTTGAGTAAGTTACAACGGACCCCTCCGGTAGTATTTGCAAAACGCAAAAAGCACCGGTCGCTACCGTCGCGAAGTGTTTACCCAACGAGGGTCGATAACTTGCGGGCAAATAGAAGATGACCGCGCCCGCGGTGCCGCTAGCGACAAGCCCTTTTAGACGCACCACCCCTTCTTTGTCCCTATAGTAACCCGCGGTCTCCCAACTACCGCCGTAATTGGCCCAGCTATTCACAAACGTCGGCGTGCTCCACGCATCCTGGGTAATGTTGCCGCCGACGCGTACATCACCTGCCACATCAAGGGCTGCGGCAGGGGTCGTCGTCCCTATCCCGACGTTGCCGGCAGCATCAAGGCGCAGCCCAGAAGTCGCACCAGCCCATGGGGCAATCACAAAACCACCACCAGGGTTACCAATACTGGCGCTACCGTAAATGAGAGCACGGTCAGCACTTTGCGTCATACTGTTGTATGCTCCGGCAGTTGCGTTACTGATTAACATCAACCAATTGCCATTGTTACTATTCAAGAAGATGCCATCGTTGGTCGTGGTGGTTGTAATGTTCAGCTTTAACCCAGGCGCTGTAGTCCCAATGCCCGAGGTTGGGGCGACTGGCCATACTCGGCGGTAGTTGCGGTTGCGGCGCTGCTTATGACCGATGGCGGTCAGCGTGATCATTGGGCCTGTCGCCTCAAGCTGGATTGGGACGTCCCTATGGGGATTGAG
>JAPLFY010000080.1 GCA_026390435.1 Pseudomonadota bacterium
GGCAACGCAGCAAGCTTGGAGATCGAGGTGTTTAGAAAAGAGAATCCAAAGCTATGCGAAATTATGGGCGTGTGAGTTTAGGAGTCGCCCGAAGGGCACGGAGCGAAGCGGAGAGCACGTCGGGCTTAGTTCATTTACGAACGTTTTCGCCGTGCAAATCCAGAGTTGTGTAAGATTATGGGAGTATGAGTCAGGAAGTCGCCCGAAGGGCTCGGCGCATCGACGAGCTCTTCGGGCTTAGTCCAGTTCCAATATCAATTGCCAATAGCGATCCAGCGCGCAACATAAACGGAGTTGCTGGAGCTCAAGTAAAAATTGTTCTTAGTAAGTGAGCTCGTCCCGAACGGCACATTCCCCCCTCCAGAATCAGATGCTGTAATTTGGAAGCAGTTATTGGGGAACGCAATTGGAAATGTTACGGTGGTATTGCTGGTCGAGCTGCCCCACTGTAGGACAATGCCATTGGGTAGATTAACGTAGCCGTTCGATGCCGCCGATGCCCCCAAATTCAGTGAACCCGAAACGGTGACATTGCCGTTCACATGTAGAGCTGAGGATGGTGCGGTTGTGCCGATCCCGACGTTGCCAGTAGAGTATGCAACATTAATTCCGCTGTTAACCCATCCGCTCGCAGGCACACCACAACTGACGCTCCTGGTACTGTATCCCAGGGCCCCAGTTAGTGTCGCATTTCGCGAGTTGCCCGAGCTATCAAGAGTGTCGCTACCTATTAAGTAACGAGCAATGAGATTTGCTTTTGTCGCACCACCCATGATTGTTGGAATGTCTGCATCGGCAAGAGCGGTCTTATAGATTTGAACATCACTCATTTGACCAGCAAATAAGCCATCTCCTGTCCAATTGGACTTACCAATGTAGTTTTGTGTCAGGTTAAAGGCGGTCGGCACACTTACGGTACCACTGGCGATTAGCGATCCATTTTTAAATATCTTTGCTAAACCAGCTGTACTTAAGGTCACGGCATAGTGAACCAAAACATTGTCTGTTGCCGCTCCAGAAGCTGTAAGAGTGCTAGCAGTGCCGCCAACGAAGACCTGAAGATAAAGAGTTTTAGTTGAGTTATCACGAAATAAAATTATGTTGCTATTGGCCTGACCAAGTCCAAAGTCGAAGAGTCGAGACGCCGCACCAGAAGCCGAGCTGTAATTAGCCCAAACTGCGAAGGTTAACCCAGTAAAGCCTGAGCTGTTTAATTGATTGGGCACGGACGATGGGATGGTCAAATAGGTGGATGTACCGTCGAAACTTGCCTGATTATAGGCGATACAGCCATAGGTCGTTGAAGCAGTCGTTTGGTTGGTGCCGTCGGCGAACTGAATCGCGGTCGTCGCCTTGATTGTGGCGAAGGTCGGAGAAGCCGTGGCGCGTAGGTCTTGCGGAGTGTCCAGGGTGATGGCGCCAGCGCTATTTGTCACTGTGACGCCGCCGTTGCTGCCACTAGTAAGGTTGGCCAAGGCGAATCCATTGCCATTGCCGATATGAAGCTGGCCGTTCGTGGGCGTGGTAGTCGTCCCCGTACCGCCGTTAGTTACCGCTAGAGCGTTCATGACGGCGGCGGGTTGAGAGAGATCGATGGCGCCGAATACTGGCGCGCCGCCACCAGACGGGACCCGCAGCACAGAATTAGCTCCACCGGATGCAGTCGCTGTGGGTGCAGTGCCAGCACCTCCACCGAGAACCACACCGTTGGTGGTGAGCAGGCTAGAGGAAGCCATGCTGCCGCTGCCGCTAAAATAAGGAATGCCGCCGGAAGTGCCCGCGCTAAGACCGGTCCCACCTTTAGCCACGGCGACGGCAGCAGATAGGCTGTTCGGATTCAAGTTGGTTAAAGCACTACCATCAACAGCTGGTAATTTAGCTAACGCATCTAGTTGCAAGAGCTTGTTAGCAGTAGTGCCTACGTCCGCATTAAGTGTCACCGAGCCATTAGTGCCACCACCGGTTAAGCCCGAGCCCGCGGCAATGCCAGTGATAGTGCCTACTGACGCGGTAGACCACGATGCTAAACCGTTTGTGTCGCTGGTGAGCACTTTACCAGCGCCAGGTGTGCCGCCTTGAATTTTAATTTGGCCACTTACGTCAAGACTAGCTGCCGGGGCTGTCGTCCCTATGCCCGAGGTTGGGGCGACTGGCCATACTCGGCGGTAGTTGCGGTTGCGGCGCTGCTTATGACCGATGGCGGTCAGCGTGATCATTGGGCCTGTCGCCTCAAGCTGGATTGGGACGTCCCTATGGGGATTGAGT
>JAPLFY010000076.1 GCA_026390435.1 Pseudomonadota bacterium
GCCACGGTGAGGAGTTGGCCAGGACTGGTCGAGCCGATCCCGACGTTGCCGCCATCTCTCTGCAACGACAAGTTGCCGCTCCCAGCGCCTTTGTACACACCTATTAGCCCATAGCCACCGTTACCACCTGCAGTACCAGCAACTCGTAATATAGAACCTGTGGTGCCTGCGTCACCGAAAGATGCAGCCCATGCGTCAGTGTTCGTGAATACCTGCAGCGGTGTTATTGGCGCCGTAGTCCCAATCCCAACGTTGCCGGACTTATCAATTCTCATGCGCTCGCCGGAGCTCACCGCATAATCATGGGTATGGAACGCCAAATATCCTTCACTTGCACTGGCAGGTCCACCAAACTCCAATCCAGAGAATCCGCTGCTCGCGGCGAAGGAACTCGACTGATTTCGACCGATGTATTGAGATGCCGTACTTGAATAATCTGTGCTCCCTGCACCAAGTAAAATGTCGCCACTCGTAATCTGCAGTTTGGATGCTGGAGCCGTTGTCCCTATCCCGACATGCCCATTGTCAGACTATGCCCCGACAACCGGTATCCCAAGCGCCTCTGAGGCTAATGCTAACTTTTGGTCGTGAGTTATCATTAATATTTCGGTTCTAAGTTGCTGCTTCAGGCGGAGTGCCGTTGCTAGATGCAAGGCATCAAGGGTCTTCAACGCAATTGGAAACGTTTGGCTCGCTAACTCGAGTGTCGCCGCATCCAACTCCACCAAGCGGAGACTACCGAGCAGTTTTAGGCATCTCGATCGCGCCTCAGATAATTTAACATCGCTGATTTCTCGGGTTAGTCGCCACCGGTCCAATACACGCATGCATTCGACCCTTGCAATCACGCTGGATGATGCGCCGTTCGCATACTTTTCGATGTTGGTAATAGCATGAACCTGACGTATGGAGTACCGGAGCAGGACCGATGAATCGAAATAGTAAACAAATGCCGCTTTATTGCTCAAAACCGATCCTCTCTATCCGCCGTGAGAAGATCGACGATATCTCCCTGCTCATCAAAGACTTGCCCTTTCCATGCGGCGATCGTGCTCTTCAGATCGTACTCTGGCTGGATGACCCGTATTTCGTCGGCGGAAGTTACGGGAACCATCTTGGCTACCACCCGCTCGCGGTCGAGAATCAGCACTTCTTCCCCCTGCTTTACGTATCGTAAATATTTACTAAGCTCCGCCTTAATCTTCGAAATATTTGCTTTTTTCACCAGGTGACCCTACTTAGTGGATTGCGCACGATCCACAATATGACTATTTCATGACTATGTAAAGACTATGCTGAGACCAGATAACCTGCCAAGACTTCAAATTTGGCGCACCCCTACTTAAGCAGTCGATTACTCGCCTAAATTAGCAGCGATCAGATAGAGCAACTATATGATCCTATGCGAGTTTTAAGACAGCCTAAAGCTGTCTGACCTGGTAAGCGGCCCCCGCTCATGGTTGACACATCGGCGCATTGGGGAATTGGCCGCAGAGAAAGGCATGGAGCTGAGCGATGGCTGCGTCCTTGACCTTGCTGTCGGCCTTCAGGCTGGTTAGCTAGGGGGTCGGGCACTGGCGCTAAGCTAGCGAAAGCCCTAGATCTTTTGTAGTCATGTTTTGTGGTGTGCTACTGGTGTCAATGAGTTGCCGTAAGTGCCCGACCCCAAGATCCCCAAGGCTTTCGAGCAGATCGATCAGGGTGCCAATGCGAACTAGGTGGAGCTTGCCGGTCAGAATCTCGCTGACCCTTGACGGAGGCTTGTTCCAGAGGGCCGCAACCTCAGCTTGAGTATAGCCTTTGGAACGGTAGATATCGAGGATGCTGCCTAGCAACTTAACCTTGAGCTGCGCCTTGCGGCTCTCCTCAGGTGAGAAGCCGAGCTGGTCGAACACGCTTGCTGGCTCCTTACTTTTGGATCTTCTGCAAATAAGTTTAAGTTTTCGACCTCACCCTAGGCACTACACTCACCATGCCAACCTCCGCTGCCGCGCGGCATGAGATTAGACACAATCACTCTCGTCAGGTCTTTTGCGGACATCTGCAAGTTACTGTTCATTTTGCTTGACGCATGTTAGTGGGCCTCAAATTGAGCATTTATTTCGCTAAAACCATAGTCGACCAATTTTTTTATCCCGCTGAAAATTTAACGTAGTAGTTTTGATCGTTGGCGATCTGAGCGGTTATTTATTTTTCATCGGCAAGGTCGACCGCGACTCACGCTTAAAAACTCGTGGTACATAACTGTTGTCAGTGTCGTGTAACCGCAATTTATGTTTGCGTTGGAGCCGCCCTATGATGACTTTCCGCGAGCAGTTACTTCAGTTAATCGCCGAAGCTCAAAAAATTCACCGGGAAGAAAAATCCCTGACGATGCGGTCGCTGAGGGTCATTGGCGAGCTTGAGCTTCGCCGAGCTGCTCCTAGCTGCGGCATGTCGGTAGAAAAATTTGCGCGGCATATAGCCTTAACCAAAGATCAGTACCTAAAG
>JAPLFY010000008.1 GCA_026390435.1 Pseudomonadota bacterium
GGAATTACCTAAGTTACTTTCAACTTACCCAGGGCAGCCAGGCCACCTAGGCCACCAAGCTCAGCCAGATAGGCTGCATTTATGGGCCGAGTTCTTCATGAAGGCTACCCAGCCAAACGCTAGCGAGGGCCTTATGTCTGATCCCATCATTAAGAAGACTTTTGACAAACTGAAAGAGATCTCTGCTATGGACGAAGCACAACAGATCGCCCGCGCCCGTGAGCTTGGCATGCTTCGCGTCAGCATGGAGCTTGATGAAGCTCGTGATGAGGGTCTGCAGAAGGGGCGTGATGAGGGTCTGCAGAAGGGGCTCGAATTGGGCCAGCGGCGGGCCCAAGCGGCCATGATTCGCAAGTTTATGGATGGTGGCATGTCCTTGGATCAGATTGCGACAATATTAAAGATGGGCAGAGACGAGTTGGAGTCTCTTTTATCCGTGGGTCGCAACTGAGTCATTACGGCCCTGTGGGCAAGGAAATCATCTGGCCGAGGGCGAAGCGGTCGAGCGCGCCGCATTCCCATCTCAGGGGCTTCGCATGTGTCCGTAACGATTGTATTTTTTTGTTTACCTAAGGTAAGCGGTTTTTCCGTTACAAAAAACGCTCTCATGAATACCAATAATATTGCATTATTGCCTTTTTTTCTAAAGTTTTCGGAACTTGTTGACGAACAGCTGAGATGGATAACAGGGGAGATACCCCGTTAACAAATCTTGGGTCTGCTTATGTCGACTTTTAAACAACTAGCCTTGTGCACGATGAGGGCCTCACTCAGCGCCCGATTATGCGTGTTTAGTTTGGCATTTGCGGCGAGCCTGGTCTCCCTTTCGCAAGCGTACGCGGCCCCTTTTTCCGTGTCATATAGCGGGCGTCTCACGCAGTCCACGGGTGCCCCAGTCGATGGACCAGTCGATATCTCGGTAAAGTTTTGGAACGCAGCTGTCAGTGGTAGCACCCTCACTGCTCCGGTCGAGTTCACCGCAGTGGACCTTAATAGTGGCGTGTTTAGTCTTCCCCTCGAACTAAGCTCCGAGCAGGTGCAGCAAATCTTTGGCGACGTTAGTAGTCCGGTTTTTATCGAGATCACCGCAGCTGGTAAAACTTATCCGCGTCAGCAGTATAGTTTCGTGCCTCTTGCGCTGCGTATTCCTGTGGACGGTAAAACTGTGGCATTTGATAGCAACGGGAATCTCGGTCTCTCGGTGAGAAACCTTCCAGCAGCCAATCAGTTTTTAACAAAAGATGGCAGCGGTCAGTTGATCTGGGGCACTCCTGCAGTAGCGGCAAGCAGCGGCGGTACGATGAGTATGCCCAATGTCGGAACGGCAGGGACCTACGTCAAAGTCGTCACCGATGCTCAGGGACGCGTAACGCAAGGGCTGTCGCTTGCGGCTGCGGATGTTACCGCTGCGCTGGGGCAAAGCTTGACCACCGCAGTCGTTGCCGAAAGCGGTACCAATCTTTATTACACGGACGCGCGGGCACGAGGTGTGATCTCGGCTAATGCGCCACTAAGTTACAGTATTTCAAGCGGTCAAATCTCATTGGCGCAGGCTAGCGGGTCGGCAAATGGGTATCTGAGTTCTGCTGACTGGACGATTTTTAACGCCAAGCAAAACGCTCTCGGTTTCGCTCCGCTTAACAAGGCCGGTGATTCCATGTCCGGCGCGCTCAATATGGGAAGCAGCGATCTCACGAACACGGGCAACATCAGCATGGCTGCTGCTAAGACTTTCCTGCTCAGTAATAACAGCAGTGACCCGAGCAGCCTCACGGCCGCTGATGCAGGTAAAACTTGGTTCAATACCGCGACTAATCAGATTAAATACTGGAACGGGTCCTCGGTGCTGGCCTTAGGAGTTTCGGGCGCTGGACTCACAAATCTAAACGGGTTGACTGGTAACACTCAAACTTTCACCTCGGGAACAGCTGGCACAAGTCCTGCGATTAACTCATCAGGCACGGTTCATACAATTAATGTTCCGTTAGCTTCGGCTGTTGGTGTTACAGGCGGGGTGATTTCTAATAGCGATTATGCGAGCTTTAGCAGCAAACTCAGCGGCGTTGGCGCCGGAACGGGTGTGTCGGTATCGACCATAAGTGGAACGGCAACCGTAAGTTTAAGCTCAGTGGGCAATGCTGGAACCTACGCTAAAGTGACGACAAACGCGCAAGGCCAAGTGGTAGCTGGCGATTCACTGAGTGCCGGTGACATTCCCAATTTGGATGCGGGCAAAATCACGACTGGACAACTTCCCCTAGCTAACGGTGGTACAGGAGTATCTGCATTCACCAATAACGGAGTGGTGATTGGCTCTAGCAGTGCGCTGTCGTCAACAGCAGCGGGCGTGCAGTATAACGTATTTGTCGCGGGCTCGGGTGGTCAGCCTGGATTTGGGCAGGTTAATCTTGGCTCGTCGTCTGCGGTATCAGGAGTCTTACCTACCGCAAACGGTGGTGTAGGAATTTCCTCGACGCCAACAAGTGGCCAAATTTTGGTCGGTAACGGCACTGGCTACAGCCTCGGCTCCGTAAGCCAAGGCGCTACCCAAGGCGTTTCAGTCACCAGCAGCGGCAGCGGCGTTGTACTAGATACCGTGCAGGATATTAGAACGTCTGCTACGCCAAACTTCGCAGGTCTTACGGTAAGCGGCGTAGCGGCAAACTCGCTGCTGAAAACCAATGGATCCAAAGCTTTTACGGCTGCGGGATCATCGGACGTGATCTCAGCCCTTGGATTTACTCCGCTCAGTAAAGCTGGCGATTCGATGAGCGGAACTCTCAACATGAACGGCCAGCCAATCACCAATGCTGGCAACGTTACAATCAGCACAGCTAAGACGTTAGGACTTGGCATATTTGACAATACGGCTGAGGCAACATTGGTTACCTCCTTGGATAGCACAGGAGCAATGTCTCCTGACAAAGGTAAAACTTGGTTTAATAGCTCCACGAGTCAAGTTAAATACTGGACCGGTAGCACGGCGCAGGCACTTGGAGTTTCCGGCGCAGGGCTTACGAACTTAAACGGACTGACGGTAAGTACCCAATCTTTTGCTACGGGTACAAGTGGTAACAGTCCACTTTTTAGCTCTACGGGATCGGTGCATACGCTAAATATTCCGCTAGCCTCGGCTGCCGGGGTAACAGCGGGCGTGATATCCAACAGTGACTATTCGAGTTTCAGCGGCAAACTTAGCGGAGT
>JAPLFY010000032.1 GCA_026390435.1 Pseudomonadota bacterium
AGGGCAAGGCAGAGGGAAGCGATGAAAAGGCCAAATCAGTCCTGATGGCCTTGCTAAGTGCGCCTGAAACTCAATTGCTACCGGATGCGCGTCTTGCAGAGCTTACCGGACTATCGGTAGCAGTTGTAGCTACGTTGCGGAAGCGGTAGGTGGGGCGGTTACAGCTGGCTTATTTCATCACACTTTCGTTGCGATTTGATGATCCCCGAGATCGTAAGTAGCCCACCGCTGATCTTTTCCATGAAGGCGGAGGCATCGCTTTTTTCGGACATTGCTAATTTTGTCTTTTTTGTTTTCATGCCCACTAGGTCTCAGGCCGCTCTGATTGTAATCCTGGTGCCTGTAGCAGCGATAATGCGCAGCAAGAGATCAATTGATACTCCAATTGTTGCGCCATTTTTAACCGCGGAAACTTTGGAGCGAGAAACTCCGGATTTCTCGACGATCTCGTTTACCGTCATTTTACTCACTGCAATGGATTTTACCGCAATCCGCGATAGATCTGCTTTGTATTCCATCAGTGCAATATCGCCTTCACTA
Organism: Pseudomonadota bacterium; assembly: GCA_026390435.1. Classification (GTDB taxonomy): domain Bacteria; phylum Bdellovibrionota_B; class Oligoflexia; order Oligoflexales; family CAIYRB01; genus CAIYRB01. Next base: position 541 of record JAPLFY010000032.1, read on the forward strand.
AGACCAAGAGCCTCTCCAATCTGCTGCGCCGAACGGTTGACGGTATTTTTTGTGGACTTTTTAACCATGACGTTAACCTTTAATGTTGCGAAAAAAGGTGTGCAAACGCTTCAACGCGGTATTGATTTCCTTTAGCGACAGAAGGCATGGCTCTAACGTCTGGCATGCCGATCAATTCCCCACGCTGCAACCGAAGCAAAGTGGCTCCCAGCTCTCGTCGCGCGGCTACAGGCCAATCTCTTATGATCTTTCTTACGGGCGGATAGATCTGCACTGGTACGGGTTCTTCACGCCGCATCTATCACCCCAAGACTCGTTTATGTCCCATAAAAGGGACATCAGTCAAGATGTTTTTACTGAAAAAGGGGTTGCGAGCTGCTAACAAATTTATATTTGAATATGATTATCTATAGTCATACATTTCAACTATGAAACTCTCGGTTTGGGCCAAATCGCAAGGAATCGCTTATCAAACCGCATGGCGCATGTGGCAGCAAGGTAAGCTCCCCGTTCCTGCTACTCAGCTCCCAACTGGCACTATTATCGTTGAGCAAAAGGTCTCCCCCAAGCCCTGGGGCGGTAGCGATTTATGCGCGAGTAAGTTCCCATGACCAGAAGACAGATCTTGAGCGCCAAGTCGGTCGCCTGACTAGTTATGCCGTCGGCAGACAATTGCCGGGGAATTTTGGGGTCAGTCACTCGCTCTAACCAATGTAAATCATTAATATCACTCAAAACCTAATGACCACAGTTCCTGTGCTTTCAGAGGGTTAGCTCCAGTGCCCGACCCCATTCTACTCGGCGACACAAGCCTGCGGCGCAATCGCCGCTGCGTTCAGATAACGTATCCGCGTCTGAGTGCAGTGAGTACCCGCAGCTTTTTGTTCAGGATCGTAAGCGTAGCGCAGGCTTTTTAAATCCTTTGTTTTGAGGATCGGCCCACTGGAGCAATCCAATGGGCCTACTCGCTACGGGTAAAAATATGCTATTACACTTTCGTCATGTCCACACAGTCTGACGTTTCACTAGAACTCTGCGTCGGCACAGGCACTACGGGAGCAGTCTGTACGACCCGATCGATAACCTTCGCAGTTCTCAAATTGTCCTTAACCAGGATAAACTGATCCCACATCGCTAAACCACCAAGAGCCCTAACATCCGGGAAAACCCCATGACTCATCGCTATACGAGTGTAGCCTGGAAACTGAAGTGAAGGACCAGGGGTCAATGAAATGCCAAATTGTTTCGAAAAGGAAATTTCGAATTCCTTTTTTCTAGAAGACGTAGCGCTTAGGAGGCCTGCACTACGATATTTCACGGAGATAACCTCATTTTTAACATTCTTTTTGATGGTCAATTCACAGACCTCATTATTTTCAGTACCTCTATAAATTTCGAGAATTGAGGGTTCTTGACTCCCGTCCGAGCCCGTTTCGTCTGCACCCGCTAGGGGTTGACTCGAAGAGGCAATCTCGGACTCGCCTGATTTCGTTGTTTTACATCCTACAACAGGCATACACATCAATAGGCCAACAGCTACTAACTTTTTCATCATGTTTCTCCAGGTTATTGCGGTTTTATTTTTAACAACTCAAATCACTTAACATGTAGACGATATCTTGTTTACAAGCAGGTATGCTGGGCTAGGATTACCGAGCCAGCCGCAACTGTGCCAACAATTGGTGTCAAAAATTGGGTGAGCCACTGAGTCTTAACGACAGGCGAAAAATCATCCTTGGCATACGCTAACTTGGCTAGTGCAGCAGTGAGAGGACCCGATACGAGGCCGGTTGCAATACTTGCCCCACATGTAAGAAGGCTAAGCGGACCTACGAGTTGAAGATTCTTTTGGCCCGTCCCGGTTGACATGTCAATGACAGTAGTCTTGACCATATTTGGATTGGCGGTAACATTTCCTGGCCACATATCTTCGGTAGGGAAGGCATCAAGATCGCTTTGCCATGCAGCAGAGAGGACTTTCGTGTCTTTAATGCTTTTGATTTTTGCCTCTGCAGCAAGCTCAGCAAGAGTCACTTTGCTTGTCATAAGCTTTTCGAATTCTTGCGGGTTGTTACCGATCGCCTCGTTAGTCTTCTCCACTGAGATGCCAAGAGCAGCGATCTCACCACTGTCGAGCTTTTTCTTGAAGTCGGTAAAGACAGAGCCAACGGTAGCTGCCATGATGGCTTGTTCCTCTACTGCGTTTAGACCCTGGATTTTCTGATTGAATGCCTTGATATAATCATCTTTGGTTTTAGGCTGAGCCGAAGTTGCGCTTGCAATTGAATTAGTAGGCGTTTTGCTAGGACTGCAGGCAGCTCCCAACATACTTGCGAACATGGACAATCCTAAATAAAGCCCTAATCCTAACTTCTTGGTGTGTGCAGATTTCATTTTTTGAACTCCTGTTTTCATTTTAGTTTGATATTCAAATTATGACCTTCGGATTATGCGATATTCTTTGCAAGCCTTGGGCCAACGATCCCATGAACCACACATAAATCTATTTGTTTCTTTTGTTTCTGAAGGCTTAGGTGCGACTCCCAGGAGGGACTAAACCTTCTTTTGTTAGGCCTCAAATCGTTAGGATTCTGACACTTGCGACCTGGCGATTCATGGACCATTAATCTGTAAGATCATGATTTTTGGAGAGATATGACTGGCGGGAGAAAGGCTTTGTAAACATTAGCAACTGTCTAGCCCTTAGGCACTATAGGACTCGATGTAATCCTATTCCAAGTGGCATGAATGCTCGCTTGGCGAGCCCAACAGAGAGGGGTCGGGACCATATCTGCGGGGGCGTCTGCATCTTCATATGCATCACCTGCACCAACTATCACTCTCTTTGGCCCGACTTATGGTGGTGGCTCAAATATTGTCATTCAGAGCGGTGCGGCAATTTATGGTATCGCCGAGCCAATTACTTTTCAAAATTACACTGGTGCCAATCTAATGACCGTCGGGGGTACTGGCAACGTCGTGATAGGCCCGACATTACCGCCGCCTGGCGGCGATAACCGCCGTGACCTCAATCAATAGTGAATGTTTGTGCCTTGCATGCGATACTTTCGTGGTTTGTAATTCTTTATGGGATGTGGAGTACTTATGTCCCCTGCTCATCTTGAAATTTCAGAGCATGCAGCAGAGCGACTGCGCGAACGCGTCATAACTCGCAGCCAAGTACGGCAATGCTTGGCTAAGGGCGAGCTTACTGGCCTTGACCTAAGAGGTCGATTCGTTAGGGAAATTAAGATTACAAAGCGGATTTTGGTGGTCGTGTATCTGCAGGCAAAGGCCGGATACATCGTGATTACAGCATATTGGAGGAGTTAAGCATGGAAATCATGAAAGATAATGCACTCGACGTGGCCTATATCCGTCTCCGCAATGGAAAGGTAAAGCAAACAGTGGAAGTTCGTCCTGGGGTGCTAATGGACCTTGATCAAGCCGGTGAGGTTGTAGGGATTGAAATCTTGTCAGTATCTAAGTTGGCCCCAAAATTGGTGGCTACGACCAGGAAAAAGAAACGTGCGTGAGATGATCACCCGCTATATGGTGACGGGTTAGGAGCTGAGCGCCCTAGGCTAGGTGATCTGAAAAATGGCTCTAAGTCACTGAAATATATATATATTTTTTATTTTTCTAATGAGCGAACCTTCATGCACGTCGCAGGGCGTCGGGTCAGGAACTAGGGTTTCTTGCTGATCCAAGTAGCCAGGCTGTCGAGGAGGCATGTATGTCGATACCAGAGCTTAAAGATGCAAAAAACGCACTCGAAGAATTGTCGGCACAAGATGAGGCTCGCGAGATCGCTCGTGTGCGCGAGAAGTCACGCATTCATTTTGATTCGTTGATGGCAGAAGCTACGGCCAAGGGCAAGGCAGAGGGCAAGGCAGAGGGCGAGGCCAAGGGCAAGGCAGAGGGAAGCGATGAAAAGGCCAAATCAGTCCTGATGGCCTTGCTAAGTGCGCCTGAAACTCAATTGCTACCGGATGCGCGTCTTGCAGAGCTTACCGGACTATCGGTAGCAGTTGTAGCTACGTTGCGGATCTATCAAAGGTGCCGTAGGTACCTTGAAATACGGCCATTCCAGCAGCTACGATCGCCGATGCCGCCGACGTCCCCAAATGCCGTTCACCGTCGGAAAAGCGTACTTCAGAGGATGAGACCTGTAACTCCGATTTGGCTTTGTTGCCGCCGGATGCAGGCATTTTACCGCTATAGTCGACATCTCCGGCGCCAATCGTCAGCACGCTCGGATTATCTGCAGGAATGCCAACGCTGTTGTCACTCACTTGATCCAGCATCTTGACGCCTTCGCCGTCGATGCTGAGTCTTAGCTGCGAGGCTGCTGTAAAGTTGCGGTTGTTGGCCTCGACCCGGAGCAGATAGGTGCCCGTATTGAGTACGGTGGAAATAGTTTCTCGCGGATAAGCTGAGTACTGAGAATCACTCTTGTTGCCATTGGGGCCGGTTTGGTGCAGCCGCCCTGTACCAAGTTGGTGCTGATACGTATCTTCCAAGATCAAATCCAGATCTTGTTGAGTGGCGAAGTTGGTCGTATCTTTATAGTCGTTCCAGTTTAGTGCGATACTCACCGGAGTCTGATCACGGGGAACAGTGAAGCGCACGAATCGTTGTTCATGAGGTAGTGTCACGGTGACGCCGTCGCTGCCGATGTTCACAGGGCCATTATAGGTAGATTGCCCCATGTTACCTGCTGCGTTAATCCACAGCACGCCGGCCTTAGTGGCTTTGTTTACTTCCGCATTAATAAAGCCTTTGCCATCGAAGTTGCCGAAGTATTGCCAGACTTGAGCGTACAGTACGATATCAACCTTGCGTTCAATGACCTGCTTTACTGCATGCTTAAAGTTGGTAAACCCATTCGTGTTCATCAAAATAATTTTTGGGCCGTCCACTTTCTCCGAGTACTTATTTTGTCCAGTCGCCAAGGCATACAGAACTTCGGCCAACTTGGTGCCGTGCGTTGTGTTCTCCATTTGATCCAACGGGGACTTGACCAGTTCGGTTTCCGGAGGGAGGCGCTTACCCAAGCTGTTATTTAGCCCGCCGAACCCGTTGTCGAGAATGGCTACCTTGATATTTTTTCCGTGTTTACCAAGCTGATGGTAGGGCCCGAGCCCAACGGAAGCGATTAGAGCTGCGACGTTAGTGAGATAGGAATCGCCGGTAGCCTGGTCAAGCACTGCCTTAGTGGTCATAGGGCTGCCCGGTGAGACATTGGTGCCCCCGGGTGAGGTGCCAGTTGTCTTATCGGGGTCATCGGCCGGAGCCGGCGCGGGGTCAGCGGATTTGCGGTGGCCAAAAACATCGCGATCCGACCCACAAGCCGATGAAAAAACAAGGGAAAGTAGCAAATAAGCGCTAGCTTTTAGCATGCCGGTCCCCTGAAATAGGTTCAGTTAACATGGCATACTAATAAATATTGTTTAAAATAACAAGATCATTTTAAACATTTTATGATTTTTAACGTTTTAGTGAGAGTGGCCGGTACCGCACCCGCCCATAGCACACCCACCGCCGCCGTCTTTCGCGGAGGAGGACGGTGTCGGTGTCGAGCTTGGGGTGCTTGAGCTGTCGCTGGAGCCGCTACTAGAAGTACTTTCTGAGCTCGAAGCGCCACTCGACGAGCTTCCTGACGAGCCACCCGAGGACTCTTCAGACGCGCCACTGGCCGCCTTTTTGCCGCCGTCGCGGAAATCAGTGACGTACCAGCCGTTACCCTTCAGGATAAAGCCAGTACGGCTGAGCAGCTTCACTAGGGGCCCCTTGTGACAAGAAGGGCATTCCGCCGGAGCTGGATCACTTATTTTTTGCAGGACCTCCTGCACGGTGCTGCAGGACTTACATTCGTACTCATAAATCGGCATCGGCGGTCTCCTGACAATGAACGCGGCTTGGTACTGCCTGATGGCAGAACCATGAGACCTTATTTGAGGCCGTATCCGCTAGTTGTCAAGGGACTAGCGGCTAGCTTTGACCGGCGTCGGTGGGAAAGCCGAGTCCACGCGCTGCTTCAGCTCCATACCGGTCTTCCAGAACGGCAGGCGCTTCGGTGGCACCGTAATTCTTTCGCCCGTCTTGGGGTTGCGCCCCTCGTAGGCCTTGTATTCACGGACGGTAAAGGCGCCAAATCCGCGGATCTCTACTCGGTGGCCGTTGCACAGCGTATCGCCGACGGCATCGAAAAATAGGTCTACGATTTCCTCGGCCTTGGCCAAAGTGATATCAGCGCGCTCTGCCAGACTTTCGATCAACTCAGACTTGACCATAGCTCTCCCTTTCTACAATCAGAAGCCTTCTTATCATAACAAGAACCGAACGATCTTGGCAACTTAATCGACTTGTGGGATAAAGGACCTTTCCAACTCGATGGTGAAAAATAAATGGAATACATTCCTCTCGAAAAGCCAATTGCCGATCTGGAAACTAAAATTGACGAGCTGCGTCGGATGGCGACGGTTCAGTCTATAAATCTAGACCAAGAGATTCATGATCTCGAGGCCCGCGCTAGTGTGCTGCGGCAAGAGATGTTCTCGCGCTTAGGTGCGTATGAGACGACCCAGTTGTCGCGTCATCCAAGACGGCCCAACACGCTGGAACTCATTAGCACGCTGTGCTCAGATTTTGTCGAGCTGCATGGTGACCGCAACTTCTTTGATGATCCGGCTATAGTCAGTGGTCTCGCCACCTTCGAGGGGCGCTCCATCGTGGTCATCGGTCATCAAAAGGGCCGTGGTACCAAAGACAACATTTATCGTAACTTTGGCATGCCCCGTCCGGAGGGTTACCGCAAGGCGCTGCGCATCATGAACATGGCGGAGCGCTTTGGTTTGCCGATTGTGACCTTCATCGACACACCTGGTGCCTATCCAGGCGTTGGCGCCGAAGAGCGTGGCCAGTCGGAAGCGATCGCCAAGAACATCATGATCATGTCGACACTGAAGGTGCCAATTATCGCCGTCGTCGTTGGCGAAGGTGGCAGCGGCGGCGCATTGGCTCTTGGTGTCGCCAACAAAGTTCACATGCTTCAGTATTCAATTTATTCAGTTATTTCCCCGGAGGGTTGCGCCTCCATCTTGATGAAGGATGCTTCGAATGCTGCCGCTGCGGCTGAGGCATTAAAACTGACAGCTCCAAGTGCTTTGGAGCTAGGGGTGATCGATCGCATCATTCCCGAACCAGAAGGTGGTGCGCACCGTAGTATCGAGATCACGGCACGCAACATTCGGCAGCAGTTGATTGCTGATTTGGCGGAGCTGGGCCGTTTGTCAGGCCCTGAAATGCGTGAGCATCGGATCAAGAAATTTATGAATTTAGGTTGTGTGGGTGACGGTCGGGAGCTCATGGCCAATGCAAAATGAATCTGGCAAACGAGCGATCATCCGGCCTTTGCCGCAGGGGCGGCAAACCGAATTAAATGCCCGCCTGATTTGCCCACCAGACAAGTCTGTAACTCACCGTTCCGTGATGTTTGCGGCTATGGCTGTGGGCAAGAGCGAAGTGATCAATCCCCTGATGGGAGCCGATTGTAAGTCGACCATGGCAGCCATGCGGGCATTAGGTGTCCGGATTGAAGAGCACCAAGCATCGGCAGCTAGGCCTGCAAGTATCACGGTCCAGTCGCCGGGCTGGGATGGCTGGGCATCTCCTTTAGTTCCGCTCGACTTTGGTAACAGCGGTACCACCGCTCGGCTGTTGACGGGGCTGTTTGCGGCGACTCCAGCTCTTTTTGTGACCTGCTTCGGCGACGCCAGTTTAAGCACTCGGCCCATGGGGCGGGTGGTCACTCCGCTGCGCGCAATTGGCGCTAAAATCATGGGACGCGATGACGGCAAGCTCCTGCCACTAGCCATTTCTGGCCAGCAGTTGCGAGCAGCCGAGCACAGTGTTGACAAGGCGACGGCACAGGTTAAGTCCGCCCTGCTACTCGCTGGACTGAACTGCAGTGGTGTTACCCAGGTGACTCTGCCGTCAGGGAGCCGTGATCATACCGAAAAGATGCTTGCGGCCCTTGGGGCCGACATCGACGTCGCGCATTTAGGCGGTATGGAAACGGTAAGTTTGCGCGGGCCATTTCGCCCTCCAGCGCGTCAGCACTTAGTACCAGGTGATCCTTCTTCGGCAGCATTTTTTGCCGTCTTAGCGGCGCTAAGCTCCGGCCGGGTAACGATCCGAGGTGTGCTCGACAATCATACCCGCACGGGCTTTCTCGATATATTGAGCCGCATGGGTGTGAATTTCGAGCGCCAACCGGCCGACGATACCGCTGGTTACTTAGAGTCAGTGATGGACTTGGTGGTTCACGGTGGCGCTAGTCTTAAAGCTATTGAAACAGAGGCTGCTGCCGCGCCAACTTTTATCGATGAAGTTCCCATTTTGGCGGTCGCAGCACTTTTTGCACAAGGCGTTACCCGCATGCGCGGCCTCGGTGAGCTCCGCGTCAAAGAGTCGGATCGGCTAGCGAAGGTGGTCGAGTTGCTCAAGGTGGTCGGTGCCAAGGTCTGGACTGAAGGGGACGACCTCTTAATTGAGGGTGGTGAGCGCCAGGTGCCGTCGTTCACTTTTAATCCAGATGGGGATCACCGCTTAGCCATGTCAGCGGCTATCTTGGCTAAGTTTGCCACTGGTCCCTGTGACATTGCCGATCCAGAATGTGCTGCTGTAAGTTTCCCAGATTTCTTTGAAGTTTTGTCCCATTTGGGATAATAGGCAAGGACCTAAATTACGTCGTGGACGGTCATTGATTAGCCGAAGCATACGCTACGGCATGCGCGAGGGGCACAGGTTTGACTCACTCAAAACCCAAAATTGTCGCCGTGGATGGGCCTGCAGGCTCAGGCAAGAGCAGCATTTGCGATGAGGTGAGTAAGCGAATTGGGTGGACGTACATCAATACCGGCGCCCTTTACCGTGGAGTTGGCCTGTTAGCGCTGAGCCGCGGGATTGACTTGAACGATAGCGCGAGTCTGGCAGCCATGGTGGACGAGATTGCTCCGGGGCTGACCTGGCGCTCGGATGAGCGTTCTCTTTGGTATAAAGACCGCAACCTTACCTTAGAAATGAATTCTGAGCAGACTGGCTACGCCGCTAGCAAAGTTGCCAAGCAGGCTGCGGTTCGCGACTGCCTTTTGCCGGTGCAGAGGCAATTGACTCTGTCGGCCCCGACGGGATCCTTGGTCGATGGTCGTGATATTGGGACCGTGGTGTTCCCTGATGCCGATTTGAAAGTGTTTGTGACTGCTAGTCTGGAGGAGCGCTCGCGTCGGCGCATGCATCAGCTTGGGACCAACACTGAGCCTCAGGCCCTAGAAGATATCCGCAAGGGCATCGCCCGTCGTGACGAACGAGATCAGGGCCGTGATACGGCACCGCTTAAGCAGGCATCTGACGCTGTAGTGCTAGATACTAGCGACTTATCGATGGAAGAGTCGATCTTGGCTTTGATTCGCTTGCTTAAAGAGCGCGATTTGGTTGGCTGAGCGGTTGCGTAGGCGCGCGCTCTTGGCGGGCGCGGCGCGGCTTTGGCGATTATGGACTGTGGCCTGGCGGCTACGCCCTTGATACGGCGAGAGTCGGCGGTGGCTCGACGGCGCGGTTTCGGCGCCGTCGCGAACTGGGTCTTTAACGCCACCAACTCCTCGGTCAGCGCCTCTTGCTCAGCTTTTTGCTGTTGAAATTGCTCAAGGTGGTCTTGTCTTTGCATGCGGGCAAGGGCACTAAGTTCGGTTAGATTCTGATTTAATTGCTGTAATTGCGCATCTTGTTTATGCAGCTGCCCCATCATTTGGGTCAGAAACTCTTGCTGCGTAGCGATGACAGACTTAAGCCTGTTTTCCACGCCAAGAACCGCACCCTGATGTTGGCGACTCACATCGTGAGCTTGCTCCAAAATTTGATGCATGTGAGTGGTGAGGCTAACCGCTGTCTGCGCCAAATCGCGGCGAATGACGCTAGTTAATTCCTCAGGAATCGAGTGCAGAGCTGCGCTGAGTCTCTCGCTCTGTTCCAATAAACCAGCCGTGGCCTCCGTCACTACGCTAGCGGATTTAAGCTGAGAGGCGCTGGCTCGGGTCCACTCGAGGTAGACATCGACATCGGCTTGGCGGTAGACCGGACTGATGTAGCGCCCTCGCCGAATGCGCCCAACGCGCAGCTCTTTGCCGGAAATTTGTGTCAAACGCGAACGCTTGATACCAAGCGTCTGCATGACAGCATCGGCGTCCAATACAAAGTCAGCGCAGTGATCTTCGTCGCCGCGTAGCCAAACAATCATGGGTAGTTCGGTATCCGTCATGTTGGGATCTTAACCGCCCGTTTCGGACTTGTCATCAACCGGCTAATTCACCCGCCTAGGTTTAACGATCCAGTCACGCAAAGTTTTAAAGGACGTCAGCCTTTGTTGTTCATTTGTATTCTCAAAAAAGAGCCGTAGTGACATGTTGTGTTCGCCCTCAGCAAATTTCGTCATATCGAAATAAAGGGCTAAATTCACTGGGCTCTTGCCTAGTTCCTTGGGTTGATCATTGCCCCTTTTGAGAACTTCGCTGCCGGGAATGTTTTCTTGGTAATAGAGCGGGATGCTGTTGCGCTTGCGCATTTCTTCGGAGGGATTAATCTCCATATACAGGATTCGGTCGTTACTTGCCGCGGTGATCCAATAGGTGTTTTGTGACTGTGGCCTCCCGCCCAGGAAGTCTAAAAAACCAGATTTTTTCTGGCGTGGCATATTAGTTTCGATCTTATAGGTCTCTGGATTCTCGCGCAGCGCCATACCGTAGTAGAAACCGCTCCCTTGATTGAGGTTCTTAGCTCCATCGAGCGGATTATATAGTACTGCGGGCAGATATACGGCATTGGAGAAGAAGCTCACCTCTGTATACATGCCCAACTCAAAATTGAGCTTGAGGAAGGTGTAAACAAAGCTGATCCGGATGATCGAACGGATAGGCCCAATTTTATAAGCCTCGAGCTGACTATCGATGGACCTGTGATTGGCCTCTACGGTGAGGAAATACTTGAGGTCTGCCCGCATGAAGAAGGTGGTCGAATCAATCAACGGCACATACTCGCGCTGCGGCTGATTTTCTGTCCCCCGTCGGACCATTTCGACCTTGCGCGCTACCAGCCAGTTTTTCTGGTCGAAGCTGTAACGGTAGCGCGATGTCAGTACTTCTCCATTTTGACGGTCAAAAGTGACATATTTGCGCTCAGAGATCTGCGGGGCATTCATAAAGTAGACGCCTAAATAGACCGCTCCCTCGTTGTCTCCCGACTGATTTTGCGTGGGGAAGTTCAGTTTAATTTCAATCACGATGGGTGGTTTGCCTATCCCAGTCCAGTCGCTGGGGGGCGCAGCCGGCCCAACATCGTCGCCCATAAATGAAAGTTCATCTTGGGGATCAAACAATCCATTGCCGGTCTTGGCGGTAATGGTGCCCCCGTCAGGCAGCACATAATCACCCCAGTCGTTAATCTCATCAATTTGAAACGGGATGCTGACGGCTTTACCATTGGCATTGCTGCGAAATAGTCTGTACATCCCAAGTGGGTAGTGCGTGATCAGCTTGATGGCGTCGCCCTTGATGACGACGGGTGCCGAGTGAATCATTGCATGAGCAGTGGGGCTTAGGCCCCAGACCATGAGCAGCAGTACGGCAAAAAGTCGGCGCAAGAATCAGCTCGATATGATGGTCGTTATCGCTATTTCTATTGTTCTTAAATATAGATAAAATATTGTCATGAGTCGACCCCTAGCTACTTGTTTAATATTTATACTGAGCATCAGCCTAGTCGGCTTCGCCGATGCTAGGATTCAGCGCATCAATTTGCCCGTGGCTTGGCAGATCACCCGGTCACTGATTTTGGACGGCAGTTCCACGACGGTAACCGAATCTTTTAGGGAAACTTGGGTGCTCGAGATTTCACCCAGCGGCCTCGTCAATCTAGTGTCACCGCGTGCGTCTGTTCCCGCATATGCCTTGGAGTCACCAACGTCTCAGCGGTCATCACCGCGTTGGCTAGGTATGAAAGAGGCCGATTTGGGCTATCTGGTTGGGATAGATTCGCTCGCCCTTCAAGATAACGACAATTACGAAACCCTACGCGTTTTTGATCGCTTAGTGTTCATTCAAATCGGCCGTTCCGATCGCTACAGTAGCGGAATCAATCTGAACTGGTCGGAAGACCAGCACTTTGTGGTTCATATCGATATCGGCACGCACGTCGCTCTCTAGCCCATGCGTGTCGACTCATTTATCGGCCCAAGGGCTCAGTGCCGGAAGTGGCGCTCGCCCGTGAATACCATTGCTATGTTGTGCAGATCGGCTGCGTCGATTGAGTCCTGATCGCGCTTAGACCCGCCTGGCTGCACAATGGCTTTCACACCGTGTGATGCCGCAAATTCAACCGTGTCGCCAAACGGGAAGAAAGCATCACTGGCCAGAACGCTACCTTTAACATCGCGCCCCTCTGACGCGGCTTTGGCGACGGCGATATTAGCGGCATCAATGCGGCTCATCTGGCCAGCGCCAATCGCAACGGTAACGCCGTCCCTGACGAAGACGATGGCATTCGATTTGACGTGCTTAGCCACGATCATGGCAAATTCAAGGTCGCTCAGCGTCGCCTTGTCGGGGGCCTTTTTGGTCACGGCTTTCCACGATTCGGCTGCGAAGCTGCCGCCGTCTTCGGACTGCACCAATAAGGCGCCGTGTACTGAGCGTAGATGTTGACGCAAAGGTCGTTGGCCAAGGCGCGCAAATGATGCTTTTAAAATTCGCAGATTTGGTTTTTGTTTGAAGATTGCCAAAGCTTCTGGGCTGAACTCGGGTGCTGCGACGCATTCGGTAAAGATCGATGTAATCGCTGTGGCCGCAGCAGCATCGACGGTGCGATTGAGAGCTATAATCCCGCCAAATGCCGATTTTGGGTCACAGGCTAGGGCTTTGCGAAAAATCTCAGCCATGTTGCCAGATACATCCGTAGCGCAGCCGCAGGGGTTGGTATGCTTAACGATCACAACGGCCGGCGGCTCAAATTCGGCTGCTAAAGCCGCGGCAGCATCTAGATCAAGGATATTGTTGTAGGAGAGTTCTTTGCCACCAAGCAGCTCAACTTTTGCAAAGCCCACGGCTGGAACAGAAGTGTCGGCAAACAGGCCGGCCGATTGATGCGGGTTTTCACCGTAGCGCAGACCCTGGACTTGGCGGAGGTTGAGCGTCAAGGCACTAGCTGGCGTGGTTGACCCGTCAGCGCCGCCCAAATAGCTGGCAATAGTCTGGTCGTAGCTCGAGATGCTCGCAAAGGTCTTCACCGCGAGGCGCAGGCGCAGCGAGCGGCTGACATCGCGGCGGCTCAGTGCCGTCAGGACTTCATCGTAGTCATTCGGGTCCATCACCGGCAGTGTATGGCGCCAGTTTTTCGCGGCCGCACGCAGCATGGTGGGGCCGCCGATGTCTATGTGCTCAATGGCGGATTCTAGATCGAGACCTTTCGCCACTGCCTCACTCACAAATTGATAGAGGTTCACTACAACCAAATCGATCGGCTTGATGCCGTGCTTTGCGGCCTCAGCCATCTGCTCTGGACGGTCCCGGTCCACCAGGATCCCGCCGTGAATCTGAGGGTGCAGGGTCTTAACCCGGCCGCCAAGAATTTCCGGGCTACCGGTGAACTCTGCGACATCCGTTACGGGCACGCCCTGATCACGCAGTAACTTCGCTGTGCCACCTGTCGAAAGCAATTTGAAACCTAGCTCGCTCAAGCCGCGAGCGAAGGGCACGAGTCCGGTTTTGTCGGTGACGGAGAGTAAGGCGAGTGGTTGCTGCTGAACGACGGATGACATGAAAACTCCTCGAATTATGGCTCGCCCTGACCTTTGGTGGTCGCTTGAAGGCGCACCAAATTAGCCTTTAACTGTGCTTCTACGCCGGTACTTAACGGCTCGTAATAACGCCGGTGGGCTAGCTCCCCAGGCAGATAGCTGAGGCGTTGTGCTCCCACTGGGTCATCGTGGGCGTAGACATACCCCACTCCGTGACCAAATTCACGCATGAGTTTGGTCGGCGCGTTACGCAGGTGCAACGGCACTTCAAGAGAGCCAGTGGCCTGAACATCAGCAATCGCTTGATTTATTGCTAAATAAGCGCGGTTACTTTTTGGTGATGCGGCAAGATAGGTCGCAGCTTGCGACAACATGATGCGCGCTTCGGGCATGCCGACTGCATGCACGGCCTGCATGCAGCTTGTTGCGAGCAACAGCGCCGTTGGATTGGCATTGCCGATATCTTCACTGGCAGCGATGATTAATCGTCGCGCGATGAACATCGGATCCTCTCCCCCCTCGAGCATCCGCGCGAGATAGTAAACCGCAGCATCCGGTTGGCTGGCGCGGATACTTTTGATCAGGGCGGAGGCGAGGTCGTAATGACCATCGCCGCTGCTGTCGTACCGCAGGTTCAGGGTTGGAGCTACGGCAGCGAGAGCTTTCAGGCTGATCGGGCTGATGTCGGGAGGTGCACTGACGACGACAGCTTCTAAAAGATTGAGCGCTCGCCGTGCGTCACCGTCCGCGGCGTTGGCAATGGCCATGATCACAGCGTCTTCAACATCACGGCGAGGTAGCCCATTTTGCGGTGAGTTTAGGGCTTTGCCGATGATGGCCCTGAGAGCCTCTGGCTGCAGGCGTTCGAGCTTAAATACTAATGTGCGCGATAAAATCGCGTTATTTACAGTAAATGACGGATTTTCTGTGGTCGCGCCAATGAACTTTATGGTGCCAGCTTCCAGTGCGGGTAGCAGGACATCCTGTTGGCTTTTACTCAACCGGTGAATCTCGTCCATGAATACGAGCAGTGCACTTTGACCTGACTGTAGACGGGCCTCGGAGCGCTGAATCTGGGCTCTGATCTCTTTAACCCCGTGCAGCACAGCCGACATAAGCTCTACGGGCCGCTTGCCTGCGCTGGCTATGACCTTTGCGAGGCTGGTCTTACCTGTTCCTGGCGGGCCAAAGAATAGCAGGGACGTGAATCTGTCAGCCGCCACCAGAGCCCTTAATGCGGACTGCGGCGCCCAAATTTGATCCTGGCCGACCACGTCGTCGAGTTCTTGCGGCCGACTCCTCGCCGCTAGCGGTGCGCTATAACCATCCAACATCTCTGAGAACATCACTACTCCTGGAGATTCTCGACCGGCCGACTTCCTCCCGGCAATTAATGCCGCCCAGGGTACTGCCGATAGACCAGAAGTACCTAGCATATTTCCAGACCAACCGGCATCGGGACCGGACGGAGATGATGACGCATGAAATTGTCCATGCCATTCAAACAATATCTAGCCTTCCTCAAGGGGTATTCAAACTCACCTTTGACGCTGAATCGTTTGACGCTGCCGTTTGGCATCATCTCAGACGCTGAAGAGTCAACTGGCCTGCTGGTCGGCCACGTTCTGGACGACATGGCATCTCGGCTAGGTGCGGACGAAGCCGTTGACGCAATCGATGCCGTGGCTACCGCCTATGATCTTGGCCACGAAAAGGCTGCCGAGTTTCTCGATCAAGCTCCGTACATCATGTCTCGGATGGCCAAAGAACTTGGCGTCAGTCAAATTCACTAAATCGGCTAACTCAATGTAACCTCAGGAAACCGCGGCCGACTCCCGCGGTTTTTCTCGTAAGCCCATGTTGTGCAATCCAAATGACGTGCTATACCAATAGATCGGCGCGGCTTCGCGCGTCGTCTAGAGGAACTTGGAGGAAGCATGTCGCAGGTGCATGTCCGTCTACCGGACGGATCGAAGCGTTCTTATTCACCGGGAGTGACCTTTGCCGAGGTCGCCCAAAGTATCGGTGCTGGGCTAGCGAAGGCAGCTCTGGCTGTGAAGGCCAACGGCAAATTACTGGATCTTAACGCCCCTGTGAGCGTGGATACCGAGCTCGAAATCCTCACGGCTAAGTCGGCTGATGGGCTGGAGGTCATCAGACACTCCACGGCGCACGTGTTGGCTATGGCCGTACAAAAGCTTTGGCCTGGGACACAGGTCACCATCGGGCCGGTTGTCGACAATGGCTTTTACTACGACTTCAAGTTCTCCGACGACATCAAGATCAACGACAAAGATCTCGAGCGTATCGAAGCGGAAATGAAAGCGATCGTCAAAGCGGATCACAAAGTCGCTCGCGAAGTTGTGTCGCGTAACGAGGCTGTGCGGCGTTTTGACGAGCTGGGAGAGACCTTCAAGGTCGAGCTAGTTAGCGCGATACCTGAGACGGACGAAGTATCCATATACAGCATGAATGGATGGTTCGACCTCTGCCGCGGTCCGCACGTACCAGCGACCAGCAAGGTCGGTGCTTTTAAACTGATGAGCGTGGCTGGAGCGTACTGGCGCGGTGACGAGCGTAATGCGCAGTTGACCCGTATCTACGGCACAGCGTGGGCTACCCAAAAAGAACTCGACGAATACCTGCACCGGATCGAGGAAGCTAAAAAGCGCGACCACCGGGTCCTCGGTAAACAACTTGGCTTGTTCTCGTTCCATAAAGAGGCGCCAGCTAACGCCTTCTTTCATCCAGCAGGGGCAACTGTTTACAACAAGTTGATGGCCTTTATGCGCCGCAGCAATGCAGCGTTCGGGTTCACCGAAGTAAACACACCGCTAATTATGGATGTCGACCTTTGGAAAAAGAGCGGGCATTACGACAACTACCGCGAGAATATGTATTTCACCCAAGTAGACGACTCGGAGTCGGCAATTAAGCCGATGAACTGTCCTGGTCATTGCTTGCTCTACAGTTCGGGCCGTCACAGTTACCGCGAGCTGCCGCTTCGCCTGAGCGAATTCGGTCGCGTCCACAGGCATGAGCGCAGCGGTGTGACTCACGGCCTTTTCCGGGTGCGTACGTTCGTCCAAGATGACGCCCATGTGTTCTGTGCACCAGAACAAATCCAAGACGAGATCGTCCGGGTCTTGACTCAGATTGACCAAGCATATTCGGCTCTTGGATTCGCTCGCTACCGCGTTGAATTGTCCACTCGACCGGAAAAATCGATCGGCAGTGACGAGATTTGGGCGCAGGCAGAAGACGCCCTGAAAACGGCACTCGAGAAGTCAGGTCGCGAATACAAACTAAATCCCGGTGACGGTGCATTTTACGGGCCAAAGATCGATTTCCATCTGATCGACTCGCTAGAGCGCAGCTGGCAATGCGGTACGGTGCAGCTAGATTTCTCGATGCCCAGCCGCTTTGACCTTGAGTACGTCGGCAGTGACGACAAAGGCCATACACCCGTCATGATCCACCGTGCTGTGCTTGGTAGTCTCGAGCGCTTCATGGGTATCTTTATCGAACACTACGCCGGTCACTTCCCACTCTGGGCTGCGCCGACGCAGGTTCGCATCATCAACATTACGCAGGAACAGGAAGCTTACGCCAAAGCGGTCGAAGCTGAACTTCAGGCGGCTGGTGTGCGTACCGAGATCGACCTGCGCAACGAGAAGTTAGGCTTTAAGATCCGTGAAGCTCAAGTCATGAAGACGCCTTATATGCTCGTGCTGGGCGATAAGGAAAAAGAGTCGCAGACGGTTGCGGCGCGCTTCCACGACGGTAAGCAGTTAGCTGCAATGCCGGTGGTAGAGTTTATCGCGCAATTAAAGGCCGACTGTGGCCAGCTTTGGGGACTGTAAATGACCGCGGCGATCAATCATCCAAGCGATAGTTCGAGTACTCAAGTAGCCAAAGAGCCTGTGCTAGTTTGCGTTGCTTGGCCTTATGCCAATAGCTTTTTGCACATTGGGCATATCGCTGGTGCCTACTTGCCACCGGATATCTTTGCTAGGTATCTGCGGATGACTGGTCGCGACGTATTAATGGTGAGTGGGTCTGACACGCACGGTACTCCGGTCACTATTCAGGCTGAGAAAGAGGGGAGCACCCCGGCTCAGGTTGTTGAACGCTACCACGGCAAGTTCATCGAGAGTTTTGAGAAGATTGGCATCACGTTTGATTATTTTACCCATACGGGTACACGTAATCATGCTCGCGTTGTGCATGATTTTTTTCTCGATCTTTTGGAAAAGGGCTACATCTACAAGGCGACCTCAAAGCAGCTTTTCGACCTCCAGGCCAAGCGCTTTTTACCGGACCGCTACATCGAGGGTGAATGTCCCTTCTGCGCCTTCAAAGAGGCGCGTGGTGATCAGTGCGACAACTGCGGCAAGACTTATGATGCTGTTGAATTAAAGAACCCCGTATCGAAAATGACGGGCTCACGTGATTTAGAAGTGCGGGAGACTGAACACTTTTACATCGACTTAGGAAAGCTCAACGAGCCTTTGCTCGAATGGATGTCCGACGGCAAAGAACACTGGCGTAAGCACGTACTCAACTTTGCGCGCGGCACTTTAGAAAAACGCGAGTTGCGCGGTACCGCCATCACCCGTGACCTAGAGTGGGGCGTTAGCATCCCGTTGCCAGGCTACGATACCAAGCGCATTTATGTTTGGTTCGAAGCGGTTATGGGCTACCTCAGTGCGACGCAAGAGTATGCACAAGTCTCCGGCAAGCCTGATGCTTGGCGCCGGTTTTGGGACAGTAAGACCGCTCCTGATGCGCGGACTTACTATTTTATCGGCAAGGACAACATCACCTTCCACACCATCCATTGGCCAGGCTATCTCATCGCCAAGGGCGGCCTAAACCTGCCTTACGATGTGCCGGCGAATGAGTACTTAAGCAACCGTGGTCGCAAGGTCAGTAAGAGTCGTGGTGGCGCCATCACGGTGCTGGATGTCCTTGAGCGTTACCAGTCGGATGCGTGGCGTTACGTGTTGACGGCACTCGCGCCGGAAACTGGCGATGTTGATTTCTCGTGGGACGACTTTATTGAGAAGGTAAACAACGAACTTGTGGCCAACTGGGGCAACTTAGCTAACCGTATGCTTGGCTTTGCCTTCAAGCGCTATGATGGGAAAATCCCCGAACCTGGCACCCCATTATCCGCAGACGACGAAGCTCTGCTGGCAGAGGTCAAAGCTGGTTTTCAGGCGGTGGGCAGCCACTACGAGGCTGTAAAAATGCGGGCCGCTCTGGATGAGGCTCGCCGCCTTAGTCAGCGCGTTAACCAGTACTTAAGTGACAATGCACCCTGGACCGTCGTGAAGACTGATCCAGCGCGAGCTGCAACCGCTGTCTACGTGGCTCTGCAGTGTATCACTTGGCTGAGTACCATGTGGGCGCCGATCCTACCGGAGAGCTCGCAGCTAATTCATGCCACACTAGGCTTTGATGGCGACCTCTTCGGGCGTCAGTATGTCGAGACCGTGACCGAGGACGGTGACTTACAGCATCAAGTGCTTCGCTACGACCATGCCAGTGCCGTGGGCAAGTGGCAGGCGGTCACGTTGCGGGCAGGGCAGGCCATGCGGACCCCGGCGGCGCCATTCCGTAAGTTGGATACCGACGTGGTAGACAAGGAAACCGCCTCGGCTGAGCCGGTTTGATTGCGGTAATTTGCTGCGATTCTAAAAAGTTAGTAAAAAGCTAAAGTTTTTTGGTGTTTATGCCGATAGACTGGGGAATTCCAAGGTTGGGATTGACTTCAGCTTATTACGTATACGGGGCACCGATGACGCGCTTTAACATGCTTTATGTCTTCTTGTGCCTTGTCGCGGTGAGTTGTAACGCCTCAAATTTTGCCAGCGAGTCGCCAAAAGGCTCGGGGGATCAATCGGTCTCTGGAAGCAAGCAGACTAACGAAGGAAAATCCATCGGCGGTCAAATTGAGATCGCTTCCGAAACAAACGCTCCGTCTGACACGTCATTTACGGCAGTTGGAGTTAAAGGCTCACTTCAAGTGACCGTGCTCGATGCGACAAACAACAAACCCATAGCTGGTGCCAACGTAGCGACTAGCGATTCAAAGACGACTGCAACGACGGATGCTGCAGGCAGGGCTTCGATCACATTCTCAGCTGTAGATTCTTATCTCGAGGCATCGGCTGTCGGATACGTCGGTGACCGTCAGCAGCTCCTTGCAGATAAGGCCGAACTGGTCCTTCTACTTAGTCCGGAGCTCAAGCCGGAGGAGACTCGCATTATCCTGTCATGGGGCGATACGCCTAAGGATTTAGATGGGCATCTTTACGTGCAACCGACTGGTGGCAAAAATTTTCATGTTTATTATCTAGCGAAGAAAAGCCCAGTGGCGGTGATGGACTACGATAGTAAGACTGGGTTTGGGCCCGAGACCATCTCCCTTCCGAAGCTAGTGCCTGGACGCTATGCTTACCGCGTAGCAAACTTCAGTGACTGCATTACCAGTTTTGAGCCGCAGCAGGCGCGTTTATCGAAGGACAGCGGTGCCAGAGTTAGGCTCTTTATCGGCAATATCCAGCGCGAGCTGCGGGTCCCTGTTGGTTTGAACGGTCGTGTGTGGTCAGTCTTCAACTTTGACGTCGATGCCGACCTGAAGGTGAATCTGACCATCAACAACCAGTTCGCCGATAACTGCGACGCCTACAAATACTGACCATGGGGTCAGGCACTTCTCGTATGTGTTTGAAAAGACTCAATAAGTCGGTTTGGTCCCTGTCTTAACTCCAGTCTTTAGCTAGGTGCCGGCTCTGTTAATGCTTTGCACTCAAAACTCCGATACGCCGGACGGAGGCAAAGGGCCATGGGCGCTAAAGCAAGATCAAACGCGATCCAAATGACTGATGACTATTGTGCCTTTAGTGATCAGACTGGGATCATTCTTACTTCTATTGAGTTGGAATTTCTTGGATTTCAAAGGAACTGTTTTAGCGGCTTTTTTCGGTCTCTAGAGCTTCCAGATATTCTTGCCTTTTGCGAGGAAAATCCGAGTTATCACATCATCTCTGTCACGGAACCTGGCAGGTATGAGAATCGATATATTTCGGGAAAACAGCTATATTTCTTGGGCGATGGTGATACTAACCCCAACTTAGTTTTAAATTTATTCTTAAAGAAAAGCCCAGAATTATTCGCGGAGGAAGTGCTTGCAGAGGCTCTTGCCATGATTGACAAGATCGATGGAAGTGGCGAGGCCTAATGCTTCCTTTTCCAGTGCAAGGAATTCAGTGCCCATCTTTGACACATAATAACTGCCCAAGAAGGCTGACTGTCTAAATTCTTTTGATTCGCTGCCAAACCTTTTAAAGCTCCGAATCATTAAGTGCTCAAACACACAATATGCGTCGAACTGATCATGCTCGTCTTGGTCTGCGGTCTTGGCCATGACGTATCCGATGTCACTCGTCTCAAACAAATAAATCTTTTTCCCCGATCTCGAATTCGCAACATGGAACTGGGGTATGAGCATGCTTAACCTTGTGTCTTAGGTTGTGCTGCGGCGCACAAATGTCGCTACGCCAACAAGCAGCGCAAAGCATAGCGCATGGTCATTGTGACAAGCCAACGACTTGGCGCAGGTCCGTCGCTCTCCTAGTTTCGGCTCACTCTTTCCGGCGCGCCGCTAGAAAAGCTATCCCATGTTCTTTGGTCGTCCACTCGCCGTTGTAATAGGCGCGCTTCAACTCAGCTAAAAGCGCCCCTACTTCCGGTCCGGGTGTCAGCCCGGTCTGCCGCACGACATCCTTGCCGCTAAGCGGCAGCTCGGCGTGTCTCCGGTGCCCAAACTTCGCCTCTGTTGACTGCACTGCTTGGAGGGCAGCAGCTAAGTCTGGTGTGGACCCTAGTACTGGAGCATAGAGTTTTTCGAAGCTCCCCTGCCCCGCTGCTGCTTCGCAACCATCCAAGAATAAGAGGCTCTCGGCTGTATCTTTAGGTTTAGCCAATAATAGTTGGCGTCTCGCTGTCGCAAAGAATGCGAGGCGCTTGCCGTCATGCCGCGACATCCGCATGCGCTCTGCCAGAGCTGTGAGCGCTGCCTCTTCGTGCAATCCGTCGGCTAAACAAAGTCCCGCGAGCACCGCGACTGGTGGTGATGACGTAGACTGCCACGCTTTCAAGTCGACCAATGTGGGAAACACACACGGCGTGACTTCCGGCAAAATCGTGCGGAAGACTCCCGCTGCTATCATCGCTTGTAGAGCTGGGGCGAGTGCAGGACCGGCGCTCATCTTCCACCACTCTTGCGTCACTCTCTCTTGGCTAATCCGCGCCAGTCCGTCGCGGGCATCGGCTACTGTGACTAATGTCTCAGTAGCTGGGGTGAATCCTAGCGTTGACCAAAAGCGAAATAAGCGCAAAATCCGTAAGTAGTCTTCGTGGATCCGTGTCTCTGGTTCGCCTACGAAGCGCAATACTCCGCTTTTTAGATCGTTTTGGCCGCCGACAAAATCTACGATCTGTCCGTCCGCGTCTTCAAACAAGGCGTTGATGGTAAAGTCTCGCCTTGCGGCGTCTTCTGCGAAGTCCGTGCCGAACGCGACCTCTGCATGGCGGCCATCGGTACTCACGTCTTTTCGCAGTGTCGTGATTTCGACCGGTCCACTTGGCATCAACAACGTGAAAGTCCCATGATCCACACCAGTCGGCACGGTGGTTAGTTTTTCTGTGCGAAAATGCAGCATCCCCTGCTCCGGAGTTGCCGTTGTAGCCAGGTCATAGTCGGCAGGTGTCGTGCCTAGAAGTCGGTCGCGGACACAGCCACCGGCCATCATGGTCCTATACCCAGCCTTTTCCAGGCTCTTCATGGCTTTCAGGGCGTCATTATAGCGACGGTCGGGGGCCGACATCTTACCTAAGCTCCGTTCAAAAATCGGGGTCCTACTCACTCTCATAGTGTGAGGGGCTTTTTCTCGGTTGCATAGTGCATTTTTTGTGCATTTGGGATCAAAATTACAACACAACAACAACAGTTTTGCTGGTGTTGATTATAGATTAACCACACACCAGCACTTGTGCTGGTGTTGCTGTATATAAACACAGCAAATTTAGCGTAAATCTTCTCAAATCGACCAAAGTCCCCTATCCTCATGGGATATCGTTCAATAAACAGGTCTATTTTGAACGCCCCCGCGATAATCTAATTTGCCAATAATATCAGTATGTTATAAGATGAAAGGGTGGGTTAAATGAACGCCCAAGGGGTCGTAAGCGCGAAATAAGGCCTAAGTGACGGAATCTGCTTAAAAAATGCACACTTCAGCGGACAAAGCTGAGTAGGAAAGTAGGGGGCAGGGATGGAGCGGATTGGGATCTACTACCGCGTATCAACGGAGAGGCAGGACCTAGACAGCCAAAAAAACGCAGTAGAGCAGTGGCTCAGAGATTTACCTGCCGCAAAAAAGCCAACCATAGAGCCACTTGTATTCTCAGATGAGGGGATATCGGGGCGGACCCTCAATAGACCAGGCTTCCAAGCATTACTCGAGACGGCCTATGCGCGAAAAATAGACACAATAATGGTGTATAAGCTGGACCGGTTCAGCCGTGATGCCACGACAGCGATCAATCTACTACTGAACCTGGATCAAGCAGGGGTGGCGTTCATTTCCGTGACTCAGCCGGTCTTAAACCTCGGGCACGAGAATCCATTCCGCCGCACGATGCTGGCGGCGTTTGCTGAGATAGCAGAGATCGAACGCGAGACCATCGTCGCACGGGTCCGTGCCGGACTTGATGCAGCGCGCAAGCGGGGAGTTAAGCTCGGGGCCCCCTCCAAGGTGTCGGTGGAGAAACAAAAAGAGGCGAGGGCGATGAAGGCCCAGGGACTATCCTACAAAGCCATTGCGGTGCGACTCGAACTGAGCGTCGGATCTGTGCATAAAATGATCAAAGAAGCGGAGAAAGAGAAAGAGGGCGAGCAGGTTGAGGCGTAAAAAGCAGAGGATAATCAGGTGAAAGTGTCATGAACCTAAAGTAACGAGCCAATCAACCGATATCTTCCCCGGCCGGCGTCGATCTGCGGCAAAAAAAATAGAGGAGGGGAAGATGAGAAAAGCCTATTTTACAGGTGCTGAGCGTCTAAGTTGGTGTCTAACATTAGCTGTATTTCTCTCGGCAAGCTGTAGCAAAAAAAGCGGCGGTGGGGATGGCACGAACTCCTCTGACACAGGCGCAAGCGCTGCTGACGGAGGCACTCCAGGTATCTCTGCAAACGCGGGCAATAGCCTTGTAGTTGCCGGGCAGTTGGCAATCACTGGTTTGTCACTGGCAGATGCTCCAAAAGGAGTCTTGGCCTTCAGGGCTCGTCAAGGTTCCGTGAACGGTACCCCTGAAGTGATTGACGTCGATGCCGAAGGCAAATTCAAAGTAAACGTAGTCCGCACGGAAGACGCAGTCTCAACACTGGTGGCGGAGGCTGGTAAAGCTCCAGCTGATCGCAATTGGGATGCGATGTTGCAAGCTGCGCGTAATTTTATGGGTGGCGAAGCTAGCGACTTGACCGTAGACAAACTGAAGGCGATGCCTGAGAGCGAGATTCAATCCGGGGTCGGTGATCTGGCTGCGAAAGCAAAGAAGTCCGGACCAGTTACGCTGTTAGTTGCATACGACAAAACTGGCGATAAAGTCACCGAAGCTCAATCCTTCCGCTTTATCTCCCTACCAACCCCTGAGAACAGACCTCTAAGTGCAATTCCCACGGAGCGCCTCAAAGGAGACGTCTCTCTAGGAAAAATTAGTGGATCAAAACGTGATGTCACTAGCGAAGCCTCATCTAGCGATGCGCTTGATTTGAGTCCAGGTGCATTGGAGTCTTTGGCCGATGTCGGCCGCTCGCTGAAAAACGTTGTTAACTCATACATGAACGACAAATGGCAGGCAGAGCCTTTCTATTTTTGGAAATCGAGCGATCACTATACGGATGCCCTTGATAAATTTTCTGAACCGGCAAACAGTTCGTACAAAGGGTATGGCTTCTACGTTAAAAGTAGCGGTGATCAGGGATTAACTTACGATAATCTCTGCGGCACCAAATCTGTCGTGTTTACTCCTCCAGCTCCGGTGACTTTGGTCGACGACAGCAATCAAACATCCACAGCAGCGTCATTTAGCAATGCTGGCGCGACTCCCAGCACGCAAAATAGCCGCCGTATCTGCACTACAAATGGCTATTATGCGCGTGAGGATGTCTTCGGCAGTCAGACCAGCTATATGCTGAACTTCGGCACTGGTGGATCAATTGCGACAAGTCCACAAGGCCTATGGAAGCTCACAGTCGATAACGTAGAAGTAGGGCGTTACGACTTTGATTTAGCGTCGCCAATCGTTGACGGTAAGCCAGTCACCCTCATTCCGCGCGCAAAATTCACTACATCGAACGGACAAGTTACGGGCGTTGAAGTTGAGCTCTATCGTTGGAATGGCACCGGGTATGTGAAAGTCGAGGATTTAGGCGGATTTAGTCGCTTAGTATCTGACATCAACGCTTCGATCACCCAGACGTCTCCTAACGCAGATATCAATACTACGCTGAAAATTGGGGACGACAACCGTATTACCGGAGCCTTCGACGGTGGGGAAAAAGATGATCAGGGCGTTGCGCGGAATCCTTCAGTAGCGACCAGTAATATTAGTGCCTTTGCGGTCTATTACGTGATTGGTAATGCTAGTTACCGTACCGAATTTAGATAATTTTTTTAAAAAGAATCTTTAGCGCCGGCAGTTCGCAGCTGCCGGCGTTTTATTTAGAGATCATGTAGATTTGGTGGCCACCAATCCATTCAACTTCTGCCTTAGTTTTGTAGATAATTAGGTAAGACCACATCGCAACAAAAAAAGATGCCCATCCCATTAAACTAAATGGAAATCCAGCGATCGATGGAGACATCAAAAGCGATGGTAATAAGAGAAAATAAAGGCTTTTCTTATGTCGCATTCCCCATGGCGTTGTTGATAGCCATAAACCAATGACGTAAAGCAAAAAAACCTTTGGTGCCATAGTGAAAACTGTTTTCAACGCGTATCGATGATATGCGTCAGAATCAGTTGAAAAGACAAACCACTTGTACGTTAGATAAATGCTAAATAATCTCGCGGTCAAAGTGTGAAATAATTTGGAATCTATATTTTTTGGGAACTTCCAGTCTATTTTTGCTGTATTTTGAATCATTATCAAACTCGATTGCTAATGAGGCAATTTTTTCGCCTCTTATTGGTCGACCTCAGTCTCAGTATAGTCGAGGCGAAGGCTAATCTTTTTAAAGAAATCTAGATCTGGAAGGCTAGTCAAATTGCGGTCGACCACAACCACGCCCAAGGTCAAGTGATCGCTAACGTCGATACCAGCCTTGGCCAGTTTAGGCAGAATATTGGTCAAATCAATCGTAAAATCTAGAGATTCGGCGGTTCCATGGTCCCCATGATGTCCATGGGAGAAAAAAGCCAACGTCGTCAAGAAATGTGGGTCACTGTAGCTACTGGTTTTATTGATCTGCGGATGATTCGCGAAAAATCGCAGCATGATGGTGTGTTTGATGTGATCTGTGGGTACTGGCACGTGTTTAATGGTTAAGACGAGCTGCCCACGATCAGTATTTCCGGACAAAAGCTTTTTGACGTATGGCTTAAGCTCGGTGGAATAGGAAATATTCGCGCTTAAGATCAGATTCTGTGAATCAACAGTCCTAACTGCCTGCTTGTTGATTGACTCGATATGTAGGGTCTGAATTTTTGATTTAGGTACCGGAGCTTCGCTGTCAGTGAGCAGTAAGCCTTTGTTACTGACATTGTCGTAAGTATATGGAACAGGCATTTTCTCTGTGTATAAGGCACTTTCAGTTGTGCCAGAGACTGTGCTACCGCGGGCATCCTGATATCCATTAAAACTATATTTTTGCCAAAATTCAGGCGAAAGTTGCTCACTTGGGTCGACAAATATCGCCTCGGTTACTTGAGGAACTCGAGGTTTGGGCGTTGGCGGCAGAATACTGCCGGGGTGTTTTGCCGCCCACTCACTCCAGAGACGGTCGACGTTAGAATGGTGAACCCAAAAAATTGGATCAAGTGGCGACATAAACGTACTCATGTCACCGCCAAGCTGCGCGTGCACCGTGTTATGCGGTGTGCCCTCAAGTTGTCCGGTAGTGCCAAATTCGCGTGGGCTAGAAGATCGGCCGCTGCCAAAAATCAAAAAGTCATCAATGGCGAGAATATTCTGGACCACCTCGTCGCTGTTGGTCTCCATCGGTAGCATATAGCCTTTGGTGACAAAGCGGGTGGCATCATTCAGCGGATTACCGTCCCCCCAAAAAGCATCAGGAATGGCACCGTTGTTGTCGGGCCAGTTCCAGTAGGGGAGGCTGAAGTCGTCGCTTAATTTGTTCTGTCGCAGAATTTCCCGACAACTCTCCTCGAAATAAAATAGGAACCAGCGGTGCCACGGCAGAAAGAACCAGTTATTGTGCGGACAGAACTCATTATGAATCTTGGCCCAAGTCTCCCATTGCCCGCTTTGCTTCATGAGCCCAACGACCGTCCGGAAGGTAGCGAGGTCTTTAGCTCCTGCCGCAGAACTCAAATTTTTGCGCCGACGCAATTTTGCCGGCAGCGGGGGATAAGTTGTCTGTACCGGTAGCGTGGCAGTGTTGGCGTCCCGCAGTTGATTTGAGGTCTGGTCACTCAGCGTCTTGCAGCCTATGAGTACAAATCCGCCCACGGACATTGAGGCACGCACAAATCTTCTACGTGATGGCTTACGGGTCACTTTCGCCTCCAGCTGGATGGCAAACTCTTAAGAGTTTTGAAGTCTTAGGCTAAGTTTAACCGAGATCCAGTAAAGGTTAAATGAGATACCTAGCGACCTCCGCGGCCCCAGTCGCTGATCTAGGGTGCTCGGCAAATTTTTTTGCAGCATAGAAGGAGGCGTTCTTTTATATTCACACCTTCGATCAGTCGGTCAGTTGGATCCTACAAATCAGCGGGGCGTCACCTTCGCCCTAGCCTAAGCTTTCGAGGAATCATCGTTAATGAGTGATGCGGGACAAAAAATTATCTATTCCATGGTGCGTGTTGCCAAGACTCACAGGTCGACCGGCAAGCAGGTGCTGCGAGATATCTCGCTGTCGTATTTCTACGGAGCGAAGATTGGCGTCTTGGGTCTGAACGGATCTGGTAAGTCGACGCTGCTCCGGATCATGGCTGGCGTAGATAAGGAGTTTGCCGGTGAGGCTCACCTGACCGAAGGCTACTCTGTCGGTTTCCTGCCGCAGGAGCCAGAATTAGACGGTACAAAGACGGTTAAAGAAATTGTACAAGAGGGCTGCGCCGAGGTCGTGGCTTTGCTCAAGGAATTCGAGGACATCAACGCCAAGTTAGGTGACGAAAATCTCGATCCCGATGACATGGAAAAGCTGTGTAACCGCCAGGCTGAGGTCCAAGACAAATTGGACGCGCACGACGCGTGGAGCCTAGACGACAAACTCAACTTCGCCATGGACGCCATGCGCTGCCCGCCACCGGATCAACTGGTGAACGAGCTGTCTGGTGGGGAACGTCGCCGCGTGGCATTGACTCGCTTGCTGCTGCAAGAGCCCGACATTCTGCTCCTAGACGAACCTACTAACCATCTCGATGCCGAGAGCGTGGCGTGGCTAGAGAAGCATTTGCAGGAATACAAAGGCACGGTCATTGCCGTGACTCATGATCGCTACTTCCTGGATAACGTAGCGGGCTGGATTCTGGAACTGGACCGTGGCCATGGGATTCCATGGAAAGGTAATTACTCCTCGTGGTTAGAGCAAAAACAAAAACGCTTAGCCAACGAAGAGAAGGCGGAAGATAAGCGCCGCAAGACGCTGGAGCGTGAGCTCGAGTGGATTCGCATGAGTCCCAAGGCTCGCCAAGCGAAGAGCAAGGCCCGGATTACCGCTTACGAAAACCTCGCCAATCAAGAGCATGACAAGACCCAAGACGACATGCGTCTTTTCATTCCTCCGGGACCTCGTCTTGGCGATGTGGTGATTCGGTTTGAGGGAGTGGGCAAGGCATACGACGACAAGCTGCTCTATGAGGGTCTCAATTTCGATTTGCCTCGCGGCGGTATCGTTGGCGTCATCGGTCCTAACGGCGCCGGTAAGACGACGCTATTCCGCATGATCACGGGTCAGGAAGAGCCGACAAACGGTAAGTTGACGATTGGTGAGACCGTCAAGCTCGGGTACATGGAACAGTCGCGTCTCGCACTTGATTCAAAAAAGAGTGTTTATGACGTGATTTCGGGCGGCAACGAAGTGGTCAAGTTGGGTAAACGCGAAGTGAATGGCCGTACCTTTGCCGGCCGCTTTAACTTTACCGGGACCGACCAGCAAAAGTCTGTGAGCGAACTATCCGGTGGAGAGCGCAACCGCGTTCAGTTGGCACTGTTGATTCGCGAAGAGGCTAACGTCATCTTGCTCGATGAACCGACTAACGACCTAGACATCAACACGCTCAGGGCACTGGAGGAGGCCTTAGGGGACTTCCCCGGCTGTGCCGTCGTCATCAGTCATGATAGGTGGTTTTTGGACCGGATCGCCACCCACATCTTGGCATTTGAAGGCGACAGTAAGATCACCCTATTTGAGGGTGGCTACTCCGATTATGAGAAGAACCGCCGCGAGCGTCTCGGCCGCGAAGCTGACACCCCGCACCGGATTCGCTACGCCAAATTGAAGCGCTGATATGAGAGTGCCCGGCTGTCTGTTTGACATCGGGCACTTTAATCGGGCTGGATGAATCAGAGTTTTAAATGAACAGGCTCTTAGAACTTACTGAGGCGCCATTCGTCACTGTCCGTACCTAACGCTTCCGAAACGTCGCTACGACCTCTACCGATAGGCCGGCAAGCTCTGCAATACGCGCATCCGGAAGCGATTTGGTCTCAGGCGCGCTTAGCAATGCCAGAAGTACTGATTTGGCTTTTTCATCGCTACCCTCAGCCTTACCCTCAGCCTTACCCTTCGCCGTAGCTTCTGCCATCAACGAATCAAAATGAATCCGTGACTTCTCGCGCACACGAGCGATCTCGCGAGCCTCATCTTGTGCCGACAATTCTTCGAGTGCGTTCTTTGCATCTTTAAGCTCTGGTATCGACATACATGCCTCCTCGACAGCCTGGCTACTTGGATCAGCAAGAAAC
>JAPLFY010000105.1 GCA_026390435.1 Pseudomonadota bacterium
GGCAGCGGTAGCTTTGACTATGTAGTAACGATGGATCTCGCTGGTGACAAGACCAAAGACCTCAGATGCAAAGCGTTTATTCGTGTGCAGCCAGTAACGCAGAGGGATGGGGAACGACACCACAAACTGCCGGTAAGGCACCAGAGGCAGTACATTTTGCGTCAGATGAGTGGCTGCCTCGGCCATTCTTTTGGCGCAGCATGACGGGCAGAAGCCCGCGTTTTTTGCAGCTAAATGCGACAACCGCCTCCTCACAGCACGCAGCGCATTGAAGGCGAATAAAGCCGTGGGCAAGAATACCGCATTTAAGATAGGCCTCGAACTCTTTGAGTACATACTCGGGCAAAGGGCATTGCTCGGCGTCCCGCTCGCAGGTGAAGGTGCTTAGATGCTCTGCGATGATTTGATAGCAGGGTGTAAGCTCGGGGCGTCGCCTTTGAGAGGAGCACGATTTGGCTGCGGCATTTGACATGCCTGAGCTTTGATCACGAGCGCTGGGGAGTGAGGAAGGGACATGAGTCTGAGCAGCTCAGATGTCACCGGGCGAGGGTCGTCGTGGGGGCTTGATCTGGATAGCCGCTCGTCATCAGGGCGTTAACAAGTGTCGCATATTCGCCGCCTCCGAGCGCGGCAGCACCTATGTGGCATGACGCGCCAAAACACTGGTTTTTTCGGCTATTGGCTGTTTCTATAATTATAGGCGGCGTGTCAATGATCTGAATATGAAACGTCCCATTAAAACTCTGCGATTCCTTATTAAAAAGCAACTGACCAGGATAATAACCTGCTCTAAGAGAGTAGAATAAACATAAGATAGCTACTGTGTACCGACCACTTTCAACCTTGCAGAACTGAACTATGCAACCTATTCAGTCAAGTCTTGGCGTGTTTAACAAATCTGGCTTCAAGCTTCGCTGTTGCAGCGCTTTGCAAACGTTGGCGCTCCTTGGTGTTGCAGGGCACTCCGATGCCATTTATGCCCGCGAAGGACTTTCCGGCAGTACGAAGTCCTCTAGTGATGATGGTGAACCTTCCGGGCCCGACCTAGGACCGTGGAAGGTGAAGGTGCCGAAATTATTTCAAGCTAATGGCTACGGCTTGCAACTGCGCGGCAAGTACCTATCTCTTGGTTCTGACACCATCACCATTTCAGGACGGGACACCACCGAATTTGTGGGGCTTCTCGACTCTAGAGGGCGCATCGTAGACCTGAGAAAAGTGCCCGTAACACAGCACGTATTGACCGGTTTTTCCGCAAGGCAGTTCCGTCTGGCCGGTGGCGTGGGCCTTGGTATCAATGCAGGTAAGTTGGTTGATGATCGCCTGATCCCGGCGGCCGTTTGGCGGCAAACTTTTGATGTTTCCTACCAACCATCAGCTGTCGGCATCTTACTCGGCACTGGATTAGCGGCAGGTTCCGTCACGGGTGCTAAAAGTGACACGGGAGGTGGAAGCACCGAAACTAATGGAACAGGTTCGACCAATCGTTACACGAGTGTTGAACTACGCTTGGGCGGGCAGCTGGACTTTGGACTCAACCAATGGGGCAGGAACTACCGTTGGCAGGCTCTAGCGCAGGCAGGAGTGCTGCTCAGCGCCCACGGCGTGGCTCTGGAGATCAGCAGAGCACAACGAATGCCGGTGGAACTAGTGGATCCAGTGCCTCCGATAACAGTAGTAGTAATTCGGATTCATCTAATAGTCGGGGAGGCGGAGCTACTGGAATATTCGGTGGCTTAGACATTTTTTACGTGTGGCCGGTTTGGAGTATTGGAGGGCGGGTCACTGCGCGATCTGAATCGATTGCTGGCAGGGACCGGGGACTTAACGGCAGCTTGAATAGCGTCAGTATTGAACTGCTTGGTGCTGGCTCGATTTGATACCTTGAGTGGTTTGTTTGACAATTTGCACCCAAAAACACCTGTTGGCACTTGCTGATTTTTTGTAGGCTGATGATTGAGTCGATATCCGCGAGACATGGGGTGCTTTATGGGTCTGCAAATGGCCAAATCGAAGAGTGCGAAAGAGGCCTATGCACTGGTTAATGAGCTTCAGGCTTATTTAGTTGCGAAGCTAGACGCCTTGCCGCCCGCAGTTGCCGCCTCGCGGTTTCGTCCCATCGAATGGCTCCGGGCTAAAGGCAGTTTTGGCGGGGGGACTCGCCTCACTGCCACCGACGAATTGATCTTCAACCGCGCTTCGGTCAATGTCTCGCAGGTGCAGTACGAGAGTGATCCTAGTAAAACTTTGGGCTCAGCAACGGCGATTTCCACGATCGTTCATCCGCGCAACCCACTGGCGCCGTCGATGCATATGCACATCAGCTGGACGGAACTGAAGTCGGGTAAAGGATACTGGCGGATCATGGGTGACCTTAATCCGAGTATTCCATCTGCTAGTGATAAACAGGCTTTTGAGTCAGCTTTTCTTGATGCGGTGGGCGCAGAACTTTATGCGTATGGTTCAGATCAGGGCGCGCGCTATTTTTATATTCCAGCTCTTGGTAGGCATCGGGGAGTTGCGCACTTTTATCTCGAGGAATTCCAAAGTGGAGATGCGCCCTCAGACCTAAAATTAGCTAAACGCTTTGGCCTGAAAGTAATCGATACTTATGGCTCAATGGTTGATCGAATTTTACGAGCTAATGCTGAGGTCACAGCTAGTGATGTGCGCCAGCAGCTCGAGTATCACAGTATTTATTTTCTCCAGGTTTTAACCCTCGATCGGGGCACAACCTCAGGTCTGTTGGTCCATGACGAAAATGATGTTGGGATTCTTGGCTCTCTGCCGTCCCATGTAGATAAAGCTCTTTTGACGTCTTACGTACAACGGCTGCCGCCGGTGCAGCAGCTTTTATTGCAAGGTTTAATCGACGTCTTGCCAGATGGTGCGACCAGTTTAGTGGACGATGAGGTGAAGGCTAAGCTTGCCAGGGCCACGCGGCTGTTTTACCAAAAACACCCCGAGGCGCAGGAGCTTTTGGCTCGTGCTGACCGCCTGCCTCCGACGCAGCAGAATCATCTTTGATGGTGTTTCTGGTGGCCCCCGCTCCCAAAGCGGAACAACTTTTTGAAACCCTGTCATTCCAGCGGACTTCATCACAACTTTGCTGCCGTGGCAGTATTGGCGAACGGGCCTCTTGCCAATACTCAGACAGAGTAGTTTACAAGGTTGCGCAGCGCGTAAAAGGGAATGCTGTAGATTTGGTCTTGAAGGCCCCACTGGGCCTGCGAAACTTTGATGCCGTAGGGTGCATGTGCCTCCTTCTCTGATAAAAACATATGCAGGCTTTTCATCGCTCCGCCCGTCGCTGACTTCACCTCGATTGGATAGATGCGCGAGCCTTGCTCGCAGACGAAGTCGACTTCCGCTTGAGATGACTTGGCCTCGCGGTGCCAATAGTGCAACGATGGGCGATGGTTGGGCACCGTCATGCTGACAAGCTCTTGCGCTACAAATTGCTCGGCGAGCGCGCCTGCCGCGAGGTGATTCATCCTCTTGTTGGCGGTCAGCATATCACTGAGCCTTAGTCCCAGTATCCGCGCACAAATACCAACATCCACCATGAACACCTTGAACTTCTCGCCCTTCTCCTGAGCGCTGAGTGGCACGCCATCAGCCGAGGTGTGTATTGCCTTATAGACGATGCCAGCGTCGACCATAAGATTTAAAGCCTGGCCGAGGTCTCTGCTGCGCGCCTCGCGATCGATGTTGCTGTATTTGAATTTCTGTCCTAG
This sequence comes from Pseudomonadota bacterium, assembly GCA_026390435.1. Taxonomy (GTDB): domain Bacteria; phylum Bdellovibrionota_B; class Oligoflexia; order Oligoflexales; family CAIYRB01; genus CAIYRB01. The sequence goes on from JAPLFY010000105.1 coordinate 3,738, forward strand.
CAGGCGCGGAGCGTTATCGAAGATCTTACGCAAGTAAGGGACTTTTGCATGTGATGCGTATTTATAAAAGTCTTCCCGGTAGGTGGCCATGATGACTTGCAGGATGTCTTCACACTCTTGTAGGGAGCCGCCGTTGATGTGAGTGTTGACCACCTCAGGCATCCCACCGAGTAAAAGGTAGGACGCGTATTCGTGGATCAACATATCGTGGGTGGTGCTATTGGGAGGATTCTTGTGACTCATGGCCTGGATCCGAGTGACCAGATCCTCGCGACCCTTGGCCGCAATAAATTCGGCGAAGTCGAGTGGAAACATATGAGCGAACTCGACCCTCCCCACGGGAAAAGACTGTTCCTTGATGGCAAATTCCAGCAGCGACCCAGTGGCGATGACATGCAATTCAGGTAGCTTCTCTTTAAAGTAACGCAGCGACTTGAGGGCTTCTGGCGTATCTTGAATCTCATCCAAAAACAGCAGAGTCTTGCCGGGTATCGCCGGCACGCCAGTGAGATCTTGTAGGGCCTGAATCAGTTTGTCGGGATTGCCGTAAAGGTCACGTATTACGCGCGCATACTCCGGCCGTTCGTCCAGGTTGCACTCAATGAAGTGCGGGTAGCTCTTGCCGTGCTGGCGGACAGCCCAGGTCTTGCCCACTTGCCGAGCCCCGCGCAGCAACAGGGGGCGGCGCGTGCCTTTGGATTGCCATGACTCTAGGTATTTCAGTATCTTGCGATTCATATATTTGTTTTATAGCCAAAGCTTGGTTTTTATATGTTTATATTTTAGCCTAATTATGGCCAATAGTCTCATCGAAAATACAACCAGAGGCCTACTATCCAGTGAGTAACCACTTGTAGCTGACACCGCGGATAGCGCTGGATGCTCGTCATTCGAAATTGGGCTCCTGACTGAGCGAGTCTTCCTGGGGCTGGGTGGTGTGGGGGCAGCTAAAACTGAGCTAAAAGTTTGGTCCGACGAGACGATGTGAGTAATTTGGACTTTACTCCAAATTACTCATGAAAAAAATAGACTATGGTCCAATTTACTAATGGCCTTGAGCAGACGATTCACTTGTAAATCGTTATCGATACTTCCGCCTACATCCCTTCTCGTTGTTGGAATACGATCCTGACGGGAAACATAATTCGTTGGCAGATCTTCTGCGCTTTGGCGGTTTTCCAGAGCCTTTGTTTACGAAGAATGATCGAGAGCTTCGATTTTGGCAAAGAGATCGATTGTCGCGAGTGAATAGGGAAGATCTTCGTGATCTGGAGAGAGTGAAGGAAATTTCTCTGATAGAGGTGCTTGTAGACCTTTTGCCATCGAAAGTTGGTTCGCCATTGTCCATACAGAGCTTGCGCGAGGATCTTGAGGTCGATCATAAGACCGTATCCCGCTGGATAACCATCTTGGAAAACCTCTATGTCTGCTTCCGCATAGCACCATTTGGCAGTTCTAAGATCCGCGCAGTAAAAAAAGAGCAAAAACTGTATTTGTGGGATTGGTCGACCATCGAAAACGAAGGAGCGAGGTTTGAAAACCTCGTTGCCAGTCAGCTATTGAAATACTGCCACTTTCAGGAGGATACCGAATGTCACAAGATGGAGCTTCGGTATCTGCGCGATACAGACAAAAGGGAAGTTGACTTCGTCGTCATCAAAAATAAAAAGCCACTGTTTGCAGTTGAGGTGAAGTCATCAGATACCAACCTGAACTCAAGTCTCAATTATTTTGCAAAGAGGACGACGATACCTAAGTTTTTTCAGGTTCATCTTGGCACCATAGATTATGAAAAGGATGGAGTGCAGGTGCTGCCTTTTTCGACGTTTTGTCAGCTTTGGCAAATGCCTTGATTTGACTGAATTGGACGCAGTCTTCGACTCTCACCAGCCGTTATGTATCCCACCGCAATCTAGGTAGTAAGTAGCGTGCTATGCGACAGCATCTTTACCAATTAAAGCCATCGGATTGGAAGTCATACATGATACTGGCCATGGCTGACGCTTTTCTAAGGTAGCTTCTGCTTTTCTCGAAGTCGCGCCGATAATAGTACACAGGAGAAACTTGCAAGTAGAGTTGGTTCCAGCGGACTCCAACGCTGGCTCCGTAATACAGTCCTGATTCCGTGACGGTGTAGTCCACTCCGGTCTGGAGTCCGAAGTAAGGGGATAGATGCTGTCCCCTTAGAAACTCATATCTCGCTCCAAAATTTGCTGTTCCCGCGGCAATGATTGTACCGAGAGTGCCCTCAGCGAAGAAGTCGTGACCTAGTGCATACGAGCCTGTGATTGCTGGTATCGGCAAGACACCGCGCATTACTAGGGCGCCGACTCTTGTGGATCCCGGTCCCGCTTCAGCAGCAGGTTGATCTTTGCTTAGTGCGGGTGTGTTGATTAGCGATAAAAGAACCGTGAAAAAAAATTTTTTCATTGATTAGCACTTTCCATTTGAGCATGAATTATACGCATCAACACCTGCGTTTTTTACTGCTTCGTAATATACATTTGAAACAACTGCGATGCATTCACCGCGCGTCACAATAAATAAATCATTGTTAAATGTGCTTTCGCAAATTTTTCTTATGTCTTCGCGCAAATCTTTGTCGCATTTCTCTCTTCCCAGTTGTTGGCTATAGCACTGATCATGTGCTTGACATGCGGGCGTGAAATTCGCCACTAGTCCTGGGAGGCCCCAGTTGTCTGGCACCAGATAGGACGTGAAGCCAGTTCCGCAAGCGCCCGCTCTATCGGCCCACATAGGATAACCAGTCACGCCAATCGGAAGTGGGACTAGAATCTGATCGGTTCTAAGGTGCGGGGTTCTTACGTGTTGCGAGCGTACGTGAGGCCATTCGAGTTTTATGGACTTATCTAAGACACTAATGTCTACCGCGTCGTCGTGAAGCTGTCTCGTATTGAGTGCAAAATTCATAGTTTCATTTAAGTTTGTTCCGACATGAATGCCTACTATCTTTTCGTCTTGTAAAATCGGCGCGCCTGAAAACTTAGGTATTGTATCGCATTGGTGTGCGAAAGCTGCTGCTCCCTGTAACTGATATGAGACGCTGCAACTAGTAGTGACCTGCCGATTTTTTTGAATATCAATTGCTAGCAAAGTTAGTGGCTTTTTGTTGTCCAAAGCGCCAAATTCAAAATGTTTAGGGAAGCTCTGGTCTAACTTGTAGACGACAAAATCTTTCTTATCATCGAGCATCGTAATGTCTGACACATTAGCTTTTTGTCCATTTGCACTGAGAAAGTAAAACCCGACGAAACTGTTAGGGTCGGGACTCGCGCAATGTAGGGCGGTTGCCACCTCGGATTTGCTGATCAAGGATGCATTGCATTGGCGGGCGTCAGTGATCAAAAGGCCTAGGCGTTCGTCTGCATTTTTCGACAGAACGAGGTCATTTTGTCCAATAATGGCTTTAACTTTACCACTATTGGTGCTTTTACAGGACATTATAAAAAACAAGCAACATAGTATCGTGAAACGTCGCATCATGACCCCGGTCCTTTCTGAGCTAATTTAATGATTTGCTGATTTTAAAACCAGTAGACTGCTTGTATTTTCGGCAATTGCCAACGAGAGTAGGGTCTGCTTGCGTTATAAGTTGTCCTGCGCTCACCGGTTGCGAATAGGCTTTCTTCAGTTTCATGGGATCGGCCCAACCTATAGCCGATCCACGACAAGTCAATGGAGAAATTATCATTGAGAAACCAGCGGCTGCCCGTTGAGACCTCTGTGCTACGGGAATCCATTTTTGACTTTAAAGAAACTCTAGGAATCTGTTGATGAACAGTTGGATCGGAGTCTATGTATTCGGATGTTGTCCAATTGATGCCGCCAGAAACATACCAGGCACCTTCCGTTGGGTAAAATTTTGCTAACGCTGAGGCATCGCGGTTCATTGCCTTCTCAGACCCTATGCCTGAGTTGCCTCCACTTAGGGTGATTGCATATGTTAAGGAGTTGTTGGTCAGCCATTCGGCACCAAATTTGTAACCTATAAAAGGTGTTAATTGAACTCCGGCTAGGACTCCAATGGCCGCATTCGCTGATGTCCCGCCTAATATAGCTACTAGCATTAGGGCTTTGATCAGAATAAATTTCATACTTACCATTTCTAGGCTCTGATTCAGGAACAAACTGTAACCTTTTCAGTTGAGCAGCCTATGGACCCACCTTGTGTACATTTGATATTTGAATTGCAGGGGCCTTTGCTCACGCTGCCGCTGCCGAAGCGATTGGTACATTGCAAAGTCGCTTTGTACTGCGCATCAATTAAGACTGAATTGCCTTGGTATTCGTGACAACGGTTGCTTTCACCGTCAGTGCAGCAGTAAGTCTCTTGTGCAGCGTCATTATCCCAAACTGGGCGGCTGGGATCTAGATCTGATACATCGACCCGCACATGGGGCGTTCTGACGTGCGGTGAGCGTGTGTGTGGCCATTCTAGTTCTGCGTCTACTTCAAGATCAGTTATTATATGGTTCTTGTTTTGAACATCAGATATGTTAAGTGCGTAATTGACTTGTCTTTTGGGGTTGTACCCAATGTGCATTCCAACCATTTTACCGTTTTGAATCAGGGCTCCACCCGAAAACCCTTTAATCGAATCACAGTTATGTTCAAACGCTGAGTTCTGTTCTAATTTTCGAACGGGTTTGCAGCTTGTGGTTTTGAGATCTCTGGTCTGGGGATCGTAGGCAAATAATCTGAGCGGCTGGTTCAGGTCAAAAATGCCTATATCGTAATGAAAATTGAACACTGCGGCAGTAGTGTAAATTACAAAGTCCTTTGTCGAATCGAGAAAAAAAATATCGACAATTTTTGTTTGGGCACTTGCCGCAGAGACAGTCATAGCGGCAAAGGACTGCGGATCATCTCCTATGCAGTGAAGGGCGGCTGCAACTTGCCGCGGGCCCACAATCGTCGCATTGCAGTTATGTTGCCCGTTGTTCAACAACACGTGCAAGTCGCGGTTTGTGGGTGGCGGCACTGTTTGAAGAGTGTTGATACCCAGTATAGCTCGCGTTTCAGAGGCCCCTTGGCCGCCCGCGGTCTTACAGGAGTGAGCTACTGAATTCGCAACGAATATAAGCAAAATTTTCGCTAGCTTCATTCTCTAGCAGCCCTAGTATCTGGAATTTTCTTAATTATAACGATATCCAAATTCTGTGCACTATTTTTTTGCTACTCCTATAGCCTGATCATAGTAAAATTCCTAATCTCCAACCCAGAAACGTTGAGCTCCGAAGGAAGTGAAAGTGAACCGAGTTAAAGCGTTGATGCTCCTAGGTGCTTGGGTTTTAGTCGCCATGCCGCTGCTCGCTTCTAGCGACGTGTTGGAGCCAGTCTGTCCGGCTGATTTCAGCGAATGGAAGGAGTGGCGCATCAAAGCTATTCGTGCGGCTATTAGTGCTGGCTATAGCTCTGGCATTAATTCGATGCAGATGACTATTCAATCTTGCAGAACGAGTTTTGAGCATCTGGGTCCTAAAAAGAATTGCTTTGATCATATCGATAGATTTAGTCAGCAGTTCTTCAGGACGCATACACGGAATCACTCGCTAGCTTTAGGCATTTCTGATAGCGACTATTTGAGCCTCTTGGATTCCAAGGGCCTTGGATCCTTGCCGTCGGCGTTTCGTCATGAGGATTTTCTGCGTAGGCTTGATGCAGCTCCGGACGGTGAATTTGCAGCTATTGCTCACGACATGGAGCGAATCGGACCGAAGGGTACCATGGCATTTTACTATCGTTCTAAGCATCTTCCTTCGGTTGATGATGCAGCAGTTAACGGTCGCATCATGTTGTATATTCCAGGATCTAAAGTAGATATTTTTAGTCAGTTCTCAGTTGGGCGGGGGAAATTAAATCAATTGCCAAACAGTATTTCAGTGATCAGCGTTGTAAAACTTGATTCTGCAGGACATAAGTTTGATCGCCCGAAGGTGTTTTTTAACGATCTTTGGCGCATTCGGGGGCGGAAGGTGGTCGTGCTTAATCGGCTGACTGCGACGAAAAGGATGGAGAATTGCTATGGTTGTCACAAAAGTCCATTGATTCCTATTTATCCAGAAGCAAGAACATTTGATCTGAGTAACGATAGTGGCCGATTAACTTCAGTAAATGAAATTATGTCGCGGTTTGCTAATGCAGAACATTTTAGTATCGATACCGAAGCGTACGGTCCCCCGATGGGTGTCGAGCGTTTAGAGTCCCTGCCTTGTAAGGGTTGGGGATCAGGAGATTTGGCCTCTGAAGAGACGGTGCGCTGTGGCGATTGCCACAACGGAGAGGTTCGGGGAAAACTAAACTTCCCCAGCGGTTTATCCATCCAGCTGCCATTTGAAACCAGTCTAGTGCATGCTTTTGTCGTTGGCTACGGGTTGATGCCCCCAATTTTTCAAGATCAGCCGTTACAGCAGCGAGAAGACATATTTAAGTGCCTGATTGAGGATTATTACGGGGATTTTTCTGATCCGAAAACTGGGAGATTCAACCAATGGTTGTTGCAGGAGGACTGTGGGTGAAGGTGTGTCGTAAAGTTCCACTTTTTAGACTGATATTTTTCGCTCAGTTGCTGGGTATTGGGCACTCAGCGTTGGCAGCCGAACAACTTTTAGTAGTGGACGCGGTTGCAAGTGAAATTCGATGGGGTGGGCGAAAACTGACCGGCCAGCACCGGGGTACCTTGAAAGTGCTGAGTGGTTCGGTCCGACTAATTAATGGAGTCCCGTTTAGTGGGTCGCTAGATGTCGATATGCAATCGATTCAAAACACGGACATTCTAAGTGATAATTGGCGCGCAAAACTGGAAGATCATTTGAAGTCCAGTGATTTTTTTGCCGTTGAAGATTTTCCAAAGGCTCGCCTCACGCTAGTGAGGTGCACTTCGTCACGGCAGATTTCGTCCCAAATTCAATGCGACTGTAGGCTGCACCTAAAGGGAAGAGAGAATCCTGTGACTGTTGTGGTCTCCAAGAAAAAGAGCGAGATATTGGGCTCGTTTACTTTTGACCGGACTAAATGGGGTGTCAATTACCGTTCTCCCAAAATCGCAAATCGAATTCTCAATCAGATTATTTACGATGAAGTTCAGGTGGATGCCTCCATTAGGTTCGTTGAGGAGAAAAGCCAAAGGTCGATCGCTGATTAGTGCGCTATAAAAAGTATTGTGAAAAAAATTATCAGGTAATAATAACCACCCTCCAGTTCATGGATTTTATACTTAAACCGCCTCCTAGTTGGTCCCCCCTTTATGCCTCAACACGTTAAGATTTATGAGCAAGTGCTCCCGGCAGACCTTTGTGAGCGGATTATTGCGCGCTTTGAGCAAGATAAGCGCGTGGCGCCGGACCCGCAGCCGGACTACAGCACTAGGCATTACATCAATATTTCTCAGCAGATGGACTGGATGTCTATGTCCGGCGAACTCTGCCGCCATGTCAATGAGGTCGTGGGGCGCTATTTTGCTCGGCCCGACGAGTTGGCGCATGGCACCTACCATGAGTGGAGTGACGACGGGTATGTCGTGTCCCGCTACGCCGTGGGCGACACCTGCGTGCTGCATATTGACGGCCAAAGTGCAGTCGAGCCTAACAATGGGCTTCGGATTGCCACGGTTGTTTTTTACCTCAATGACGTCAGTACCGGTGGTGAGACCTCGTTCCCACTGCAAGACCTTAAAGTAGCGCCGCGCCAGGGTAGGGCAGTTGTCTTCCCCGTTGGATACACTCACCCCCATGAAGTTTTAGCGGCGACCAGCCCCCGCTACATCATGCAGACCTGGATCACAGACCCCAACTTCCTAGTGTTGTCCGCATGTGAGTGATTTTGGTATCAATTGCCAATAAATTAAGGTACATTGACGCGCCATTTGCCAATTAGTTCGACCGCCCCGGAGCCCTGCCGGATCGGTGTCCATGACCAGAGGGCCTGACTGGGCTCTGCAATCTGAGGAAGTAATGTCTAACAATCTCCGGAACATCTGTATCATTGCTCACGTTGACCACGGTAAGACCACACTGGTGGACCATTTGCTGAAGCAAGCCGGGACCTTCCAAGCTCACGAAGCCACAGCCGATCGGATGATGGATTCGGACTCCCAGGAGCGGGAACGCGGCATCACGATCTCCGCTAAGAACGCATGCTTCTGGCTGGGCGACGTGAAGGTCAATGTTGTCGACACCCCTGGTCACGCCGACTTCGGTGGTGAAGTTGAGCGGATCATGGACATGGTCGACGGTGCCATTCTGTTAGTGGACGCCGTCGAGGGGCCCCTGCCGCAGACGCGTTTCGTGTTGCAGAAGGCCATCGAGAAAAAACTCAAAGTTATCCTATGCATCAACAAGGTCGACCGTCCCGAGGCTGTCGGCAGCACGTTGGTTGAGGAGTGCGTGGATAAGACCTTCGACTTGTTCGTAGAGTTAGGTGCTTCCGACGAGCAGTGCGATTTCCCAATCATCTACGCCTGTGCCCGCCAAGGCTGGTGTACCAACGACCAAGCTGCCATTCCTACCTTCTTGGAAGGCGGCGGTTTGCGGACGCTGAAGCCACTTTTCGACGAGATCCTTGGCATCCCAGCGCCAGCATCAGACACCAAAGCGGAAGTGCAACTGCTGGTCTCCAACATTGCCTACTCTGACTACCTTGGACCACTCGCGCTGGGCCGCATCACTGCTGGCACCGTCCGCAAGGGTCAAGAACTGCTGCGCCACGGTGTGACTGAGAGCGGTCAGCCCACCACGAAGAAGTTTCAGGTGACGCGTCTGCTGTCCTACGAAGGGATGAAGCAAGTCGAGATCGACCAGCTAAATGCTGGTGATATCGGTTTGATTGCCGGATCGGAATACCTGGAAATCGGTGACACACTTAGCGGCCTAGCCGGCACCGCGCTGAAACGCATCAAGGTCGAAGAACCAACGATGCGCATGATTTTCTCGATCAACACCACGCCCAACTCCGGTCGTGAAGGCAAGGCGATTCAGTCGCGCGAGTTGCGCCAACGCCTCCTTAATGAGACTCGTAACAACGTGGCTCTGCGCCTGGAAGATACCGACGTGCCAGATCAGTTTTACCTGCTCGGTCGCGGTGAATTGCAGTTCGGTGTTTTGATTGAGAAGATGCGCCGCGAAGGCCACGAATTCATGGTTGGTCGTCCTAACGTCCTCATGAAGGTCGAAGGCGGCGTGAAAGTGGAACCATTCGAGAAGATGACGCTGGACTTGCCGGAAGCCCACTCAGGGGACGTCACCAAGATGTATCAGCAACGCAAGGGCACCCTGCTGTCCTACGAAGCTGCAACGTTGACTGGTAACGAAGAGCAGCGGGTCCGCTTAACCTTCGAAATCCCAACGCGCGGTATCCTAGGTACCAACTCCATGTATAAGACGGCGACCCGTGGGTCCGGTCTGATTAGTTCTGAGGCTTTGGGCTACCGTCCTAATGTTGGGATCATCGCTCACCGTCTTACTGGCAGCTTAATTGCTGATCGTACCGGCAAGACGACGGAATACGCGCTGGCCTCGGTCCAGGAGCGTGGTGTTCTCTTCATCGGTGAGGGCGTGGAAGTTTACGAAGGTATGATTATTGGTGAGTGCGCTAAGGACAACGACCTTAACGTCAACCCAATCAAACCGAAAAAACTTACCAACATGCGCACGACTGGTTCGGACGGGATTACTAACCTCTACGGTACCAAGAAGATGAGTCTTGAGCGTTGTATTGAATGGATCGACGACGATGAGTGGATCGAAGTCACTCCTCAGTCAGTGCGCCTGCGTAAGAAGATCTTGGCAGCCAACATGCGTGGCCTGCGTAAGACCTAAGTTTTAATCTCGGTACAAGCCTTGCAAGCCCGACGTAAGTCGGGCTTTTTGCGTTAATTGCAACTGTGCGGAGGCTGAGATGAGAAGGCTGTGTTGTGCGACCCTGCTATCGCTTCTTGTGATATGCGGCGTAGTGCCCGATTTGGCGCATAGTCAAGATCGTGATGATCCACTCTTTATGCTAGTGCTCGGTGACAGTGTCACTATGGGAGTATGGGCGGATGCTACGCTTGGCTCCCCTAAGCCTGAATTTTATTTAGAAAGCTTACGGGTGCAACTCCACGCAGGACTCTTTAGTCTGCTATCGGGGCGTCGGGTGAACGACCTATCGAATGCAAAAAAATATGCCGCTATTATCGATAAAAACTTTGGCTATATTTCTCGCAAGCATTTGTCGGCTCTGATCGGAGATCAGTCGTACTCAATTCCAAGTTTACTGAAGCAGCAGCAGGGTAGGGATGTTGAGGTCCTTCCAGCAACGGTGTTGGCGGGATGCTACCAACTTGCGGATGTGGTTTTTGACAAGATTGATCGCTTTTTCGTTGATCACAGGGGTCATAAGGACCCGGATCTTATCTTTATAAATTTTAACGCGATGGATTTCGTATTTAATTCCACCATTTCTGTGTTCGAGCAGAATGTGAAGAAAACATTGACACGACTCGCCGTTCGCTTTCCGCACAGCACAATGGTTGTCACACCACTCGTTGATGTCGTGACTTTAATAAGGACTGCCTACGATAGGACGGCGGTGCCGGCTCGCTTTGGATTTAAGTCCCTGACTTGCTCAGATGCTTATGCGATGGTTGGCTTTGATAAAGCTGTAGGTGTGACCTCTGCTACGCCCCCCACTGAGATCGATGTTAAACAACAAAAGTTAGCGCTGATGCAGCAGGTGCTTGACGACGAGCTCTGGGCCCTGGGTAGTCGCTCTACGAGTGAAGCTTACGAGGCATTTTCCGGCAAAGTCATCCGCGTCGGCCGGATGGATCCTCCAGACGGGCTGTGGTATCCGTATCTTGCGGCGGATTGCATCCATCCCAATGTCGAAGGTCAAAAATTGCTGGGTGCGAGTATTTGGCAAGCGCTGGAAGCTGAATATCTCTAGAGCTGGTGCCCCACTGCTAGCGCATGGTAAGCTGTGGCCGCGTTAATAATTTGGACGTAGTCACGGTTCGTTATGCCCGAGGAGACCGACTTGGGAAGTAGGCGTTTTAGTCGCTATAGTTGGGGTGTGTTAGCTTATACAGTTCTAGTCATTGCCTGGGGCGCATTTGTCCGCGCCAGCGGTTCGGGAGCTGGGTGTGGCGAACACTGGCCGCTTTGCAACGGGGTAGTAGTGCCCCGTTCCCCAGGCCTGGAAACCATAGTCGAGCTTAGCCACCGCCTAACCAGTGGTTTAACGCTGATTGCTGTGGCTATCATGGTGATCTGGGCTTTTCGCAAATTTCCCAAAGGCCACGCCCTGCGTCAGGGTAGTGTGCTGACGGGCATCTTTTTGGTGCTCGAGGCCGCTGTTGGCGCTGGTCTCGTTTTAGCGGCTTTAGTTAAAGACAACGCCTCGATCTTGCGCGCCGTGGTGATTAGCGCCCACTTGCTGAATACCTTCTTGCTAGTCGGCAGTATGACCTATGTTGCGTGGTATGCCACTCGGGGGCGTTCCAGTCGCTTTCGTGTTGGGATTCGTGGTTGGCAGGTTCCGACTGTTCTAGTCGGTCTGGTTCTATTTATGATTGTCGGTTCATCCGGTGCTATAGTTGCGCTCGGGGATACTTTGTTTCCCACTGCTACATTGACTGAGGGGCTGGCGCAGGATTTTTCTCCTACCGCGCACTTTCTCATCCGGCTGCGAATCGTTCATCCGATCTTGGCTATGTTAACGAGTGCCTATTGGTTGGTGGTTAGCACCCTGTTGCGCAATCTCTCGCCAAATAAAACCGTAGTTCGATTAAGCACTATGGCTGCAGGTGCGGTTGTATTTCAGGTGCTACTTGGCTGTGTTAACTTGGTTTTACTTGCACCCACTTGGATACAGTTAGCGCATTTGATTGTGGCTGATTTGACGTGGGTGATCTTGATGATACTGAGTCTGGAAGTTTTGCACCCGGAAGAAAACTAGGTCAAAAGCTGACCTTAAAAAATTATTTGGTGAGTCTGTTCTATGCTGTTTGATCCATTTTTACTTGCAGTAGTCCAGACGGCATCTTGCCTGTTTATGGCTGGGGTAATTTGGGTAGTTCAGTTGGTCCATTACCCTGCATTTCCATTCGTCGCGAAGGATCAATTTAGTGCTTTTCATACCTTCCATTCGGCCAGGATTACTTGGATTGTTGGCCCAGCTATGGGAGTTGAACTCGTCTCGGCTGGACTACTCTGTGTAGCTTTTCCGCACAATTTACTTTGGTGGTCAAACATGACGGGCGTGCTGCTTATTTGGGCTAGCACTGTTTTTCTCAGTATTCCGCGTCATAATGCGTTGGCTTTGGGGTTTAGCTCGGCGGCGGATAGCCTGGTTCATAGCAATTGGCCGCGCACGATCATTTGGACCATCCGCAGCATTGTGCTTTGTCTAGCTTTGTTAAAGCTGGTTGGAAATCAAGGAATCGGTGCGGGATTTTAAATTGCTCTGCTTTCTGCGCTCACTAGTACATAGTGGTATGCCTGAAGCAGACTCCGGCATAGACGTGCAGTGCCGCTAATTTGCCACCAACGTGGGTTAAGCACGACTGGCGAAAGTTGCGCAACAAATTTTTCAAATCCGCTCAGTACTTGAGTATCGAGTATCTCAATGTGGCAGTGGTCGAACCCGCCCTGCGCCAATTCGTTCGTTAAATCGCCCTGCAAATACATGTGCTGATGATTAACGCGAGCAAGTCGCAGAGCCATGTTTAAAAGTAGTGGCACTGTTGCCTCTGGCTTGCGCATGATTGTGGTGAAAGCTAGGCGTCCACCTGGCCGCAGGGTCGCGGCGGCTAAGCTAATGAATGGACGCAGCGAGCCAAAATGATACGCAGCATCAACACTGACGACAGCGTCGTAGGCACCGCGCGGAAATGGATGGTCTTTCCAGTAATGACGCATGTCGCCAACCACCGCTATGCCAGCACTAGCTGCGCGCCGGTGATTTATCGCTGAGACACAGGATGGGCGAAACTCAACAGCATCCACTCTGGCTGCGCCGTAGCCAGAAACCCAAAGATCCAGACTGGCGCCAATGCCGCAAGCGATATCTAAGACCAGGTTACCACTTTTAAGTTGAGCGGCGTTACCAACTCTTGCCGCTAAGTGACGGCATGCTTCTTGATACGATCCCGCCTGACTCCAGTCACCCAAATTTGACCAAGGGCCAGGTTCTAGGAGGTCGATAGGAAGGTCAAAAAAATCAGGGCTAGTCACTTAGGATCCCAGGCAACGTTCACATTCATGAGGCGTGCTACGTTGATTGCAGATCGTACTGCGGATTCGAGCAGTGGCACTCCTGCCGATGCCCAAGCGCCGCAGAAATAAACTCTACGATCACTCTCACGATGCAGATCACTTAAAGCTTGCCAATGTTTCTCTTGTTCGGGCCGCACTACAGCCCTTTGCATGGTGACCCGGTGCATGATCTTGCTTGGATCTAAGGTTACGGTTGGATTCCAGCTCTGGAATAGGGGGGCGTCACTTTTAAGTGACGGCTCTATGGGGTTAACCCACACCGTGAACATGTCCTGTTTAAAGTCCTTGTCCATGCGGTAGTTTAAGGGCGCCCAGTCCGACTTGCGTTCGGGCATGCAGCTTGCATCGGTGTGGACTACCAGCTCTCCTTGGTCAAAGACAAAATGTTTGAGAATATTCTGTTCTCGCGCGTAGGTTTCTGTGGCAAGGAAATCCATATGATTCGCTTGGGCCGCAATGACTACGCGGGCAAATTCGCCTTTTTCACCGCGTGCGTTGGTGATGGTGACACCGCTGCTGTTTTGGGTCAAAGAGACCACAGGAGATCCTGTAATCCAGTTTAGGTCTTCAGCAAGTTTACTGACCAAGGCGCGGGTTCCGCCCTGCAAACGGCGCATGCGTGAGCCAAACAGGATGTCACGCAATAGCACCAATAAATTTGCAGCAGGATAGTCAAGCAAAAAACGCTTGCTGCAAGTCGTAATCGTGCCGAGTAGGGGGAAAATAAAACCCTGCCAGAAAATCGGGCTGTAGTTTCTCGAGGTGAAAAACTCGCTCAAAGTTTCGTGTTCTGGTGGACTATGATCCAGGTCCCGAGCCAGACGCCGTAAATCGCGTCCTATGACGATTGCGCTGCGGTTGATAAATCGCAGTGATCCCAAACTCGGGAAGAGGCGCCCGCCAACCTGGATAGTTCCAGTGCGAAACCAAGTCGAACCATCATTCCAACTAAAAGATACGGGACAATCGATGGGGAACGTTCCCACTCCGAGAGAATTACAGAGTGCGAGCACTGACTTCCAGCCAGTTTCGGTCATCACCCTGAGCGGTACATCCACCCAGCCAGCAGGCAGCATATCGACAGTCTGGGCGGCCATACCCGGATGGGCCGCTGCCTCAAACACGGTCACAGATCGTCCGGAAGCTCGCAATATGTGCGCGGCCGTCAGTCCAGCCATACCACTGCCAATCACAGCAACGTGTTCAGTCATCAGCTCGGCGCCCCCAGATTCACAACAGACTTCAGCTTAAACCAATCTAATCTAACACGACAGGACTGATGTTCCATAAGTTGGTAAATACCCCATTGCGTACTGTGAGGTAGGTCTGAGTCGTGCGGTATTCAGGTCATGTCTTAATTGGCTACGGCGCTACCATAAAATTGCCACATCGGGCAGCAAAAAATAGAGTCAATCCTCTGGTTTAAATCTAGAAGCGATAAATGATCCCCACCGGGATTCCGATTTTGCGGTAAACGTAGGTGCCGGGCAGTTCGCCCGTTTTATCGATGCCGATCGACGCATAGCTGTAAGCGACACCGCTCTCGAGCAAAAGCTTAAAGTAGGGTGATGAGTTTTGTGATTTTTTATCTAATTTGCCGCCGCGACTTAGCTGGTTGTAGTGGCTTGGCATCAAACCGATCTGCACTCCAGCCGCTATCATTGTATATGGCGTAATCGGTGCCAGACCTGCCAAAATCTCGACCAGGTTGACGGTACCAAATCCGACTAATGGAGTGTCGCCGCGAGAACCGGGGCCTATGCTTGAGGGCTCGTAGCGAAATCCGAGCAGTAAATTCAGGTTTGGCATCATGTTTACCAGGGTGCCTGTGCGGACACTGAGGGTGTCATGCAAATCCTGAGTTCCTTTTTTTAAGGTGACTAGGGAGAAGCTAACTTGTGATTTGTCTGCCCTCGTATAGCGGACGTCTGCTAATAGTCGTATCCGTGGGCTAATAGCTATCTGTGAGCCCAATAATACCGAGCTCAAGGTCTGGAAAGCTTGTGATTTTGAACCATCGCGTTGCGCCGGGTCCGAGGCGCTCCCACCGGCAACAAAGGGTGAACTTACGTTTAATACTTTTGAGTCTTGACTTAGCACTGTGGCGGCAAGGCCAAGCTGCAAGATGCCGGGGATAGCGACAAATCTTGCGCCCAAAACTATAGCCAATTGCCGGACGCTTCCATCAAGGTCCGCGAGGGGTGTTCCACCCGAGGATGGCACCATCTTGGCAGTGAATGATAATGCCAGAAGATTTGCGCCAATACCTAGGCCAAGTCTGTCTGAGACTCTGTAAGCGAAAGTGGCTGTGCCAATCCCTCGCACTTTTGCGGCAACGGTTAAGTCGACATAGTTCTGCGTGCCAACGACAACGACTGGGACGCGATTTTTCTTAATGTTAATCGCAACTGGTAAAGGGGGAACGAGAACGGCACCGAGGCTTATTTGGGGATTCGCACGCCAGATAAATCCAGGTTTATTGAGAGGTGTTGCGACGCCACTATAGGTCAGTGTGGTCGGGGTGAAGTTTGGGTAGCGAATGTCTATGGAGTCACTTTTAAGGATCTCTGCTACGTAGGAAAACTGCGTATAGTCAAGGAATGCCGCATTGGCTGGATTCGCTTCGGCTGCGTCAGCGGTGGAATACGCCGCGGCTGCGTCGCCTATCAATGGATCGGCAGACGCTGTGCCAGAAACCACAAAGAGGATGACTGCGCTCATTCTTAAGATTAAACAGGAACGCAGAAATTTAGGGTGAAAGTGTCCTGCCATACCCTGTTTCAGTTGAGAAAGCATCCTAGCTCCGGAGCACATAGCATTGTTGACTATAGTGATTTCGGTATCTTAGCAGGGTTTTAGCTCAAGTTTAATCGAAGAGTAGCCGATCCCTAGATCATGCGGAGAGCTGCTTAGCCCGAAAGAAGGTCAAGAATCTGTGGTGGTTATAAACAACGGCGGTGGAATTAAGCTTTTAGCAACCGGAAGGGATCACCTACCTAGTTGGCTGCCTCAGGCTATTTGTGGTCTGCTCTTGTCTTGCGGTGCTCCGCAAAAATCGGCCGATAAGACGCAGTCTTTATTCGACTCAACACCCAGCCTACAGACCATAGAGACATCACTCTGTAGTAGTATTGCAACTCGTGCTGAAGCGCCTACTCTTAAGGGCTTGGATTTCGATCTGCAGAACTGTCAGAGAGCTGGTCTAGGTGCGGTAGACTTCGCAAAAATTAAATCTTTTGTTTTCGTTAATGTCGATGGTACCGCTACAAGCTCCGCCATTACATCCGAGCTGCTAGCAGATCGAACTGAGGCTAAGCAACCAAACACTGATAGCACTCTATCATCGGCTGTGGATGAGGACGGCATACCATACACTAACCGGCAGATGCGGGCGCAAGTTTGGCTCAATCGCCCATTTTTGAATATGGCCGGTGGTCTGACTGATTTTATCAAAGTAAAGCAGGCTAGTGATGGTGGCGCGGTTGCATTTTCTGACCAGTCGAAGTCGGCTTTTGCCGAGGTAGCCAAAACCGCTTTGGTTTTGACCAAAGCGCCGACTCTGGATTTAGATGGCTTTAATTTTTCCATGGATATGCAGCTAAATGTATCGGGTTTGGTGACCGTTAGTCAGGCGCTCAAACTAGATGGAAAGATGGTTGATAATAACTTCCCGCTGGTTATTCGTTCGGTCAAGAATGCTCCGTATTCGAATTCTTTGATCCGCGATATGAAAATCGTAATGCTGATTATTCCCTACGCTAATGACGTCTACGTCGATATATTCACGGATCTTCGCGTATACAATATTGGGATGCAGGTAGTGGTGGACCAGCAGTTAAATGCTTTTTTAGGCGTGACTCTAAAGAGCATGCTGGATGCACTAATAGCGACGGGGGCTAAGTAAGTATGTCCCGTAAAATCACTACGCCGTTATTTCTGATGATTTTTATGACCTATGCCGTGGCCTGTGGCAGCGGATCTCAGGGCACCTCAGGTGCAGAGCAGAAGCGTGAGGAGGCAACTGAGGCTATTAAATTCACGAGTATTGACTACGATCCGTTGACTGCGCCGGCAAAAGTCGCGGCGAAGGTAAACTATGCCATTTCCATTATTGCTAAGTCGGGCAATGAAGTGTGCCGAGGAACGACACAAATCAATATTATGTCGAATCTGGAGCTCAAGTTCCCCTCCGGGACTGTCAAATGCTTGACGCTGACTATCGACTTATCCAAAATCCTTGGTAATAGTTTTTTATCGGCAAATCCAGGCCTGGGGAATTTTACTAGTGATGGAAAAGTGCTTTATATAAAAGAGATCGGCAAAGCCACGTTTGATCCACCGCGGCCTTTTTTTCTTGGGCCCTTAGTTCAGAATCCAGCAGACTACAAGGACTTCAAATTAACTGTGCCGGAAACGGTCACTGTGAACGACCCAGAGGCTAACGTTTCCCTTTCGGGGACCGGGCAGTTTGATGTCGAAGTGCTCAGTGTGGGCGAGAAATACTCTAACCAACTATCACCTGCAAATAAGTTCGATCATGTGATGCGCTGGGCAATTTCCTCCTCCGGTTTTGATGGAGTGCCGGCTAAATATGGACTGCTTTATAAAAAAATGGAGTGGTACTGGAACACACAGCCATTGATGATTCCTAAAATTGTTATTTCAGGCGACTTAGCTGCCTTTATTGGAAGTGGCGGTTCTGGGATTAGCCGTCTTGTGGGTGATGTGACGATTAGTCTTTCAGTCAAAGATTTTGAATATGGCACGTGATAAGTTTACTAGCGTCTGACTCGCACTTCGGCAAAAATTACCGTTGTTGGTTCGCTGGCGCGTAACTCAAGGGTGGCAGGATTTCGTGCATTTTTTCTGTCTTCCGCTGCAGTAGCGAAAATCAAGATATCTCCCAGTTTAAGCTGAGAAAATCCTTTTTGCTGCGTGCTTACGTGTCCAGAAAGGATGAAGACAGCGGTGAAATCAGCGTCCAAGAGCCAATGTAAGGTTGAGTTGGCCTCGATTGAGTTGACTTTAAGGTCACCGTAGGCGGTGTCTCTGCGCACCATTAAATTTACATCTTGAGCTGGTCCGTTCTGTAAAATGCAAGATGTGCTCAAATCACCGCTAAAGCAATAAGGCTGCTCTAAACCCAAGTCCCTGGCACCGCTTTCGCCGTGATCTAGTCGCAGCGGGCCTCCCGAGACCTGCACTAGGTGTCGGTCGTACCCAGGGAACGTAGAAAATGGCCCAGACAGCGAAATCTCGGCCAGGCTGAGGCGCCACAAAAAAGGATCGGCAAAAGACGCCGACTGTGGAAAAATTGCCAATTGCTTCGTACGTCCACCCCCGTTCTTCCACGGCATGGATAGATAGTCGGCGGCGCTGCGGTGAGTAACCTCCATGTTGACCGGCTCCTAGGCTCGTGTGGTTTCGCCTCTCCGTCGGATCTGGCTAAAACAAGTGAGTTAACTCGTAGGCTCTGTCGCCCTTAGAAATTTGTACCAAAATCTCGTCTCCAACCCGTTTGCCTATTAAGGCCCGGCCGAGGGGGGTCTGCGGCGTGATTGTGAGCACCTGGCCTTCTGGCGACTTGAGGCTATAACCGCCGGCTACCTGGACGATAAAGTAACGGACTGTGGTCTGCTCGTTAGTCAACTCGACGACGGCAGACAGTCCCACCGGTTGATCGGTCCGGAAATCCTGTGGAAGGGTCGCTCGGATCAAATCCAAAGCCGACTGTAGCTCGGTGGCTCGTGCGTCCTGAGCTCCGGCAAGATATGAGGCTTCCAGTCCGCGCGTATCATATTGGTTTTCTGGCTTGTTTTCAGCATGGGTGGCGGCATCGTGGGCAGCTGCGGCAGATGCACGCAAGGCGTTTAATTCAGTTTCGAGCTTTTCTACAATTTGTGCCAGCAGGGATTTCTTGATTTCTCGTGTCAAGCGATAGCCTTTCAGTGTCCAGGCTTTTTATTGTGGGTATCCATATAATCCATTTTTACTTCTTGGTAGTGAAAACGATTATGTTAAAATACTGGCTGCTATAAAGTCAAAAGGTACAAGTTATGACCTCGGTGGCCTATTGTGTCCAAATCTAAAGCTCCGGTAGATAGAAAATGCAAGGTCCAAAGTCCGAGTCCAAGCCGTTTTGGCAAACCAAAACACTAGAAGAGATGAACAAGAAGGAATGGGAATCACTGTGTGATGGCTGCGGACGCTGTTGTTTAAACAAGTACGAGGTCGAGGGTACCACTAAAGTAGTCTTTACAGACGTCGCCTGTAAATTACTCAACACCGAGTCCTGTCGCTGTTCTAATTATAAAAACCGAGCCAAATTTGTTGAGGACTGCATCGTCCTCACCCCCGAAGTCATGCCTGCAATGAACTGTCTACCACCTACCTGCGCTTACCGATTAATTAGCGAGGGTAAAAAGCTTTATTCATGGCATCCGCTGGTATCGGGCTCTAAAGATAGCGTGCATAGTGCCGGTATTTCTGTTCGTGGGCGCGCTGTATCAGAGGTAGGACTCAGCGAAGAAGAGATTGAGCAGCGTCTTGTGCGCTGGCCCCAGAGTAAAAGGGCTAGGCCGATCTGATTGTGTCATAATGTTAGGTTTTTACCGTTAAAACCCATCGTTCTCGGCGTGAGCTGGCATAGGATTTTAAATTTTGAATTCAGTCAAAGCAATGTCAATCCGGCAGATTGTGCTTAACTCCACTGTTTTGGTGGCTGCCTTAGGGTATTTCGTCGACATCTATGATCTTGTTCTTTTTAGCATCGTTCGGGTGGAAAGTCTCAATTCCCTGGGGATTAGCGGCGACGCTTTGCTGACCAACGGTGTGCATTTACTCGATATGCAGATGGGCGGGATGTTGATCGGTGGTCTTGTTTGGGGAGTACTCGGTGACAAGCGCGGTCGATTGTCCGTGCTGCTTGGGTCGATTTTGCTCTATTCATTGGCAAATCTTGCCAATGCTTTCGTCGTTAATATTGAACAGTATGCGGCCCTGCGGCTTCTGGCTGGTATAGGCTTGGCTGGTGAGCTTGGTGCAGCGATCACCTTGGTGAGTGAGGCACTTCCACGGGAATCGCGTGGATACGGCACAGCGTTCGTAGCGGGTATAGGTGTGTCGGGTGCTGTTTTCGCCGCACTTATAGCGGCGTACTTCTCCTGGCGTGGTGCCTTTGTGGTTGGTGGTTTAATGGGATTAGCGCTTTTATTGACTAGATTTAAGCTGCGTGAATCGACCATGTTTGCGGATGTTCGCGAGAAGGCTGTAAGTCGCGGCAATTTTTTTCTCATTGTGAAGTCTTGGCCGCGCTTGGTTCGTTACATCCAGTGTGTACTGATTGGGGTTCCGCTCTGGTTTTGTGTGGGCATACTTGCCACATTTTCTCCCGAAATCTGTGCGGCTCTGGGGGCCACCGGTCCGGTATCTGCTGGCCAGTCGATCCTCTACTGTTATGCCGGACTCAGTGTTGGTGATATTTTAAGCGGTTTTCTCGGTCAGTGGTGGCACAGTCGCAAACGAGTCATCGGACTATTTTTAGCTTTATTTTTAGGTAGTGCGGGTGTCTTTTTGTCGCTGCGAAACTGTGAGCCATCGGTTTATTATCTCATGTTTTTCATTCTTGGTATCGCTGCCGGCTACTGGGCTGTGTTTAACACGGTTGCGGCCGAGCAGTTTGGTACCAATATTCGCGCGACTGTGGCGATCAGCGTCCCGAATTTTGTGCGTGGATCTGTCGTGTTGTTGACACTAGCGTTTCGCGCGCTGACGCCCAGCCTCGGTCTCATTGGAAGTGCTGGGGTTGTCGGTTCGGTGAGTGTACTTACGGCCTTTGCGGCACTCGCTGGTTTGCGCGAATCGTTTGGCGACGATTTGAATTTTATCGAAGAATGAAAGTCGCGAGGGCTTTCGGCCCCGATGTGTCAACCTAGTATAAGCCGGCGTGCTGACAAACCTGATGCTGTCGCGAGGCATAAAAATTGCATCGATGTCCTGAGGGAGTCTTTTAAAAGGCGCAAACTCGGCGGCGTGACGAGTGCAGCATGAGGGGAATCAATCATGAAGATTATCTTATTTTTAAGAATTGCGGTGGTGTTGTTTGTTTTCATCTCTTCGCCACTAGCTGCTGCTCAGTTACATGGAGCTGAAGCGGAGGGGATTTTTTCAGTTATTTTACACCGGGGCGGTACAACTTATTGGTTGGCCCACAACCATCTCATGGTCGCAGATGCCAGAGAGGCTAAAATTGAGCTGAATGTAGAGCCTACGAAGCCGGAAGGTGGTGAATTCCGCGTTGTGATAGATGTTCAAAAGCTGATAGTCGATGATGGTGCACTGCATCAAAAGTGGAATAAGCGTATTCGTGAATTGGCGATTTTGAACGAAGACTTCATTGATTTAAGTCTAGATGATCGCACAAAGATCCGGTCTCAGATGCTCGCAGAGGATCAGCTGTCTGCCGCTATGTTCCAGGAAATCAAGGCTGAATTAGTAAACCTAAAAAGCTCGCCGTCGACTAGGGGGCTGGTGTCATTCAACTATGCCGGAGTGCTTAGGATGACAATTCGCGGGAAGGCTAAAGAGATTCCTGTGCAGGCCAATGTCCATGTTGATGGCGATAGCCTTAGCGTCGAGGCGGCTGGTGTGTCCGATTTAACTGACTTCGGCATCACCCCGATCTCTATCATGTTGGGTGCGATAAAGGTACTGCCTGAGTTCGAGATATACGCAAATTTTAGAACCAAACTGATTCCATAATGCGTGATGTCGGCAATTTTGATGAATTTCGATGAGTGGCGCGTGTCATTGTGCAGTTTGCCACATCCATGACTGTCGCTTATTTGAGACAGTTCTCCTCGATCTCATCGTGAATGTACTCCGATCGACTTAGCAACTGGCACTAATGCGGCTTGGCACATAATTTGCAGATTTGCGAACAGCAAAGATAAAGCCAATGCGCACTCACATTTTGGAGCTAATATGCGCACGAGAATTCAATTAGTTGATTTGGCAACGACGGTGACGGCGGAAGACCTCCGTCGGCTATGCTCTGTTTTTGGTACTGTGAGCTCTGTGTCTCGTGATGGCGACGACGGCATGGTCGAAATGAGTTCCGAGCAGGATACCACACTTTGTGTCCAACGCTTGAGTGGACATAATTTCAAGGGCAGAGAATTAGTATTGCGCAAGCGCGCTATAGTTAGCCTTCCAGTGGCTCACGGTAGCGGGCCTTCGCCTGAAGCCAGGCTTTAATAGTGAAGTGATTTTTATATGTAGATTTAAAAAGGGAGATTGCGGATGAAAAAGTCGATCCTCTGTTCGAGTTTTGTTTTAGGTGTCATCGGTAGTGGATCTGCGTTTGCGAGTATTCCCGAACATAGAATGTTGTTTGCTGATTCCGACGATCTAGAGGCACTCGTTGCTGATGCTAGTACGACGATGCAGCAAATGCAGGGTACCTGGACCTTGCCTTGTCAGTCTTGGAATCCTAGTGATCCATCCACTGCCGATGACTCCAGAAGTACAAGTTGGAGCTATACGTTCAAGGGTTCGGAATTCATTTGGGAAACAGATGATTTTATAGACACCGAATGTAGGCAGCCACTGGGTAAGTTGATTTCAGCGGGATTTTTCAAGGTTGGGGACCCGGTTTCAAGCGTCGATGGCGCATTCACTTTCAATATGTTTGAAACGCATGATGTTCACACTTTGCTCGACCTATCTAAGCGGCTTTTCGACTCGTGCAAAGGTGGTACTAATGTGCTCTCTGGCTCGTCTGAGTGCTATCCAGGTGATACTTATCAGATCATACGGGTTGAGGGTGAAAGGTTGCGCTTTGGTAGAATCAATGACGAGCATCCTGGATACAGCGCCATCACACGTCCAAGTTTCCTAAGTAATCGAATCTTTATTCGGGTCAGGTGAATTGCTGGTTAGTTTGTGGCGCGAAAAGCGGGCAGTTCTAGCAAGAACCCCGGCTTTGGCGCGCCTATAAGTTATCAATGCCATTCAGCTTATTTTCTAATTAAAAGAAAGCCCTAAAGTTTTCCTGGGAAATACCGATAATACGGATGCTATTATAGAAAATATCCGGTTATAGGTAGAGGGCGATCATGATTAGAGGAATCAAGTTTAGTCGTTTTCTTTGCGTGTTGAGTATGATGTCCGCCTGTGGATCGCCGGATGCCCAGTCGTCGAGAACGCCGGTGGTTGGGCAAAATCAAGGTGCGGATGATACTGACTGCACTTCAGCGACGGATCAGAGTTCTGCTGCAGCGCTGCTCGATACAAAAGTTGTCAGCACAAAGGACACTAATCAGAGTGCCGATAGTGACAATTGTTTGCCGCGCAAGAAACCTGCGGTGGCGAGCGGCAATAAGAGCGGTACATTAGGCCCCGCGAACGGTAATCCTCAGGTTGCTGCCAACGGCATACCGGCGAGCAGCAATAGCGCTTCTAATAACTCGGACGGTAGCCCTTTCTCCGACAACACATCATCGGGTGGCCTCGGCGGTTTGGGTGGATTGGCGAACGGCCTCGGCGGTTTGGGTGGCCTTGGTGGTTTGGCCGGTGGCCTTGGTGGCCTGGCCGGCGGCCTCGGCGGTTTGGGTGGATTGGCGAACGGCCTTGGTGGCCTTGGTGGCCTTGGTGGTTTGGCCGGTGGCCTCGGCGGTTTAAGTGGATTAACGAGTGGGCTTGGCGGTCTCGGTAATTTCGGAAACCTAGGTAGTCTATTCGGTGGCGGCCAATCTGGTGCTGGCAGTGGATCCACCAATAATTCCGCTACGACAAACAACAGTAACGCGCCAACAACGGTGAGTGGTTCCGTTACCTATTCAGCTAATGTCTCGCCTTATCTCAACCGCGCTTGCGTGCGTTGTCACTCGAATCTCGGCAATTACGATGGCGCAAAACGAACAGCCAGCGATAGTTTAAACCGGATGAAGAGTGGCAACATGCCCCCAGGTGGTGGCGTTTCATCGTCCGACCTTAGTCAGTTCCAGGCTTGGGTGACTGGTGGTACTCCTCAATAATTTTTTTAACAAAAAACAGGCCTTGGAACGATGTAGCGTTCCAAGGCCTATTTTACTTACTCTAATGCACCCTAAGGTTTACAAAAGGTCAAAGCGGTCCAGCATCATCACTTTGTTCCATGCATTGACGAAGTCACGCACAAGCTTCTCTTTTCCATCAGCCGCTGCGTAGACCTCTGAGACAGCGCGCAGCTCGGAGTGCGAGCCGAAAATAAGGTCGACTGGGGTGGCGGTCCACTTGACCTTGTCGGTCTTCCGGTCAAGTCCTTCGTAGATTCCTTCTGACTCGGACGATTTCTGCCACTTAGTCGACATGTCGAGCAGATTGACAAAGAAGTCATTGCTAAGTGTTCCAGGCTTATTAGTTAAAACGCCGTGTTTAGATTGTGCGGCATTCGCGTTTAGAGTTCGCATGCCACCAACGAGAACAGTCATTTCAGG
Source organism: Pseudomonadota bacterium (assembly GCA_026390435.1). Lineage (GTDB taxonomy): Bacteria > Bdellovibrionota_B > Oligoflexia > Oligoflexales > CAIYRB01 > CAIYRB01. Next base: position 28,489 of record JAPLFY010000105.1, read on the forward strand.
AACTGTTAGTCGCAACATATTGGCTCGGTCAATTAGCATTTCTGTCGGTGACATATAGTTGCCGTCACCGTAGTAATTGCGGAAAGCATCGGCTTTGGGCTCTAGCACGGCAAAGGAATTAACATCGGTCTGGGCCTGCGTCGCGTCCATGCGTCCTGGAGTGAATGGGGCCTTTACGCTGTATCCAGCAGCCTTAGCTGCCTGCTCAACAGCAGCGGTGCCACCTAGAACCACCAGGTCCGCTATCGATACTTTTTTGCCGCCGGATTGCGCCTTATTAAAGTCTTTTTGAATGTCTTCTAAACGCTTAACGACCTTTGCTAGCTCATCCGGATTATTGACAGTCCAGTCTTTCTCCGGAGCAAGCCGGATGCGGGCTCCGTTAGCCCCACCGCGTTTGTCAGTATCGCGGTAAGAAGCTGCCGAGGCCCAAGCTGTGCGAACGAGTTCAGAAACAGTTAATCCGGACTTAAGGATTTTATTTTTAAGTACGGCAATTTCGCTAGCTCCGACTAGCTTGTGATCGAGTGCAGGAATCGGATCCTGCCAAATCAGAACTTCTTTTGGAACGTCTGAGCCAAGGTAAAGTGTGCGCGGACCCATGTCCCGGTGGGTTAACTTGAACCAAGCCTTGGCGAAGGCTAGCTGAAATTCTTTGGGATCATCAAGAAATCTCTTCGCAATCTTTTCGTAACTCGGATCAAACTTGAGAGCTAAGTCCGTCGTAAACATGATGGGCGCATGTCTTGCGTTTTTATCGTGAGCGTCAGGCACCAATTCTGCTGCCTGATCATCCTTGGGGATCCACTGTGTGGCGCCGGCCGGACTCTTAGTCTTAACCCACTCAAATGCAAATAAGTTGCCTAAGTATTGGCTAGTCCACTGAGTTGGATTTGCGGTCCAAGATCCTTCTAAACCACTGGTGATCGTGTCGCCAGCCTTGCCGCTGCCGCACTTGTTTTTCCACCCTAAACCCTGCTCCTCGATACCGGCTGCCGCCGGAGCGGGGCCTACACATTTGGAAGGATCAGCCTTGCCGTGAGCTTTACCAAAAGTATGACCGCCCGCGATGAGGGCGACGGTCTCTTCATCGTTCATTGCCATCCGGGCGAAAGTTTCGCGGATGTCTTTAGCTGCAGCGAGTGGATCCGGATTGCCGTTGGGTCCTTCAGGATTCACATAAATGAGTCCCATCTGAACAGCGCCAAGTGGGTTGGCTAATTTTCTGTCGCCTTTGTACCGCTCATCCGCGAGCATTTTTTTCTCAGGACCCCAGTAGACTAGGTCGGCTTCCCAGTCGTCAGTCCGCCCGCCCGCAAACCCGAAGGTTTGAAAGCCCATCGATTCTAGGGCAACATTTCCGGTAAGCACCATCAAGTCGGCCCAAGAAATTTTGCTGCCGTATTTTTCCTTGATAGGCCAAAGCAGCCTTCTCGCTTTATCTAGGTTTGTATTGTCAGGCCAACTGTTCAGAGGTTCAAACCGTTGCTGGCCTCCTCCAGCTCCCCCGCGACCGTCAGCGATGCGGTAGGTGCCTGCGCTATGCCACGCCATTCGGATAAAAAATGGTCCGTAATGACCATAATCCGAAGGCCACCAGTCCTGCGATGTGGTCATTAGCTTCTTGATGTCGTTCTTCAGAGCTTTTAGATCGAGTTTTTTAAACTCCGCAGCGTATTTATACGATTTATCCATTGGATCGGACTCAAGCGCATGTTGGCGCAGAGGAGCGAGATCGAGTCGTTCAGGCCACCAAAATTGATTCGAAATCGTTTGGCGGTCGACGCCATCCTTAGGTGGATCATTATTTTCTGCGGCCTGCCCAAACTGGGAAAACACGAGCGCCGACAACAGGACACCGACGGTTCTGCTTTTTAACATTTTGCAACCTTTTGAAAACATAATTAATCGTCTTAGAATGCAGCGATGAGATTGATCAGTCAAGGTGACTACAATTGGTCTGCCTCATATCTGCGGCGCAGCTTTGCTGAGCTGCTGCTTAGCTTGCAACTAAAGTGCCACTGGTATTCTTGGAGCACTGGGGGATTTTATTCTTCGGGAGGGTGACAAGGCACCTATACGGGCTGAGACGACGGGCGAATTTTTCGTATAGAAAAATTGGAGGCGCCGCCCGGATTCGAACCGGGGCATGACGCATTTGCAATGCGCTCCCTTAGCCACTTGGGTACGGCGCCGTCGCTCAGTAAGGAATTGCATTTATGACAAGAAAGCGCCCCCTCTGGCAAGGGGATTCTAAAATAAATTCACAATCATGTTCATGCCAAGAGTCGTATTGTCAGCGGTAACTGGGTCGCCGCCGAAGGGGAACAGTTTGGCATAGATGTTAAAATATAGGCCCTGAGCTGCCGTGATACCGAGGCCAAGCTGTTGGAAGTCGGGAGTCCGGCGGTACTTGAAGCGCGGCGACATGTCGCGTGTATGTAAGTAAGTGATCGCGGTCATGGTGCGAAAGTTGAGGGTTGAGTTGAAGCGGTACTCGAAGGTTGGGTCGAGGTAGAACTGCGTCTCCATCTGCCCAGAGCGTTTATACTGCTTGCTGTCATAGAATGAGTTGGCAAAGCCGTTAAAAATCATTCCAATCGTGGCCCCTTCGGCGATCTCGTAGACCGTGTCAGAGAAGAATGACATGCCACTTCGGTAGCCGTTGAGTACGCGGTAGCGATAGCTCGTGTATTGCTTCGCGGAAATACCGGCGCGGACCATCACCGGGCCGATGCTGATGCGCCGGGCTAAATCCATGTACGGGTCGCTCATGCGCGTATTGCGGGGGCCTTGAAAGGGAGTTTCAGTCCCAACGCCCGTGCCAACGCCAGCCGTGGTTGTCGGATCGAGGCGGTTGCGCAGAGAGAATGTCCCGCTCATCGAGACGGCCGGCGCAGGAACGGCTTTGCCGGGGTTTGGGGCTTCAGCTGAAAATGGTTCGTTAATGGATGGGCCGCTATAGGAAAGATTGAACTGCCCGCTCCATGGCGAGCTAGAGCCGTCTAGTGCGCGCAGACGCTCATTCTTGATGGTCAGCGCCGGTTTCGTCTCGGGCTGAGACTCGGGCTTATTTACAGTTTTATTTTCAGCCTTAACTTCCACTGCCGGAGCCTTGGCTACTTCAGCCTGGGCGGGAGACGGCAGTGCTGAAATGCCGAGTAGTAAGGGCAGTAACGGGCGGCAAAGTAGGCGATGACGAATGATTTGATTGACTGTTCGCACTGAAGCTATCCCTGGACGCATGGCCGCATCGCCCCTAAACTACTGATAATGATGGAAGATTTCTCGACCTAGCTGGGTCCGTGAAAGGGCGCCAGTAGAAGGCGAACTTATACCGATGACTCACTCAACCGTCACCCCTTTTCTCAGAAAGGTGTCCGCATGCAGCATGTGATCGTCGCCGGTAGCACCGGATTGGTTGGATCTGAGTTGATTCGTCAACTTAAAGAGCTTTCTAACGTTCGGGTTACGGCCCTGGTTCGCCGTCCTTGCGGTCTCAGCTTTCCTCCGCAGATTACAGAGAGGATCTTCGATTTTGATAGTGACAGGGCCTACTCTGAGATAGGCACCGAAGCTGTGCCCTGCGACATCCTTCTTTGCGCCGTCGGCAGCACGATCCGCAAGGCAGGCAGCCGCGCTGCCTTCGAGGCTATCGACCGCGGTATTCCGCTGCGCCTGGCAGCGGCTCTCGCCAGTAACAATCCAAAAGCTGTATTCGGCTTTGTATCATCTGTCGGAGCCGATCGTCCCCGCGGTTTTTACCTGCAAACGAAAGCGGCGGTGGAGGCGGGCCTTGCCGCTCTTGGGGTACCGCATGTCCTCGCCCGTCCTTCGCTGCTCATGGGAGAGCGTTCAGAATCACGTCCTATGGAAGAGCTTATGACCCATGTTTTACCGTCGTTGTTCAGTCTTGGGGACCAGTTAGGGCTTAAACGCGCGTTAAATCGGTACCGACCGGTTGCAGCTACGCAAGTGGCCCGTGCCCTGCTGCAAGAAACTTTGAATCGTGATGTACGCGGGCGAGTCGTGATTGAGGGCGAAGCTTTTTATAAGCCGTAATACGGCCCCTTGCCTAAAGACGATGTCCGGTCCTCAAAGCCGAAATAGATAGAGCGACCGAAAAAGAAGGGGAGGCCCCAGTCGATGACGGTAAAAGGTGAGTCAACGGCGCTGCTGTAAGGAGTGATAGGCAGTGCCGAGGCTAGCCCCGAGCTTGCCACAGCTTTTGACTCCAGCACGCCGGCGGCATTGGCGATGCTGAATGTAACTGCGGTGCTTGCTGCGTTCGCGTTGCCGTACATAGTCGCCGCTGCATTCACTACTTCCTGCGGACAGAGGTAGCCGGATGCCCTGGTGTTTGGCGCGCAAATAGGAACACTGCCAGCTGGTATCACCATTTCCGGCGAGCCGCTGTCGAAACGCGCACGCAGCGGCAGGTCGATCCCGCCGCCTGGATAAGTGCTGCTGATCTCGCCGCGCGTGTCGGCAGCAAGTGTTACGATGCTCGCTGGTGGGGTATTGTTGGGGCGTGTGCCGATGCCTAGTATCATCTGTCCATCTGCATTTGGAGCGCCCGTAGCGGGGACTGCATTTAAGCGGAACACAACTCCGTTATTGTCCGTTGGGAGTGAAGCGACGGGATTTTGTAGTTGCACAGCGCTGGTAGTTCCGATGCACGAACCGTCGCTGCCGCAGCTGTAATAGATACCCACCTGTGCATTGGTCGTACAGGCGATGCCACAATCTTGCACCAGCATGCTGACGCCCAGAATACCGTTAAATCCGGCTTGCTCAGGACTTAGGTCAGGCGTGGTTTGGGCTGCAGTACAAAGCGGTGGTGGCGTGGCGTACGTGCTGTCTATCAGCTGGACAGGGGCTTGGGTTGCCGGCTCGCCGCCAAGTTTGATATCAACTAGCGCAATTGGTCCCCAGTCGCTCGCGAGTCCTGTATAGGACATGCATTCGGTAAGTCTGCCTCCAGCCGCAGAGGTCACGGGGGTTGTGGCGATCTTCACGACAGAGGCGAAAAGCCGCAGCCCTGAGCTGCCTGTGTCTAAAATAATATTGTTTATAGTTTGGCAGAAACTTGTGCCCGGCTGACAGATAGTGACTGAGGTGCAGGGCTGATTTGGATACTGGAGTTTCGCATCACCGCAGAGCGCGCCGTTGACCGTAAAAGGCACCACGTTCGCTTCCAGTGGGCCGTTATTGTCGACCAAGGGCGGAACTGGACTGGGCGGTGTCACTGGGGGCTGCGGGGTGCCCGGTCCGGTACTGTGGGGTGCCGTTGCAGGGCTTGGATCTGAACTTTTACGCGCTTTAGATTTGCTGATGATACTGCAAGCTACGGCGCTGAACAGCACCGTGCTTAGACAGACCACGCTGAGGGTTGGTTTGAAGTTCCTCATATCTAAGGGTCTTCGGCACTTACCTAAGTTTCTTTAGAACGCTTTCGGCGCGGTGGGATGCGGTTCACTGTGTTAGTCGCCGCAATCACAGTATTAGTCTGAACTTGTATACATTTCGGAATGAAAATCGTAGCATACAGCGATACACGCCAAATTAGGCAGTTGCCATTATGTCGACCCGGACGAGGCTAGGACGATGATCATTTGTCAGGGATTAGGTAAGGACTTCAAACACTACCAAAAAACAGCCGGTTTTGTGGGGTCACTGAAATCTTTCTTTCACCGCAGCTACGAACGTAGGGCAGCCGTACACAATTTCGACCTTGAAATTCAGCACGGCGAGATGGTCGGTCTTCTAGGACCAAATGGGGCTGGTAAAACCACGCTGATGAAAATGTTCAGCGGCATTATCGTTCCTAGCCACGGAAAGTTGCAGGTGCTTGGGCACGTGCCGTTTGAGCGCGAGCATGGATTTCGCAAAAAAATCGCTCTTGTCATGGGGCAGAAATCCCAGCTGTGGTGGGACATACCTGCCATGGACTCATTTCTGCTCCTGCAGAAATATTATGAAATCGACAATCGCGACTTTAAAAAGAGGTTGGGTGAGCTTAGTGCTTTGCTCGGTGTCGAGAGGCAACTTCAGGTTCACGTGCGCAAGTTATCTCTTGGCGAACGCATGAAGATGGAACTCATGGCCTGTCTGCTGCATCGGCCCGAGATCCTCTTTTTGGACGAGCCCACGATTGGTCTCGATGTGGTTGCCCAGCGTAATATTCGCGATTTTATTGCTCAGTATCAGGCTCAGTATAAGACCACAGTGATTTTGACGTCGCACTACATGGCTGATGTTGAGGCACTCTGCCAACGCATCGTTCTGGTGCTGGGCGGGACCAAGCGCTTTGATGGTCCGATACGGGAATTCTCTAATATCCTTGGCCGTGAAAAGTTTGTCAGTGTCACGTTTTCGGAATCTATCGCTGATCCAACGAGTTTTTGGGCAACGTTCGATCCTCAGTGGAACGAAAGCCGGACCCGCGTTGACCTGCGGGTGCCCGAGGCTGAACTTCGCTCCAGCGCGGTTGCGATACTGCAGCGCTTTCCAGTCGCCGAGTTTAGCATGGAAAAGCTGCCGATTGAGCGAGTGATGAATGCGCTGCTGGCCAACCCGCAGCTACTCAAGGGAGCTGAATAATGGCGAGTGCACAGCTCGCTAAGTGGTGGGCGACCATTCGGATTAGTTGGAATAAGCAGCTCAGCTATAAGCTGAATTTCTTGTTGCTGGTTATTGGCCCGAGCGTGGTGTTCTTCTTTGTTAAGTACAGTCTATGGACAGCCATTTTTCGGCTCGAGGGCATCGGTAAAATTCAGGGTTACGACCTAAGTAACATGCTTCGTTATCAGATATGGAGTCTGATCGTCGCGCTGGTGGCACAGGGTTACAACAGCATGAATTTGGCCGAGGATATAAGAATGGGCCGCATATCGGCCTATCTTGTTTATCCCTTCGATTTCTGGTCATTTCAAACTGCGGGTTTCATTTCCTTTCAAGGACTGCAACTAGTCACAGTCAGTGTCACTTTACTTTTCATGTTTGGGCTTGGGTTTTTGCAGCATCTGCATGTGCCCGATTTGCTTAGCGGTCTAGCCTTTTCCTTGGTGGTCAGTTTCTTCTGGTATCAAGTCAGTTATTTGATTGGGCTTGCAGCATTTTGGCTAGAGGAAACCTGGGTGCTTCGGGTCATGTTTATTACGATTTCGCAGTTTTTTTCCGGGGCGATTTTGCCGCTCGAAGTGTACCCAAAATATTTGCTGAACATACTGGCTTGGACTCCTTTTCCGTATCTGACCTATACGCCAGTGAAGATCTTTATGGGTGAATACAGCGGTAGTCTCAGTCAGGCTTGGATTACTTTGCTTGCCTGGATGGTAGTGGTTGGGCTCTTGAATCGTTTGGTTTGGCAACGCGGGTTGCGCCTATACACAGCTGCGGGGATGTGAAGGATGTTGCGAGAAATCCGTCATTATGCTGGGGTTTACTTGCGCTTCATGAGCACCTGCTTTGCCGCAGCGAGTACCTACCGCCTTCATTTCGTGCTCTTAATTATCATGGATCAACTTTTTTATCTGAGCATGCTCGGGTCAGTCGATTTTCTTTACAATAACGTCCCTAAAATCGGCGACTGGGGGCGTGACCAGTTTATGTTTTTTGTCGCCTTCAGCTTGGCCATAGATCATCTGCATATGAGTTTTATCAGTGAGAGTTTCTGGGAGTTTTCCTACGACATACGCACAGGTAAATTGGATTTTATTCTGCTGCGCCCGCTGAATACTCTGTTCTCAGTATTTGCCCGGCAGATTCGGCCGGCGACGCTAGTGAATTTTGTGACCCCTTGGGGTGTTCTGATTTATTTCGGGCTTAGGCTTGGTCTAGATAGCTGGGCGTGGGTCTCGATGTTTCCCCTAGTCATACTCGGACTGCTTCTTCTGACCTCGATAGAAATCTTACTGTCGATGCTGATGTTTTGGACTGTTGAGTCGATGGGCATCAACTTTCTTCGCATACAGCTCCAGACTATTTCGCGCTGGCCTGACTTTATCTACCAAGGCTTCGCGAAGCGGTTTTTTACGCTGGTCATGCCAGTGCTGTTGATCGGTAGTGCGCCGGTTTATTTTCTGCTCGATCATAGTCGCTGGGCCGGGCTAATTGCCATGGGCGCGGCGTTACTTATGAGCTGGCTATTGATCGCTTTTTTTTGGCGCCTGGGGCTTAAGGCCTACGAATCGGCGTCAAGCTAAGCCATGTGTCTTGCATGGCTTAGTAGCTTTTTCAGCCGGAAGACTTAGAACAGTACAGATAGCGAGAATAGTCTAAACTCAAGAATTAGTTTTGAGACCACGCCGTTGTTACTCGAGCCATCGGCGGTAGCTTTGGCCGTTGAGTTTTCGTAGCTGGCTCTCACCCAGACATTGATCGCGATATGCGGATATAGTAGGTAGCGAGCACCAGCTGTAAGTTTGCTCAGTACAATTCTTTCAGAACCGCTGGTAGTGCCTATAGTTTGAGAGTTAGCGCGCGATCCGACCAAGAACCCACCATAAGGAATCCAGCGACTGGAGCTGATCGGTGATGACTCTTCTCCGGCCTTTAAGGGTTTTTCCTTTTCTAAGGCGCGGTCGGGACTATTGAATAGAATGCCAAGGTTCCAATCATTGTTATTCCAGGCATTCGTATAATCGCCAGTGGTCTTACTAAGATTATTTAAGGTGACATCGATGACAGGCTCAACGTGGGGCGAGACGAAGTATCCGTAGCCTAGATTGCCCTTGATTGAGCGTTCGTTGAGGGTAGTGTTTGTGCTGCCTGACGCAATTTTGCCGGATGCATAGGTGAAATCTAAGTAGCCGTTAACTTCGTGATTATAATCAGCCAGGGCGTATGAAGATCCGAGTACAGCCCAAAGGCATAAGATTTTCTGAACCATCTTCAGCATATTAAGTCCTCCTAAGGAAGCCTTCGGCGCTAAATGATAAAAGTTTAGCTGTGGCGTGAGATGGGTAGCTTTGCTGGTGTTTTAATGACCTGAAATTACAGGTAATGAAAAAATAATTAAAGTTTTGACCACAAAATACCGATAACTCCCTTGATCCGATGATCTGAGCAGCCGAGTTCGATAGAGGAGTGGCACATGTTCTGGAAGCTGAGTACTTTTGCGGTCGTTTTTGGCTTAATATCTGGGTGCGGTAACAGCAATTTTAGTGGCGATGCTGGTCGCGCCTCCGGTGGCGGAGCAAGACCAACCCCGACACTTGGAACAAATACGCCGCTAGCTCCTCAACTTGGTGAGACAAGTCCGGCCAACACGCTTGACGTGGATGGCGATGGCAATCTCAACAACTGCCCGAGTAAACCACAAAGTGTACTGATTCTCGATTTTAAATCAGGCTGGTGGTCTGGTGATGGCGGTAACTTCGTTGATCGCATTACAGATGGCTTAGCCAAGGCGTGTAGCACCAAAGTCACCCTCGAATATCACCATGTAATCTTATCGGTGAAAAGTCTCGCGAGTATTTTTTTTGGTAGCAAAGACGGTAATGTTCCCTTTGCTAACATGCAGTTGACGGCGCCCGGTGATCCGAAGCTGCGTGCTGGCAGCACTCAGTTCGAGCAGGCATTCGCTGACCCATCGTTCGCTACCTATACCCAAATATGGCTGCTCTCTGGTTCGTCCGCTGATCCGGCAGATTTGCAGGTGAATCACCCATTCTTCCAAAAAGTGGTCCAAGCAATGAAGGGTAGTCAGGCGCACTTTTTCATAGGTGTCGGCTACGGCTCGATTACCCACGCAGTTGCCGTGGCAGAGGCCTTGCAACTCGGCGCCAGCTTCAGCACCATTCAAGCTGAGGGGAATATTCTCAATCCTATGGGAAATATCTCTTTAAATAAATCGCTTGCACCTGGGCAGTTTGATAGCTCGCAAGTGATGCTGAAGGGATTCACTTCGATTGCTGATAGCCTAGTCGTCAGTGGCGTCCCGGCCCATGGTGATGCCATTCAGGACAAGGGCGGCGTCCATATCATCGCCACCGATAACTTAAACCAGCCTAGCCTTGCGGTTAGTAAGGAAGGTAGTGCGGGGCCCCGTTTCGTTCTCGACGGTGACCTTCCGCGTTATTATGCTGCTTGGAGTAATCAAAGTCCTGAAACTATGAAACTACTCCAAAATATTTTAGTTTACCTCGCCAAATGATGTCTGCCATGGTCTGTTGTACGATAGAGTTATGCAAATCTCATTACGACCGGTCCTGCTTTACGACGCCGACTGCCCTCTATGCCTGAGGCTGGCGGCGTTCGTCACCAGTCGCAGTGGTCTTAAGACAGCTGCTTGGCAGGAATTTTGTCAGACACCAGAGGGTGTTGCCGCTTTTTCTGAGGACCAGCGCAGGGCTCCTGCAGACCGCCTCCGCCTACTGACCGATGAGGCCTTATTTGAGGGCGAGGACGCCTGGGCTTATCTGATTGCCAATTGGCGAGATCTGAAGGCCCTCGATTGGTTAGCGGCACAGATGGGGCTGCGTCAGCCCTTAGCTCGGGGGGCAGCTAAGGCTGGCTATACATTGCGCCGACTGTGTACTAGGTGCCCCAAATGATCGGTTCATAAATAGGAGCAATATACGGTGGGCGATACTTCTAAATCTCACGAGTCGCATGTTGATAAAACGCGGATGCAAGCTTTTCCAGTCGATCAAATTCTCGACAACAGCTCAACCGACTTCGACCTTTTTCTGGAAGCTGCCGGTGGCTTGACCCTCTATGCTCAGGCCACTTACAAGTGGAGTAAAGATGAGCTGACCAGGTTGCTTGCTAACGGACACCAATCGCTTTTTTACCGGCAGACTGAGACTCCTCGCGTGGATTTTTATCGCCGAATCCATAAACAGGTGCAGGTTGATGTGCTAAGCCATCCGCGGCTGCGTATCTTGAACTTAACCGAGGCGGCGGCAGAGTTGACTCGCGTTCTTTATGAGTACGATGTGACGCCGGTTGTTATCGCAAAGGCTGCAGATGTAGCGGTTGCCATGGTGCAGTGTGTGAAACAAGATCCCACCTGCATTACTGCCCTAGGCCAACTTGTGCAGCATGACGAATACACCTACTACCATAGTGCTCGTGTGGGCGCTTATGCTTTGGCGATTGCCGTCCAGCTTTCGCAAAGCGATGAAACAAAATTAGCTGCAATGGCGACAGGCGCTCTGTTGCACGATGTGGGGAAAGCGCGGGTGGACCGAAAGGTTCTTGATAAAAGAGGGGCGCTGACACCGCCTGAATGGGACGAGATGCGGCTTCATCCTGTGCATGGTGATGCGATGGTCGCAGAGTCACAATTGTCCGTGGTACCAAGGCAAATTATTTTGCATCACCATGAACGCCTAGATGGCACGGGGTATCCCCATAAACTCACTGGTAAGGAGTTACTGGAAGAGGTCAAAATCGTCGCGTTTGCCGATGTCTTTGACGCGCTGACGACGAGCCGGCCTTATCAAGTGTGTCGCAGTCGATTTGAGGCGCTAGCATTTATTCGTGATCGGCTCCTAGCAAATCTACACAGTGATTCTTATAACGCACTGGTTGAGATTCTGGCCGGTAGGGTCAAGCAATCCGCCTAGAAAAGGTGCCGACGGTGTGACGACTTGTAGTTGTTTTGCGGGTGTCTTATCGAGTATTCTTGGCTACATGCATAAGACTTTCCCTCGCAAGCACCACTCGTATGTAGGCCCAGCGCTAAGCGTGCTGATCAGCGCGGTATTTGCTTGGTCTCAGCCTCTTGCGGCGCAGGTCCGGATGAATAGTCCGGTACCGCCGACTATTGATGAGGAGGAGCTCAGCGAGCCTGGCGATGATGCGGACGGTGACGATGTGTTTAGTGCCCCCTCGCCTGACGATCAGCAGCTAGCTCATGAGATGAGTATCCTGAGCCTTCGTGAGCGGCGCAAACCCCTGCGCTACGGCGGTGCTTTCACAGTTGGTCAAGCGAGGCCGTGGCAGACTTATGGACTGGAAGTTGGTCAGCTTTTAACGCCCCGCAGTTTTGTGGGTGCTTACCTGGGTAGCGGCCAATTTGACGGTAGTGGTACGATGACAGATAAGCTTTCCTACAAGCTAAAGCTGGAGTCTCGCGGTGTCGGAGCCTTTGCTCGCTACTACCTACATAATTTTGACCTGCTGGCCTTTGAGGGTAATTTAGGCATTAGTCGGTGGTCAGGTCAGGTGTCAGCTCTTGGCACCGATGCCTCGCAGGCCGATTCAAGTCAGTCACGTTCGCACGACTTCACAGGCTACGGTATGACTCTTGGTTTTGCTGCGACTGTGAGTTGGGTGTCGGAGGGTGGCTATTTCGTCGACTGGACTCCGCTAGGCCTGCAGGTGGCGAGACTAATGAAGATGGACCTTGCTCGCAGCGAAGCGGCAGTGAATCGCGCGCTAAATCACGACATCCAAGGTTTGCGGATTTACGGATTGGTCAACCTGAGGGTCGGGCGGTATTTCTGATGATTGGTGATCTGCCAGAACTGGCTTGATCTGGCCTGGCTTAGGCAGCATCAATCGAGTTGATGTGGAGTTTGACGCCGGCACGGTCCAGCTCCTCCTGCAGCGCAGTACGCATAAAAGCGGTCGGAGGATAGCCTAGTTTTAGTGCAAAATGCGCTGCCCGCGATGGCGTCACAGCCTTTCTGCCCTTCTCAATGTCACACAGGTTTTGCTTTGAAATACCAAGGCACTCGGCAAAATCCTTTTGATTGACTCCGTCGCACTCACGCAGTGATTTCAGTATTCCAGCAATCGTTAGCGGGCCACCGGTGATTTTTTCCATGAAAACCATGGCGTCGCTTTTGGCAGATTTTGAGGCTTTTGCAGGTTTAATACTCATATTTATGCACCTCGCTTTCGCGCGCTTGGTCAGATGAACACTTCGAATCAACACGCATCTCAGTTGACTGGGTACTTCCATAGAAGTACATTTGTCAATGCAAATCAGCGCGATGATTAAGGCTGTCGCGGTGACCCAAGAAGAATGAAGTGGGTCAGAGGGAGAAGCCAAAGACAACGTCGGACATCTGCGTAGCGCAGAATGTACACTTAATCCCTTACATCTGAATTTGAGTTATTGATTGATTTTCGTCCAATTTGGTGATTATGCGAAACAGACTCTAACTGATCCGTTCCGACCAATCGCCAAATCGTCCAGTTTTTAGTACGTGAATACACCTTACTGAATCACGGGCTGCAATCGATGTTTAAACTTTGCTCTGACGACTTAAGCGCATCGTCAGCAAAAGTGATCACGGCACCGCCAGCGATGGCGTTGGCGAGGAATTGACGGGCAAAGGTTGACTGCAGCGAGGCGAAAAATGACAGACTTTCCGCATTATTGACGAATGGTTTGACGGAATCAGAGTTAACGTTACCAGAGGAAGCGATAGCCGCTAGCTCCTGTCCCAGAAAAAGTGGTCCTCCGGAGTCACCGTGACCTAATACCGCTTGCGCGCTTTCGGTCTTGCCATCGGATGAGGCGTTGCCCGCGATGATATAACTATCAGGATTAAATTCCGCCCTTAATTTTGAATCCATCTGAGCTAAGCGATTGGTGCCAACGCGCTTGATTTTAATGCTTTCCCCTGGTGTATCCTCAGAGTATCCCGGTGCTGTAATGCGGCCGTAACCGACTAAAGTCAGCTCCTTGTTTGCGACCAAGGGTTTGTTAAGTATCTTTGCCTTATTTTTGAAAGTGCCGCTAGGGAACACTAGAATTGCGATGTCTTTTTCGCGGTCTTGTAAGCGGTCGGCAAGTTCGGGTTTGCCAATGGTTAAGGATGGCGCTCCAATGAAGGCCTTAATAGCCGGAATCCCACTGTTGACTGTGGCGCTGAATTTGTCACCGCTGAGGTCAACAACATCCCCGGAAATGTAACGTGCGCCACCGGTCGCAGTATCTTGCAAACAATGGCTAGCCGTGATCATGGTCGTATCGCTTAGGAATGTTCCTGAGCAAGTTTCGCCCGTGTTGTCATCGCCTGTGTAGATGAAGCCTACTTCCGGATGGGCATTGGTCGGCGTGCCTCCGACAAGCTGTAAACAGGTTTTATTTTTTTGTTGATTCGCTGATTTTTTGAGGGCGTCCTTCGCATCCCGCGCCGACTTGTCTGCCTCTGCAGAACCGCTGCGCAGCGAGGTCACCTCGGGGGTGTTGGAAAAACAGCCAGCAAGGCTCAGGCTCATACCAACACACAGGGTCAATTCTCTAATTATGGTGTTCATATGTGCTACCTATGAAAAATCTCTAAATCTGATTCATTGACACATAGAAATTGCGATTAATATTTTCTCTTATCGGCAAAACCGAGAAAAACTTAATAGCAAATTGGATAGATGCATCATTAGGATAGTGGCATCGCTGCCTTGCAATCACTTTCGTAATTCGGATTTTTCGTAAAAATGTATTTACTGCTAAAGTTTTGCGCCACAACCGCCGATAAGACCACTAAGAATCAGCGACAATCCTTGGAAACCAATAAAAACGGTCCTTAAGCAAAAATTTAGTGGAGGCTTCAGACCATGGCACAGAAATTTGAAAACCACGTGTATTTAAAGCATCTCGCCACAACCGCTTGGTCTTTACTTCTACTCACGGGCTGTAGCGTGCAACCGGTGACCACAAACAATACTAATGGAGCAAAGCCGTCCGGCGCGAAGCCGCAGAAGCAGAGCGCTGAGGTGGCCTCTCAGACGCCTGTAGTAGCTGCGACGCAGGACAACGCACCTGCACAGAGTGATGCCCTTGAGCCGAGCGGCTCGTTGGCGTTGGTCATGCCTATGGGAATGCCGGCAAAGGTCGATCAAGTTAGGTTGTCTGTGGCGAGAAAGACGCCATTTCTTGAGGGTCTTTTATCTCAACAGAAAAGTATCGATGCCGAGGTAGCCGCAATCGAAGAGAAATTTAAAAAAGCTGAACTTAATCAAACTAGGCCGGGTTCTATTAATGGGGTTTATTGGTCTGATCCTCGACGCTTGTTCGCTATATCGGGCTTGAATACATCCGGCATCGACAACAATGCGTATCTAAAACAACAGCTTCTAACGGGGCGAGATATTGATGCAGCACTTGATAAAGAAGTGACCACCGCAGCTAAGTCCGACCCCAAAGGCCAGCAACTTTTCCAGCTTGGCGCCGGCACACCCCAGCTACAACGCTTCGATTTGGCACCAGGCCAGTATTTCATATTAGTTGAGGTTCTCGACAGCACCACGGGTAAAGTTTACCAAAAGGGCCGGGGTCAGGTAGAGATTGTCGCTGGTGCAGTGGCCCAGGCAAATATCAAACTCGTGACGGTTAACCAATTAGAAGGTGGTTTAGTCGTGACCCTAGGTGGGAGTGGTTTCACGAAGGGTGGCCAGTCTAAGGTCTGTTCGGAACCCACGCCAGCTACAGTTTGTCCTCTCAGGGCAGTGATTCTGAGTGAAAGCGATTGGAAGTGGCAGAGAGCTTGTGAAGCTCAAGGTCACCAACTTGTCAGTTGTATTAGCAATACATGTCAGACACCGAACCCAAGTGAAGGCACACAACTTTGCAGCGGCATCGTGAACCTGTAATTCACATCTTTAAGATCATCTGTGCCAAACACATGGCACAGATGTTTATAAATTCAATCACCAGATTTTTTCTAAAAAAATCCACCCATGGGATCGTGTGATGCTAAGCCGCTTCTTCACATGGATGACGGTATCAAGAGCATGTCTAGGTTTTTTGCTCTTTTTCTTTTGCTCTTCGATCTTGTCTTTGCCTGTTTATGCTGGCGACCAGAAGTTAGCTAAGACCAACGTCGGAGCTAAGAGATACCGAACTAGAGTGGAAAATTTTCAGGAGCTCAATGAGACGTATTCCCCTAGTCGATTGGAAGACATCTGGGGAGTTAGAGGTAAGCGCAACAAGTTTACCGTGCTTGCAGAGACCGGAGCGACTATGGCCGTATTCGCCTATGTTGGGCATGGTGTGAATATAGGTCGCTTTATCGACCGGGATAAAATGGTCGAGCTTAGCTATTTTAATGCCAAATTTAGCGGTCAGGCCAGTCGTCAGTCGATAAGCTTGCTGTCCAGCCGCTTGCGTTGGTTTCTTGGCAACTCTTTTAATCTGGGCCTTGGCACCGGCGTGCGGCAACTGCAGTTCGGCAAAAGTGCCGAAATTGACCATACGGGTGTGATTTACCGAGGAACCGGGAGCAGTGCCCTGATTGGCGGCACACTTGGCAATAGGTGGCAGTGGGGGTATACAAGCTTCGGCTGTGACTGGCTCGGCGTTGACCTTCCGGTGTACTCATGGGATGTGCGAGGCACTCAGATTGATGAGCTAGGAAAGCAAAAAGATGCCGTCAGCCAAGGGATCTCTGACGAGGTGGCCCGGTACGTCAAAAAAATTAATTTGACCTTATTTAAAGTCCAATTGGGCTGGTCTTTTTAAGCTTGGGACAGGTTAGCCCGAAGGCTGAGCGTGCTAAGAGAGAGAAATCAGTTAGCGTATTAATCCAAATTTGCTAGGATTTACGCTGATAGTAGCCGCTGAGGAGCGAGAAGTGCAGTGTTCATCAATCACGTTCAGCCGACATGCTCTTTCCCAGATGTTTACGAGAAACATAGCCGTAGACGAGGTTGTAGCTGTGCTGGGGGATGGCGAGGCAATTGAAACATACCCTGATGACACGCCATATCCCAGTTGCCTTCTTGTAGGAAAGCCCAGCAACAGGATCCTTCATGTTGTTGCGGCCCGCAACTCAGTGGATGCCTTATGTATCGTGATCACAGCCTACGAACCCAGCCCAAGGCTTTGGCAACCAGACTTTAAAACAAGGAATAAGTGATGGACTGCGTTATTTGTAAACACGGTACAACCGAGAGCGGTTTGGTCACGGTTTCCTTGAGCCGAGGTAATACCGTCATCGTCGTAAAAGAAGTGCCAGCTGAAGTCTGTGCTAATTGTGGCGAATATTATCTTTCCGAGGAGGTTTCCAAAAAGCTGCTTTCAAAAGCTAACGCTGCTGTAGCATCCGGAGCCGAAGTTGAAATTTTGCGATATGCCGCCTGACCAACACTAAACCCTGATGTCGGTGGATTAAAGTGTCTCAATACCCAGAGTAAATAGAGACGGCCGGGGTATTCCCCGCCCATGTTTCGCTGCCACCTAAAAGGACTAGCCAATATGAGCCTAACCATCAGCCCCACGCTGCGTAACTTAGTCGATGCTGAAATCACACAAGTGCTACCAGAGGTCGTGGCGTTTCGCCGGGACCGTCATCAGCATCCGGAGTTGACGTGGAAGGAGCAGGCAACGGCTGCGGCGGTCGCCGAGAAGTTGCGCGCGATTCCGGGCCTAACGGTGGTCGAAGGTGTGGGCAAGCTCGGCGTAGTCGCTCTGCTCCAGGGCGAAAAGAGTGGCCCGACCGTCGCATTGCGTGCGGATATGGACGCGTTGCCCGTTCGTGAGGTGACCGGCAAGTCTTATGCATCGTGTCACGACGGTGTGATGCATGCGTGCGGTCACGATGGTCATATGGCGAATCTGCTCGGCAGTGCTTTGGTGCTTTCAAAGCTGCGCTCACATTTGCGCGGCCAGGTGAAGTTTATCTTTCAACCAGCGGAAGAGGGTGGTGCCGGTGCCAAGGTGATGTGCGATGACGGCGTCCTAGATAGTCCAAAGGTTGATGTGATCTTCGGGTTGCACGGTTGGCCTGAGATCCCCTGCGGCCAAATATATTTGAAAAATGGACCGCTACTCGCCGCAACTAACGTCTTTCACATTGAAGTCAAAGGCACCGGTTGTCACGCAGCTATGCCGCACCTGGGTACGGATCAGGTGCTGATAGGTGCGCGTATCGTTGAGGGTCTACAAAGTATTTCAGCGCGGATCATGGCACCGACTGAGCCGGTCGCTGTATCAGTGACCCAGTTTCACGGTGGCACAGCGAACAACGTGATTCCACCGTCAGTGAAACTCACCGGTACGCTGCGGACGATGACACCAGCAGCACGTGAGCGGGCAGTGGGCGCTATTGAACGACTGGCTAAGGGCATTGCCGCAGCAAATGGCGCTGAGGCTATGGTCACTTTTGAGTCGGGATATCCACCGACCGTTAATCACGAGCAGCCAACCAACTTCCTAGAATCTATCGCACGCGAAGTGTTACCTACTGGCAGTAGCGAGCGACTGACCGTGCCGACGATGGGTGGTGAAGACTTTGCTTATTACCTCGAGCGCGTGCCAGGATCTTTCTTCTTTCTTGGCGTGGATGACGGTAGAGCGGGGGGGTATCCGTCACTGCATCACCCAGCCTACGATTTTAATGACGGCGCCCTGCCGCATGGCATCAAGATGTTTGTGCATGCGGCATTAGCTTATGCGGACATGACTTAACCGATTTGACTTAATTTATCGGCTGAGAAGTTTATGCTTCTCAGCCCAAACTTTAATGTCATTCGCAACGTGCGGGGCAAAGTCGACAAAGGGCATGTGATTATAGCGTGCTGGGGTAAGTATCTCGGTCGATTGACTTGGTAGTGAGTCGCGGAAGAAGTTCAGGCCACTTGACGGTAAGATGAAATCATCCGTGCCCCAGACCACTAAGGTTGGTGGCATGTCGGCTAGCTCTTTTTCCGCTAGCAGTGGGTAGCTGTAGGCTCCTTCGCGGAGTGTCTTCAGATGCGGCCTGTTTAAGTGTGCCCATAAGAACACAGCGGTAGCAGCCAGTCCGGGTGCTGGCACGCCATTTGGGAAGAGCTTGTTAACAAAAGCGGTGGCCTTACCGTAGTCAGTTAAATGAAAAGTGTTAAGGACGTTCGTTAATTCTTTGTTGGAGTAGGGCGCGCCAAAAGGTGAGATGAGTACTGTGGCCCTAACTAAATCCCCTAAAATCCGTGTCGCTCTCACTGTCACTAGGCCGCCCATGGAATTGCCCACTAACACGCAGCCCCGGTTCTTTGGGACCAGCGTTTTCACCGCGTCGACTGCGGCGTCTAAGATCGCTTGCGGCGTGAGATCGGCTTGATCTGGAACAGGCGATTGACCGTGTCCAGGTAAGTCGATGGCAATCACCTGCGCACAGGAGTCGGATAATTTGTGTAGTAAAGGCTCCCAATCGAGGGCTTGGGAACTAAATCCGTGAATGAATACCCAGACCGGGTCGTTGCCCTTATCCGCATTGATCAGCACGTGTAGCTTTTCAATATCATGCTCGTCGGGCAGGTCGTGCCAGTGGGAAACGAAGCCGGCGCGAGCCAGGTTCTTGGTTTTTAGCGCCCATAATTTATCGACACCACGGCGCACGGCCCCTTGCCAAATTGCATGCACCATCGCCTACGTCCTCCGCCAATATTGAAATCTGCCTGTTTGGTGATTCTAGCATAGTTTGCGGTTTTTCGGAAAGGCACACAGTGGTTACTGGGGTCCTGAGGGCGCGAGGATTAAGGGTTTAAGCTCGCCTCTGGTCTCGGCATCTTCGGGTTCACGCTCGTGCGTCGGCTCGCCGAGTTCACCAGCCTGCAATAGGCGCGCGAACAATCCGTTCTCACGCCGCAGTTGCTGGAAACTCCCATTCTGAACGATCCGTCCCTCAGACATGACTAAGATGCGGTGGGCAGAGAGCACAGTCGAAAGTCGGTGGGCTATGACGAAGGTCGTCTTGCCCTCGCTGAGGCGGTCCATCGCTCCTTGGACCCAGCGCTCAGTCTCATTATCAAGTGCGCTGGTGGCCTCGTCCAAGACCAGAATCGGGGCATTTTTTAAAATTGCCCGCGCGATTGCGATCCTCTGGCGCTCTCCTCCGGACAGAGCCAAGCCACGCTCACCGACGACAAAATCATAACCACCGGGGCGGGCCGTAATGAACTCATGGGCGTGTGCGTTGCGCGCAGCTTCTTCTACCTCTGCGCGACTCGCGGTGGGACGTCCAACCAAGATGTTGTCGTAGATAGAACGATTAAATAGGCCGGGATCCTGGAAGACCGTGGCAATTGAGCCACATAAGTTACTTACTTCAAGATCCTTAATGTCTTGGTCATCGATGAGAATGCGGCCAAGGTCGGGCGAGTAAAGGCGTTGAAGTAGCGACAGGCAAGTACTCTTGCCTGATCCCGTGGGGCCGACGAGAGCTATCGTTTGCCCCGCCTCGACCGTGAAATTTAGGTCAAAGACTCCCGGCCCCTTCGCACCGTGCCGGTTGTACTGGTAGCTTACGTGTTCAAATACTACCTGCCCACGCGGCGAAAGTGTTTTGAATCGGTCTTGCGGAATTTCTTCAGGCCCGACATGGTCAATTAACTCAAAGAGATTTTTCGTGGTGGGCATCTGCCCGACGATGCGATTGATAAATGACGACAGCTGATCCAGTCGGCTGATCAGTAGCGTGGAGAAGCCAACGAACGTGACGATTTGTCCCTGCGAGGCCTGCCCGCTTTGAACTAATGACGAGCCGATCGCAACGATTGCCAGCATGGCCACCATCGATGATAGGCGCGTAATGACGTTCAGAACGCCCCACCAGTTTAAAACTGGATATTGCGCTTTGAGAATGTCACGCACGAGTCCCTTAAAGAGGTCGACTTCATGGCCCACCCGCGTGAATGCACGAACAACGGTCACATTGGCCATCACGTCGACAAGTCGCGACGTCAGCCCTTGGTGCTTAATCTCCACTATATCCTGACGGATATGCGTCCGACGAATGACGAACCAGTTACAAGTTGTGTAAATCAAGGCCAGCGCGAATAGGGCGCTGGCGAGGCGAACGTCCAACGAGAATGCCATCGGCACGAGGATCACAACGCTGCCAAGGGCAATGAGGTTCTCGCGAAAAAACGACAACGTGATGCTGAACACCTGGTCGGCGCCCGTTTGGATGGTGCGCACCACGCGGCCCGAGCCGTTGAGCGAATGAAATTGGTAAGGTTGGGAGATCGTGCGTCCGAAGGCCAGCTCCATCGCCTGAAGGCGTCGACGGTGCGCGAACCGGTCGGTGGCTACGGAAAGGAAGATGCTGAATACGGCGTTCAGGCTCCCCATTGCCACCCACAGGCCGACGTAATGTCCGAAGCGGGCGTCCTTCGCTAGTCCGTCAATCACACGGCCGAAGAGGACGGGCTCTAAGATTTGTGCGCACGCTACTAAAAGGGCGGCGGCGACGAAGAGGATGGTCAGCCGATGTTCTGCACGGCCTAGCCGTAGCACGCGTAGGAATATCTTAAAAAACTGCATCCCAAAATTATAGTTTAAGCATCGAATATCTGCCACCTTTTATGCCTTTGGGTGGCCGATACTTTTGCATCTGGCTATAGGCCTGCCGGCCTAATATCAGGGGGTTGCCAGAAGTGCCTGACCCCAGAAAATAGATTTTCCCGAATGACTTATGTTCGGTAAAACGTTGAAGTTTTACAATTCAGCTAAAGTTTTGGAGTAAAAAATCCGATAGGTACCCATCACAAAGTACTGGGATTAGGTGAACGAGCTTCATAATTAAGGGGAGTTGAGTATGCGGAAAAGCTTAATAACTGCACTTAGCGTATCTACTGCAGTCATTCTAGTGGGATGCGGCGCTACTCAAAACCCTCAATTGAGCGGGGGGGCGGCAGGGGCAAGTAGCAATAAATCTCGGCCAGCGTCCAATGACCGAGTGGCACAGGAGTCACTGTCGTCCGCGTCGGACTCCGATAGTGCTGAGCTAAAAACCGTAACTCCCGAACTCCTACTGGACCAAAGCAGCAAGGCCGCAGAGGTTCAAGCCTCGTTTGTTAAGCAAGGTCCCGGAGTCCAAACGTCATCTACTGCGACTAATGGTCAGCAACCGACGGTGGACAAAGCTTCGGCAATTGCGAAATTCAAAATGCAAGCTAGCTCTGAGATCTATGCCGCACAGGCTAAACGTCCAGATATGTTGTCGCGTATCGAGGCAGACGAAATCGTGACCGCGCTTTCTGATTTGGTTCAAGCTGCTGACAACAAAAAGCCTGCTTTAGCTGCGGCTTCTTTAAACAAATTAAACAAAAAAATATATGAGATTTCCCGGCGCAAGCGGGTCACTCTCAGCCTTTACGATAACTCGACTCTGTCTGGTCGATTCATGAATGGGTTCAATGGTCTGTTTGATGTGGGTGTCCAGCTATACGGGGCCTTGATTGCGTTTGACGGAAGCCAGGTCGGTGATGCCGGTCAGAATGCTCTCAAAACAATTATGAATTTCATCACTTTCTAGGATTCCAAGCAATAAACAGCATCCAAATCCAAAGATAATGGGGAATCAATCATGCGGCAAAATCAAAAAATGTTAAATTTTTTAGCAGCCTCAAAATCAGTCACCCTCGTGTTCGTTCTACTGCAATCTGCCTGTAGTGCAAGCGCAAGTAATACTGGAACGGCAGAGCGGGCATTGAAATCCCCTCAGAAATCAAAGGTTTCTTCTTTCGACTCGGAAACTGTGTCAGAAGAAGCAGCAGCAATAAAAAATCCAGTCACTGATACGACTTTAGAGGAAAATTCGCTTGGTATCGCGGCCACACCTCGTCCGGATCTCAGTGGGGAGAAAGTTCCGAGTGATGTAGAGGCTAGTGATCTCATAACTAAAGATCTGGGTAAATCTGCTAGCAGTAGCGGAATCGTCTATGTCGACATCAGGCACCTCGCGAAAAACGCGGTTGGTACCCAGGATCTTGACACCTTCCGTTTTGGTCTCGCGAAACTTCTTAACTCGCTGTCGCTTAACCCAAAAATCGTCAGCCTAAATCCAGTCGATCCAGCTGAAACTATCTTCCGTGTGAATCTTGCTGACTACACGCTGGTAAAGGGCTGGCGCGCTATCATGAACGAGAAAAATGCTCGCGCCAATTCTTTGCAAGTTGGCGGCGCCACTGTGGTTAAGGGTGACTGGCTGGTTTTCGCCGCATCTCGTCCCGAAGTTTATGCTCTGGTGATGAATTTATCTTCTACAGTTCAAGGCTTCGAAAATCAGCTGAAGCCGGACTACAATAAAGCTGTTTACATAAACGCTGCTGAGTCCAACGTGGCTTTTTATGGTCGCGTACTCCAGCGTATTCCACTAGAGATCGGTGGTCAGGCAGGAGGATACTACTGGCGTACCTACGACGTAGTTGGTAAGGGGCTGGAATCCATGGGATTTGCCAATCCACAATCACTAAGATACGCGACTGTTCCAGCACTTGTAGCCGGTGAATTCTTCTATAGTCTTCCTAACGGTATGCAAGGGTACTACGTCTCTGGCTTTGCTTTTCAAAATAGGCTCGACGCTCAGGTGTTCGTGGCTACCGACCATCGCCGCCCTCAAGACGGGGTGACGAATTGTGTGATCAAAAATGGCAAGGGCTGTGGTTTCGTACTTAACGGCGAATCGTGCATGACTTGCCATGCGAATGGGATCAATAATCCCGGTAAGATCGTAAGGGTTTCGGGTGCTGCGACGGCTGACGCCGTGACTGGTATCTTGGCGCAGGATAGACAGCGCTTCGTCGACGCACTCAAGAAGATGGGTTACGGTGACCCGGTTTCGATGGCCGAACCAATCAACGATACGCTTGAGGCATTCAAAAGCCGGACAGGCAACAAAGACAAACGCATCCAAGCTGGCGAGTTGGAAGGTTCCGGTATGACTGTGGGTGTCGGTCCTTTACTCAGCCGCTGATCCTAGATGGTAGCCTGTCTAAGATGTCGATAATTTGTTGGGGGATCGGGCAAGACTGCGGTGAAAATCCCGCAGATCCAGTGAAGTGGAGGCTGTCGCTGATGACAAGTGAACAAATTACCATTCAAGTTATTTTGATTCCTGAATACTCATCGCCGTATAATTATAGAAATAATTAGGGGATGAGTCATGGCTGACGAGCTCGGTGAACATGTGGCGTACCTCGAGTTACTCCAGGCTGTTCGCGAACATTTGAGTCTCGTAAACACAGCAACCTACATCGGATCAAAGCCTCAAAACGTCGCGGGATGGGTTGCGACACAGTCCGTTCCGACGTTAAAGGATTTTCGTGCCCGTTTGGTGGAGTTGGCTTTTTACATCCGAGAGATTTTGCAGCGCCCGATGAAGCTCGGAGCCGACGCCCTCCACATACTTGAATCGATTTCACCGCAAATGCCGCCGTGGGGTATCACTACTGCTACCAATACTCACCAAGACGACACGAAGGGGCAAGCAAAGCCAAGTCCAAATCCGGATCGATCCGGTGAGCGGGTTGCTCATTTATTGATAAGTAATCTCCTTGAACTCGTACAAAATAGCATGGATACGTCCACCGAGATGCGGCGCCCAGCCTACACCTGGCAAAAGTTGGCTCTACTTCAGCAGCTCTTTGATGATGAAAAGCAAAAACGCGCACGCAGCGAAAAAAGGGCTGCTCTTCCGCCAACCATAATGATTTGGGGGGAGAGCTGCGCTGGGAAGAGTACGCTGGCAAATGCTCTACTCGGAGCGCCCATTTTTTCGTCCTCTCCGATACCTGAGCATGCTCGTCTGCACCAATTATCGTCTGAAGACCGTGTTTTGGCTGAAATCCCAGGTGTTGACGGCTTGCCTCCGTCCCCGGCAGATTGTCTACAGATCCTTCGGTATTTGCTGGCAAGTGAAGAAAGTACGGTGTTCTTGGTTATGTCGAGCGCCAGCTATCCGATGCTGGCACGGATCAAGTTGATTGAAGAATTGAGCCGGCTTCAGTGCAAGCTTAATTTAGTATTTAGTAAATTTGATCTTTATTCCGCGACAGAAGGGGAGCAGGTCAGCCGCTTTCTGCGCGGCAAGTTTTCTGGATCTAGAATTTTCATCTGTGGCTCCCAGTTTAACGATGACGCGATGCTTAATGAATTGCGCTCAGCAGCTGGGCTAGTGGGTACAGATCGTCTGAAACTGGTTGCTGCCGCATCAGCTGATCGCGAGGCTGAATCGACAGTGGATCAGTTAAAGGACATCATCGAGCTGGTTAGGAAAGTCGGACGTGTGGCAAGTAAAGTTGATCTGCACGGCGAAGCGACCTTTAGTCAGATTGGACTTTCCAAGCCACAGATTGGCGCGATTCTTCTTGAGGTTGAGGAAAAATTCTCCATCAAAATTCCTGATCGCGATGCGGACCAGGCACTGCGTGGGGATAGCACGCTCGCCTGGCTTTGCAATGTCGTTGTTTCTCTAAATTGAATCTTAACCGTGCATTACTTTAAGGTGAAGATGAAGGTGGGTAGAGTTTTTACTCAGTCATGATGGCACCTCTAAGTGAGCCAGAGTTATTGTTCCACTGATAGATATCCATAACGGCAAAGTAAAGGCGAGTTGCTCCTTTAGGTACGATGATCCGATGGTATTCGCCGGTGCTGGTCCGCCCGTTGCCGATAAAGAACGTCTGTCCAAGCGTCGGATTCAAGGTGAAATAATCTCGTGCCGCCTGCGTAGAGAAGTCCAGAGGTGACGGTGCTAAAAATCCTGCGGGATCACCTTCGCCCAAAAACACTCCAATTAGGCTGTTAATCGGAGCTATGATATCCGACTTACCAAATGTCGCGCCTTTTTGATGGCTGACCATTTTATCAAGAGAACCATTTGCGTCTGTCGGAGCATCAACATTCGAGAAGGTGATAGCTCCACCCACGGAAAAGTAAATCGGCGCACCAACTTTCAAACAATCGCCGATGGGACTAACTAAAATCGGTGCATTTTGTGCGAATCTATCGGTAGGGGTTTGAGGGTCATAAGCAGTGATAATGTAGTCTAGTGAGCTGGCAACGGGTGATCCAGCAAAGTATGGATTAGACGTAGCCGGTACCAGGTAATTGGTGCTGCATGGCTTCACTGTCACCGTTGTTGAGGGTGTATTAGTAGTGTTGGTAGTCGTCGTAGTCGTGGTGATTTTCGTGTCGATGGACACATTTATTTTAATATTCATCGTCGGTGGTAGACCGCCTATAGGGGTGTTAGCCCCAGGCTGATCCGGTATTTTAGGTGCATTGGTCGAAGGTCCACCGTTACTACCGGGTCTCGGGAGATTGCCAAGGTTTTTAAATGGCGATCCAAATGGTCCGCCCAAGATCGATGGAACTAAACCGCCTAGCTTGTCCCATGGGTTACCCTCTGGAGCGTTGTCGGCAGTCTGGCTTCCTGCTTTGGATTCGCCATCGGTGAAGTTGACCGCGTCCGAGCCGGCACCCTTCGGGTCACTGGTGGTTGCATTTACTTTCTGCACATTTGCCGAGTTGCCGCCCTGGCTCCCGGACTTACCGGGGCTATTAGCAGGATTTCGTGCATCAACATTTTGAGAACTGAATTCTGCTTTCCCGCATCCAGCGAGGGTTAAAGCCAGAGCAGTGCAAAACACTAAATGGTTAGAATCTAACGAGTCACGCATGATGAGCCTCCAGTGGTGCGCCGGTTTTGCATTGGGTATGTCCCCCAATTGCTGACCTAGTGGGGCTATCGGTAGTTGGTAAAATTAACTTTAATAAAAAAATAACCAGTTATTTTGCGTAGGTCTAGGTGTGTCATCGTGGTTGGGCCTCAGTGGGACTCAAGGGATGATGGGCGGGGCACTCAAAAAAACGTCTGCGTGACCGATAAGTGATTGGGAATGGTTTTAAAAATTGATGAGTTGCAGATGCAGTGGTGGCGAACATTAGAATTAAACTACGGCCGATTTTGGCGTCGCATATATCATTTAGGGTCCGGCGAATTGTCGCACGATGGGCAGGATATGGAAGCTTGGTCTTTGCGCCAATACCAGGCTCTAGGTCCAGCTTTTACCAGAGTGGGAATACCGATTCTTACTGGCGCTGCTGTATCGATTTATTTGCTAGCGCCGGAGGAGTCTCGCCTCATTGATTCTTTTACATTTGTCTCGATGGCTCTGGCGATCCTATTGGGAAAATTCCGGAAAACGCGGAGATCAGCTTACTTCGTCATCACCGTTGTGGGGATCATCGGAACTGCTTGGGGCTTGCATGAGTACCTAGCGGCACCTTCTGACATAGCCAAAGCAATGGCGGGTGCTGGCATGTATGCCGGGATAAGCACCGTGCTAATTCTGCTGTCGCGCTATTCAAATGGTGTGACGATGATTTTTTTCATGATTTACCTTACCACTGCATGGTGGATTCCTAACGGTCATCATACTCTCATCCAGCAAATCAACTGGCTGATGCTGCATCTTTATCTCGCAATTAGTTCAACATTTCTGCATATTTTAGCGGCTAGGCGGCAAAATGCCTACGTGGCTTCGGCTCTCGCTAAGGAGCACTTGGAAAAGCAGAACGATCAACTGCGCCGAACTGCGATCGTCAAAGAGCTTAGTATGGCGCGCCAGGTGCAGGAATTTCTCGATCCTCAAATGATGCGCATGACGGGACGCTATGGCGAAGTTCGATGCTTTCAGACTCGTCATGAGGTGCTGGGTGGGGACTGGATGGGCATTCGTCGCCTTAGTTCCGGGGCATTAGTTATTGTGGTGGCTGATGTTACTGGAAAGGGGATTCCTGCAGCTATGGTTGCACAGGCAATTCATACGCTGTGGGTGCGGTGCGAAAGGGCGACTAGTTTTGATCCAGTCAGTTGGCTTTATGACGTGAATACGACTCTTTTGGAATTGGGGCGTCGTGAGCCGCATACCGCGACGTTGGGACTTGCCGTTCTTACCGAAGATAATCTTAGCTATTACTCATGCGGTCACGTTCCTCTAGTTTACGGCGAGAAAGTTGGCGAGCAAACCAAATTCAGAAATTTGGTCGCTACCGGCAATATTCTTGGATTTGGTGCAGATCTTGATTTGAAGCCGATGGTTCTATCCCTTGAAAATCGTCAATTCGAAAGCCTACTGTTAGGTACTGATGGTGTTTTTAATCGAGAATCGCCGGCTCGATTGAGGAAGATGGGACAATTTATTGCTCGCCTTGCTACCGAAGGCGAAGCTGTGTTGAATGACATCGCAGTGGCGGACGATAAGTTAATTATTTGGGTGGACCGCTCGGGCATTGTTCAACCCACGAGGGAAGCTGCATGAGAGTATCAGCAAGCGCCCTAATGCTAAGACTCAAGAATTTTTTCTATAGCTTGGCTGTCAAAGATCATCCAGAAATTGAGGCCTACATCGACGAGTGGTCTCTACGTTATTATCATGCGCTTAAGCCAAGGGTAGCGCTTGCCCTTGTTAGTTTTTTGATTATAGGTGCCGTTTATTTGCTTTTATTCGCGTCACCGCCCATACGGGCCTATCTGCCGTACTTTTTACTTCTTTTAGCCGCACAAGGTTGCTGTTTCGTATGGCCCATCGTCCCGACATCTGTCCGTCTCAGTCTGGTTAATTTTATCATCCCACAAACCTTTATTGTTGGGGGAGCTCTGTCTGTCTGGTCGTCGTTGCATGCACAAGGAGACACTGCTGATATCATGTATGCCGCTGCTGCTTACGTGGGTATCGGTGTAACGATGGTGATCTTCACTCCCTTTCGCAACGGACTTCCATTTTTAACGGCACTATCCCATCTCAGTTTGAGTGTTTTAGTGTGGAGTTCCCATGCCGGATTCCGTGCCAGTCTCCCTTGGTTTCTGGTTATTTTGCATTTCGATTTATTTGCCCTACTATTCCAAGTTCTCTCATGCCGTCTTACCAAACGGCATGCTCAGAACGAGCTGGTTCGCAGCAATTTAGCCATCCAAAATGAGCGACTAAAGGTAGATAGTTTAGAGCGAGACTTGAATGTTGCCAGGCAGGTCCAAGAGTCGCTAAGTGGTCATGTGGCCGATATTCAATCGTGCCACGGCAAGGTTCGGACCTTTCAGAAACGGCACGATATTTTGGGTGGCGATTGGCTGGGTGTGCGGGTACTCGACTCAGGTGAGTTGATCATAGCTGTTGGCGATGTCAGTGGAAAGGGGATCCCTGCAGCCATGGTCGCGCAGGTGATGAACACGCTGTGGGCTCGTTCTCTCAAAGAGAAGCAATTTGATCCAGTAAGTTGGCTCGGGGAGTTGAATACGACGCTCCTAGATCTTGGACACTCCGAGCCCCACACAGCTTCGCTCGGTTTGGTTGTTGTCTCGGACAGTGAATTTACCTACTACTCTGCAGGCCACATACCTTTGTTATATCGTACGGCTTGCGGAGATCGGTTCGAATACTCGCGACTGGTAGCGTCTGGGAATTTGCTCGGCATTAACGAGGATCTAGATTTAAGGCCTCTTAAAGCTGATCTACGCCAGCACGCGATTGAATCGATTTTTCTCGGAACCGATGGATGTTTTCACCGCGGTTCTAAGATGCGTCAGAAAGAGATGAGCGCTCTCGTTTCGCGTTTGCGAACTGAAGAAGACGATGCACTTTCCGAGTTACCAGAGCAGGACGATAAGTTACTGATTTGGGTACAACGACCCGCGGCCTAGAGGCTAATTTACTGGACGACGCAGCCGCCTATATTCGAAAATAGGCCTTTCCAGACATTGGCCAGGGCATTGTCGTTTGCTGCCCTGTAATACCGACCGAAGTGATCGGGAAATAGCGTTGGCTTTTGTGGTTGAGCCATCGAGCTGACTTGGGACTCGCCAGAAGCTGGAACCTGAGGTCCAGCAGCTACCGCAATCATGGCCACCTTTTGTTCGTTTACTAATCTGTCAACAGCCCCTGAAATAGCCGAGCTAGTGTCGATGTTAGGAAGTCCATCCGTGAGGAATACAGCATAATTACGCGCATTGTCGGAGTCGGGTTGCTGATTCACCTGATTGAAAAATGTGAGTGAGTCAGCCAAAACAGGCGAATATGACGTGAAACCGAACGGATTAGATGTAGCGGTAATGATGTCTTGTTTGATCAACTCGACATTGGTTTTGTTGAGCAGCAACCAACCATGCGGCAACCTTATGGAGCTGGTGTTAAAGGAAAGTACGCTGATATAAATTCTAGCCTGCGGTTGCAGGGCTAGATAACTTTCCAGTTGGGCTAGGAATTGCAGCGCGCCAGACCGGCGTACTGTATTTGGATCCGTGGCGAGTTGCGACAGGGTTTTATCAAAGATGAATTGAATGTTGTAGTTAATTGCCGCCTGGTTAGGTCCGCATTTTTTTTGTTGATTACCTATGCCGCCAGGAGACGTTGAGCCGTCGCTGTTATTATTTGAAGAGGTGAACGCCCCTCCTCCGGGCCCTTGTCCCTGTCCTTGTCCCAGCCCTGGGTCTTGTCCCAGTCCTGATCCTTGACCTAGCTCTGGGCCCGAGCCCGCTGCGCCATCTGTGGCCACTCCGTCAAGGCCTTTGGGTTCGCCGTTGGGACCAGTTCCATTTGGGGCGAGGCCGTTAGGATCCAATCCACCGTTCAATCCCGCGCCATTGTTTTTGCCTGAGGTCGTATCGATCTTGCTGTTGAATCCAGCTGAATTGCAGGCAAGAGTGAGGCTGCTGAGTAGGATGGAAATCGCCAGTTTTTGCTTTGTTATATGGTGTTCCACTAGATGATCTCCAGTTTATGTATAGGGGCTAATCTGTTTCCGTCGTCAATGCGCTTTCTATTGATTCGCGGGCGCTTGGCCCGTTACTCCGCCGGTTAGCGCGCCTAGGTTTCCGATGCCGCCAAGGCCGCCTAATAAGCTTCCTCCGCCGCCCAAAAGACCCGTGACACCGCTCAGTAATGAGGAGGCGGTGTTGGTTATGCCTCCCAATGAACCTATCCCGCCTAAGCCGCCCAAAAGTGATCCGCCACCAAGTGGGTTGCCACCGGCGCTGCCGCCTAGAAGAGAACCGGCACCAGAAACTGCTGTATCCGCCCCCGGAGCAGCCAACTGCGTTGGTGCTAGTGCAGTGGGGTTAGGTGACGGAGCCTCCACGGGCTGAACTGGGACGCTATCGGCGGTCGTCTTTTTTTTCGCCTTCGGTGCAGCCTCGGCTTCTACGGTTTTTGTATCTTCAGCTGCTGCGAGCGGTTTGCTGGGGAGGGGGGCAGGCTCAGGTGAGCCACAGCCTATCAATAACTGGGTTGCCATGGCCGCGGCGAACATCAAATATCCTTGCCGGATTTTAGCGATGTGCATGGTGGTCCCCTTACTGAGATTTAACGCCCTTAGCGCTTTATTGAGTTCTGAAATTACAAAAATCTTATCGGTATAACTTCGGAAAAACTTTAATCGAAAGCTAAAATGTAATGTTTTTAATTGGTTGGCTGGGTCTGCTCGGGCACTTTCAGCGGGGTTCGTTGGAAAGAATGCCGAAACTACCTTCGGCGTGATTTCGTCTTATCTAGATTTCCGAATAAAAAACTAAAGAAAAACGTAAAAATGCCGATGAGTATATCGAATCGTATTTAGTGGGAGATGGCAAACATGACTAGATTCAGAATTCCGTCCGGCAACGCATTCGGTAGATCCCTAAATAATCAGGCTCTCACCATACCTATATCTTATCTAGGTTTAGTGGGGCTGGCCTTGACCTTGACACTAACCATGTCCTGTAAAGATGCCGCATTTGGTGGCGGATCGCGAACAGTACAGAATCAAAACAGTAGGTCCGAGGGAGGAACGACTACTAAGCCGTCAAGTGGCCGTGGCACTTTATCACAGCCACCTGCAGCCCGGGACGTGGATTCAAACGAGCCTAACCAAATTACAGGTTTAAATAATGGTGGAACCACTCCGACGCTCGGTGGTCCCTCGTTTATTCAATCCGTCGTCAATGGCATCAACTCTATCGCCACGAATGCCATTCCTCCAGCATTCGCTAACGGTCCAGCCAACAATGGCGGCACGGATGCCAGTGGGAATCAACCTGGCGAAAACAATGACACGATAACGTACGCGCAACCTGGACTTTCTCCATGCAGCGTGATGCATCAAGTTCCCGGAACAGCTAACCCCTACTTAGCCGGAGTCTCGTACGGCACGTCCATAACCTATGATATCAGCAAAGGCGGCGGTCCAGATCCCTTAGATACGACGTCCAAAGACTATCCGGTACTTGTCCAGACAAATGGCAATTGCATTTCTGAGGGTAAAACTTTGGTGTTTAAAGTTCGTGGATTAATCACCTACGACAGAAGTGTTGCTGCCGTAAATGCCAACGGTAAAATCTTGCAAACCGTGTCCCATCAAAAAGGCCCATATTTGGGTAAAGCGAATATCACTGCGCCTTACTGCGCCTTGCTCGGTGTTTTCGTGGGAGACGCGGACCCTACGAATAATACCCCGCCAGCTGCTCTAGATTTTTCGACACCCGCCGCTCGCGACTACGTGAATATGACTCCGGTACTAGGCCAAATATTTTTTATAGGAACAGGAATAACCAGCAAAGGGTCCTTCCACCAGATTATTGTTCCGACAGGAGCCAAACGTTTATTTTTAGGTGTGATGGATAGTCACCAATGGAATAACAACCTTGGTGGGTTGAACGCTCAAATCTTTGGGTTAACAAATTAGAATCGGTGTTGGTGGTCTCGCAATGCTGCGTAGTATGAAGTAATAAAAGGGAGGAGTAAAATTTTTTTGTGAAAAACTAAAGTCTTCGCAATTAAATCCGATATAGGAACTGTCAGAAAAGGATAAAAAGTTTGCTTTGGGCATTGTGGTGCGGGTGGAAAGTATTTGGCGCGATAGAGAGTTGCAATCTTTCGTACCTAACACAATATCTTTTTTAAGAGTACCACCATGGCAAAAAATAGGACGTTTGGGACCTGTCGGCGATGTATTTTAATGGCCGGACTTGGCGGGCTCGTTATGAGCTGGCTTTCCGCCTGTGACCAGCAGGCTGGTTTCGGGAATCAGAGTTCCCTCGCTTCTCAACAAAATATTAAGTCCAGCTCAACGTCGTCTGGTACAAGCAGAGAAGAGCAATTGATTAGAGAGCGCAAATTAGCGGGGGATTCCCCTATTGCCATCGCGACTTCGCTGAAAACACAGTATCAGCTCGATGCTCGGACATTAGCCCTCTTAATGAAGGCACAAGGCTTTGAGTGTGGGGACGTAGCTGAAGTGCTGCACGTAGTTTATTCGATGCCAGCTGAGGCCACAGCTTCGATGCTGCGCAGCGTTGAATACGATACCGTGAGCGTTGCTAGTGCTTTAAAGTCCAAGCTTGCAATCAAAATTGACGAGTCTAGCCTGATCCTCAGCAAAATAGGTTGTGGCACAGCTG
The DNA here is from genome assembly GCA_026390435.1 of Pseudomonadota bacterium. GTDB lineage: Bacteria > Bdellovibrionota_B > Oligoflexia > Oligoflexales > CAIYRB01 > CAIYRB01. Next base: position 61,590 of record JAPLFY010000105.1, read on the forward strand.
AAATTGCGGAAACTTTAATAAAAGTTTTTGCGGCCGATGCAACGACCGCCGTGGCTGTACTTAATAAGCTAGGTACCACTGTAGCTAACCTCAGTGTGGTCCTTACGTCGACTTATGCCCTGACTTTGCAAGAAGCTGGTGTGGTCTTAAAGTCCAGTGGGTTTGGGGCTCAAGATATTTGTCGCGCCTTCTTCGAAAGACACAGTATCAGCGAAGATGCGGCGGCAACGCTGCTAAGCAGTATTGGATTCGGAATTGCCGAGGTCGGTTTGGCTTTGGAAGTAATTTTTTCGACGAAACTCGAGATTGAAGCGAAACACCTCCTGACAGCGGGTTACAAGATAGCTGAATTGGCAAAGTACCTGCATGAAAAGCATCAGCTAAGTGTCGAGATAACTGCATCTGTCCTACATAAAATCGGTTGCACGGGTCCGGAAATCGCTACCGTGTTGAAGAATGTGTTCCAGATCAAGGCGGAATTAGCTGCCTCCATTTTTCATTCCTTGGCTTACTCAGCAATTCAGATTGGCTCGCTGCTTAAAGATGTGTTCTTACTTAATGCTGACCTCGCTGCTCCAATACTGCACGCCATCGGACGGACTAGTCTTGAGATTGCACTGGTTCTGAAGGACGTTTTCGTGCTGAAAGCTGAGATAGCAGCGGGAGTTTTGCTGCACGTCGGTTGTGCTGTCCAGGAAATCGGGATGGCTCTAAAGCAGATATTTGGTCTCCAAGCTCAAATAGCGCTCGGGATTCTGAGGAGTTTGGGCTGCACAGCAATCCAACTCGGCGGCATCTTAAAAGATGTTTACCTGGTGAAGGTTGAGTTGGCCGTTCCGATTCTAAGAGGGATAGGGTGTGCTACGAGCGAGATTGGTCAGGTACTCAAAGTGGTGTTTGGTCTAACGGCAATACAGGCTGCAGGAATTTTGAAAATCGCCGGGTATGCAGCCTTTGACATCATCTCAATTCTGCGCGACGTCTTCCTAGTTGGTGCAGATATCATTGTCGGAATCTTGGCCGGTGTGGGTTTGCATTAATCGAAGTACGCAGTTAACTGCCGGCGTGACTCTTTCCTCCCTCTGACAAAAACCCATTCGGTCGCTGTAATAGGCTGACTAGATGGGTTTTTTTGTGCGCAGTTGCCAATTCGCTAAAGTTTGTGTCTCCTTTTGCCGATAATATGGTGCGTTTAGAGAGATATGTGTCCCTCCTTTGCCTGACTCTAGAGAGAAGGTGCAGAATCAGAGGAGGACTCCATGAGTAGCTACGGGAATTTACATAGATTTGTCTCAGCCACTAAACGCTTAGCCTTAGTCGTGACGACGTTAGGCATGACCATAAATTGTCAGACCGTTTCGAAATCTGTGACAAAAATAACTAAATCCGAAAAAGTGTCTCTGGTGCCTTTGCCACTTACAAAAGGTGCAGCGACACCTCGGGCTTTGCATACCAGTCTATGGACCGGTAGCGGCATGGTCATTTGGGGCGGACTGGTCGATCAAAAGGCAGAGAAAGCCGATATGGCTGGCGGCGTTTACTATCCGAGTACGGACCGCTGGTATCCAGTTAAGCGCACGGAACTTGGTTCGCGCTACTTCCATACGGCAATTTGGGACGGCCACATGATGGTGGCTTGGGGAGGTGTTGATGCTGCAACGGGTACGCCAACGGCCAGTGGATTTCGCATGGACCCGAGTGAAGACGGCTGGAACGAAGTGAATGAGAAAGAGGCTCCTTCGGCTAGATCTGGCCATAGTGCGGTTTGGACTGGCGATCAGATGATAGTGTGGGGCGGAACAGGTGAAGCTGAGCAGTTCCTGAATGATGGCGGATTTTACAACTCCGCCGCTGATACCTGGAAGAAAATAAAGTCTGAGGGTGCGCCTTCGCCTCGTGCTTTTCATAGCGCAATTTGGACCGGCAAAAAAATGCTGGTTTGGGGTGGTGGCGATTATGAATCATGGTTGAATACGGGCGGCGTCTTCGACGTGGCCTCGGGTAAATGGAAGTCGATGAGTGCTGTCGGTGCACCGTCGCCACGCATTAGCCATTCTGCAGTCTGGACGGGCTCCGAGATGATTGTTTGGGGCGGGCGAGATGCAGATAATTATCAACTCAGTGATGGGTACAGCTACAACCCTGAGACTGACACTTGGGCAGCTTTACCAAAGGTGCCCGGTAATTTTAGTGCGCGCGAACTACATACTGCGGTTTGGACCGGGCAGGCGATGGTCATCTGGGGAGGTCACGATGGCAACAAGACTCTTAATAACGGTGCTGTGTTTGATCCGAAGAACCAAAGCTGGAGAGTTTTAGTCTCTAAAGACAAAGGTGCTGCGAGATACATGCATACGGCTGTCTGGACTGGGCAGGAGATGCTGATTTTCGGAGGTAAGGGATCGGATCAGAAGCTAATCAAGAACCGCACCGGCTTTCGCATCCCATTTGATCACGAAGCACTGGAGCAGCAGCCAGCCAGCCAAGTTCGGCAGGGCAGCGTTGTTAAATTAAGTGCACGCTCTGAGTAGAATTCGTGCCCGGTGCGATGATTAAAATACTAGTGCTAAGTGCTAAGTGCTAAGTGCTAAGGCTGTTAAAGCGGCCAAGGTCTGGTGGTTGACCTTGGCGTCGGCTCTATCGGAAAGTCGGCCAGTACTCCAACCATACCGTAGGGCGCGTATGCGCCTGAGGCTTGGTTGGTGGTGAGGGCCGACTCACCGTGAGCTTCGCGGAGCGAAGTGAACGGTCATTTATTCGACCTCGGCCTGGTTCTCGATGTATTGCTTGAGCACCGAGACGGGCGCTCCACCGACGGTGAGTAAGCAGTAGGTGCGGCTCCAAAAAACAGGTTTCCAGTAGTATTTCCTGACGTGCGTAGCGAACTCCTTTCGTATTAGGCGCGAGGTTACCGTTTTTAGATTATTGATGTATTAGGCGCGAGGTTACCGTTTTTAGATTATTGATCAGTCGGGAAGGTTGAGCCTTAGGATTAAGCGCCATCAGAAGGTGGACATGATCGGCCTCGCCATTAAATTCGAGGAGCTGACAGTCCCATGTCTGGAGAAGTCGGTGGAAATGTTCTTCCAGGCGAGAGAGGATGGCCTTGTTGATACACTTTCGGCGATACTTCTTGACTAGAACTAAGTGATATTTAAGATTATAAACACAGTGATTTAATGTATTTAATGTTTTATTTTTCATGGTAACTAAGAGATAATCACCGCCATGGAACAGGTCAAGCGCAAAGTCAGATACCGCATATATCCATCGCCTAGACAGGCTAATCGTATGGTCGAAGTTTTTCGGCTGCATCAGCGTTTATACAATACTGCGCTTGAGCAACGGATTGATGCCTACCGCCGCTGCGGCAAGAGCCTTAATTATTACGATCAAGCCAAGGATCTGACCCAGCTAAGGGCCGAGTTTCCCGAATATGCAGGACTGAATGCTCAGTCAGAGCAGGTGACTTTGAAGCGCCTTGAGCTGGCGTTTAAGTCGTTTTTTCGCCGTGTAAAAGAGAGGCATTCGGCCCCAGGATTCCCGCGCTTCAAAGCTTTTGATCGCTTCAAGGGCTGGGGATACGCAGCTCACGGGGATGGCTGGAAGTTCAAGCCTAATATGGATTATGTGAATGGCACGCTGCATTTGAGTGGCGTTGGGAATCTACAAGCGCGTGGGCGACCTAGGTTTATTGACCAGGTAAAAAGTAGCCGCAGCCCAGGCCAACCAAAGACGGTTGAGATCATCCGGAAGA
>JAPLFY010000079.1 GCA_026390435.1 Pseudomonadota bacterium
CTGGTACCATCAGTCTGGCGAATACTGGTGTGACGGCCGGTAGCTATACGCGAGCTAGTATCACTGTCGATCAGCAAGGGCGCCTTACGGCTGCATCTAATAGCCCAGCGATTGTAGATGCCGATATTTCGCCGTCAGCGGCGATTGCGCAAAGTAAAATATCTGGCTTGGTGAGTGCTCTCACTGGCAAAGAACCGTCCATTGGGGCGGGCACAGTGGCTCAATATTGGCGTGGTGATAAGAGCTGGCAAACATTAAATACCACCGACGTGCCTGAAGGCAGTAATCAGTACTTCACTGTTGCACGGGCTGTTTCCGCGGTATCATCGACAGCTCCGATTAGTTACAGCACGACAACAGGTAATATTGCGATCAATAAGGCTAGTGGTAGCATTGACGGATATTTGTCGGCTAGCGACTGGAGTACCTTCGATAACAAACAAAACGCTATCGGCTATGCACCGCTGAATAAATCTGGCGACACAATGTCAGGTGCCTTGAATATGGATGGCCAGCCGCTGGCGGCTGTGGGTAACGTAGTACTGAGTGCAGCAAAGACTCTAGGGCTCGGAGTTTTTGATAGTACGTCGGAGCCTTTGATGACCGCGCAGTTAAATAGCTCCGGTGCTGGCTCACCAGATAAAGGCAAAACCTGGTTTAACTCGTCGACGAATCAAATCAAATACTGGGATGGGTCAAGTGCTCAGGCTCTTGGTGTATCAGGCTCAGGCCTCAGCAGCTTTAACGGTCAGACAGGAAATACACAGACACTGGTAGTCCCCGGAACTAGCGGCACAGCACCAGCTTGGTCATCAACATCAAATGCTCACACTCTGAATATTCCGCTGGCATCAACAGCAAGTGTCACTGCTGGTTTGATCTCAAACTCTGACTACAATACCTTCAACGGCAAAGTTGGTGGCGTCACGTCAGGTACCGGAGTCACAGTGTCGACTACCGGCAATATTGCGACGGTTAATCTGGCGACTGCCGGGACTACAGGAAACTACTCTAAAGTGTCCACAGATGCCTACGGCCGCGTGACCTCGGGTACGTCGCTGAGCGCAGCAGATATTCCGCCACTTAGTGCGGCAACTATCACTTCCGGAACTCTTTCAGCCTCCAACGGTGGTACAGGAATAAGCTCGACAGCTACTTTCCCCACTTCTGGCGTGATTGTGACTGAGGGTGCACCTGAGACTTTAACCAATAAGACTCTGACTGCAGCTACGATCAATGGCGCGTCGAGTATAGCTGGGTCCACATCCATAAACACCTCTGGCGCAATCACGTCCGGCGCACTGACTGCTGCGACTATAGTTTCTCAGGGTAGCGTGACTTTACAAGGCGACGGGACTACTTCGAGTAAACTTGTATTAAATGACAAAGGCACCAATTACCTTGCGCTGAAATCGCCTAACACTTTGGCAGCATCTACCACATGGGTTCTCCCGTCCTCAGACGGAACCGGCGGTCAGGTACTCGCTACTAACGGCTCCGGGACCTTGGGCTGGGCATCGGGACTTGCCCCAACCGGTGTGGCCGGTGGTGATCTTGGTGGGAACTTTCCTAATCCATCTGTAGCCACTGTCGGTGCGTCAACAGCTGCTAATATCCACAATGCAGAACTTCTGGCTAACGCAGCGACCAACGCAAACACGGCATCGACCATCGTCAAACGTGACGGCTCAGGTAATTTTGCGGCTGGGACAATCACTGCTAATTTAACTGGTAACGTAACCGGTACTCTAACCGGAAACGCATCCACTGCTACTTCGGCAGGATCATTTACTGGCTCACTCGCTGGCGATGTGACTGGGACGCAAGGTGCTACCCAGGTGGCTAATGTTGGCGGTGTCACTGCAAGCAACGTAGCGGCTGGTGCTGGATTGGCTAATGCTGCGACTAATGCAAACACAGTATCTACGATAGTTAAACGAGATGCGTCTGGTAATTTTGTGGCAGGGACAATTACAGCAAATTTAACTGGTAATGTGACTGGCACTCTAACTGGTAATGCATCCACGGCCACTTCAGCAGTATCCTTCACCGGCTCGCTCGCTGGTGATGTAACTGGTACGCAGGGCGCTACGGCGGTTAGTAATGTTGGCGGTGTCACTGCAAGCAACGTTGCTGCTGGCTCAAACTTAGCTAACGCAGCCACAAATGCAAATACAGTATCAACGATAGTTAAGCGCGACGGCTCGGGTAATTTTGCGGCTGGCACGGTAACAGCGAATTTAACGGGTAATGTGACAGGCAACGTCACCGGTAATGTCTCGGGTACGGCGGCTAACGTCACTGGGACTGTGGCTGTCGCTAACGGCGGTACCGGTGCAACAACCCTTGCCGCTAATAGCGTGCTGCTAGGTAACGGAACTAGCGCGCCACTTACCGTTGCTCCGGGCCGGAACTAGCGCGCCACTTACCGTTGCTCCGGGCACCAGCGGCAATGTGTTGATGTCCACTGGAACTACCTGGGCAAGTTCAACGCCAACGACGAATTGGGCTACTCCCGGTGCTATTGGTGCGACGACGGCGAACAGCGCTGCGTTTACGAGTTTGACCGCAAGTGGGAATGTCGGGATAGGAACTACGTCACCTAGCACCGCCTTACAAGTTGCCGGCCCGATCGCAACGGCCTATGCGACCAAGACCGCGGCCTATACCATCACGGCTACCGACAGCGTCATCGCCGCCGACACGTCGTCAGGGGCCTTCACCGTCACCCTACCGAGCGCGGCGTCGATCGCGGGCAGGCAGTACATCATCAAGAAAAACGACTCGTCCACCAACCCGCTCACGATAGCGACCACTAGTTCCCAGACGATCGATGGCGCCGCTAATGCCTATCTTAACTTTGCCGGTGAGAGCCTGGTCGTAGCCAGCGATGGCAGCAACTGGAACGTCATCGGCGGCAACATCGTAGCCGAGAGCCCGGCAAGGATGGCGGGCGGAAGGCTAACCCTTACATCGGGTACGCCTGTCACGACGTCCGACGTCACCGGGGCGACGACCATCTACTACCCAGCCTACCTGGATAACCGTATCGCCTTGTTCGATGGCGTCAGATCCTGGAACACCTTCGCTCTGCCCAAAGACGCCTCGAGTGCCAATTGCAGTGCTGGAACTCCCTGCTATCAGATCAGCCTGGCCTTAGGAACCCTGACCAATGCCCTGCCCTATGACGTCTTTATCTACAACAATGCCGGCACGCCAGCTCTCGAGCTCCTCGCTTGGACCAGCGCCACGGCACGGGCGACGAATATCGTGCTGCAAGACGGCGTCTACGTGAAGAGTGGAGCCACAACGCGGCGCTACCTTGGCACCTTTTATACGTCGTCAACGACGACCACCGAGGACAGCAATGTTAATAGGCTGGTATGGAACTTCAACAACCGGGTACCGCGCAAACTGAAATATGCCATTACCACGACAAATTGGGCTTATTCCACAGCCACGTGGCGCGCGGCCGGCGGCAACAATGCATACCGAGTCAACACCGTCGTGGGTTTACCTATTAGCACTTTGAATCTTTCGGTGGTTAGCACTATCGCCGCCTCCACCGGGGTCTACATCCTGTATAATGGTATTGCAGAGGACGCGACGAACAACTCTATCGCTGATTCGCAAACCTCAATAGGCGGATCAGTCATGAATTCTTCTTACGCACAGGCTTCTGCATTGTTGGTCCGACAGCCGCCAACGGGATTTCACTACTATCAATGGACAGAAACGGGCTACCAAAGCAGTGGAAACAATGGCGCTCAGGCAGGCGAACTCGTCGGCCTTCTGGGCACGATTGATAACTAGGTGCTCGTCCCGCCTGCGCTGATATTAGAAAAGCGTGATGATCAGACTCAGGCGATTCTCCCAAGAGATATTGCCGATCTCCCCCCGTCTACTCTGTCACCCGTACTTCACCGCATATGCCTCTCAATTAAATGGATGGAAATGGACTAAACCCGAAGAGCTCGTCGATGCGCCGAGCCCTTCGGGCGACTTCCTAACTCATACTGGCCTCCTCGGCGCTGAGAGTTGTCAGAAAAGGCTATCGGCCAAAGACTAAAATAGTAGTTACATCGTTACTTGATGCTAAGACGTACCGGAAATCCGATCTCAGTACCGGCTATGACAGTCGATGGCGCATAGAGCTAAATCTTAGGTCCATAAAAAGTGTTCTGCAAATGGATGTACTTCGGAGCAAGAGACCATCGATGGTTAGAAAGGAAATATGGATGCATCTCCTGGCTTACAACATCATCCGCAAGATTATGGCTATGAGCGCCTCAGTATTCCGAACGTCTCCGGATCAGCTTAGTTTTAAAGCTGGATTGCAGGCTCTAAATGCAATGAGGCAGACTCTTCCACATCTAAAGTCTCTGGAAGATAGGATTGAAATATTTTTTGTTACTCTGTGTCAAATAGACCAACACAAGGTTGGGTGCCGCCCTGTTCGACTGGAACCGCGCGAGACTAAACGCCGTAGTAAGCCTTATCCACTCTCAAAGAGGGACGACTTCAAAGGCGAAAGAGGCTGATCAAATTCGCTTAGGGCTAAAGAAATGCCATTGCAATTAACTGTAAGACTAGTCGCAAAGGGACTTCAGCAGGACCAGACGTGAAAGCTACAAAGGTCATGGCGCCTTACCCCCGATGGGGGCGGCAAACAATTGCAACGGCACCGGACCAAACGTGCAGATTAGGCCGCCAGAATTTCGATTTTAATATGTGGATAGAGCTTCTGCGTGTACCCCATTAAACGATCCACGGTGAAGTTGTCAATTTTGCCATGCAGAATCTCGCTGATCCTGGCCTCATCAATATCTAATTTATTAGCGAGCGCTCTTTGCGTTAACTCGTGTTCACGCTGATACTTAGCAATTAGTTGGCAGAGCTTAAACTTGGCGCGTTCAACCTCAGAGGCATCCTTAGGAAGCGCGATGTTTCCGCCCGGAAAAGCAAGGTCTGACAGTTGATCCCGCACCTTTTTCAAGGTCGATGCACCTGGGAATTTTTTGATCGGCTTCTTCTGAATAGCCATTGCTACCTCCTAAATGCGTTAATCACCCCGATATATACTTGTCCATCTTGCATACACCAAATTAGCCGGTAATACTTTTTTCCAAGCGGTATCCGGTCCAACATGAAAAACTGAAACCCATCCTTAAAAATTTCGCACGCGAATTCCTTACCGTCCAATTCTTCGACGAGTCTCAGTATCGTCGTATCATTTATGTCGGGATGCTTCTTCTCGTAATGAGAGTCAATGATGACTTCCTCGATGCGTCGTCCGTTCACCACGATATCGATGCTGTAGGACCTTCGCGTCATACGTCCCCCAAGGATTTTAGAAATAACATTCCTTGCTATATTTAGCAAGTATTTTGCGAGAGTGAATCAGGGTGGTTGCAATTAAGCCTTTCTTGATAGAGGCCGCAGAACTCGACCGTCATATATGTGCGACACTTTGCCCCCAAGTTTCCGCCTTTTGCACCGCTAGGTCTAATTCCGCGACCGCTGAGCGTCCGCTTTCGCCCTATTGGGCACGTCGGGATAGGGACGACGGCGCCAGGTAGCACCCTGGAGGTGAACCAAGGAACTAGCGGAAATTCCGGCCTCAAGTTTAGCCAACTTAATTCCAGCTCGACGCCAGCAACCAACGCCGGCTCCTTGGGGGTCGATAGCAGCGGAAACGTCGTGCTCAAGCGTGGCATCACAGCGGGCGGCGTGACCCAGACCACTAACAACAACGGTGCAGGCACTAATAGTCACCGCTTTACTTTGACAGCACCGAGCGCCGGGACTTATGTCTTCAACGGGGCAGGCGAGATCTGGACTAGTAACAGTAGTGCCCTCCAGTACCAAGTAAAGTGGAACGGGACTGCTGTCTCCATGGCTGGGACTGGTGGCACAGCAGTCACAGGTGCCTGGCAGAAGATCCCCTTCACCTATGTGCAAACGGTGAGCGCTGCCGGAATATACACTCTGGATCTGGTGCTATCCTATGGTAATGGCATGGGATCAGCCGAGCTCAGCTACATCTTTATCTCGAACTGATGAACGATAAGCGATACACCACCGCATGAACCCTATACGTCCAATGTCGCTACGGCGGGTACCGACGGTACTTACAACAACGGACCTTGGGCTTTAACCCCTTCTCTTGTTTCGCTCCCTTCACCCGATAACATCATTAGTCTTTTTTGAAACCGCGGCCGCTCACTTGGGTATGGGTTCAGGCACTTTCATGAACACTCTGAAAATACTGACAGGTACAAAGACTAACCTCATTTCTCCCTTTTTTTCGCGAAAATCTGTTTAATCGCAGCCAAGACCATTCCCCGCCGTGCCGCTGATGTGATCAACCTCGCGAACTCTTCCGCCCGCTTAATCTTGAAGCGTCGCGGTATCTCGAGCTCCGGTAGGGCTCGGAAAGCGCGGCTTTTTGCCGGTCGAAAATAGAAAAAATCTACCAAAGCTTTTTCCGGTGTGGCCATTTGCGCAGGCCCACCGGCAAACGGTTCGAAGCCACAGAAGAAGCGTGGTGCTACTTGGTGAATTGCGTAGATACCGAGAGGAGTTTTGATAGTTCGCGTTTTGGCGGTTGAGATTACGTGGATCGTTGTGGGAATTTGCTCGATCATCCCATGGTGAAAGAGAGCGGTTTGAAGCGACAGGTAGCTGGGAGATGGATCAGTTAAATATGGATGCAGCGTCCAAGGTGAGGCGGACAGGTTGGTCTGCCATATGCCGCGCTGTAGCCGCGCGACGTGTCCGGTGTCTGCTAGGCGCGCAAGCATTTTGCTTGCTAGTGCTGGTGACACACCCCAGTGAGCGGCGGCGTCGTTCGTCCTGAGGATCGGTGTGGACAGGCTGCGGAGTTTAGCTAATGCCTGGTTCAGGTTCATGGTGTGAGACTCTGGAGCTTGCGGATAACTTGGTTCTGCAGAGTCTCCCAGGAGTTGGGAGCGCTGTAATATTCTTGGGCATCCGGAGTCAGGAACTCGACGACTTGCCCGCGAAATTGATCAAAGTCGATACTCATCGCACAGTCGATAGCCTGTTCGATAAGGTTGGACGGTAGTGTGGGGGTTAGCGCTGGATTGCGGCTAAACAGAAGATCTAAATCGAAAGCGTCTCGTGCTTGAGTCTCGGGTCGGCCGGCGAGGGCTTCAATCTTTTGCCTAATGGCATAGGTTGCATTGTAATGCGTCATGAAGGTGGGCGTGAATCGATGTTCGGCCAGGACGAGCGGATCGACCGACTCAAAGACGGCACCCTCGCGGTCTATACCTCTCCGGGAGAACTCGATCTTGGTCGGAATATCGAGGCTCTGAGCATGGATAGTGACTTTCCATCTTTGCACTGTATCGGTCTGCTTCGGGGCAGTGTGAGTGACGATGTGGATCTTGCGAGCTGCCAATGATGTCCCGAGTGCCTGGCTGCTCAGGATCTTGTCGACCCGCTTTTTGAGCGTCTCGCGACTTATGGTAGTGACGTCGAAGTCGATGTCTTCAGAGTAGCGGTTACTACCCAGGAAGAAACGCAGGTTGCAACCGCCCTTCAGCACGATGAGCGACTTGTCCTGAGTGGTCAGGAAGGTCTTGATGAAGAGCAGGTGGAACAGCTCGATGTCGGAGCGTAAAGCCATAATTCAATATTCCGCCCAATCGACATATATGTCAATTCAACAGAATATAAACGAGCGCGTGGGTGATGTCCCGCTAAACTGGGGCGGATAACCGCAATATATTGATATTACTATTAATTAATGATTGTTTCTCACCGACCAACCCGAGGTGGCTGATTTTTTCTGCCTTTGCTTTGTTTGTCACAGTCAGAATTCCCGCCGCCGAGCAAGACCCTAACACCCAGCCATTATTAAGCAATTCGCGCTAAAAATTTCCCCCCTCAACTTTTAACCCAGAGCACCGATCTCTTCACTGTGAACAAAGAGGGGAATCAGTCGGTTAGATGGTTTTGGGGTTTAGTTAGGGTGCACCTATGCAGCGAGCAGTTATCAACACATCAAACTTACTAAACCTGGTCAATGGGGCACCATTCGATCTACACGATAAACTACGCTGCCAGATTGGCATCTTACCTCCGTTGACACATCTCCAAAAAAGCTTTACAATTTTGGAGTATGCTACACAGAGAACTAACAACGCATAAATCAAAGTCCTTTTTCCTTTTTGGCCCGCGCCAAACCGGTAAAACGACTCTAATAAAGTCCCTTCTGCGGCCGGCGGACCTATACATCAATCTCTTACCGCAACGGGTGTCGCTGGGTTACGCAAATGAACCGGGCCGCTTTCATGCGGAAGTGTTGGCCCATGTTAGACTCCACCCAAAAGCTTTGGTGATCGTCGACGAGGTCCAAAAAGTCCCGGCTCTACTTGACGATGTTCACGATTTGATCGAAGACCATGGGATAAGGTTTGCGCTCACAGGCTCAAGTGCTCGAAAACTCCGGCGAAGCGGCAGCAATCTGCTAGCCGGACGGGCTTACACATACAAACTCTATCCTCTCACGGAGCGTGAGCTTGGCGCTGCCTTTAACCTGGAGCGAGCTCTCACGGTGGGGTGCCTTCCCGCGCTTTGGAATCCCGCTGCTGACGAGGATCCAGTCGAGTTTCTTCGGACCTATGTTGATACCTATCTGCGCGAAGAAATAGCGATGGAGGGCCTAGTCAAAGACCTGGCGCCTTTTGCCAGATTCCTCGATCTCGCTGCAGCCAACGATGGCGAAATTATCAACTGTAGTGCTTTCGCGCGTGACTGCGGCGTTAGCGTCAAAACGGTCCAAGCCTACTTTCAGATCCTAGAAGACACCTTTCTGGCGTTTAAAATCTCACCTTGGGTGCGCAGTGCGCGCAAGCGGTTGGTCGCGCATCCTAAGTACTTTTTGTTTGATCCTGGTGTCACCAATGCTCTCGCACATACACTCCATTCACCGCTGCCTGCGGCCGTACGTGGCCGGCGATTTGAGCAATTTTTGACACTGCAAATTAAGGCCCGACTTGATTATGACCATACTGACCTAGCTTTAAGCTTCTGGCGTACCAACACGGGGCAAGAAGTTGATTTATTGCTGAGTCGCGGTGATCTTGTGCTCGCTGCCGTAGAGATAAAATCAACGCCGCGCCTAGACCCAGGTGATCTAAACGGTCTGCGCGCCTTTCGCGCTGATTATCCGCAAGCGCGCTCATTAGTGGTTGGCCCCTTTGATAGGCGACGGCAGCTAGCGGATAATATGGAGGCGGTTCCGTGGCGGGAATTTTTAACGACCGATCTGTCGGCTATTGGTCGGTGATTTTTTGGGGGTCAGGCACTGGCACCAACCCACCGGAATCAATAAAACACGATAAAACATAGCTTCAACTGATTATGAGTTTTCTATAGGTTAGCGCTAGTGCCTGACCCGAATGGCCCCATCAACTGCCGCAGCTGAGCCTGGCCTAACAGCATCCGATTGCAGCCTAGGTTTTGGTTTCCTCTTTGATCGCTTCAGACGGCGCGTGGCAACGGATCCATTCGTAGAGCTTGGCGGCAATGATGGCGCCAATGGTCGGTCCAAGCAGATAGATCCAGAGGACGTCGGTGCGCCCCTCGGCCAATGCTGGTGCGAGAGCGCGGGCAGGGTTCAAAGCCGCTCCCGTGATGGGACCGCCGATATAGGCACAAACCGTGACGGACGCTCCGACCGCGGCGCCGGCCATCGTGCCTACGGCACGGGTGTCGGTTGCGACGGCGCTAACAACGAACATGAGGAAAAATGTCATCATGATCTCCCAGCCGAAGGCCTGCATGACCAGCACATGGGGAATGGCTGCACCATATCCTGCGCCAGCAGGCAACAGCAGCGTGCTCATTCCGGTTGCCGCTAGGGCGCCTAGGATTTGGGCAAGCCAGTATGCGGGAATCTGACGCACTGGAAAATGCCGTGCGACGGCAAATGCAGCGGTGACGGCTGGGTTTAAGTGCGCACCCGATATATGGCCGACGGCATAGATCATGGCGGTGACTATAAGACCAAAGATAGCCGGGATGGCGACGGCATTCAGCGAACCTGGGAATCGCTCCGCCACCATGATGGCGCCGCAGCCGCTGAAGACGATGGCAAATGTTCCAATAAACTCCGCCGTCATTTTACTAAACAATGATTGATCTAGTCTCATGAGTCCTATCCTTATATTTAGGACGATTTTAGCTACACAAAGACTTGCGATACCGGTTGGATCGGTCATCCGTTGCACGCACGCGGTCGACGTAGCGAATTCGTTCAATCACCAGTTTGTGGCGTCGATATGGTACCTGTCCAGGTATGGGCTGCCAATGACCGTTTTCTGCTCGGTGCGTTGATGCAGGGTGATGCTGATCTCGTGACTACCAAGGACCTGGAACAAGGCTAAGACAAGGCGTTGGTTGTGTGGCTCGCGCAAGCCTTCGAACGGGACGGCCCTTAGGACTGGGTCACCATCGACAGAGTGATCTACCTCCCCCTAAAGGGGGGTAAGGCTTCTAAGGCAAAGGAGCTGGGTTTAGACCGTGTCGACTTGGTGGGCCTGCCGCGTGGGGAGATCAACTGATCCGCGGCACGACTCAGGCGTGACGCGATGAACGGCGCACAAGCGTGGTGCACTGCCTCGCCAAGTTTGTGCTTAAGCTGTTCTCTTGGGGTCGGGCACTGGCCCCACCCAACTGAAATCATTAGAACACCACAATTCACGACGACTACAGAGTGTGAGCTTTCAACAGCTTAGCGCTAGTGCCCGACCCTGCCTGGTTCTATTTCTTGGTGCCCGCGAGAGTAATGGTACCATCTTCATTGGCAAACTTACGCAAAGATAGATTGATCAAGGTCTGGTAAGGGATCCCAGCAGTCCTGGACATTCGCTCGAAATATTCAAGAATGTCAGCATCTATGCGCAGAGTGCGCTGCAACTTCTTGGGGCGGTGAAATTTACCGCGCACACCACCCGTAAAATCATATTCCTTCTTCATATTGCCTTGTCTCCCGCTTTGTAGCGCGCCGCGCGCTTATTATCTTGATCAGCTCTTTGTCGGTTGCGTCCCGCCAAGTATGAATCACAACTAACGTCCGCTCATCGGCAGCCAATCCCATTGTGATCCACCGCTCCTCGTACGAGCTCCCCTGATCCTCGACTGAAAGCGCATATGGATCATCGAATACTGTTGCAGCGATTTCAAATGACACGCGGTGCTTTTTAATGTTGCTTGCGGCCTTCGATGGGTCCCATTCAATTCTCATCCAGGCACCTCTTTGATCGGCTCCCATTCTCCGACAATCTTACAATGTAACTACATTATAATTCAAGATTTGGGATCGGGCACTTGATGTAACCATTCGAAATAAATAAATAAATATAATATTGATTACACTGGCTTGTGAGTTTTCAATAGCTTAGCGACAGTGCCCGACCCGAATGGCACTTAATTAAGACCTAGTCATTTCTTGGACTTCTTGTGCAGCATGGTTTTGGCGACTGCTCTGGAGTGTATTAAAAGCCGGTAACTTTTCTGCCTTCTCTTGATTGCTCGCGGTTCATATCGATCTGGTCTCT
>JAPLFY010000111.1 GCA_026390435.1 Pseudomonadota bacterium
GAACTTGGTGCCACCGACGCGACCGCAGCCGACGTCTGCACGGTCCCATCAGGAAACTTAACGCCCCCGCTCGTCGACTCGATAGTACCCGCAACTGAAAGTCTCTGTCCGGGACCGGTTGAACCTATCCCGACGTTGCCGTTTCCAAGAATTGTCATCCTCGTCACTGGGTTTACATAAGTGGTATTACTGGATACCGTCCCGCCTCCCGATGTCTGGAACTGCAGGTTGGACGACCCTGTGCCTAGCGCCTTGCCTGACGAGAGAATTAAATCACCACCAGGATAGTCGGCATAACTTGTACCTGGATAGCCAGCTGAAATTGTCAAACTAGCGCCCCCGTAACCACCTGTTGCTTGTCCCATACTAATACTTCTTGCGGAGTTCGGATAAGCACTGGAGAAAAAAATGTTACCAGTTAGATTAATATTGCGTGAGTCGTAATTCGATCCGTCACCAACAGTGAGATTGCTACCTACGAGATGTAAACCGGACGAAGGGTTCGTCGTTCCAATGCCGCTCATCGTATCGCCCGTTTTAGACACCTTTGTGGACGCATCGGCGGTCGCACTCACGGTAATTGCGCCTGCTGAGTTGCTGATGTCGATGCCGGTGCCAGCCGTTAGGTTGCCAAGTGCGTAATTTGCTCCGTTACCAATCAGAAGCTGACCGTTGCTAGGAGTCGTACTTAGTCCGGTACCACCGTTGGCAACTGCCAAAGTGCCTGAAGTTATAAGAGCTGCGCTGTGACTAGGTAAATCTGCTGCTATTAGCGACGTACCCGAAGTCACCCGCCCCTTTAAATCATAGGTCACTTTGGTAGATGTTCCGGGTGTGGCGACAGTGGCAAGTATAGCCGCTGCAGATCCGGTGCCTGCTGCTGTAACATCACCGGTGAGTGCTGTCAGATAACTACCAGCTGCTTGTTTACCATTAAACGTAGTCCAGTCGGCCGAGCTTAGGTAACCGTTGGTAGTCCCATTAGCTTGCGCCATAGAAATGACGGGCGCCGATGTGCCATTAGCCACCGTAATCGGAGCCGCACCTGTGACGCTTGTAACGCTGGATGGTAATACGGTGCTTTGCCACGTCGTCCCATTTGACGTGAGGACGTTGCCGATACTACCAGGCGCCACAGCTTGAACAGCGCCAGTGCCATTGCCAAGAATCACGTTGTTAGCGGCCAGTGTGATTGCGCCGGTACCGCCGCTGGCCACTGCCAAAGTACCCGAAGTAATAAGAGCTGCACTAATCGGAGGAATATCCGCAGCTGTCAGCGACGTGCCTGAGGTCACTCGCCCTTTGACATCGTAGCTTACTTTGGTAGCTGTCCCTGGGATAGCGACGGTAGCAAGTGTAGTCGTCGCAGATCCAGGCCCGGCTGCTGTAACATCACCGGTGAGTTCTGTCAGATAACTACCAGCTGCTTGTTTACCATTAAAATTTGTCCAGTCAGCTGAGCTTAGATAACCGTTGGTAGTCCCATTAGCTTGCGCCATAGAAATGACGGGCGCCGATGTGCCATTAGCCACCGTAATCGGAGCCGCACCTGTGACGCTTGTAACGCTACCTACAGCAGTGGATACCCAGCTTAACGTACCTGAGCCGTTGGTTGATAAGACTTGGCCAGATGATCCATTGCTGCTCGGTAATTCTAGAGTAAGCGAAGATGCCAGAGTATCTGGAGCTTTCAGTGAGACCGAATTAGTCGAGCCCTTGTCGTTAAGTACAAGTTTATTCGACGTTGTGCTGTTACCAAGAATAGTAACGTTACCAGTCACTGTCTGGGCACCTGAGTTAACAGTACCTGTGGTGTCAATCGTAGTTGAGCCACTGATATTTGATGCGCCATTTATGGTAGCGCCGCTCAAAGTTTTATTGGTCAGCATTTCTGCTGCATCACGAGTGACTACTGCGCCCGAAGTAGGGAAGGTGGCGGTTGAGTTAACCCCAGTACCACCATTACTAACTCCTAGTACACCACTCATAATTTTATTTGCATCTAGCCCAGGAATATCCGACGCAGTTAAGGTACTACCACTAATGACCTGGCCCTGCGCATTCGTGGTGACTTTTGCGTAAGTCCCAGCGGTTCCTATCGGGCTTAGACTGACTGTCGCTGTCCCGCCCGTCGTCACGGCAGTGATGCCGGTGCCACCAGTGACTCCACTTACTTTATTATTAAACGCAGCATAATCACTATTTGAAATCAAACCAGATGTAACTCCGCTGACTGATGCCATCGGTATACTCAGCGTATGGACTGTCCCAGTCGAACTAAACACTGGGCTGTTTCCACTGGACCCAGTAGCAAAGGTCTGCGTGCCTCCCGTAAGTCCATTTAAATTCGTCAGTCCCGCGCCAGAAACGCCGAGTGCCTGCGCATTAGTTCCGTCCCAATACTTGACCTGGTTGGTCTGTGAGTTGAACCAAGTTTTGCCCTTATCGGCTGCAGTGAGGCCGGTAGGATCGGCAGCATTGTTACTCAAAAGTAGTGTTTTAGACGCGGCCATGCCGATATTGCCGACGCTTTTCACATCGCTGCCGTCCATATTGAGTGCGCCCGACATCGTGTCGCCGGATTTATTTAGTGGCGCGAATCCAAGCGCATTCTGCTTGCCGTTAAACGTGGTCCAGTCGGCAGATGACAGATATCCGTTGCTGCTGCCACTGGCTGCACTGATGCCAATCGTGCCGCTCGTGAAATTATAAGTGATCGGCGCGCTGGCTGATAAAGCTGATTTAGCCCGTGCCGGCGTGAAGTACTCGTTGGTGCCCTCAGCAACAACCGTCGTACTTAGTGTCTGCCAAGTTTTGCTACCGGCTAAATATTGCGGCGCCGTACCACCACTCGGCAGTGCTGGCTCTTTCGCGGCCAGATCTGATACGAGCCCTTGGATTTTACTCTGGGCAATGCCGGCTCCAGTGGCGATATCGGCATCGGCAATGGCTGACGCACTCTGTGCTGCAGTTAGGCGCCCTTGAGCGTCCACGGTGATACTTGCCCGCATATAAGTCCCGGGAGTAACCGCAGTGTTGGCTAGACTGATAGTGCCTGAGGTGGTGATTGGCCCACCACTAAGTCCTGCACCGACTTCCACTCGTGACACTGTTGCGTTAGTGGTGAGTGGTGCATAAGCACTTCCGTTTTGCGATACTTGGAACCGGTTTAATACGGAGTCAAAATAAATGCGGCCCTCGCCTGTGCCGCTAGCCGCAGGAGCACTGGTTGCTGGCTGACTGATAAGCGGTGCAGTCAAGAGTCCGGTCATGGTGTCGCCAGATTTGTTTACTGGTACAAAGCTTAGTGCATTCTGCTTAGCATTAAATGTGCTCCAATCGGCAGAACTGAGATAACCGTTCACTGAGCCACTTGCCTGCGCTATCGAAATCTCCGGTGTCGTCGTGCCTGTTGCGACAGTGATCGGTGCCGTGCCGCTCAAATTCGTTACTGTGCCCCCGGCAGCGCCAGCCACGGCAAATGTTTGCGGCACCCATTGTCCACCAGAGTAAGTCAGCACCTGCCCTGATGTCGGTGCCGTGCTGGCTATATTCTGACCCTGCAGTGTGGCGACTGAGGGGTTGCCCCATGCGAGACGACCATTGCCATCTTTAGTTAAAAACTGATTCGCACTTGGTTGACTAGTCAATGCCAGCCCAAGTTTGCCATCCGCATCAAATGCCACGGTTTTATTATCAACCGGTACTCTCAGGGAGTAGGGTACGTAATTATATTGCTGCCTCGGGTATGTCTTCCCGGCTGCCGTAATCTCGATAAATGCTGGATCTGTACCTTGGCCAAACACGGCGCTAACTTGCGCCGGATTCAGATCGAGCGAGAGTGTAAACACACCTTCATTTAGCGAGGTGCTAGCCAACTCAATCGGCGCTGTGAGAGGATTGCCCGCTGTGGCTGCAGTCCAGAACCTGACAGTGATATCGACCGGTCCAGTCAGCGGAGCTCCGTCTGCCTGCGTCAGGCGACCGGAGTAAGACAAAGAAAAATTTCCATTATCCGCCAATGCTGCCTGCGCTGTGGTGAACCACAAGCTAAACACGCAAGCGATACTCGCAACGTAGAATTTTTTCGAGAATCTAGCCATCGACTGCCTAACTCGTGACAAAAAGGTCGCCTTTTCCTCCGCTTCATCAGATGACTTCGTCACTTGCTGGGGGGATCTTGAGAAGTTTTTTTAAGCCCAAACCTTTCAATGGGTTACCGCAGCAAAAAGCGCCTCAATTTGCGGTTAGTAAGGCGACTGCCGAATCGGTATAAAAGGCTTTCAATCTGGTGACTTAGCTTAGCGAGTGGGCACAAGCATTTACCTCGGTGCAAGGTAAGATGCAGCCACAATTGACGAATCACTGATCCAGCCACGCGCGATTGCACTCAACATGCACTGGCCGAATCTGAGTCGATTTCGATGATCACCTACCGGGGGCACGAACACTGCGGAACTCGCACGTTAACCAGTGGGAGTCAGCCAAGTCTGGCGTGCCCAAAGGCTTTGACTCACTGTATCTAGCAACGCTGCGCGCGCTTATGGCGAAGTACCGTGGCCTTTTGGCACTCGACCTAGGAGAGTTCACCCGGTCCATTAGCGACGATTTGGAGCCCCCTCAGGCGGTGATCGCGATCTCCGCCTGAGGGAGTCTCGTTCATACACCTGCATTTTCATGCCCTAAACGCTGCTACAATCCCGACGCTTAAGCGAACCTCACTCAGCGCGCCAGAATCGCAACAGTGCCAAATATCGCTCTTAGATCTTCGTCGTTGAATGTGATCCCGCCGCCGACAAACAAGCTTTGAGGTAGCTTGCGCGCTTTGCCCGTAGTTGTATCGGTCTTACTCATGTCGTCAAAGCCGATCATCGTATAAATGTGGTTATAGAAGAGGGCGCTCACCCAGGTTTTGAAGTGGGCATTCCGGCGGATCGACTTATCCAGAGTGTTGATCTCAAACATCTCGCCAGTTAGGCGGATGCGGTCGTTCCAGAAGTAGGTGTCTGCAGCAAGACCACCAGTGGTTTGGAATAGGCCGGCACGAGCCACAAACCAGTACCAGCGCTTGGCGATTTGTAGATCGAAGCGCAGCGCGTTTTGCTTCCTCTCGGTTTTGATGTAGCGGGTCTCGCCAGGCTTCTCACCAGTGATTTCGATTTCTCGGCGATCGACAGTGTCGTAGGTCCGATCACTGACGCCAAGCAGGTAGTAGCGATCGGGGCGAGTACGGAATATGATGTTCACCCAGTACTGCGAACTTTGATCGCGACGATACTCTCCGTGCGAGTCGACATCGATGGCCAACCGCGTAGCAGGCGATAAAATCTTGCGCATATCTTTGAGAGCACCCTGCAGATCCAGCAAAGTAGCATCGTCATTTACCAGCTTGCCGAGCGTGCCTTCGCCTTTTTCGACCTTTTCAGCGATTAAATTGATGTTTCTAACGGAGCCACGCACATCGACCATGGCTTGGTCGAATTGTGAGATGACACTGTTGATGCGATCTTTATTTTCCGTACTAGCGATGGAGCGAAGGATTCTTGACGTCTCGCGAAGGTCGTTCATGCTGCCGCGCATATCCGATACGATGGATGAGTAGTCATCCTCCCGTTCTCCAACAAGTTTGCGTAGAGTGCCTGAAGTAACCTTAAAGTCAGCAGTCAGCTGTTCGATGTTGTCGATGATGTTCTGCATCGACTTTTCGCCCTTTTGATTACCAAGGACGTTGGCCATCGTCGTGGTGACTTTTTTAATGTCTTTGGCGATGTCTCCGACGATGCCGATTAAGCTCTCGATATCGTTACCATCAGTAGATTGTTGGATAAAACCACCAGGTGGTAGTGGTTCAGAATCTGCAACAGGACGAATAATCTCTAAATGTTTATCGCCAAGTAAGCCTACAGAGCGGATCTCGATTTTGGACCCAGATGGTATTTTTATATCTTGGTAGACATCGATATCGACGCGAGTTTTTCCGTCGTCCAAGCGCACGTTTTTGACTTTGCCAACTGTCACGCCTGCGGTCTTCACCTGGGTTTTGGGAACGATGCCGGCGGCATTAGCTAGCTGAGTATAGTAGGGATGGTACTCACGGTCTTGAAACGACTCGGGGCTTAAGACAAAAAGCATATACCCAAGTGCGACCAACGCAACGATGGCGAATAGTCCAACCTTGAATTCTGTCCCTAGGGATTTCAGCATGAGGCTTCCTGCTTTTTTGGGATCCCAATAAACTTTGTCGGTTCAGTTAGTTATCGGGATACCTGATGGACTCTTGAACTGCTCTTGTCTATGGATTCTGTCACTCTTGGTTTATCGATCATCGCTAAATTTTAGAAAAACTCCATTGGTCCTTCTACTCTACCTGCAAAAAACTGCCTGACTACTGGATCTGTTGATTCTTTGAAAGCTTTTGGTGGACCACCTAAAGCTAATTTACCTTTGTAAAGAAAAAGTAAATTCTCTCCCGTCGCTAGGGCGGCTTTGATATCATGGGAAATTACGATGGAAGTGAGATCTTGTTCTTCTCGGCTCAATTGGACGATCAGGCTGTCGATCATTTCTGAAACCAGCGGGTCCATGCCGGTCGTCGGTTCATCGTAGAGAATGATCTTGGGGCGAGTCACGAGGGCGCGGGCTAGGCCCACTCGTTTGCGCTGACCAGTTGATAACTCAGGTGGGTATTTGTGTTGCGTATTGGGTAGACCCACCTGCGTCAGGACTTCCTCTACGCGTTCCAGCATAATCGACATTTTGTCGCGTTGATGCTCAATCAGCGGGAAGAGCACGTTCTCGCCCACGGACATGCTGTCAAACAGCGCGGCATTTTGAAAGAGCATCCCGAAGCCCTTCCGATAATCACGCAGTTGCTCGATAGTATAGTCCGTAATGTCGACTCCATTGACGATGATGCGACCTTCGTCTGGTTTAAGTAGCCCCATAATATGCTTGATAGTGACAGATTTTCCCTCGCCAGATTTGCCGAGGATAAAGGTGATGCGACCCTTGGGGATTTGTAAATCCAGCTCATCCAGCACCTTGTGGCGCCCGAATGACTTGCTAACATGTTTAAATTCTATGATGTAGCTCATGGGTTACCATATGACCTGAAAATACGTCATCACTACGTCCACTGCCAGGACTGCTAAGAGAGTTGAGACTACGGCGTTGGTGGTGGCGATACCCACACCCTTGGCACCTCCAGAAGCGCGAAGACCTGCACGGCAGCAGATGGCCGTCATGAGACCGGAAAATGCGAACGCCTTACTGATGCCGCGCCAAATGTCTTTGGTCTCCACCAAAGTGGTGATTTTCTGCATGAACATGCCTTCGTCGATATTAAATAGGAAGTGTCCGGCGATATATGAGCCGATCACACCGACAAAGATAAATACGGCACACAGCAGCGGCAGAATGACGAGAGAGGCGAGAAACCGGGGCACCACTAGATAGCTAATCGGATCTACTGCCATTGCCTCCATGGCATCAACTTGCTCGTTGACGCGCATGGTTGCGATTTCAGCTGCCATGGCTGCGCCAGCTCTGCCGGTGATGAGGATGGTTGTGACTAATGGTGCAATTTCTTGGCATAGGGCCTTGCCTGTCACAGCGCCCATCATACTTTCGGCGCTGAATACTCGAAAAATCGACCCGATTTGAAGGCCGAATACAGCACCAACCGCAATGCCCCCACCGATGAGGATAATCATCGACTGATTACCGATATATTCCATTTGTGAAAGTAGTAAGGACCAGCGGTAGGGCGGCTTAATAGACCAAACTAAAATCTCTTTTAAAAACTCGATAAATTGAATCCACTCCCGCAAATAACGCAGAATCAGACTACCAACTGCGGTAATCAGTCGGTATGGCAAGTTAAGCAGGGGATGGTGAGCGACTTCATTCACTGGCGGTGGCCTCGACAAAAGGCGATGCCGGTAGTGGGGGCTTTAGAACTTCACTACGGCTAGCTATAGTCTACCGTTCTGAGAGACCTTTGTCAGGTAGATAACATGGCGAAATAATCGTCAAAATCTTGGCGCTGCCGCGGTCAAATCATTGCTGACCAAGGCGTTCAGCCAAGTGCCACATGGCAGTGAGGCTACCGATTGGCTGATCCTCATCTGCGAGTTGCAAAATTAAGGGATTTAATCCAGAGCTGCTGCATGCTTGAAGCAACTTTGCCGTGACGCGTTCTTCGCCTTCAGCTCGCCTTTTCAGCATGGCAATTGCTGGATCGATAGCCATATTTTGATCATCGCTTGCTAGCGCATTTGTCCGCACTGCGGAGGGCAGGCATTTGTTAAATAGGATTGCGTTTAAGCTATAACCAATATTTTTCAGTTCTGTCAAAATCCCGGTAGCCGAGCGTGTTGCGGCCTCGGTGGGGGCTGTGACCAGCAGGAAGGAGGTATCTGGGCTGTGGAGTAATTTTACGATGTGCTCGCCAGAGCTGTGGAAGCCGCTGATGACCTCTTGCATCAGTAAGAGGAACTCACCAAATGACTGCAGTGCATTCACTCCCGTGACTTTAGCGATGCCCCCCATCAATTTCTCGCTGAGGGAAAACAGTTTGGTTAGGCCAAAACGTCCGGCCAGCAAGAATGGTCGGATCAGCCAGGTCATGACTTTGTTTTCCATGAAACCGGCCAATACGTTTGGCCGTGCTAGAAAGTCGAGAGCCTGGGTATCCGGAGGGGTGTCTAGCACCACGAGATCGTAGCGGGGATCTTCGGCTAATTCTTGCAACTTTGCCAAAGCCATATATTCGAGGGGACCAGCTAAGTTAGTCGAGGCGGCTTGGTAAACTGGGTGCGCTAGGATGCTCTCTGCTGTGCTCATGCTGGGAGCGTGTCGTCGCACCATCGCGTCGAAGACTGCCTTTTGATCGAGCATGGCTGCGTCAATCGACCCCGAAATGTGCATGCTCTCTGGTATAGCTATTGGTTGCAGTTGGTTGCTCAGTGGAATGCCAAGAGCCGCAGCCAGGCGCTTTGCGGGGTCGATACTTAGCAAGGCCACCCGCCGGCCTTGGTTGGCGCCCATGAGAGCGGTCACAATTGACGTCGTGGTTTTGCCGACACCACCAGCACCGAGCAGCACCAGGATGCGCGTGTTTTTTATCAGTGCCTCAGTGGAATCAGTTTTCTTTTGCCCGTTTGAATCGGCAAAGTTGGGGGCACCTGTGTTCATTGTTTCGCTCTCTCTGCTTTATCTTGACCCTGAGCGGTGAAGATCTTGGCAGCAAAATCAGCTGGCAGGGGCTCTGGAATGAAACCAACTTCCGGCAGGGTCCAAATAGGCATAGGCGACGAATCATGAGGCGTCATTGCTGCAAGGCCTTCAGTCAGCATGGCTGTTGCGGCGGCGGCCGACTCTGCTATCCGCGCTAAATAATCCGCTGCCGGTCCGGGTAAACTAAGGGTACTGAGTGGTGGTGGCGTCCTGTTAAGTACCACTCCTGCGATGGCCGTTGGAGATTGGGCTGCAAGTCGAGGCAGAAAATCTATAGTTTCACTGATCACTAAGGCCTCCGGAATTGTGACATAAACAATTCCGCATTTATCTCTATCGGCGAGAAATGCAGACACTCGCTCCGTCTCTCTGATTAACGGGCCACCAAGAGCGGTGTGCAACACTGCCGCAGGAGTGGTCATAAGGCTGAGAAAGTGGCCGGAGGCAAATCCATCTAGGATCACCAAATCATAACGGGGTTCGGGCGCAAGTTCGCAGTGATAGTAAAGTCGACCCAGAAGCATCAGCTCGGCAAGACCAGGCACGGTCTTGATAAAGCTCTGGACGACTTTGTGGCTGAATATCGTGTCGTAAAGCACTCGTTGACCGAGATACTTAGTCATATACTCGCGGAAGTTTTCCGTCGGGTCGAGATTAAGACAATCAATATTTGGTGCCACGCTACGTTCGGAATGACCGATCAAAGTGGCGCCAAACAGAGGAGCTAGCTGATCACAGGCTACGTATTCGACCAGAAGCACCCGCTTACCTGCGGCCGCGGCGCACTGACCAAGGCATGCAGTTAGCAGGGTTTTACCGATGCCCCCCTTGCCGGTTACTAGCAGTAGTTTACGGCTGAGGAGCTCCGTTGGATCCAGCATGGCTAACTTTCAGTTAGGTCGAGCAAGAGTGCTGCCCTCTTGCGATTTAGCGAGCACTCCGAGTTCGCGTCCACCTCAACGCATCACGCTGTTGGTGGATTTTGCTTATCTGAATCTTGCTGTGTGTCGGTTGGCTTCTTGTTGGACGCAGACGTGTCAGGCAGCTGCTTGCTGGTGTCATCTTCCTTGAGTCCTTTTTTGAAGTTCTTGATGCTTTCTCCGATGGCACCACCAAGCTCGGGCAGCTTCTTAGCGCCAAAGAGTAGAAAGATGACTCCGAAGATAATGATTAATTCGGCAAATGAGGGCACACCCAAAAGAGGCATAGTAAGCTCCTAACTTTTTAATGTTCCAGAGTATATGCTGAAATAGTCCATCGGGAAACTGCAAATAATGTCATTAAGACGTTGAAAGCATTCATTATTCAGCCTTATCCAGCGGGGTGAGCTCAGGCGTCTGCTCGTCGGTGACCTCTTCGCTACGTAACATCGCTGCCAAGTAATAGCGTGGTAGATTCCCTTCGATCACTAGGCTGCTTAGCAGGCGATGAAGGTCGTCTACCGACTCGACATGAGCCATACTCATCGCCACACGCTTCTGCGCCACATCTCCGGGGTTGGCATCTAACTTACTGGTATCATAGCTTAAAATATAGGTGTGCGGACCGCTTAATTCAGCGGAGACAGCCCAGTAGCGGAGATCCCGCCCATGCGCATAAGTCAGCACAGCCTCATTGTGCGGTGATACTAAGTTCTCCGCCCCGATGACAAACGGCCGGGCCGAACCAAAGTGGCCACTGGCGGTCGTACGGCTTTCGCGGTTGAAGATCGTGAAGGCAAGGGTGACGCTCTCTAGTTGTTCGGCCTTGGGTACGGACGTCAGTAGGGTGGCGAATTCATCGTAGAGTTCACTCACCTCAAATTGCTTGCGCCCGGATGCGGTCGCCATAGCACGCACCACCTGCAAGTGGTGCCAAATCATCGACCCTACATGCTCCCGGATGGTGTCTTGGCCAGTCAGCATGCAGTAGGCAATGACGTAGTTATCGCGGCCAAAATTTAGTCCGAGGTACCAGGATGTTTCTCGCTTAACCCGGAGCATACCAAAATGCCAGATGCGCAGCCAACTCACCGGCTCAAGGGTAAATGTCGCAGGAATGTACTCTGCGTTCAGAGTAGATATGCCTGTGTCTGCGCGGTTATCAGGGATGCTGATATTGCTCGATGCTTGACGCTCGAACAGCAATGCAAGCTGGGCGCCAAATTGATCGAGTTCCATCCGACAAGAGGTGGTGTCGCGTCCAAGTGAGATGTCTTCGATAAAGATGAGGCCTATACTTCCGCTGTGCGAGCGCATGGGTACTAGAGCGCTCATGCGCATAGATAAGCCGGTCCTTTGTTTTGATTTTTCGCTGTGTGACGACGCCCGGCGGGTCAGCTGTCCGCCGTTGGTAAGGCCCTCGCGACTGCTTTTTCCTGAAGTATTTCCCATTAAAATTGTCGAGTTGGCGTCGAAGTTTTGGCCCTGCCCACCTGGCTCATTGTTTAGAGTGCTCTCATCAAGGCTGAGAGCATATGATTTGCTGTTTATTGGTGTTAGCTGCTCCGCATCGGGGTTGTCGGTGGTGCGCGCCCAAGGGGAGTCCGTCAGTGGTAGGAATAGTGTTGAGCGGATATTGAAATATGGTTCGATATAGCGCAGGAGTTCAGCTGGGTGTTTCGTGTTGCTCGCTGAGTGGATGACCTGCGGAGTGCCACCACGATCGGCTACTATACAAAATGCCTGTGTGAAGGAGTAATGCCGTGAAAGGAGCGCTGTGCTTACCGCTAAGGCGTCCATGAGCGGAGTGTCGGAGGCTATAGCATCGCAAAGATGGTTGAGATTGACCGAGTATAGGCGATTCTTTGTCGCTTCACGTGACTTAGCCAATTTATCATCGTTTGATTTTGAAGGCCTTCTCGAGTCAATCTCTTTGAAGTTGATTTGGCGCTTTTCCATTAATTTAGTCACGTACTCAACGAGAGTATTGAGGCCTAACTTATTGGCGAGGGTGAGGGCGCGACGCAAATAGTCACTTTTCTTGCCCGGAGTGTACTCAGCCAGGTGTGTACCGAACCAAATATAAGCTAAGACTTGCACTAAATTGTTGCCGCCGACTTGCGAGCTCTTTAGAGCTTGGTCGTAAAGGGAGCGTAAGTTTTTTATATCTCCGGTCAACTCGCCTACGCGGGCTCTGAGCAGAAGCGGTACGGCGCGGTCTTGGCCCTTGATCCTCAAAATGCGCTGACGGAGTCGAGTTAAAAGTGTTGCCATCTCACTTTCGCGCATTAAGGCGCGACCATACTCTTGCTCGAATAGGATAGGTACCGTAAAGGCGAACAGCCCGATAAAGTCCTCTTCAAACGGGAATAAAAATGTCTGATTACTTCTGCTGCTAAATTCGTTCATCGTTAAGATGTAGAAGTCGCGCACCCGATCAGTCTCGCCGCGAGCAAATGAAACAATCGTCAGAATAATATTTACAAACGGATCCTGACTACGGCTGGCGACCTTCTGGCGCCGCTTTATAAACGTTTCGCCGTGACGAACGATACTGTCACGGGCACCTTGCAACAGGAAGCCATAAAGGACGAAGGATACACAGCGTGGTGATAGCCAGTTACGCGTAGGGATGGTGTCGGGCAGCTGGTTGCTGTAGCGGTTGACGCCCTCGAAATTGCACTTGGTT
Source organism: Pseudomonadota bacterium (assembly GCA_026390435.1). GTDB lineage: Bacteria > Bdellovibrionota_B > Oligoflexia > Oligoflexales > CAIYRB01 > CAIYRB01. The sequence continues at coordinate 12,847 of JAPLFY010000111.1, forward strand.
AGTTCTCTGAACACCTTGAAAATAAGACCTAGCCCGTAAGCAAGCCGATCTTCGTTAGGGCGGAGGTTCAGCATGGCTTCTTTTAGATTGTCGCTGACCTCTTCGTGTCTAGCTTTAATGTAATCTAAAGTGATAGCCCTCAGCAGTGCCGCATATCCATAGACACTAGGCTGGTGGCAAGCACGCGCTACGTCCATGGCTAGGTCGAGAAAGCGGTAGGACGTGCGAGTTGAGCCAAGGTACCCAAGCACTGCGGCGCGTTCCGCTACCACTTTAATCGCGCTAGCGGTGCTAGCTTGGCCGACGAGAGCCTGCTTTAAGGCGGCATCGTGGTACATCAGAGCCAGTTGTTTTCGGTCGCGCATATAAAGCTGCGAGCCGATCATGAAGAGGCGTACAGCCGGGAATTTGCGGTCGACTGATTGGGGCTCGTCCATGCGGCGGGTGTGGGCCATGAGCAGGGCGTTATAGAGCCTTTTTTTGCGATAATTGAAGGGCAGCATGTCGATCATGATAGAGCTTAAAACACGTATATGGCCAAGGAGTGTGACGGTCGGTACTGCCTGCCTAATTAGTCGCAAGGTTGCATCGATTAGCTTGCCGGTCTCGCTCATAACGCCGCCGACAAGTTGGAAATAAATCACTTTGTAGGCAACGCCGGCATAGACGTCACGACTGAGCGGTTGACCGAGCAGTTGGCGATAGACGGTGAGAGCGTGTCCATGACGTTTTTGAACGGCGGCCAGATCGGCAAGCGTTTCTTGAACTTGCGCCCTTTCTTCCGGGGTGCAAATTTCGTCTTTCCAGACACCCATAATCCGCCAAGCATTTTCATAGTAGCGCTCAGCTGTCTGCCAAGAACCACCACGGTAAGCGGCTAGTCCGGCTAACTTATCATATTTGAGACAGCGTACCGCAACCTCTTGATCTTTTGTGTTCCCACCAATTTGAGCTGAGTTGAAATGATGGGCCAGGGCGAAGAGGATTTTTTCCGATGGGTTTTGTACGGACGCTTCGATCTTCTCGCCAATAGCTTTGTGTAATGACCTCCGAGTTTCGGTATCGATACTGTCATAAATGGCATCTCGCGCCTTTTTGTGGGCAAACATAAACGTTTTGCCCAAATGCCTGAGTTCTGGGTCATCGGTAATTCTTCCGACTAAGCCGTCATCGATAGCTCTTTGAACGGCTTTCATCACTGGGACGCTTTGCGACCTCCCGTCGACTAAAAGCACTTCAAATTGAAAAGTTAGTCCTACAGTTGCTGCGATACCTAGCACATGCCGCTCAAAATCACCGTAGACTTGAATTCTGCTCAGGATAAGATCGATAGTGTTTAGTGGTACTGGTGAGTTTCTTAGCGTATTTATGTCGTATTCCCAAAGTCCTGAAATAGACCTTGGATAAATTAAGTCGCGTGCCACTAGCGTGCGTGTTAGCTCAACGAGATGCATCGGGTTACCCTTGGACTCCTGCTCCAAGTGATCCACGAGGTCGTCACTGACGCTCTCGGGCGAGGCAAGCATGTTGCCAACAATCCCTTTAATGCTCTCTTTGCTGATGCGTTCCAACTCAATTTCGCTGTAGCGGCGCTTGAGTTTACGGAATTTCTCGATAAATTGTGTGAATCTGACATTGGTTTGGTGCATGCCGGAGCGCTGGCTTATGACCAAATAAAAGCGCATTGAATTAGCGTTGGTGAAAAACGTATCAATGAGATCTAAACTTTTATCGTCGGCCCAATGCAGATCGTGGAAAAGGAAGACGATCGGTTGATTGTCCGTCCCTAGGCATTTGGTAAAGTCTGAAAAAGCTTTCGCGAATGTGGTGAAAGCATCGTTATTTGTCGCCAACTCTTTGTTAGAAGTGTCCGGATCTCGTTCATCATCCGGCACTCCAGCCAGATAAGGCTTAAGTCCAGGGACAATTTCGGCTATGCGATGTGCTTCGGATCCGAGTGTGGTTTTTAATCTGCGCCGCAGTTCTTCCGCTTCATGAGGGTGGTTTTTAAGTACCCTGTGTAAATACTCGTTGAAAGCATTAGCGAGTGCGTTGAATGGTAGCGCATTTTCATGTTGAGAAAATTGACCACTGACAAAGCGTACTTTGCGCCGAGCTAAATGGGCTTGGAATTCAGCCATTAGTCGCGATTTGCCAATCCCTGCTGGTCCCTTGATCAGGGTCAAGCGACTGCGGCACTTATCCTTTACTACACCGCTGTACTCAGTGATTAAGGTCTCTAGTTCTTTTTCGCGGCCGACTAGGGTTAGCTGCGCCGATACCGCCTGGAACCTGTCTTTAAGTCCGAGTGGGAAGGAAATGGTGCTAACACGGCCACCCTTCTCAAATAGGGTCTTGGCACGCATGAGGTCGGCATGCAAGGCAAAGGCGGTTTGGTAGCGGTCGTTTGGATGTTTGGCCAGCAACTTGTGGATAATACGTTCTACAAGTAATGGCACATCTGGTCGCAGCAGGGTTAAGGGCTCTGGTTCCGCGAACACATGCTGCTTTTCTAATTTGTCCCGTGAGCTAGCCATAAACGGCGGTTTGCCAGCCAGCAACTCGTAAAGGACGCAGCCCAGCGAGTATAGATCCATTCTGTGATCCATAGGCGCTTGCATGAGTGCAGTCTGCTCGGGGGCCATGTAAAGTGGTGTGCCGGCAGCCTCGTCGAAATTTTGTTCGCCACTGTCACGGCCAGGTGCGTTCATAGCTTCCGCAAGTCGCGCGATGCCGAAGTCTAGCACTTTGACCATCACGCCACGCTGGTCCCGCCAGGCTTGGCCCACGATAATATTGTGGGGCTTAATGTCGCGGTGAATGATGTTCTTTCCGTGCGTGTAGTCCAGAGCTGTAGACACTTGCAGGCCGACTTGGAAGAAATAAGCTAAGTCTTTGCGACCATCGCGCGCTAGGCTTTGCTTGAGGTTGGCACCGTCAGCGATTTCCATAACGATGTAGTAGCCAGCCCCAAGGTCGTCTTCTTCGTCGGCGTCACGGCCGAATAGGCCAAGTTCATGAAAGACCACAATGTTGGGATGATGCAACTGGCTCATCAGCGATGCTTCCTTTTGGAAGCGCATCAGGTCGTCATATCCGAGTTGTCCAGAGCGTTGGATCACCTTGATCGCAACTGAGTGAGAAGGGTCGTCAAACGGGATAGCTTTAAAGACCACACCCATACCGCCTTTACCGATCTCACCGGTAATGCAGTAGCGGTCGGCGATGCGCTTCCCTACAAGTCTGTTTGGATTGTTTGACAACGATGATCCTTGTGTACCAGAGACTGCAGGCATACTGGCCGGTTAGCCATCTGGTTCGGGTTTCACTCCTTGGGTCCTTTCGGTACCAAGCTGGCAAAACTTTATCCCGGTAGATGAGGGCATTAGGGGTTTAAGCCCCGAGATAAGCGTGGTATTGTTAATAGCTTACGCGAATGTCAAGGCCGCATAATGAGCAGCTGGAGGGGACGGTAGGATGGAGCCGTTATTGATTCTGGCAGCTGCATGCATCAGCGGATTTTGCTCCTCTGCTCCCCTGGGTGCAATCAACCTTTGGGTCACTGACCGCGTCTTGGAGCGGCGACAGCTCGGCCTCACTTGGTTTCTGTTTGGGGTGATAGCCATGGATTGCGTGCACGCGTCCTTGGCGGCTTGGGGCTATCACGCGTTTGTCGATGAGGGGCCAGTAGCCCGCTGGCTGAGTGTCGCTGGTGGTGCTTTTCTGATCGTGCTGGGCTCGTTCAGCTTTCTCAAGCGTGCACGTGCCGCTACCTCGACACCCGCGACGGCCGTTCGTCGGCCTCTTAGCAATTTCCTGCTCGGTGTCTTTATGTGCGGCGCAAACCCGGCTTTTCTCGTGTTTTGGGTATTTGCGATCAATCAAGTGGAGCATCATGTCAAGACTACCATCCTCGATTGGCGCCTCGGCATATTTTTGCTTGGTGTTGCCGCTGGTGATGCAGCCTGGTTTCGAGTACTTTTGCACTTGGTGCGCAAGGGCCGCGACAGCGTTCGGCCCCGAGTGTTGGCGTCCGTAAGGATGACGATTGCTGCGGCTTTTGTCTTAGTTGGGACGGCTGCTGTATATCATGGTTTCAAATTGCAGTGAGGTCGGTATGCTGAGGGTGGGCAACCACTTAGAGTATCACCAGACGACTGCTAGTGAGAGGATCTATGACTGAGCTTGGCCAAACGGCGACTCCGCGTTTTGTTCATGATACTAATGGGTTAAATGTTTTCAAAGGTGACCATGCGGCGATTCGCCACTGCAAGATCGTCGGCACTTTAGGGCCAGCCTCGTCGAATGAGAAGACGCTGCGTGAGCTGATTGAGACCGGGCTGGATATAGCGCGTCTCAATTTTTCCCACGGGACCCATGAGACCCACCGGAAAAATATTGAAATGGTGCGGCGCATCGCTAGGGAATGTGGCCGGCACGTAGCACTGCTGCAAGATTTGCAGGGTCCTAAAATCCGCACCGGCAAGATCCTCGGCGAAAAGCAGGAATTGGTACAGGGCGAGACCTACACCTTAGCTTACGGGGTCGAACAAACGACGCCGGAGATCATACCAATTGATTACCGCGAGTTGGTGCATGACGTTGCCGTGGGCCAGCGGGTTCTGATGGACGATGGTTTGCTGTCACTCAAGATCGAGAAGATCGAAGGCAGCAACGTCATTGTTAAGTGCTTAGACGGCGGCATCCTGAAGAGCCGTAAAGGGGTCAACTTCCCCGAGGCTAAATTATCTCTGCCAGCTCTTTCTGAGAAAGACAGCCGCGACCTACTTTTTGGCGTGAGTCACGGCGTAGATTTTGTCGCCCTTTCCTTTGTGCAAAGGCCAGAGGATGTGCTCCAAGTCAAAAAGATGATCAATGCTCTGGGTGCCGACATTCCGGTCATTGCTAAGATTGAGAAGCTATCGGCGATTGATGACATTGATGAAATTTGTAAAGTCTCCGATGGCCTCATGGTTGCACGTGGTGACCTTGGGGTTGAGGGCAGTGTTGAACGCGTGCCTGGATTCCAAAAGCGTATTATCGAGGCAGCTGCCCGCTACGCGAAGCCGGTGATCATCGCGACGCAGATGCTTGAGTCGATGATTGAAAACCCAGAGGCGACTTTGGCCGAAGTGGCGGACGTTGCCAACGGCGTACTTGATGGCGCTGACTGTCTGATGCTGTCTGGCGAGGTTGCCAGTGGCAAATATCCAGTTCAGTCCGTGCGTACCATGGCTGGTATTATCAATGAAGTCGAAGGCTGGACCTTGAAGCGGCCGGTGCGCTACCAAACCAACTACCTCGGTCAAAAAGACCACTGGGAAGAGCACGAAGCCATCGCCCGTGCTGCGTGCGAGGCGGCCGATGAGCTGAATGCCAAGGCGATCGTGTGTTTGAGTTTGACTGGAGCTATTGCCCGCTCGGTTGCCAAGTGGCGTCCGCACACTCCTGTGATTGCGATGAGCCCACGTAAAGACGTCATTCAACGTCTAGTGCTAGTGTGGGGCGTTTACGCGATGCAAAATCCGCTGTTCTACAACACGGACGTGCTGCTCCAAGATTTGCCGCAGCTTTTAAAGAGCCTCGGCATGGTCAAAACGGGCGACATCGTGGTGATCACCGCCGGTATTCCGATCAACCACATGAAGCCAACCAATATGATCAAGATCAATAGGATTCCGTAGGGTCAGGCACTGGTGCTAAGTTATCGAAATAACTGGATCGCTGAGATTGGTGTCCAGTTGCTTCGGTAAATGAGAACATGGAGCAACGCCCCATGGTCCCTTGCTGCGGAAAGTGCGCTGGTTAGTTGGAGACGTAGACTACGGTATTATTTTCATTGATCTGCTGAAAATAAACTCCGTCCTCTGCACAGTACCAATTCCCACCCGTCCACTGGCAGTCGCTCGGTAGTGAGTAGAGACGTGTGCCAACGGCCCAACGCCGGGAGACCCGTCGTGCTGTGCGACGCGCCGCTCCGACGTTGCCGACACCCACGCCTACGCCAACTCCAACTCCAACGCCTCGAGCCGCCCTTGCGCCGCCTCTAGCCTCGGCACGTTGGGTGAAGCCGATCGAGTCAACATGATGGTGTTGATCAAGCTCAACATTGAGATTACCGCAGGTCAGTGCGATGGCAACGAGCAGGAGTTGCTGCAACCCCTTTCTATGTCCCGCTGCTACTATCTTGTTTTCGTTCTTCATCGTTATCCCCTCACTTTATTCTTTGTTTAGGTCCGCGAATTCAACTAGCTGTGATGCCGCGGGTGCCTTGAATTCAAACAGTGCATCGTCAAGGACTGGGTTGGACTTCCATTGATTGATGGTGACTGTGTAGCTTGGTGAGCCAGTGAGACCTTTAGAAGTCACCATAAACCGCTTAATTAGAGGTTTAGCGCCAGCATCGATCCATAATTGCCAGTCAATGTTGTTTTGCCGAAAGGCGAGATGGTGGCATTTAACGCCAGCAATCATAGAGGTGCCCAAAAAGCGGCTGGATTCGACATCTGCGGTCAAGATGGCGTATGGATCGCTAGTGATGAAATCCGACATCGGCGCCTCGATCTGGTAGGTGCTCAGGACCTTGACCAACTTATCGATATCGCCAGGTTCGTCTGCGGTTGCATACTTTTGCTTAGCGGTATTGTAGCCAACAATTTTATTCCCATTGAAATAGAAGTTTAGCGCCTCGTATCCTGTTTTTTGCGCAAAAATTTTGTTAGGACGTTTAATGGAAACGTCGACTTTTGAGTCGAACACAGTTTTTTCATTATCGTTTGAGACAGCTTCTAAAGCTGTTTCAGCCGTGTAGGAAAAACTCTGCAGTGATGCAAGATAGTCCGTCGCTGATTTGAGGATTAAGTCACTTTGTTGGTCGATATGCGGTGCTGGTGAGGCACCATAGGCAACGCTTGCACCAAAAATTAACGCACCCATCCAGGCTCTGCTGGCGATCTTGCTCAACATAAATCCCCCTGAAAAATATTAAAATGCATAGGAACGCCAATCGTTCCTAACACGAGAGAAAAGCCTGAACGTTCAGGCTAGTGATCTCTCGGCAGTGCAATTAATATGCCGCATCTTACCGGATTCATAAGTGGAGTTTATGGCGCAGCAGAGAGCGACGATATTTGCTGGGTCACTCTGCATGATGACGTTTACGCCGGTCAGATAAGCCAGAAATAATTATTCATGGACATAGTGGGGCGACCGGTCTTTATAAAATTGCAGCGCATAGTCCACGTGCGCCTCCAAACTATCAAAAATGCGAAATCCTCGCTCCTTTAGCCCAAGAAGCCCGAGCTCTGTGCAGGACAGCACAATACTATCGAGTCGCTCGCGCCTTGCCCATTCGTCACAAAAAATTTGAAAGGCCTGACGATCCTGATCATCGACACAGCCACGAACTAGGCGTTCCCAGATGACTCTGTGAATCTCATCGCGTTCGGGGCGTGTGGGGATGCAGAGCTCGACACTGGCAGATTCTTGAATGCGACGCTTAAGAAAAGGCTCCTCCATAGTAGGTCTAGTTCCCAAGAAGCCAACGCGTTTACTTGAATTTTTAGTGAGAGCTGTAGCGATAGCAGATCCCATGTGAAGCACAGGACGTTGCGTGGATGCTTCGATGACGCGCACAAACTTGTGAATGGTATTGCTGGCGATCACAATGGCTTCGCAGCCACTCTGAGCGAGAAGGCGCGCAGAATGCACAATCTGATCTTCGACATCTTTCCATTTACCGTTGGCCTGCGAGCGCCCAATCATGCCAAAATCGTGGGAGTAAAGAAGTAGGGGAGCGGAACGGTCGCTGCCAAAGATGGAGGCAAAGCCCTCGTTCAATTTTTGGTAATAGATCAAAGTTGAATGCCAACTTAGACCTCCGATCAATCCAAGGGTGGGGCTTTGGGCAGGGCTTTGGGTAGGGCTTTGGTTAGGGCTTTGCACTGTCGCCGTGGCACGTGCCATCAGATTAGATCTCCGTCTCGGGATGTCATTCGGGTATTTTTGCAGTATCAATCGCTCTGCATGCCGCGTCAAAACGCGCTTGGCCAGTCCCGCTAATCAAAACAACGCGCTGACCAACGAGCCTATTTTGGTAGAATTCGATGACTTGATCGCGCGAATCTGGGGATGACCTCACAGGGTCAGGCTGCCATGGTAAGTCGGGGCTGAGCAAAAGATATAAATCATATATAGTTTTGTTGGCCAGCTCTTTGACCCATGCCGGGCAGACACCATATAGGGTTTCCGCATAGAAAACCGTCATGGCAATATCGGTGTCCACGAATAAATACTTCCCGGCTTGTTTCTCTAGGGCCATTTCTTGCGCCCAGTGACCGCGAGCGATGGGTTCCACATCTGCTGCAGTCAACTCGCCGTCTTTTTGCATGGCATAGGTTCGAGCGTACTCAGGCACCCACAGTGTTTGGTAATGAGCAGCCAGTTGCTGGCAGAGGGTGCTTTTTCCGGAAGATTCAGGCCCAATAACGGCAATTTTTTGGCACGTCGGCACTTTGCGAACTTGTGTCGGCGCCACGTTGGCCCTCGGTCATCGCTAATCACATTGAACTTACCGCGCTCTAGTCTCCCACCTTAACATAGTCACTTTGCTGTCTGATATGTGCGTTTCTCGTGACCTTTACGTGTCAGACGCGAAGGCCTGTAGCGATGGAGATGGCGTTCTTCTCCCACCTCTTCCCACAAGGTCCAAAGAGTTACGCCATAAAACATGTGCGTACCGACCCAGGCAAAGACTAGAGGGAACTGGATAGTTGGGGTGTTGCCCCTAAGCTCGACAAATAGCGACCCGGCTTTCGGGGATAGCATTAGAAAAAATCCGAACACAGCGGCATGTAGCACACCCAAGCCAATGCCAACGACCCAGTGGTTGACGAAGCGGTCTAATAAATTAAAGGCCCAGCAGTACCCAATAGCAATGACTGAACCGAAGATGAGATGGGCCGCAAGCCCGAACCACCAGCCCACTGGACTAGTACCTAGTCCCAGCAGATTGGCCCACGCGGCCTCAGGGCCTAGACCAATATTATTGTAGCGAATCAGCCAACTTAGCATCGACACCACCATCGACGCCAAGGCACCTGCAAAGAGTGCATAGCGAACGTCTTTCGTCTCCATGACATTCCTCCCTTTTCATCAGTCGCAAAATTTCATGCGGCGCATGGGCTTAAGCCAGACTCGCAATCTTCGGATTTCATGCAATTTTTCGGCCATTTCCCCCTGCTCCAGTGTTCCCCTGCTCCAGGGTCGAGTACAGGGGTGATCTAAGTGACGCGAAAATCCGATTGATATGATCTAACTCGATCATCATCCTCTCTTGGCACCGAGATCCATCGGGATGCTTGTGCGTACACTGCCCGTGATCTCGCAGCCAGACCTGATGCCGCACGGCAGCGGGTATATATCAATATCTACCGGCGGTATTTTGGGGCTGCCGCGCGGCAGCGATAGTTTGATCCCCCGCTGGTGGCGGCACTGCGGCGTCGTCGCTCTCGACGGCGTTCTCAACAGTGTTGGTTCGGCTCCCAACATCATTACCCTTAGGTCCATGCTTCGCGGCAGCGCGCTCGGCCTTGCGCACAGGATCTCGTTTGGTGAGCAAGGCGACTTGTGATTTAGTCAGCGTAAGCTTTAACTCACAGATCTCTTCTCGGGGCAGAAGCTCGCTCACCAACAGATCAATACTTTTGACGTCAGCCCGAGCTAATGCGAAGCGTAAGCGAGTTCAGAGCAGTTTTCTCTGCTGAGCTAGCCTTTGTCCACGGCCAAAAGATACTCTAATTCTTTTTTTGCCATCTTTAAAATAGTCGCAATCTGATCCAAGGACATTCCAGCGTCCTTTAAATTGCGAATTATCTTTGCTTGAGCCTTTTGCGCACCCTCTTCTCGTCCCCTCTGCGCACCCTCTTCTCGCCCCCTCTGCGCACCCTCTTCTCGCCCTTCTTCACGCCCTTCTTCACGCCCCTTCTGCAGCCCTTCATCACGAGCTTCATCAAGCTCCATGCTGACGCGAAGCATGCCAAGCTCACGGGCGCGGGCGATCTGTTGCGCTTCGTCCATAGCAGAGATCTCTTTCAACTTTTCAAAAGTCTTCTTGATGATGGGATCAGACATAAGGCCCTCGCTAGCGTCTGGCTGGGTAGCCTTCATGAAGAACTCGGCCCATAAATGCAGCCTATCTGGCTGAGCTTGGTGGCCACGTTGGCCTGACTGCCCTGGGCCAGGTGAAAGTAACTTAGATAATTCCACGAAATCCAGTCGAAAATGCTCCGCCGCCCGGCGAGAGCCAACGACATGGACGGACATCGAACATGCAGTCTCGGGCTGACTTTAAGGCTACTCATCCC
>JAPLFY010000083.1 GCA_026390435.1 Pseudomonadota bacterium
ATATCCAAAGTGTGTAACTTTGAAGATGCTGATGCAGGTCGTTGCGAAGAGATCAATGGTCGTACTCCAGAGTCAAGAGCCGACCGACTCGATCAGGATGAAAATCTGTTCGTATTCACGCGGCGCTAAGGTCGCGTAAGATTGGGGTCAGTCCCCTCCGGTAACCTCCTGATATTTTCATAGGAGTCTGGGGTAAGTCCCCCCAATACCCCTGAAAGCGCCAATTCTCGGCGCAAACGACTGCTTTAAACTACCGCGAGCGCACACCTCACTTGACCCAGAAAGTCATGCGCCTGTTGATGGAAGGCGTCTCACAAAGAGGCTGTGCACGATCACTTCGTTGCACGCAAATGACGGTCGCTAACAAGCTGGCACGACTTGGTGGAAGGGCCCAGAGGCATTTATTGGCGCGCTCAGCTGATGACATTGAAAGCGTGGTGGGCGCGATCCACTATTCTCGCTGAATCATATTTGCGCGATGTTTCGCGATAGAATTAAGCGCCTCAGTCGCCGCACCTGGTGCACAACCAGGCGCGTGGACCGACTTAGATGCCTAGTTCAACTTTATGCGTGGTGGCACAACCACATGATTTTGAAGGCTAAGTATCCCCTCGTGATGACCTGATGTTGGACACTCCATCTCCAGTTACTGAGTGCAGTTCAAAAACATTAAAGTTTTTGGAAGATTTTGCCGATAGATAGAAACAATAAGTTTATGAGTGAGTAATCATATTTAGAGGGCCTTTATGGTAAGACCATTCGCTAACATCTCTGTTTTTGCGTTGAAAGCTAAGTTGGGAAGCCAGGTAATCCGGGGAATCACTGCGTTAGTTGCTGGCTCGGCCTTGATTGCTTGTAGTAACGGTTCCGATGGCGCAAGTTCTGTTCTCGATGTAGCGGCCCAGTTTCGTACATCCTCGCTACATGACTACTATCAGGAAATTGCGACTTTTCCCGACTTTACCGACATCGTCCATAAATGGAGCGAGTCGCGTTTTTCAGACCAGGCAAAAGTTTTTCTAAATCGCACGAGCAACGCGAGATTTGCCATAGATGGGATTGTATTTTCTGATACCAGGAAACTGATCGCGTCATCTAAGTCTGCTTTGGAGGTCAGAGACAAAAAGTTTTCCAGCGTAAATGCTTACTGGAAATCCATTGGTTTCAATCCAGGAGCTAAAGTGTCCTTAGCGCAATTTCAAGCGGGGCTAGGGGTCATGGCCCGTAGCAGAGTAACCGGGAAAGGACTAAGTAAAGCGGAATTAAGAACTGTCGAGGCAGCAAGGATGGTGGCTTTTTCTTTAGCGACGGTAGCTGCAGCAACGGAAAATCTAGGGTCGCAAGCTGCCTCGTTAGCGCTTGATGTGGTGGTTTATGGGAGTAAAAATGGCCCGAATGATGGACCGCATAAGTACGACCCAGCGATAGACCGGGTATGTGTCAGTACTGAGTTAAATAATGTCGAAAAGGATGGTTACCAAACTTGGTGGGGAGGCCGAGAGTGGGGGAATGGCGGCAAAAAATCAGACTCGCTGGTATACGAGGTCCAAGAGTTTGCGGGATCTAATTACGGTTTAAATAAAAGTCGAGCTTCTTGGCTACACCTATCTAATAAGGCGAAGGAAGATAAGCAATTTTTTGATTGCGCGCGGGATTTAGTCGCTGATTGGCCATCCCCACTAAATGATAAGAATGCGGACTCTGATTTGGCAGATAAATTAATGCAGGCTGGTCCCCGTGTCTTAACTCCAGGCGAGTCGGTTAGTCAAAATTGTTCAAGTATACAGGACGACGGAGTCAGCAGAACTGGCAGCGAAAGTAACGAAGCTTGCTGGGCGAATATGCAGGTCGGAAGCAAGAATAAGTAAAGAGATCGTCAAACCTTAGAGGGATCTATGCCAAGACTTCTGACAATAACAGTTTCATGTTTTTTATTCGCGCTAAATGCCTGTGGTGGCGCTAGTAAAACCACTGCGGCCGGGGATGATTTTTCCCCCGAGCTAAACGTATTGTTTGAGAACGTGATGGCTTCGCAAAAAGGCTTAGATCCAAGCAAGTTGATGGCCCTAAGGCTAGATCAAATTGCAGGCATTTTGCCTCAAAAAACTTCCACAGGTCGACTATCGATTGGTGGCTTTTCGTTTCCGTCCGCTAGCGACTTTGCGGAGTTGAATTCAAAGATTCTTCGCGAGACGGGAAAGACCATGCCGACTATGGCGGTGGCGATGAAGCGGGCGGGGGTCTCCCAAGCTGATTTACGCATCTCTAGTAAAGGGCAGTTGCGCGATGGCCTCAAGGCCCTTCAATCCGCTTTCTCGGTCATTTCCGCGCAAGGCACCCCTGCCCTAGCACTGGTAGATACGTCTGATGATCCGTATCAGCCGGCAAAAAGCAAAAATATAGATGAAGAGGTCGTCGAGGCATCAAAGATGCTTGGTAACGGCAACTTGCCGACAGTTTCTGGTGAGTCAACGGTCGGAGCGCAGCCTTACTGTGATCCAAAGAATACCAATTCTAACATCGGTGCTTGTCAGTCCATGATTCAGGGCAGAGTCGATAGCATGAAAAAATCTGGTCCAAATCTGGAGTTTGGCAACTGTGTTCGGGCGGCTACCGCGATCAGACAGCCGAAAGTTGCCCCCGTTGACACAAACGGCAACGTACAACATACCAACATGACACCTGACAATCTGGCTGATTATTATGTGGGAACCTGCACTGCTGCCTTCTGGGTAGCTACACATCCGAAAAAAAAATAACTGGGGCAAGAAGGTAATTTTAAGCTTAGAAATTTTCTGTTTAGAGGACATCAAGAAATGAAAAACAAAGCTAAAAATTTTGGCTCTAAAAAAAATAAAAAGTCACTTTTTCAGTGTGTCGCTACAACACTCGCTCTGAGCTGTTC
>JAPLFY010000108.1 GCA_026390435.1 Pseudomonadota bacterium
CCGCCAGTCCCTAACCACCACCCATTGGTGTTTGATGCGTTGCTATTGAAGATGCGAATCCCGACCCCGTTGGAAGTTGCGCTCGATCCACTCACATCTAAGTTAAATGCCGGGGACGTTGTCCCAATCCCGACGTTGCCACCGCTTGTTTGTAGGGCCAGAGGCCAACTATTAATGTTGTTGAGTACAGTTAATTCGCTGCTTCCTGTCCAGCGGTTATAAAATTCCACCCTCTTGCCCGTACCGCGATAAAACGAGAGACCTTCGTCAGAGTTAGCGGTTAGGCTTGGATTGTTGACCCGAATAGCCGTCAGGCCACCGGCACTTTGGTTATTCACTTCCAAGAGATCACTCGGAGTCGTAGTCCCGATACCGACATTCCCACCCGAATAAACAAAGTTACTATTACCGGTTAGAGCACCACTGCTATTGTATTGAATCTGGTTAGTTGCGCCAGCAGCTGCTGCCGTGGGCGCAGCCCATGTGCCATCACCACGCAAGAACTTAACGTTATCCGCTGCAAGAGGTCCAGGCACGGCGCCAGCCGTGCCAGCAGTGCTGCCATTGGCTCCGATCATCGCTGGATAGTCCCCGGCCACTAGAGTGCGGAACGAAGGAGCGCCAGAGCCGCTTGTCGGGCCAGCGAACACAGAACTTGCGGTCGTTGACGAGACACCAGTACCACCATTGGCAACAGCCAAAGTACCAGAACTGATAAGAGCTGCGCTGTGTGCCGGAATATCCGCCGCCGTTAACGATGTGCCAGAATTCACGCGTCCCTTCGCATCGTAAGTCACTTTGGTCGCAGTGCCGGCGGTAGCGACAGTCGCTAAGGTAGCTGCGGCTGAGCCGCTAGTGAAGCCTGATAGGGTAATGTCACCGGTGAGGGCGGTGATATAGTTACCAGATGCTTGTTTAGTATTGAACGTGGTCCAATCAGCCGAGCTTAGGTAGCCGTTTGTCGTACCGTTTGCTTGCGGCATCGAAATCACTGGAGTTGATGTACCGGTTGCCACTGAGATTGGAGCAGTGCCAGTGACGTTTGTTACGCTACCAATAGCTGCCGATACCCAGCTCAATGTGCCTGAGCCGTTGGTCGATAGCACTTGCCCAGATGAACCGTTGGTGCTCGGTAGTTCCCAGGCAAGTGATGACGCTAGAGTGTCTGGAGCTTTCAGTGCGACTGAGTTAGTCGAGCCTTTGTCGTTGAGCACAAGTTTATTTGCCGTCGTGCTGTTACCAAGAATAGTAACATTGCCTTGGGAGCTCACACTCGCAGCTGTCAGTGCTCCCGTCGCCGCGGTGCCCGTCGTACTAATTGTAGTAGCACCGCTGATGCTCGATGCGCCGTTGATCGTGGCAGCAGTCAAGGTTTTATTGGTCAGAGTTTCCGTCGCTGCTACCGTCACCACTACGCCTGAGGTCGGGAAGGTAGCGGTAGAGTTTACGCCCGTACCACCGTTAGCCGCTGCAAGAGTGCCGGAAGTGATGATGGCTGCATTCAGTGGCGGGATATCAGCTGCTGCCAGTGATGTACCTGAAGTCACTCGACCGTAGGCATCTGTGGTCACTTTAGAGTAGTTTCCTGAAGTCCCAGCAGTCGTAAGATTAACCGTCGCAATATTGCCGGTGGTCGAGACTGTGACTCCGATACCTGACGTGACGCCACCAACTTTGCCGTTGAAGGTATTGTAGTCAGAGTTTGAGATCAAACCAGCAGTGACACTTGCTGTTGATGCCAGTGGTATATTGAGAGTGTGAGCGTTTGATGTTGATGACCAAGCTGGTGCTGTGCCGCTAGTTCCGGGGACTACCAGTGTCTGTGTACTTCCTGTTTGACCGTTGATATTGCTCAGTCCAGAGCCAGCGGCGCCAAGTGCAACGGCAGCAGATCCGTTCCAGTACTTAATTTGGTTGCTAGTCGAATTAAACCACGTTTTGCCGACATCGCCCGCCGCTAGTCCTGATGGATCTGTGGAGTTCGTACTAAGAGCTAGTGTCTTCGAGGCAGCCATTTGGATGTTGCCGGCGTTGGTGATGTCGTTCGCACCTAGATTAAGTGCGCCGGTCAAGGTGTCACCGGCTTTATTAAGTGGCGTATAACCAAGTGATGAAGTGATGTCACCTGCAGCGATCGACCCGACGGTGACGCTACCGCCTGATGTAGTTTGTTTAACGTACTGTCCCGTACCACCCGTTGTGCTGAGATTTGCGCCGGTACCACCGTTGGCGACCGTCAAAGTTCCGGAAGTGATAAGGGCAGCACTTATTGGCGGGATATCTGACGATGTCAGCGACGTGCCAAAAGTCACGCGGCCCTTAACATCATAGGTCACTTTAGTAGACGTTCCTGCGATAGCGACAGCAGCAAGTGTTGCCGAGGCCGATCCCGCGCCTGAGGCCGTGACGTCACCAGTGAGACCGGTGATGTAGCTACCGGATGATTGTTTACTATTAAACGTCGTCCAATCTGAAGAGCTTAGGTAGCCGTTGGTGCTGCCATTTGCTTGCGCCATCGAAATCACTGGCGTAGAGGTATCAGTTGCTACTGATATTGGTGCTGTACCCGTAACATTGGTGACGCTGCCTACTGCAGTGGAGACCCAGCTTAAAGTGCCTGATCCGTTGGTGGCGAGTACTTGGCCATTACTGCCGCTGCTCGACGGCAATTCCAAGGTCATTGATGACGCTAGAGTATCAGGAGCTTTCAGTGCGACTGAGTTAGTCGAGCCTTTGTCGTTGAGCACTAGTTTATTTGCGGTCGTGCTGTTACCAAGAATGGTGACGTTACCGGCGGCTGTATGAGCACCTGAGTTAACGGTGCCAATGGTGTTGATCGTAGTTGAGCCGCCAATAAACGATGCGCCGTTGATCGTGGCGGCGCTCAAAGTTTTATTGGTCAGAGTCTCCGTCGCGTCACGAGTGACGACTACGCCCGAAGTCGGGAAGGTAGCCGTTGAGTTTACGCCAGTACCTCCGTTGGCTCCAGGCAGAATACCGCCCACGGAGGCCGATTTTGACAGGTCAATCGCACCGAACGAGGGTTGGCCCCCCGCGCTAGGTACGCGCAAGATTTGATCAGAACTCGGTGTTGTAGTTGATACCAGGTTACCCGTCCCGTTGCCGATTAGTACGCCATTTGAATTAAACGAACCAATCCCTGTACCGCCATTAGCGACGGATAATTGACCCGTCGTGATCTTGCTCGCGTCGAGATTCGGAATATCGCTTGAGCTTAGCGCGCTACCACTTATCACCTGCCCCTGCGCATTGGTCTGGACTTTCATGTATGTGCCCGCGGTACCTACAGAGCTTAAACTGACCGTAGCCGTGCCACTGGCGGTAGAAACAGCGACGCCAGTGCCCGCAGCGACGCTGCCGAGTTTGCTGCTGAAGCTCGTATAATCACTGTTTGACAGTGCACCGCCTGTAACACCAGCTGCCGAAGCGAGCGGGATATTCAGGGTATGGACGGAGCCCGATGAGCTAAACGCCGGACTACTGCCGCTCGTGCCAGTTGCGAAGGTTTGTGTACTTGCCGTCAGCCCGTTGAGGTTAGTGAGACCGGCTCCCGACACACCCAATGCCTGTGCTGAAGAACCATCCCAATACTTGATCTGATTCGTAGAAGCGTTAAACCAGGTTTTACCTTTATCTCCTGCAGTAAGACCGCTTGGGTCAGCGCTGTTGTTACTCAGAAGCAGCGTCTTAGATGCAGACATGCTGATTTGGCCAGAGTTAGTGAGATCACTTCCGGCCATATTTAACGCCCCGGACATCGAATCACCGGCTTTATTCAACGGAGTGAAACCGAGAGCGTTCTGTTTCGTGTTAAAGGTCATCCAATCGGACGAACTCAGATAACCACTCGCGGTACCACTGGCCTGCGCCAATGAAATTTGACCGCTTGAAATACCGTAACTTAATGGCGCATTAGCCGAGATCACACCTCGTGCCCGCGCGTCCGTGTAATAAAGATTCGTACCGCTTTCGGCAACGACTGCGGTGGTCAAGCTTTGCCCCAACGCACCGGTGATGTCCGCAGCAGAAAGTGACAGCCCTTGCGTCACGCGTCCTTGAGCATCGGTCACTACTTTGACATAGGTTGCTGCAGTCCCGACGTTGGGCAGACTCAACGTTCCGCTGGTTCCCGCCGTCACAGCAGGAGTGCCCCAAATCAACTCGCCACTGCTATTTTTAGTGAGAAACTGATTAGATGCCGGCAGACTGGTCAGCGAGAGACCTAGGTTGCCGTTACTGTCGAACGCGAGAGTTTTACCGTCCACTGGAATGCGCAGGGCGTAGGGCACAAAACTATACTGCTGGCGTGGATAGGTTTTACCTGCTGCGGTGATTTCGATAAAAACCGGACCACTAACGTCGCCAAAGATTTGCTGTACCTGCTCGGCGCTCAGTTCAAGTGGGAGGCTAAATATGCCGCTATTCAGATCCACTGCGGTGAACTCGACCGGAGCAGTGAGAGTGCTACCACTGACAGCAGCGTTCCAAAACTTAACCGATACATCGACTGGCCCATCGACCGGGGCGCCCGTAGCCTGCGTAAGGCGCCCGCTGTATGCCACCGAAAAAGGGGCCGCGTAGGCTTGCGAAACGGATATCGAGCTCGCCGCAAATGCCAAACTAAACACGTATAATCGGGCGCCGAGTAAGGCCCTCTTCGTGTACCGAGATTTTTGTTTAGAATGGGACATAAGCAGACCCAAGATTTGTTAACGGGGTATCTCCCCTGTTATCCATCTCAGCTGTTCGTCAACAAGTTCCTAAAACTTGAGAAAAAAAGGCAATAATCCAATATTATTGGTATTCATGAGAGCGTTTTTTGTAACGGAAAACTCGGTGCCATAGGCAAACAGAAAAACACAATAGTTACCGGCACATGCGAAGCCCGATGCTGGCTGACATCTCTGCTCCGCACTGCCATGTCCCTTCCCCACGCACCGAGCGGCGCCGTGGCCCCGATCCCGACGTTGCCATAACAACCAATTGACTAATATTAATTCATTGTGCATTATTCACATTCATGTTCCATAGCCGCATGGGTGATCGCGTGCACTCTCCTGAAACGATGAGAAGAATAAGATCACTTATCAAATGCGGTAAAATTCGTGTTCTAAAGCATGCCGCGGCTAGAATGGCGTTGCGCGGTTACACATTACCCGAGATCGAGCAGGTGCTGAGTAGTGGATTTCACGAAACCGAAAGAGATGAGTATGACCAGACTCATTCCCTGTGGACTCATGCAATCAGAGGCTCAACCCGCGAAGGTCGCAAGACTAGAGTGGTGGTAGCCATTGTCGATGAGTTGCTGGTGGTGACGGTTGTTGGACCATTGAAATAGAGGTGATTATATGAAGGCCCGCGCAACCAAAGTTGCTAGAAATTTTATTTATGGTGGTCTCGGCTTCCCGGTGATTTTTAGAGCTGTGGAAGTCAAAGAGGTGATGGGCGAGTTGGTGCCGAATATTAATCATCGCAAATTACAAGACGAGGCTTTCCTTGCTCTTTTAAGAGCGAGCTTCAAATTTAGTGGGGCGCATCTGTCTTTTGTCCGTAATTATATGGGATTAAAACAAGAAGATTTAGGTCTGAGACTTGGACTTAGCGGGCACAGCATGATCTCAAAATGGGAGAAGAAAAAGGCCGCAGCGACAGGTATGTCAGGCGCCATCGAGGCGGGTGTTCGCATCCTCATGTACGAATATTTAAATAAATCACAGATTCCTATTGAGGCTGTGATCTTGGTGTTGGCGGGTGACCTCGACGAGCCAAAAGGGCCTGTCCCGATTGCAGCTTAGGTGATTTTATCCGATATTTAAGACACCCTGCCCCATCTCCATCAAGTGAGCTTAGATACCGGCACATGCGAAGCCCCTCAAATGGGCTACGTGCTCATCTGGGCCGCTGCGAGAATGCCTCTAGGCGGAGTCCATGCCAAGCTATCCTTAAAATGCGACCAAACTTGGGTGTGTAAAGCGCCGTTAAAAAGCGCAAAAACCGCTCATATTTACCGGCTGTGTAGGGGTACCAATTAGCTTCGACTTTGCTACCGCCGCTGTCAATTAATACTGCCTTGCTCCGTGTGAACCCAAGCAGGCCCTCGGGCCCTCGCAATTTACCAAATCCACTTTTTTTGTAACCACCGAACGGCAACCCAGGATTGCCCTCGCTCATGTTGACGTTATTAATGGATACGCCGCCCACCTCAAGAGCCCTCGCGACGCGCAACGCTCTGACACGATCAGCAGTAAAGACACTAGCGCAGAGTCCATAATCAGAGTCATTAGCGAGCTTCACTGCCTCCGCCTCATCAGCAAAGCGCATGATTGGCAGCACCGGCCCGAAAGTCTCTTCGCGCCAAACCAACATATCGGGTGTCACATCTGTCAAGATAATCGGCGACACCAAGAGGTCATCCGCGCTGGGTAGTTTACCGAATGCCAAAGTAGCGCCCCGCTCTAGAGCATCAAGAACATGTGCTGTCACTTTGTCTCTCTGAAAAGCCACGGTCATCCGACCGATATCTACATCACCATGTGGATCATGGCTCCGGATCACTAGCTTTTCCGCTTGCGCAATTAATTTCGCGAGGAATTTGTCGTAAATCTCGTTTTGCACGAGCAACCGTTCCACTGCGCTGCACGACTGCCCAGCGTTGGTGAAAGCTCCCCACAAAGCACCCATCACTGGCCGTTCTAGAACAGCATCAGAAAATACCAGCATGGGATCTTTGCCGCCTAGCTCAAGCTCTACTGGTATTAACAGCCGCGATCCCTGCGCCATAATTCTCTCACCTGTCGCGCAACTACCAGTGAAAAAAATCTTACCAGGGCCTTGCTCGATTAGCTGGCTACCGACAGCACCATCGCCATAAACCACCTTAACTGCGGCACTAAGTGCCGGTGAGCACGCAAGAATGTCTTCTATCAATCCACGACAAGGGGAATGTTCGGACGGTTTATAAACAACAGCATTGCCGGCAACAAACGCAGCGGCGATACCGGTGATGGCATTGTGAAAAGGATAGTTCCAGGGGCAAATGATTAGGACTACACCGTATGGTTCATAGAAAAGACGCGACTTCTTACCTAGAAGTGTGATCGGAGTGGGCACCCGTTTATCCGCAAGAATTCCTGTCGCATATTTTTCTAACCACTGTAACCAATCAACAGTACCAATAACTTCTGCGATTAGGGCGTCAGTCCTACACTTCCCGACTTCAGCCATCACCCGTTCAATGATGTACTCACGACGCGCCAGGATAGTTTCTTTTAAGCGGCGAATTTCGTCTAATCTCTGGCGCAGCGTAAGTGACTTTTGCTCCTGAAAAGCCGTTTTTGCTGCCAAAAAATCGCGTTTGATATCTTGCTGATCTGGGGTCGCCATGTTGTTAAATCTCCGCAAGCACTGACAGAGTACAGTGGGTAAAGTTACCCTGCCGCAGGCCCCTTGCCAACCGCCAAGCTCCAAACAGAAACGGTAGCCCTGCTGGATTATGTCGGCAAACCTTGCGCCAGCGAAGATGCCACCTCGCCATCTGCTGCAGAACGGACCACATAGGACATCGCCGGCGTTGTATATGCTACCGACCAATGACCCTCGCCGTCTGCTGCGATCCAGCCATAAGATCGCCCGCGGGACATAGCCTCTTCGTAGGTCTTCTGTGAGGCCTTCGCTAGAGGCAACCCGTCGCGGCGACGTGTCTCGATCCGAGCAGCCACTGCGTCATCGACAATCTGCTCACCTATACCCGTCGCACTTATAGCTGCAGCGCTACTGCAATAAGTTCCAGCAACCGTCGCTGAATCGCTGACTCTGCCTGGCATTTCAAATCCGCGTCCACCCGTTGACGTTCCAGCTACAAGCTGACCGGTTGCCGAGACAATCAGACAGCCTACCGTGTCACAGCATGACTCACCAGCCCTCTCACTCCAACGCTGTAAACGCTCACGAGTTAAAAGCGAGACTACGGGCTGCTTAAGCTCGCGAGCCAGCTGTTCCACTCCGGGTGAACTGAGGACGCGCGAACTAGCATTTTGCAGATGACGCGCCAACACCGATGGATGGCCTATATTAGTCGCACCTATGACACCAGAAAATGTTTGAGTCGCACCGTTCATCATTGCTGCGGTTAAACGTGGTACGCCGTCTGCTTGCAATGCAGATCCGAGGCCAGCGTTAAATTGCGGATCATCCTCCATGAATTGCAAACAAAAAACTACTACGTCTAGAGCATCTGCACCGGTAAGTAGTTTAGCTATGGCCTGTTGCGCAATACGCTGCAGCGCAGCAGTCGCTGTCGCCAGTGCAGTAAGCTTTTTGGGGTCTTGGCCACCAGCTCCACCATGCAGAAGTACTGTGATCCCCTGGGCTTTTCCGTTCAGTATTGACATAAGTAAGGCTGCACTCCTGCAAGAGTTCAGTGCAGTTCAAACAGCACCACGCAAACTTGTCAACCATGCGCATTCTCATGAGCCATGACTAATAAATTTCATCGTAAATTATTTGTAAATCAGAATCGAGCCGCGCAGCGATCCCTCATTATTGTTCCACTGATAGGTATCCATCGTGGCAAAATAAAGCCGCGTAGCACCCACAGGCACAGTCACTTGCCGATAATCACCCGCGGCAGTGCGCCCGGTACCAACGAAGAAAATTTGCCCAAGCTGTGGACTGAGCAACTTGTAGTCGCGAGATGCCGGTGTTGAGAAGTCCAGCTTGGCCGCGAGCGCTAGCTGACGAGGATCGCTGTCACTCAGAAACACGCCGATGAGAGAATCAATTGGAGCTGTTATGTCACTTTTGCCATTCACCCCACCTAGCTGATGCGACACGATCACTGTAGCGTCGCCATTAGCGTCAGATGGACCGTTTTGCTTATTGTGAGTAATGCCACCGGAGGCCGTAAATGCGAGTACCGATCCGGGGCCGAAGCAGCTAGCATTCGACGGCACAATTAAAATCGGAGCCTGTCCATTAGCACGGTCTATGGGAGACTGCGGATCGGACGAGGTCAAATTATAAGTTAAAGATGCCGATTCCGGCATGCCGGCAAGATATGGGTTCGCAGTCGCGGGCACCTCATATTCCTCACTGCAACTCTGCGGTATTTTTTCAACTGCTACCGGTGACTGGACTTTGGGGCTTACTGCTCGCGGAGCAGTCTGAACTACTGGCCCTGGCTCTCTGCTAGAAGTCCCACCGAATTGCGTGCTCTTGCACGCGCCTAAAAACAAGACCAGTAAGGCCGCCGAGGCGCAGGGGCCGACGGCCAGCTTCCGCTCTTCCCCGGCTAGTCCTTTGTAAGTCCACATGCACAGCCTCCGCCACAGAACGCAATCGCAAGCAAAGCGCGCTTTTACCGCTCCAAAGTTAATCAATCGGCATAATTACTGAATAACTTTAAGGATTCTGAGGTCGGAATTTAACTCAATAATTTCCGATGCTTAAAAATCGGTCACTAGTCGTTCGCCACCTTGGATTTCAAGCGGTGCAGAAACTGCAACGGCATTCGCCGCTCGCGCACCCGCCAAAACTCCATTTAGCAAGAACCGCACATCCTGTTTAGAGAGGAGCGTATGATCATAGTGCGCAGTCATGGTCAAACGACCTGCATAAGTGACCACGCCGATAGCCAAGTTTGTATAGAGGCGAAGTGGCGGCAGTAGTTCTAAACAAGAAAGAGTCAGCCCGCCCGTCATGATTTGTCCAGACGTATCACGCGGCAAATCACAATGCGCTAACGGGTCACCGAGGTTGCTCAAAACAACGGTCGCTGCGCATCGCCATGTTAAACATTGCGATGCAACAGCCCCGACCCCACCCCGGACAAGTCCGGCTAACCCCGTGGCGAAGTTCAAAGCAAAACCTAGACCATGACGCTTGACCGCCCTCATCTCTTTAACAATACTTTGCAACAGCTGAGCGGGGCGGTCGAACAATGAGCCGCGGCGATCGATAAAAACCATTCCGATCATGTTTGCTGCCGACATGAGATGATCTTGCGCCTGCCGCATATTGACTGGCACGAGAACTCGAACTCTCCGATTCCTCTTCTTGCCATCGCTTAGTTCTTTGGCGCGCTGCCAACTATCGACGGACGAAAAAACATGCGTTAACAGTGCGTCATTGATGGACGCTCCGTGCTTCCGCGATGCCGATTTTAAATGCACTAGTTCCGGTGCCGAAAGCTGTCCACACTCCCGCGCGGGACATTGCAAGGCAGCGTCGCCCACAAGTCCGTTCGATGAACCCGATGAACCCAAGGATAAAGGCTCCGGATTTGACAGATAAAACCGGTACGCTCGCACCAAAAACAGCGGTATCAAACGTATAATCTGCCACGGATTTAAACCGCATAAGTGGCGTCTTTTTATCAGTGCCGGCTGACGCGGTGGTATCGCTACTTTTGCACCCGCGCCGTCATAATACCTCAATACATCTTCCAGAAATCCCATCGCACCGAGACCATCGGTAACACTGTGGTGAAACTGAAAGTGAACTGTACAGTTATCGATACCCTGACGTAAAAATGCGCGCACGCCAATTTCACGACTCAGATCGATTGCTAGCGAGTTTGTCCGATTTTCTTTACCAAAAGTGACAGCCTCAGAACTCTGCGCCTTTGGAAACCGAAAAGGAGCCCCCGTCGGCCCGCTGTCCAAGTAGACTATAGCGTTTTTTACGTGTCGCCAGAGTAGGTTAGCACGACGACAACGAGGATCTCCCACTAAGTGACTAGATAGCATTGGATGATGGCTAACTGCTGAATTCAAAGCAGCGCTCAATCGAGCCTCATCCGCCTGACCCTGCAGAGTCATAACGAGCCAAAAAACCATTGGATATTTTGGCCGATCATCGACGAGCATATAATGTTCAAAGGCCGAAACACCTGAGGACAGGTTTTCACTAGCATTCATAGTATTCACTCCGTGCACGAATTCTAGCAGAATGCGCACAAACGAAGCAAACAAGAAGACTGTTTAGATCCAATTACGCAGCTTGACGCATCACTGAATCCGTCACATTGGTTGCAAAGTCAGTAATCCGAGACGCCACTTGAGCGGGATAGTCTAAATGGGGGCAATGGCCAAATCTCTCTGGCCGCTCAATGATTGCATGATGCGGTAGGTGGGCAGCAAAATAATCAAAATGCGCCTCTGGCATCAATCGCTCTACCCTACCCCATAGGAACAGCAGCGGCATTTTTAATGAGGCGAGTTGATGTGGCTTGACACTATGGTCAGGCGTGAAGCGGGAAAATATCGTGCGAATAGTTTTGCCCGCAAAAATTTTTCGGATAAACGGAGCCATGATCCAAGCCATTGGCGCCGGCATCCAATCAGTTAACTTTCCAGCGAAGGCTCGCGCTTCAGCCAAAGTGTTAAGTTCGAATTGAGCGATGAACTTTTCCAATTTAGCCTGTTCCATAGGAGCACCGAGAGGTGAACAAAGAATCACTCCGAGCATCATCTCAGGGTAGCGCTCCGCAAAATACATCGAAAAGCCACCGCCCATCGAGTTACCGAAGATGAACATTGGCTCGTCAATAAATCCACGAAGACACGCAGCAGTCACCGCGAATGTGCCCTCATGATCCAAGGCGAACGGAAGGGGCGCGGAAAGCCCATGCCCAGGAAAATCAAGTGCAATAATTTTCCGGAAATTTGCCTTCAAAAACTTCATCGTAGGACCAAACGACGCCGCGTTAGCGCCAATGCCGTGCACCAAGAGTACCGGAGGTAATTGGCCGGTTCCTTCGGCGACAAAGACATGCAACCTCCTCTCACCGGCACCGATGAAATGACTCTTAAAACCAAGCAAATTAATGATTCTTGACCAAACTCGATCTAAAAGCGGCGCTTGGTACATAAATTCCTCCAACATTGCTAACACCAACAACAGACCCTCGCATTGACTTGACTGAGGGCCAACGCCAGTCCACTCAACTGTAGGTATCGGAGGGCTTCCAGGAGATCTTGAGATGAAAAACATCAAGCATATTTTTTGCGAAAAACCATAATTATTTTATTTGGATTGCATAAAAATTTATGGGCAATTCGCCCACAAAAACAAAGTCATTCCTCGTCAATCCCATCGACCTCCCTGCCTAAAATACAAAAAAGCAGGTATTCTTAAGAGGAGCATGTTTCGCCTCAATTCTATTAGAATCACCAGCAACCGATGATCAATTTATCCCCGGCATACTCGACACCCAAGTATTGGGCTGTACCCAGAGTATGTAACTTCTGAACAAGGATCTTTATGGCTAAGAAATCTGACGCACCAGCTACTCTAATCAAGCGCTGTACAACGCCGTTGTTGTTGGCATCGGTCATCCTTTCCGGTTGCAAAACCGGAGGTTCCAGCGGATCCAGCACCAACCTGGCTAGCACAAACGAAGGCATCACTGTTGCTGTCCTTTTGGCATCACATGGTGACATTGATGACACCAAAGGAGAGCTAGAAGATTACATAAAGACCGCATTTAAGCACAATGTTGGTATTCCACTACCCTACTGGGCTAGACCAGCAGTGACTCAACCGGCTTACATGCTATCCGTTAAAAATGTGAAATCTCAGTACGACATTATCGGACCGACTCACTACCGCGAAAACTCGCAGAAGCAAATTGAAGCTCTCGCCTTAGCTCTCAAAGAAGCCGGCATCAGTGCCAGAACCTATTATGGCTTCAACTTCGCAAAGCCTTACATTTCTGAAACTATGGCTCAGATGCAAAAAGATGGAATCAAAAAAATCATCGTCTATAACCAGGGCGCACAGTGCTCCTGGGCATCGCAAGGGGAAAACATTGGTGACGTGCGCGAGTACATGAAAGAGCACCCTGAATACGATGCTGAAGTCATTGGCTACCGCCAGTACTCCGAAGACCAGCGCTTTCGCGACCTCATGGTTGATGTGGTAACGCGCGATGCACAGGAGAAATTCCCAGGTGTGAGTGCCTCCCAAATCTGCGTTTTGATTGGATCCCACGGGTTACCGGTAATCATGACCGACGCGGGCGATCCGGCGATTGGGGAGATGAACCGAGCCTTTGATTATATGGTGACAAAAATGAAGCCATATCGGCTTTACCACGGATTTTTGAACGATGATTTCATACCTGGCGCAAAATGGGCCCAGCCTCCGTCCAGTGATGTGGCAACAACGATGCGCGACGACGGCTGCCGCAACATCCTCTTGGATGGTCGCCTCTCCTTCACGGTCAATCACCGCGCCACTCTATACGACTTAAATTACGTGGCGCGCAACATCCTCGAAACAAAAGATGACAAGATCAACTGGCAGGCTAATTTAACTTGGAAAAAACCAAAAGTTGAACTCGCCAATCACTTTGATGGTGATCCGGGCTTGGCCAAACTAATAGCGACCCTGACCAAAGAAGCTTTGGCGCGCAATGGCGACATTGAAGTGATCAAAGAACTCGGGCAACCAGTAACACCAGCTCCGAAAAAAGAAGACTCCTGCAAGCGCATTGCACCATAAGTTTTCTTTTTCGTCAGATTTAGAGAATAAGGCGCGGCAAACACCAGATGTTTGCCGCGCCTATTATTTTGAATGAAAAAACGCAGCAACAGCGACGCCCCCCCTCCCTGGCGCTGAGAAAAACCCTTGGAAACTGCCTAAACCTGGCCTAAGCTTCGGTCAGATCAATTCTGAAAAATTAGCTATGGGTACACCAATGGAAAAGCGCACCTCCCTAGCCAAGTATGCCTTCGCGATAGTTACCGCTTCCATCCTGTGGACCTGCGGTACTAAATCAGATGAAGGCAACGATCTGTCGGACTCTAGTGATCTGAAGGACGCATCGACAGCGTCGATGCTTGTTCAAAACGCTCCCACGCCAGCTCTCAAAGTTCTTTTTTTCGGCGATTCGGGCAAGGGCAATCAAGAGCAGGCTGCAACAGCAGCCGCCATGACTAAGCACTGCGCCGCCGCTGGCTGTGACATGGCACTTTTATTAGGCGACAACATTTATCCCGTCGGCGTGACATCGGTTCATGACAAGCAGTTTCAAACCAAATTTGAAGAACCGTACAAGGATCTTAACCTAATTTTTCATGTAATCTTAGGTAACCACGACACTTATTCGGGACCAGCTGGAATCAATGCTGAATTAGACTACTCAAATATCTCAAGTAAATGGCGCATGCCTTCTCGCTATTACCACTTTAAGGAGGGTAATGCTGAATTCTTCGCTTTAGACACCAACACCATCCTCGATGAAGCTGCCCAAATCCAATGGCTGGAAGAATCACTGCAGGCATCAACAGCACGGTGGAAAGTAATCTATGGCCACCACCCGATTTACAGCATTGGCGATCACGGAACTCACGGTAATGACCAGGCTCGCTACCGCACGCAACTTGAACCAATCATCTGCAAGTATAAGGCCGTCTATCTTTCCGGCCATGAGCATTTGATGCAGCTCAATGCTCTACCCTGCGGCGGCACTGCCATCGTTGCAGGTGCGGCTGCTGAGCGTAAGCCGCCCTATGAAAAGACCATAAAAAAACAAAAGGAGACGCTGAAGTTTTTTACTCGTGACCAGCTCGGCTTTGGCTACGCAACATTTACGGAAGATGCCATCACAATCGACTTCCTTGATGAGAATAGCGAATCACTCTACTCATACAGGATCAATTAATATCGCGCGGGCCTCAGGCACGATGGTGGCGACACCATTAAATCAGCTCTACTCGGATTGCTGACTGTGCCAGTCGCCGCCCGTGATGAGACGAGCGCCACGTTTAAACAAAACGTAACTGCTGATCCATTGAAGCAAAACAAAGAGCCTGCTTCTGAAGCCCACCAGATAATAAATATGGACTACAAGCCATGCTAGCCAGGCTATTAGTCCTGTCATCTTTAGTCCGCGGAACTCGCTCACAGCTTTTTTACGCCCGATCGTAGCCATTTGGCCTTTATCCAAGTAACGATATGGCTCAAGCGGCTTCTGATCTAGCGCAAGCATAACATTACGCGCCACCCACCTACCCTGCTGCATGGCGACGGGCGCAAGCCCTGGCAACACTCCATATTTTTTGTCCACCAATCGAGCCATGTCTCCGACTGCAAAGACATGGTCGACACCGATGACACGCAACGTATCATCGATCTCTACCCGACCTTGAGGATCTAAGGGCACACCCAGCTTTGCACCGATAGCCGAGGCTTTGACGCCAGCTGCCCACAACACCGTCTTCGATCCAACCATTTCGTTACCAAGCTGAACACCATCTGCAGTGATATTTGTCACTCGTGTTGAAGTCCAAACTGTAACGCCAAGTTTTTCCAGATCGCGCATCGCCCGTCGCGACAGCTCGGGGGAAAATGACGACAGAATGTGCTTGCCAAGCTCAATCAAAACGATGCGAGCACTGGATGGCTCGATGTGACTAAAGTCCTTGGCTAAGGTCTGCCGACTGATTTCACCAATTGCGCCCGCCAACTCAACCCCGGTAGGGCCGCCACCAACTACAACAAAAGTCATTAGGTCACGACGCAAAGCTTCATCACTCGTGGACTCTGCGCGTTCAAAAGCATCTAGAATGCGCCGCCTAATCTCGGTGGCATGCTCCAAGGTCTTAAGTCCTGGCGCAAATTCCTCCCACTCGGGATGTCCGAAATAACTGTGCGAGGCACCGCAGGCGAGCACAAGTTCATCGTATCTAAGCTTGGCCCCGCCCTCGAGCCTCACTAGGCGTTCTACTGGATCAATATCGACGACTCTTTCCTTGAGGACATCAGCCCCGTCCACGCCGACCGGAATGATGCTTCGAATCGGCGCAGCAATATCGGCAGGACTCAGGCCAGCAGTCGCCACCTGATAAAGCAGCGGTTGAAACAAATGATAGTTTCTCTGATCAACCAAGGTGATCCTAGTACCAGGCCGCTTCGACTTGATCAGAGATTTAACGGCCGCTAATCCAGCAAATCCGGCTCCGACCACGACGACATGACTCATGTACTTACCCCCTCTCTCATATTACCCCACTCCCACACCCACGGACCCTACATTCTACACTAGCCGATCATCCATCGCTTTAAGCGCGACTTTTCTACTACGGGGTAACCCGCTGGCGCATTGCGGCGCCAATTGCTATCATCTTGGGATCGCAACACCCAGACAGCATTGAATAATTAATCAGGAGATCAGTATGCGTACGGTTTTATCTTTGATGATGACAGCGACCCTCGGCTTGGCAGCTTGTACCACCACGGGAAGTGCCGACAAGGACAAGAAAGACGGCGAAAGCGGCTTTTCCCTCGATAAAATGAAGAAAAATGTCGAGACCGAAGGCAAAAAGGTCGAAGCCAAAGCAGCCCCCTACCTAGACGCCTGCAAAGCTGAGACGGATAAGTACTGCAAAGTCGACAAAAGCGAGCCAGTGAAGCTGCACGCTTGCTTGAAAACCAACAAAGACAAGGCTGGCCCTAAATGCCGCGACGCGCTCACCGGTACCGCTAAAGCGAAGATGTAAGGGGTCAGGCACTCAACCCAACCTATTGATATTATTATCTGAGTCGGTCACTCCCGCAGGTCCTGCGATGTGACTGACTCAAAATTTATGGCTCATAAAAAAGGAGGCTGCCTTGTCCCTGACACCCAACCAGCGCCTTACCGCCAGATTTCTAGAGTCATGTATCGTTTTATTTGGGCTGGCAGCGTGCAACCAAAACATCAGTAGTCACGGCAAGTCGTACGGAGAGCCAACTGAAGCTTACGTGCGACTTCCATCGTCATTAGTCACCGACAAGTTTGTCGATGCTAGCGGCTTCATCCAAGATCACATTCACAGCGAACATTATGCCTTCGGTTATTTAAAGAAGGCTGTCCTAGATAAATTACCGCAAACTCAACAACAGCTCATAAACGAACTAAACATCTATGAGTGGGCTCACTTCCCACATGATCTTAACACTCTGCGCCGCTTGCCAGACACTGACGCTAGCGGTGATTACGAAGAGTTCCATGACTTCGCTAGCATGACTACAGAGCTAGAGCAGACGGAGGCAAGGTTTCCGGAGATTACTCACCTAGAACCAGCAGGCCTTAGCGTCGAGGGGCGCGAACTCTGGCTGATGAAGATCAGTGCAAATGCACAGCGGAATGACCAACGACCCAAAATTTTACTGATCGCAAATATGCATGGCGATGAAACTGTCGGACGGGAGCTAATGCTTTACTTGATCCGGATGTTAACGCAAGGATACCAACACGATGAAAGAATCTCCCGCTTAGTGAACGCAGCTCAAATTTTTATCATGCCGTCGATGAATCCAGACGGTTTTGAACTGGGACAGCGTAACAACGCTCGCGACGTTGACCTCAATCGCAATTTTCCCGATTTTGTAAGCGACCCGCACGACACCCCTACGAAGAGAGCGGCTGAAACTCAAGCAATTATGCAGTTGCACGCCTCGCATCATTTTATCATGGCGCTCAACTTCCACGGTGGCGAAGTCTGCTTCAATGTCCCATGGGATACGAAATCTAACGCGAGAAACAGCGAACGCTTCGGTGATGACACTCTACTTCGCCACATCGGTAGGCAATACGCCGACCTGAATGCGACGATGCGCGTAAACCACAGCGGATCATTCGATCATGGATTGACCTATGGTTATGAGTGGTACCGCGTTAAAGGTGGCATGCAAGACTGGTCTATCTTTTACCGCGAATCAACCCACGCTACCGTGGAGCTATCGCATGTGAAGTGGCCTAGCGCTGCTCATTTGCCGCGATTGTGGGACGAAAATCGCGAGGGCATCATTCGTTATTTGGAACAGGCTTTGTTAGGAATTCACCTGAAATTAGTTGATCGCTCTGGTGCAACGGTTACGCAAATTAGCGTACGCACGCATAGCAATGACCGCACAAGTGGCAGTGACCGCACCGTACATTATACATCTGGCTATGTGAACAGACCGAGCCTTAGCAAGATGCTAACGCTCGAGATCAGTTCGCCAGGATACAGGTCAGAGACATTAAACATCTCGCCGTGGGAATTTACCGGCAGTAATTACCGGGAATTGGTGCTCAGTAAAGACTGATATTCGATTAATTCGACGAGTTCACCCAGGCAGCAGCCATACCGGCCAGCATGGCAACGGCCCGCTCGTTGTATTGCATCCAACTCACAATGATGTCTGCGACCAGCTTTTGGGGGCCAACAAAAGTATCATGCATCGGCTTAACTGTCTGTAAATACTGATGAATAACACCATCAACATTGCGGCCACGCTCATTGATATCGCGGCGTAGGCGGCGTAAGCAGCGGACATCGTCGTCGACATCGACATAGACGGCCAAAGTCAGCAGCTGGCGAATCTCTGCCCAATGCAGGGCCAGTATGCCGTCAAGCACCAGCACTGGCGCTGGTTTTATTAAAACTGTCTCACCAGTTCTAGTATGACTAGCGAAATCATAAGTGGGACGAGCGACCTCACGCCCGGCTAACAGTTCGCTGAGATGTTGCCGCAGCAATTCCGTATCAAAGGAATCGGGGTGATCGTAGTTGCGGCTGTCCCGCTCACTTTGTGGTAAGTGCGCCAAATCATGATAGTAATGATCGATCTGCAAGACCAGCAGGTCAACGCCAACCATCTCGGAGCAACGGTCGCGAAGCATGCGCACAAGGGTCGTCTTGCCCGATCCAGACCCGCCACTGACACCAATGATCTTTGGTTGTTGAAAAGTCACGTGCTCTCAACCCTGGGGAGCAGATTCGCCCCGCGTTAGAATGTCCTTGCCGAAGTGCGGCGTTTATCACAACAATAAGGAAACTCCACCAGTTTTTTATGGTTATAAGAGTTAAAGTTGTCCCTTAGTTTAAAATCATCATCGCCCCGCTGACGCCCCACGAATCGACCGTGGGTATGGGAGTGTTCATGACCATGGTAATTAAGGAAAGTGACGTGCCTGAAACGTCTGCGCCGGGTCAGCCGCAGGTGATTAACTGTCGCAATCTCGTCGGTGGTCAGTGGCAGAACTCGTCAGGCCCCCAGCGTCAAATCATCAGTCCACACACGGGAGCCCTGATCGGACACGTACCGATGAGCTCAGTGGCCGAAGTGGCCGCAGTCGCCACCGCTGCTGCCGCAGCTGCACCTGGCTGGCGCCGGATGACCACCAAAGAGAGGTCCGTCCCCTTATTCCGTTGGCGCGAACTCGTACTCGCCAACTTAGATAGCTTGGCACTTACTGCCGCCAGCGAATCCGGAAAAACCCTAGCAGAGGCTCGCGCCGGAATTCTCAAAGGCGTTGAAGTTGCCGAGTTTGCTCTCAGTCTGCAAAACCTGGATGCCGGCGGCGCCATGGAAGTGAGTCAAGGCGTGACCTGCCAGATCCAGCGCCAACCGCTTGGTGTAGTGGCCGGCATCGCCCCGTTTAATTTCCCCGCGATGGTGCCGCTTTGGATGATTCCAATCGCCCTCACGCTGGGCAACTGTTTTATCCTCAAGCCCTCGGAAAAAGTGCCGCTGACCTCGCAACGCTTGGGCGACTTATTTATTGCTGCGGGATACCCAGCCGGAGTCTTCTCGATCATTAACGGCGCTAAGGAAACGGTAGAGACTTTAATCAGCCGTCCCGAAGTGCAGGCTGTGGGCTTCGTAGGTTCGACTCCAGCGGCTCTCTCCGTCTATAAACTCGCCACAAGTCTGGGCAAGCGTGCTTTGGCCCTAGGTGGGGCCAAAAATCAGGTGATCTTAGTGCCCGATGCTGATCCCGACTTCAGCGTTAGGGGCATTGTCGATTCATACACCGGCTGTGCCGGCCAGCGCTGCATGGCCGCAAGTCTTTTAATTGCCGTCGGGAATGTCGACGACCTAATCAGCCGCATCGTCAAAACGTCTGCCAGTTTAAAACTCGGCCGCGATCATGGCATGGGTGCCCTCATCGATGCCGCAGCCAAAGAGCGCATTTTAGCGATTATTGATCGCGCCGAAAAAGCTGGTGCAAAAATTATTCTGGACGGCCGCAAAGCGACGCCACCGGCTGGCTGCAGTGGTGGCCATTGGCTGGCCCCAACCATCATCGATCACGCTAAGCCCGATATGGAGTGCGCTACGACCGAGATCTTTGGCCCGGTGCTGACTATAGTTCGCGTGCCTGATCTATCTGCGGCGATTGCACTTGAGCATGCTAGCCCCTTCGGCAATGCCACGTCGGTATTCACCAGCAGCGGGCATGTGGCGCGTACCGTGATCGAGCAAGCCACCAGTGGTATGATCGGCATCAACATAGGCGTGCCGGTGCCACGCGAACCCTTTTCCTTTGGTGGTACCAAAGCCTCGAAATTTGGCCATGGCGACATCACTGGTGAGAGTTCGCTAGATTTCTGGAGTCATCTAATCAAAGTAACCAGTAAGTGGTCTGGTACGGCAGCAAGTAATTGGATGAGTTAACTGGCGCCTAGGGTACACTCTTGAGCACCATCACCAGGACTATTTATGACTGACGACCTGACGCCAAAACCAAGCAAAAAAAAGTTAACTCATATTAAGTTAACCTCGCACCCTGAGCGTGGGGCGCAGGTGTTGCCGATTAACTGGGGGGCCAGCACAGCCGCCGAGCGTGGGCCGATCGTCGGTACGGTTACTAACCCGAGCCAACGCAACGTCATTGGTGCCCACTCAGGATCTTATGCCGTCTACAGGGCACTAGCGATCGCCGCTGGTTCGCTAGACCCTGTGCACATTCCAGATCTAACGAACACCTCTCCCGCGGCTCTCATCGGTCCTCATCCCCAGTGGGCAGATAAACACCGCATCGTCTCCATCGACCCCTGGGGCCATTTAATCAGCGATGCGTTCAGGCCGCTCCTAGAAAAGGGCTATGATATACGGCCCACGATCGCGGTCACTCGCGCGCACATAAACATGCCTGAGTTTAGCGATGCAATTGCCGCCGGCCGACTCAAACCGGATGGCCATATTTTGCGCGACAACGGCGAGGTCCTTGTTACCAAGGCGGCTATCGACCCAGTTTGGTATTTGCCTGGCATCGCAGAACGCTTCAGTATCGACGAATCAGAGCTGCGCAGATCACTATTTGAGCACACAGGTGGAATGTTCCCTGAGTTGGTCACACGACCTGATATGCAAGTCTTTCTGCCACCGATCGGAGGCATGACGGCATATTTTATTGGCGACGTCACCACCATGGCAGACGCTAATAAAGAACTTGCTTGCCGCGTTCATGACGAATGTAACGGCTCTGACGTTTTCGGCTCTGACATATGTACCTGCCGACCTTATTTGGCACACGGCATCGAAGTTTGCATCGCAGCGGCGCAAGCCGGCGGTGCTGGGTTAGTCGTCTATAACCGCAAAGAGGGTCGCGCCCTCGGTGAGGTGACCAAGTTTCTTGTCTATAATGCTCGCAAGCGACAAGAGGGCGGCGACACCGCCGCCAAGTACTTTCAGCGGACGGAGTGTGTCGCCGGGGTCCAAGACATGCGCTTTCAGGAGCTAATGCCAGATATTTTACATTGGTTGGGAATTACGAAAATTGATAAATTTGTGTCAATGAGCAACATGAAGTACGACGCCATCGCCAAGGGGGGAATCACCATCAAGGAGCGGGTCGAGATTCCGAAAGAGCTAATTCCTGCCGATGCGAGAGTTGAGATGGATGCCAAGGTGGCAGCCGGTTACTACACCCCAGGTAAAGTGCCTGAGACCAAAGACCTCAACGTGAAGAAGGGTCGCGGCCTCGACGAGTGAGACATGCCGAATACCGAAGTCAAAAACGAAACTAAAGACAGCGTCGCCTACCTAAGATCACCAAAGGCAATTCGCGAGCAATGCACTCGTATTGCCGAGCGCGTGGCGAGTGGGGATTCACCACACTTTAGCTTGCATAAGGCCAAGCTAGAAAAAGCCGCCGAATTGGTGATTCAGGAGATAAAATCTAATTACCCGGATCTGGTGATTCCGTACCATAGCCGGTGGAGACACTTTGGTGACCAACGTCTAAAGCGACTCAATGAGAAGTTAGCAGCAATGGACCCTGATCTCGCTGCGAAGAGTCGCATTGAGCTCGCCATTGTAAGTGTGCTCCTCGATGCCGGTGCCGGCCCAAATTGGCGCTATACGGACCCAGTCACGGGCGAATCCGTCGGACGGTCAGAAGGCCTCGCGCTAGCAAGTTTTGATATGTTTATGGATGGTGGCTTTGCTAGCGATCCAGAGACACCGCTTACTGTCGATTGCCCGATGCTCCGCAGCTTGACCAAAAAAGATCTAGAGAAATACTTTCAAGTCACGCCGCAAAATCGACTCTTAGGCCTCGATGGTCGCTTGCACCTACTACAAAAGCTAGAGCACGCAATTACCGCGAACAAAAAGTACTTCGGCGATATTGAGCCACGCCTGGGCAATGTCTATGACTACTTGGTGACGCATGCAGGCAACAACAAGCTACCTGCCCGCAAGGTACTTTCTGTGCTGCTCGAGGGCTTGGGCAGTATTTGGCCAGGACGCACTGTCCTGGGTGGCGTCATGCTCGGTGACGTCTGGCGCCATAGCGCTCTTCCTGAGGCAGATCATGGTCACGGCTTGGTGCCGTTTCACAAGCTGTCGCAGTGGCTCACCTACTCATTAGTTGAACCACTAGAAGACTCAGGCCTAGAAATCGGTGGTTTAGACGAACTCACCGGACTCGCCGAGTACCGTAATGGCGGTCTATTTATTGATACTGGCGTCATCGTCTTGAAAGATCCAGAGATCGGAACCAAGACCCACAAAGCCGACTCCGAAGTCATTATTGAGTGGCGAGCTCTCACCATCTCCTTACTGGAAGAATTGGCTGATATGATCAGGGCGCGACTACAAAAAACCGCACTGGAGTTGCCGCTAGCAAAAATCATGCAGGGTGGCACGTGGAGCGCGGGTCGTAAATTAGCAGCGTCTTTGCGGCCAGGAGCTGAGCCGCCGATCCGCCTTGCTAGTGACGGCACTGTGTTCTAGGTTGTGCTGTGGGGGCACTAAAAATTATGAGTGAACAAGCAACTGCAGCGGGTAAGACCTTTGTCATCGAGCATCCTTTGATCCAGCATAAGCTGACGATCATGCGTAAAAAGGACACGAGCACAGGAAAATTTCGACGACTAGCCGGCGAGATCGCTATGCTACTCGCTTATGAGGTGACCAGGGACATGCCGATGACTCTAGCGGAGATCGAAACACCGCTAGCGAAAATGCAAGCTCCCGTGCTGAAAGGCAAGGAGCTGGTCCTAGTTTCAATCTTACGTGCAGGTAATGGAATTCTCGACGGCATGCTGCGCCTCATTCCATCGGCGCACATCGGCCACATCGGCCTCTACCGAGAACCAAAGACGCAAGTGGCCGTCGAGTACTACTTCAAGATGCCTCCCAACATGCCGGAACGCGACACCATCATCGTCGATCCGATGCTGGCAACGGGACACTCCGCTGTCGCCGCCATCAGTCGAGTCAAAGAACAAAATCCACGCTCGATCAAATATGTTTGTTTGTTGGCCGCACCAGAGGGTGTCCAGTTTGTCCACGAACACCATCCTGATGTGCCGATCTACACTGCGGCGATTGATCAGGGCTTGAATGAAAAAGCGTACATCATTCCTGGTCTTGGTGATGCGGGCGACAGGATGTTTGGGACCTTGTAATTTACAAATGAACGGGCCATCAAAATGATGGCCCGAGATCTATAGTCACGCCGACTGATTTTTCATTGCTCTTAATTAAGACGCTATCAAATCAAAATCTGGAACACTGCATCAATCAAAGTGAGCGGGACTTCCACTACAATCGGGACAGCAACAGCTACAACCGTAGTGACGACTTCGAGCGCAATATTCAACACCGAGCCGACTGCACCAATTAAAGTCGTGAGCAGACCACCACCATAACGACGGCCGCCTTCGCGGTAATAGGTCAAACCCAGTTTTTGCGATTTTTTGCCATGAATCTCTGCCATACGGTGGGAAAACTCATTCCAACTCGTCGATGCTTGATTGTAGCGTTTCGCAGCCATGTGCTGGGTGAATTCTCCCAAACGTATAGCTAAGTAATCTGCATCAGCCTGAGTTAAAGCATTTGGATATTTTTTCATTTTCTCTGCAAATGCTGCACGAATCTTGTCGGTCGACAAACCAGAAGCACCCGCAACAGATGCAATCTTGGCCATCTCTGCCTCTGTAGGAGTCGGTACTGCGCCATCGGCAGGCGCCGGAGCAATCGGGGCAATCACTGATGGCGCGACCTCTTTTGGTGCTTCTGCTGTGACCACAGATGATGTTGATTTAGTGGCCCTAATCACCTCAAGTTTTGCACTTAGTTGCTCAGCAGTAAGATACAGCTCCTCTACAGTGGAAGCGTCATTTGCTTCGGAACTAGCCTCGACCTTGTTACTGGACACGGAGTTCTCGGTCGCGCTTGCACCTTTAGTCGGGTTAACGCGTTTTGACTGAGTGTCTGTACCAGTGCTGCAGGCCTGCAAAAGACCAAAGGCCAAGATTCCAGCGCCCATTTTGATAGAAGCTTTCATAATTCGCCCTTCCTCATTGGAGTTTTCAGTTTTGACCACCAAGTCATAAACTGTTTGTTGATTATCCCTGAAACTTAATACTCCTATCGGAAGAACGGGTAAATAACTTTAGTCTTAAATCAATATTTGTTTAAAATCCGAAGGGTGCGTCGCGGTCAACTCGCCCCCAAATTGAGAATTTAGTGACAAATCCCCAATTAACCTGGAGTAGCGACCCATCAAACCGATTAATTTAAAGGCACGGAATACAGATCATTCATAATGAGGGACGTCGCTGAATCAGAATTAAACAAAAAACGAATATTTTTCTAAAGTTTTTTGCCGCTCTGGCCGATAAGTTAAATAACAAGGGGGAGCAACGATGAAACACGCAAGCCACAACGTCTCAATTAGCGTTCTATTCCTTCTCATGACCACAGTTAGCTGTGGAGCGAGCACATTCTCCGGAGTCTCTGCCGGCACGTCTTCCGCTTTGACCTCTGCCCCAACAGGCAAAAACGGTGAGGCGGCAGATCCGACTAGCCAAGTACTGAGATCCTCTACAATAAGTCCTTCAGGTACCTCGGAAGATCTTACCGGCACAAATCCAACTCTAGGATCTGGCGCCGACCCACAGACCGGGTCTGATCAGAACCCGACCCTGGGTGGACAAGGCGGACAGGGCTCGCAAAGTGTTGAGCCTACCTGTGTATCTGTTAACGGTGCAGCCATCAACAAAGGTGCCTGCGAAGAACGTAAAAAGCTGCGTAGCGGCGTCAAGAAATGCTTAGCGGCCTGGGGAGCTGGCACGCCGTTTACTGAGTCATCCCCTTACCGGAACCTTGGAGTTGCCGTTTCCGTGCTCGGGTTTGGCTCAAGCCTAAATGACAGCGAAGCCACTGATAAACCAGAACTTGTGGTCATCCCAGCCTCAGTTAGCGTGCTGACCATCACTAAGTACCGCCTGCTAAATCCAAACGGATGGTACTGCATGGTTGCAGACGTAAGCGTGGGCGCGATCATAAATGTCGATTTGAATAAAAATGCTCATTTAGCGGACAGTCGGGCGGATGTACGCGTATTGGCAGTAGGATCTAACGGACCAGCAATGGTCGATGTACATGTCATTTCATCGGTTAAAGTTCGTAGAGTCCCTTAATGAGACCCTCTTCGATGTGCTTCGGTACCAGTGTCGATTGAATCCCGATTAGGGAGGATCAGGGTTTGGGATGGGATTGTCACGAACGATTCCAAACTGAATCCTGTTTCCTCCCAGCTTTTTTACGTGTAATGCACCTACTACTCGTCGGGCTTCAAAGTCCGCCCT
>JAPLFY010000045.1 GCA_026390435.1 Pseudomonadota bacterium
GAGAATCAAGCCGAGGTCGAATAAATGACCGTTCACTTCGCTCCGCGAAGCTCACGGTGAGTCGGCCTTCACCACCAACCAAGCCTCAGGCGCATACGCGCCCTACGGTATGGTTGGAGTACTGGCCGACTTTCCGATAGATCTCATGAGGTTCGCAGCCAAGCTTTCCGAAGACGTCCTCGTCGAGTAGTGAAGCCATGGGGTCAACCCAGGGATTGAAAACTAGATAGGGATTCTTGTCGCCACGGGCCAAGTAAAATATTGCTGCAT
Source organism: Pseudomonadota bacterium (assembly GCA_026390435.1). GTDB lineage: Bacteria > Bdellovibrionota_B > Oligoflexia > Oligoflexales > CAIYRB01 > CAIYRB01. The sequence goes on from JAPLFY010000045.1 coordinate 271, forward strand.
CGGTTACTAGGCGATTGATGGTACGTAGATTTTTGCAACAGGAGACAATATGAAACTCCAGTTGTTGCTCGCACACCTGAATAAGCGTCGCAAGTTGAGAGGGTCCAAGATCCCCTAGTAAACCGCGCGGCTCAAGACCGTACCACCCAAGCTCATCGTTGTCGTAAACCGGCTGGACGAGTCGATGGAATACCTCCGTCCGAACGATCAACTCTATGTGATTGGGATTTGCGACGCCTGCCATGGGAAAACCCTCCCCCTAGTAGCCCTATGGGGAATCGGCAAGTTGCGGCAAAAGTTTAGGTGGTTGTCGGAGGTTCCGGCGTCGACTTGGGATTAGACAATGGTTGAAGGTGGTTGGGTGGCAACGATTCTAGGCAATCAAGCCGTGCAAACTGCCACCCAATTCTAACGAAATCTAACCGAGCTAGTAAGAGCAGCATGTAGGCGCATCATATAATCGCTGCGGCTGATTTCTACAGCACCTAGTGTGGCTAAGTGCTCCGTAAGAAACTGCACTTCAAGTAGTTCGATGCCGCAGCTATTTAGGCGTTCTACCAGGTAAAATAGGGCGACTTTTGATGCATCCGTGACCCTGTGAAACTTGGATTCCGCAAAAAAGGCACCGTTGAGAGATACGCCGTACACTCCGCCGACTAGCTTTTGATCCTGCCAGATCTCCACTGAGTGGGCATTGCCATCTTTATGAAGCTGTAGATAAGCAGCTTTAAATTCGTCAGTGATCCATGTGTCGTGACGTTCACTGCAGCCTTGCATGACTCCGGCGAAGTCTACATCGAAGGTCGCACGCAAGTGACCTGACCGCAGAGTCCTCTGTAGCGAGCGCGAAACATGAAAGCCGGACAGTGGGATGATGGCTCTGGGCTCTGGGCATAGCCACATGAGCTCGCCACTGTGTGGGTGCGGCATAGGGAAATATCCCTGGGCATAAGCTTGCCGCAGTAAGTTTGTACTCATCCGATTGCTCTGCGTCATCCCGGACTATCCATGACTATCCATGACTACATTCAAAACTTCATGTTTTGAATTTAAAGTTTGGATCAAGAACTGGCTCATAAACTTTGGATTCGCAAAAGAGGCGGAATAGTTCCTGGTCTATTTTGCCACCTTTGACTTCCATTTCGATGATATCTAAGGCGCGATCAACCGGCACGGCCTTCTTGTAGGGACGGTCTGCTGCGGTCAGTGCGTCAAAGATATCGGCAATAGTCATCATTCGGGACTGGGTCGGAATTTCATCCACTTGAGCAGCGGTCGGGTAACCGGAACCGTCTAGTTTCTCATGATGCTTGGCAGCGATTTGGGGTACGTTCGCCAGTTTTTTGCCCCATGGAATCTGGCGCAGGAACTCGTAGGTGTGAACCACATGGCTTTGAATTTCGGCAAATTCCTCTCTGGTCAGCGAGCCACGCGAGACAGATAGAGCTTTCAGCTCGTCACTGAGCAGGTAAGGATGGCGTTCGTTGCGGATGTTGCGGTAGCTGAGATTAGCAATGTCTTTGAGTTTCTCAAAGCCGCCCTGCTCTAGCACCGTGGGCTCATTCGCCTTGAGGATAAAGCGCATGTGCTCGTCGAGCTCAGCGATTTTCTGGTTCTTTTCGTATTCAAATGTGTAGGGATTTGCTCCCATTGGGAAGTGGTCGGGTGATTGCACATACTCAATCACTTTTCTTAGATACTCGACCTCTAGACTTGCCTGGATGATCTCGAAGCGCATGACGAGGCGGTCCATCTCTCCAGGGTATAGCTTTTTAGCTTTGGTAAGCACGTTTTCGCGCACACCTAGTTTGCCGAAGTCGTGCAGTAAAGAGGCGTAGCGAATTTCCTGAATTTGGTCAGCGTTGAAATGCCTAGCCCCATATATGCCGATGTCGCAACGGTTGACGACTTCAGCTAGTCCCACTGTAAGCGCAGCGACCCGGTGAGAGTGACCACTTGTGGTTGGGTCTCGCTGCTCGATAGCAGTGACCGAGGCATTGACCAGACCATCGAATAGCTCCTGAATATTCTGGTGCATATTCGCATTTTCCAGGGCGATCCCTGCTTGCTGGGCAACGATCGCGGCCATTTCCTGGTCGATCTCATCAAATGGTACGACCTGTCCTTCGAACGATTCAGAAGTATTAAGCTTTGCCTGCCGATCTTTCTTCCGATTGATGAGCTGAATCACCCCAATCACATTGTGGCTAATGTCGAACATGGGGACCGTCAGCATCGAATGCGACTGATAGCCGATCCGTTGATCCCAGGTGCGGTCGTGGCGGGCACCGAAGGGGTTTTCCTCCGGATTTTCACTTAACTTGTACAAGTCAGGGATGTTAATGGTGACAGCTTTGATACAAGCACTGCCTACGATCGACCCCTCATTTACTGGTAAAGAAAATTTCGATAGGTTTTGTTTAATGGAATGATTTTGCGTCAGGCGAAACTGAATGCTGCCATCGCGAACATTGTTAGTGGGGGAATCGACGGTGTAAATCGATCCTGCATCGGCGCTAGAGATTTCGCGAGCTTTGAACAAAATGAGATCTAACAGACGCGGTATATCGCGCTCGCCGTTTAGTTCGCGAGAAATGGACATCACATATTTTACAGCCTGATTGGCCTCTTGCACTTCTTCGGCAGTCGCGCGAGCGTGTGCTAAGAGCGTCTGCATGTTGTAAATATTCTGCACGATTGGATAGAGCGTCTTGCTGTAGAGCGGTAGGCCCAACTGTTGGATATCCGGGCGCCTTAAATCAACTGGGAATTCCGCGAAATCTTCGTGCGTACCAGTGCACACTACGCAAGTGGTAGCCTGATTAGCCTCTGCCACATAGGGCAAACGGCGCTCAAGAGATTGCCAAAGCGTGGGCGCTAGAATGATCTGTTTGAGGCCGTCCCGACTAATGATGACCACTTCGTCGTTCGGCGAGGTGATAGCAAAGGCGTGGAAATTCTCGTCAGTCAGCAGGGTCGCTATGAGCTCGACCTGCGACGTAATTTGTCCAACTGTTTGTGGTTGTTGCTCTAGCTCGTCGTTAAGAGCATCAAGGGGGCGCGGCGTCGTCGTCATGATTGAGTTGAGACTCCGAGTCGGTGGGGCTGGAAAATGTGAGATAGATATGCTTATAGTTTATGCCAGCTGCATCAGATCACCAACTAGCAGGCCTAACTAGCGGCAAATGGGAGCCTTATTCATGGATTTTGGAGTTATCATCGACGTCGAGACCACAGGTCTGTCGCCGACTGAGGATAAAGTCATAGAAATCGGTGTGTTGGAGTTCGGCGTGGGGGAAGGGACTAGGCCTCACCTGCTGCGAACCTACGGCGCTCTGCAAGATCCAGGGGTACCGATCTCCCCTGAGATCACCAAAATCACGGGCCTAACCGATGCGATGGTAGCTGGTCAGCAAATTGACTGGGCTTTCGTGAGACGGATGATGGAGAAGGCGTCCATAGTCATCGCCCACAATGCCGATTTTGATCGCGGCTTTCTTGAGCGGGTCGATGCGTTATCTGGACTGTCGGCGCACTGGGCTTGTTCCATGCGCCACATTGATTGGAAGAAGCACAACTACAATACTATGGCGTTAAATTACTTGGCCGCAGATCATGGCTTTGTGAATCCGTTTGCGCACCGAGCTGTGTTTGATTGCGCGACTACCTTTAGGCTAATTGGCGATCACCTAGAAGAGATGATCACGCGCAGCTATGAGCGCGAGTATTTGATTCGTGCTGTGGGCTCGCCATTTGAAAGTAAGGACATCCTGCGCCAGCGCGGCTATCGCTGGGACCCTGACAATAGAGTTTGGTCGAAAGTGCTGGGTGAAACTGCATTGATCGCAGAACGACAATTTCTGCAGGAAGAAGTCTACAAAGGTCGAGGCTCAGCTCAGGAAACCGAAATTAGCCAACCGTGAGCTACTTGTAGGATGAAATAAATTGCCAGACTAGCGGTAAGGTAAAGGCTGGCCAGTGGTGGTTGCCGCGCCACGGGCAGAACCAGACCGGGTACTCTGCTGGACACCCCTCAAGCTGCTGACAGGCATCCACTCGCATGGCATTGAAGTTGACGGGCATCTTACACCCGTTTGCTGCGGCATAGGAACTCACTAGGTTCGGTGCCGACGGATAGTACCCGACATTGGAATCGCTTTGCCCATGAATCACGATTGCGGGTTTTTTAGAGCCGTTACCGGCTCCGGCAACTGAGATAACCCCGCGGATGTCATTGGGTCGTGCAGCCACGAGGCCATTGACAAAAAAGCTGCCATTGCTGAAGCCGTGCACAAAAACGCGCCGTTTATCGATGCAGTATTTTTCACTAATCGATTTCACAATCGCATCGAACAAAGCTAAATCTGGGCTGCCGGGATAGGGGTTCCAGCTACCGCCCAGTGCATTGGGGTAGACGAAGACGGCATCGTCCTTACCCAACTCTTCAACGATGTCCCATTTGTGATGCATGCGCGGCGAGGTTCCGTCTAGACCATAGCCATGGAAGCCAATCACTAGAGCGTGAGCACGGGTGTTTTGGAGGCTAGGGCTGACGACTCTAATCATAGTGCGGCGTGTGTTGCCGACCTGCAATGCGATAGTCCTTACGCCTGTGTCTGTTGGTTCTACAGAGCAGCCATCATTGTCTTGAACGAAGTTTTCTTCGATATAGTTGGCGTTAGCTACCTGACTCTGACGGGCCAATCTTTTTATCTTATGCGGCTTAGCGTACAGGCTTGAAGACATAAGCATGGTCAAGCTGATCAGGGGCAAAAGAGGACGTGATAGTGCCATAAAGGGCGATCCTTTCGCGGCATTGAGGTGGGGGGGGCATTATCGGGGATATGATTTATTTTAAACCATATTCTGTTTGAATAATGCGGTGGGATCTTAGAGTCATGTCTTCTCAGCGTAAAATTATCTTTTTGAGGGAAGTGACCTTTGCCCAACTTTAGGCTGGGAATTTCCTGCCGGGCGCAAAAAAACGGCAGTGATAATCACTGCCGTTCGCTATGAATTCATAACTTTGAATTAGTCTAGTTCGATTATTTACCTGTGACGCCGGTAGATTCTTTCGGTGGCTCCTTCGTGGTGAATGCTTCCACCGTGCTTGGTGCTGTCTCAGACAGTGCACGAGGAATATTCGGGTAATCCACCGTTTGATAGGTCAGACCTTCCAGCACAAAGGCAGAGCTTGATAGGCCAGCAGTCGTGCACGTGACGAGATCTTTTAGCGTGAAGCTCGAGGTCGATGCATCAATGCAGTATTCTTTGTTGCGCGCGTTGGTCGAGGTCGCGCAGGTAGTGCCGCCTTGATTAGCAATGTCTTGATCTACGGCCGCGTATATGTAGACAAGATTATCCTTGAATAATAGATGGAGGCCGCAGTCATAACCAACACCGTTGCCAGTCTGTGTATATTCGATGACTCCAGCTTCGGTACGAAGTAGATGCGCAAGGGATACTGATTGGGATTCCACTGTTGAAAGTTTGCCTACGCGCATCCAAAGCTCAGCCTGATTAGTTCCCTCAGTGACTTTGACAGCTGACGCGCCAGCAAATGTTGAGTCCTCAGGACCGCCTTCACGGATATACCAGTCGGTCTTGCCGCTCTCGGTTTTCTTACCGAAGGCTCGCCATGCACCGTTCGAGCCGGTGAGATTATCCACGCAGCTCAAATACTGGGTGAATTTAGTCTCAAACTCTGCTGTTCCGTTGCCGTCAAAATCAAAAGAATTCGAGTAACTTACCGGTGTCTTTTCGACCAGAGTGCTGCCTTCGTAATCGGCAAGGCATGGAGCAATTTTGCCGTCGGTTCTCACTTTGATTTCGGCCATGCCGTCGTCGATTTTTTTGACGAGGCTCAGCAACTCAGCGGGACCTGGGCTAAACAATCTACTTTTAATTATTTGGCCAGGAGTTTGAACGACAAGTGTATCAAGGGTCAACGATGTGCCGTCCAAAAGACCGGTTGGCACGGCAGAGCGCACGATAGGTTCGATAGCAGGCACTGTTAAGGTGAGGCCGTCGCGCGTTTTGCTCTTGCCGCAACCTGCGACTATAGCCAGCGCCACAAACAATACAGTTCCCCGATGAAGTACCATAAATCGGCCCTCCTATACCTAACGTGAGAATTTCAATTGAAGTGCGTATGTAAAGAATTGACCCTATTGTCCTCCTTTTTTAAAAGGGGCGCAATAGGCTCACTCAGCCGAAATATCCTTCAAAGCCCGCTTTTTTATGAGTGCTGCGGCTACAAATGCTAAGAATATCAGCCCTAGCACTAAATAAATACCGAATTGGAACTGACGCATTTTGCGCTCTAGCTCATCCAGATTTTTACCAAACAAATAGCCGGTATAAACCCAAAGGGGCACAGAGATGAATGCGGCAGCACCGTCGAGTAAGACAAATTTCAGTGGCGACAAATGGTAGCTGCCGCAGGTGAAAAAGATCGGTGTGCGAAGCCCCGGCATGAAGCGCGCCATGAACACCACTTTGTCGCCGTATTTTTGAATCACACCGCGGACCTGATGGTCACGTCGCTCGCTTAGTAGTTTGCGAAAAAAGCTATGCCCTCTGATCCTCGCCCCGTAGCGACGTCCGAGAAAGAATACTGTACCGTCACCACCAAGCACACCGATCATACAGACACCAGTCACCCACCAGAAGTCGGTGACCCCGTGTGATGACAGAATCCCGCCAGTGATCAGAATAATGTCTTCTGGCATAGGGATGCCGAAGCCGCAAGCGAGCAGCATTCCGAGGATCACGAAGTAGCTATGCGATCCATAAGGTTGCAAAAAATCCAAGACATCGAGGAGAAACTTCATGAGTGACGTTCATTCCTATCGCTTATTTGCGAATGTATTGCTGCATCAAGTCGCGAGCCTGGTGCGTCAGCTCTTTTAGCTGTCCTGTGTACGAGTCCAGCGCTCCGTTAAAGAGAGCAAAAGCAAGCCCAGCTCCGACACCAAACATGACCAATGCTATGAGAAAGAATATGAGCATATGCATAGCAAGCCGGCGCGCCAAGCTTCGTGCCTGCTTACTCACGGGAGCCCGCATAGTCAGTCTTGTCGCTTCGCCGCTCTTGAATTCAATTAGCGGTTCATGCGTCACAGCGGCTTGCACTTCAATTAAAGCGTGCGCGTCCACTGCTGGCGTACTGCTGGGATTGTCTAATTTTTTCGCATCGTTCATCGGCGATGATTCCGTTAATAAAGCATCGTGATACCTGCCGCCTAGTGTATCGGCAGGTCATAGATTCAAATTAACGTGGCTCCGTTATAGTCCCAGGCTTGGTGCATGGCGCAATCCTTGCTCGATTGCGCTGTAAACATCAGGGCTTGGTTGCTGCTGATTAGGGGCTCTTAAGGTCGGCTTGAACCCAGCCGCTCGAATCTGCTCCATGATACTGATAGGACTCAGCTTTTGCATGTCTATTGAGCCCAGATCGGCGGCTCCGAAGTGCAAGCATACCGAGGCAATTTTTTCGGCCGGGTGTTGATAGCTAGCCGTACCCAATCCTTTGGGTTGGCTCAGTGTCGGCATCATGGTCAGCGGTGCGATGACCATGGGGATGCCCTGACTGCCAAGTCGCGCTAGTGCGACCGCTCTAAAATACTCACTAGTCGTGATGAAGCTTCCTGGTGATGCTGTCACTTCGATACCAACGACTTTGCCGGTACGTGCCTGGAGGTCTGCCAGCGCCCGTACGCGACGCAGAAATGCAGACCACTGTGGCTCGCCTGGGCCGTAAGTCGGAGCTGTCAGTTCTACCTTAGCGATAGTGTGTATCCCGGCTGCATGCATGACTGAATGGAGTTCTGTGATCTCCTGATTGGTTAGATCAGTCTCGCTCTCGTCTGGGCTACTGCCAAAGCTCTGGACTCCTGCTGCCGCTAAGCGCTCGGCTAGTTTGGCAACGGAAATTTGCTGACTTTGTGCCAGACGCCAGAGGCCTTTGGTTCCCCATACTGCAACTACTTGCAGTGGAAAGCGTTCGCGACAATTCGTGGCAATTGCAAGTAATGCGTCAAGGCCCAGACTCGCAGCAGGCTCGCCTCCTGCTGGTTCAATCGACGGTGCCAGATCGATGGCAATGGTCGACGCTGCTAGTTTAAATTTGCTGCAGTTGCGCTCGGCCACCGCATCGAGTGTGCCGAGCGCCTCTTCGACGGACGACACTTCGGCAAGTTTCAGCACAGTCGTGGGAGCAAAGCTGCCTTCGCCTGCAGTCACCGATTGACCGCATACTGCTGCAGCGAGGCGACCTACTTCATGCAAACTGGCCTGGTCAGCTAATAGCTGCAGCTCCTCAATAGTGAGCCGCTCGCCGTAGTCGCACTTATTTATCGCTTGTCTAAGGTTAGATGAAGGCTCCGCCTTTGGGCGCAGCTCTGGTTGCTTGATCGGTCTGTAAAGGGTGTCGCGTTCACAAGGAATGCGGCGGCTCTTCAAGATCAAGTGCTCGATAAAGTTACGGCTCATGGACATGCCGGCACGGCCACCAGCCATGCGCGAGATTTTCTCTTCGATGACAGTGCCGTCGAGATCGTTAGCGCCAAATTCGAGGCCAAGCTGCGCAACTTCCTGTCCAAGCATGATCCAGTAAGCTTTGACGTGGCGGAAGTTATCTAGATACAGACGGGCGATGGCTAGCGTCTTCAGGTCGTCGTAGCCGAAGGTGTAGTTGGTGATTCCCATCTCATTCTGAAACGGTTGGAAGGAAAGTGGAATGAAAGCGTTAAAGCCACCTGTTTCATCCTGCAATTCCCGCAGTCGCCGCATATGGTCGACGCGGTGTGCGTAGTTCTCAATGTGACCATATAGCATGGTGCAGTTGGAGTGCATGCCTAGGCTGTGAGCTATGCGATGTGTGTTTAGCCACTGTTCCGCGGGCACTTTCGTGTCGCAAATGGTCTCGCGGATCTCTGGGTGGAAAATTTCCGCGCCGCCACCCGGCAGCGAGCCGAGTCCGACTGCTTGTAGTTCGCGTAGAATCTCTTCAATAGTCTTGCGCGCACGTCGCGCCAACCAATCTAATTCAACGGCCGTAAAGGCCTTGATATGCACGTGCGGAAAGGCTTGCTTGACCGCGGCAATCATGTCTTTGTAGTGCTCAAACTTCCAGCGGGGATGCAGCCCACCGACCATGTGCACTTCCGTGGCACCTTGCGCCACAGCCTCGCCGGCCTTGGTCACCATCTCTTCAATGGAATAAGCGTAAGCTCCCTCTTCGCCCGGTTTTCTTGAGTAAGCACAAAACTTACAACTCAGTGCACAGATGTTGGTCGGGTTGATGTGACGGTTGACGTTGTAGAAGACTAGGTCTTTATTTTTTGCCCGGTTGACCCCGTCGGCTAAGCGACCGATCTCCACCAGCTCGTTGCTATTAAATAGGGCCAAAGCGTCTTCATCACTAAGACGCTCACCTTGGTCAATTTTTCTCGCCACATTCCTGATCACATCCATCATCGTCCCCTGATTGTGGAATTGAGACCAATCCGACCACGCTTACTCATAGAGTGCGTCTTGCAGACTGATGTGTGTACATAGGCCCGACTCTTCGCCAATAGCGAACAGTGTTTGAATAGCCTGACGTACATCCTCTTGCAGCGCTAAGCTGCGACGGTTTACGTACATGGAAATATACTTGTCCCCGGCGGTGACGTCGAGGTCGGCTTTCGATGAGCGCATAGCCTCTTTGAGGGTGGCGCTGCGGTTGGCCAGGCCCATCTCAATGCTAAGGCGTAGTAGCTGCGTGACTTCTTCTATTACTTTGGGTCCCAGGCTGCGTTTGATGGCGTTGGCGCCCAACGGCAGCGGCAAGTGAAAGCGCTCACTCCACAGCCGACCAAGATCAGCCAGTTTACGGAAGCCGCGCTGCTCGCAGTCGAGTTGTAGCTCATGGATGAGCACTCCCGCCGCCACGTCACCGCTCAAAACGGCATCGCCGATGTCGAGAAAACTCATGGGCACCGCCGTGAAGTCGCCAATGAGCCCGCGGGCCGCGAAGTAGGCAGACGTCTGCAGGCCCGGCACGGCCACCCGCTGTCCGGCTAAGTCTTGGGCTTTTTTCAGGGTGCTGTCTGGACGCACGATCACCGCCGGCCCGAATTCATCACCAATGCTGGCACCGATAGGCATCAACAGATAATCAGACGCCAGTTGCGGATAGGCTGCAATGCTGATCGCCGTCAGATCGTAAGTACCGTTTTTTGCCTCTGAATTTAGCTCCTGAATGTCAGCAGCTGTGAACGAAAGCTCATAATCTCCAGTATCGATCATGCCGGCGCGCAAGGCGTGGACCATAAAGGCATCATCGGTGTCTGGGCTGAAAGCGATCGAAATAGACTTTTTCATCTTAGCTCCACGGCACACACTTTTGTGCCACCAAGTAGTTCACGTAAAGCCACCAATTGTGCGTCAGCATGCTCACGGTTGAGCAGCGCTAAGACGCAGCCGCCGCCGCCGGCGCCTGTTGACTTGGCGGCAGGGCAGCCGAGATTAGTCGCGGCATTGATTAGCTCGGTTAGGGCATCGGAGACAACACCAGCTTCAGTTAGCCACGCACCCGCTTGCTTCATGCTCTCAGCCACTATGCCTTGGTCGCCTAAAGTTAGGCCACGCGCCGTGGATTCAGCTAGACTGTCGAAGGCCGCCAATCTCTGCTCACCCAAGCTCCCTTGGAAATAGGGCGCCGCCACCTGAATCATCGTCAAGGTGGACGAACGAACGCCGCTGTCGAGCAAGGCGAAGCGCCACGATTCATGACCAGCCGGTGCTGCCACAGCTAATTCCGTCGGCGTCCCGCCTTTAGCAAAGGAGATGGCATGTCCCATTGCTACGGCTGCCGTATCAAGTCCGGAGGGATTGCCGTGAAAGCGACGTTCCAGCTGATTGGCAAAGTTGGCCAATTCAAAGCGGCTCATCGGCATGCCCACGGTTGCGGCAATCGCCTTCAAAATCACCACGCACAGGCTGGCGGACGAGCCTAAGCCAGCGCCAATCATGACGGTGGAATGAGCTTCCATGTCGAGTGGAAATGGCTCCAGGCCCAGGACCGTAAATGCATCGTCAATCACGCCGCGCAGATGCGCTGTTACCGGGCGCCCCCCGATCAGCATCCGCACTTGCGGCTGACCATTTTTATCGTACTTTTGTGTCACCGTTAGGCGGACATTCATCTGTAGGGAGTTAATCGGCATCGCTACGGCACGGGCACCGTAAACGACAGCATGCTCGCCAACTATAATTGCCTTACCGCTCGCACTGGCCTGCACACTTTGAGCGCTTAGCTTTGGAGCGACCGGGCGTTCGGTTAACAGTTCGGAGTGCATATCCGTCTGCTTCACGGTAGAGGTCTCCCGGTGAGAGTGGGACCAGCGCCTGTTCTATCTGCGATGATCGCCAAGTGGGGGAACGCAGCATTGATACGAGCGCTGACTTTAGCTGCATCCTTCAAATCACAGATCACGTGAATATTGGGGCCGGCGTCGATGGTGAAATAGGCCGGAAGGCCGGTTTCTTCACGTTCTTTGCGCAGCCAAGAGAGAAAGTCCACACTGCCGTCCAGTAGGTATCTCAGGCTGGGCGTAGCTGTCATCATAACTGCATGCATATCAAGGGCTTCCGCCTCAATCTCGACGCCTAGTGCATCCAAGTCGCGGGCTGCAAGTGCGGCCCTGACGCGGCGCATCCGCGCCGGTATCCCGGCAACCCGCGGTTTAAACAGCGGGCTACTTGCTGTGGTCAGATGACCAGCCGACGAGCTCACGGACTTGGTCTCGGGTGAGATAATCACGATCAAATCAGCCAGCGGCCAGTGGTCTTCGTCGTAGACTTGCATCACCGACTGAGATTCAGTTTCAGCGCCAGCGGTCCACAAACAATAGCCGCCAAAAAAACTCCTGCAGGCACTGCCTGAGCCTAGGCGCGCTAACTCAGCCAGGCGCGGCAGATCAAAGCCGCCAGCAGCCAGTTCAGTTAGCGAGCGGGCTCCTGTCCAGGCCGAGATGGCTGCCAGGGTAAGTGCACCTAAACCACTAGCGCTTGAGGCAATGCCGCAACCGCTGGGAAAGGTGTTTTTAGTCGCAATGTGTAATGCCGGTGGCATCTTTAGTTCGCGGCGCAGGTAGGCCAAGTGACGCAGGGCCTTATCATTGCCAGTCACAGGTTGTAGGTCGCCGCCCATATCGGCGCGTAGCAACACGTCGCCATTGTCTTTGTCTTTGTCTTTGTCTTTGTCTTTGTCTTTGTCTTTGGCGTCGTGACGAAGGCGTGCGGTCGTGATCGTGCGCGCGGCGTTAAGTGTCATTGACAGCGAGTCGTTTGCCGGCCACTGACGCTCTGGATCGCGCTTGCCCCAGTATTTGACCAGTGCGATGTTACTGGGTACCTCAGCGGTAAACTCAAGTTGCTGATCGATATTAGCCATGGGCCGCCTCCGAAAACTCTAGACTGCGGCAAAGTCGCAAGCCGAGACCGGTAAATGATGCCGGCATCGGGTGCCAGCCTAAAGTGCGCAGAGTGCTATCTGCGGCACTGATGTCGGCACTGCGTCCAAATACTAATAGGGCGTCCTCACCACCGGCACCAGTGGTTTTAAAGCTCCAAGTCTGGTCGCAGCCAGGTAGTGCCGCGAGTTGAGCGGCGAGGGATTTGGGGAAGTGCGGTGACTCTGATAGAAAGCGGCGTTGGGCACCCGTAGCTGCAGCTAAATCAGAAATTGTTTTGGTATTATCGTTAACAAGATCGGTCGTATCAAGATCCATCTGAATCAAGGCTGCCAAAATGGACCGTTGCAAGGCGGAATTTAGCCGCGCTAACTGCGGCATCGCGGCGCGTTCTTCCAACCACTCACTGGTTGAGGTCATCACGGGAGTGGTCGGCGCACCCATACCACCCACGTATACATGAACTATCCGAGCAAGCTTGGCGCAGGTGTCAGCTCCCTGCGCGCTGAGCGCAGTAGGCCAACTTGCCAAGTCGTTGCTGCTGCCACTCTGTACCAAGCCGCCGTAAAGTTGCGTCGCGATATCGTAACCGGAGGCTTGGCGCTGCGCCGCCCTTTGCAGGGCTAGAGCCTCGCGCGCCACCGGTAAGTGCTCAGTCTGGCTCAGCGTCGGCAGTTGTTGCTCCTGGCGGGCAAAATCCTGCATCGCGCTGAGCACCGCGAGTCGCAGTGCTGATGAGGAGCCGATTCCGTAAGCTAATGGCAGCGCCGAACGGATGCTTACCTCTGCCGATTTGATGCCGTAAAGCTCCATACCGCGTGCGACTGCGGCTAGCAGTGGTGAGGTCGAGAAGGCGGTGGCCGGCGTGCCAGGCCTGATTTCCTGCACTTCATCCCATAAATCCGAGAGCACTCGGCAGCCGGCAATAGTGCCAGTCGGCAAAGGTGAGACTTGCGCGACTAAATCTAACGCGACCGTGACGGCCAGGGCTTCGCCCCCGTGCAACACGGTATACTCCCCGGCCAGCATGACTTTGCCGGGGACACTTGCGCTGACTAGTCGCCGCTGCGTCATTCCTTGCTGGCTCCCCCGCGGCGATCGAGCAAATCAAGATTACTCTTGTGCAGACTCATGTGGCCGCGCTGGATGCCTTCCGACGCCAAGGCCCTAAGGGCCGATAGATTTTGTGCCAAACCAACGGAGGCCACGATGTTTGCCAACTCGCGCGCATCGGGGTGCCCGAGGAGAGCGAGTGCGGCCTGAGCTGTGGGGTGGAGGCGAGTGACGCCACCCACGACGCCTACAGCTAGTGGCAGTCGCAAGGTCCCGCACAAATCACCGTTGGGTGCCAGATGCCAAGTCGTAAGTGGCTGGTAGCTTCCCGACTGGCAGGTGTAGGCATGCGCTCCCGCTGCCACTGCCCGCCAGTCATTGCCAGTTGCAATCAGGACGGGATCGATGCCGTTCATGACGCCTTTATTATTTGTTGTCGCGCGGTGCACGTCATGAGCAGCGAATTGATAAGCCATCACAATGCGCTCAGCCACCTGCTTACCTTCGAACTCGGCTGACTGCAGTGCAGCAACCGGTACCCGGCAGCTCACTTCCGTCATCCGGCGGTCAGTCAGGTTAGTTAAGATCCGCAGGCCAATCCCAACCGGCAGTAGTTCAGGCATGAGCGTGGAAATGCGCTCGCACATCGTATTGACGATGTTGGCGCCCATCGCATCGCAAGTATTTATGTGAACATGCAGCACTAAGCTGCGAATCTCTGGAATATGACGCCAGGTCAAATCCACAGCACCGCCGCCGCGCGCGAGCAAGCGCTCTTGACCGCGGTTGGCAAAGTCGATGAGCTGTTGCTTACGCTCAGTCAGGACGGCGTCGAAGTCGCAGTCCGACTCAAGCAGCAGCTGGACCTGGCCAGTCATGATGGGTGCGGTGCTGGACGCGGTGAAGCCGCCGCCGCTGCGGGCTAGCTTAGCGCCGTGGCTGGCCGCTGCGATCACGCTGGTTTCTTCAACGGCCATAGGGACCAGAATATCGCGACCGTTGATATGAAAGTTGGTGGCGATGCCGAGTGGCAGGCTAAACGCACCCACCCCATTTTCGACGAATACATCGATCAGCTCACCGCGCAGGGTACCAACGTTACCGAGAGCATCGATCTCAGTTTGGCCTAGGCCGGAAAATATCTGTACGGCACGCAGGCGTTCCGACCGGGGTAGTTCGTAAAATCCAGGTAGGCGTGAGGAGCGCGGTGTCTCAGCTTCCGTGTCGCAAGGCAGAGGGCCAGGCGCGGCGTGATTATGCAAGTCGTTGCCCGTTCCCTTTTCCGAGGAAATCTGCGAGCGACTTTTACATGTGGGTTTGGGATCCATGCTTCACCTCAGCTTTATCAAGTCCGTTACGGCATCCTTAGGGTGTCCTGGTCGTCGTAAACCTAGCTAAATTATCGCTAAATGCAGGCGCGCAGTGGACGCGCGACCGCAAATCGTTCAGAGTCCTGGCGCCGCTGACGATCATGGCCGTGCGCAGGCCCTTGGCCATGATTTCCAGGACCTCGTAAGGGGCCTCGTCACTGGCTAAGGCTGCCCGCAGCATGGGCAGTCCGATACCGCAAGCGGTGGCGCCAAGTGCTACCGCCTTTGCCACCATCAGGCCGTCGCGGATACCGCCCGTGGCGATGAGTGGCATCTGCGGCAAACTCTTGTGCAATGCGGTTACAGCCAGAGCGGTTGGTATGCCAAAGTCTCGGAAGGTGGCTGCGACACTGCGGGTGATTTCCGACGTGGCACGCTCGCCCTCGATGAAGCTCCAAGACGTGCCACCCTTGCCGCCGCAGTCCAGAGCTTTTACCCCCACTTCGGCAAGTTTTTGCGCGCTGCTCGGATCGATGCCAACGCCGACCTCTTTGACGATGAGGGGTACCGGTAATTTTGCCGCGACCTTAGCGATGCTGTCTAAAACACCGCGAAAATTGCGGTCGCCCTCGACTTGCACCACTTCCTGCAAAACATTGACATGAACAGCTAAGGCATCGGCCTCAATCATGTCGACCGCGCGGCAGCAGAGATCGACTGCGTCCGGCTGCAGTAGTTGAGCGATGCCGATATTGCCAATCAGAAAGAGGTCCGGCACGGCCTTTTTGACGGTAAATATCGCGGCATGATCGGGATTATCTAAGGCGACCCGTTGCGAGCCCACCCCCATGGGGATGCCGAAGGCGGCAGCGGCCCTGGCCAGCCTAAAATTAATCTCAGCACCGCGGGCAAGGCCGCCCGTCATGCCAGTAATCAGCAATGGTAGCGGTAGCTTACGACCAAGAAACTGCATGCTAGTGTCGAGCTCGGACCAGTCTAGCTCGGGCAGAGCCTTGGGCAGCAACGTCACATGTTCGAAGCCGGTAAAACGGTCGCTAGCCTCGACGTCGGTCGTGGCGCAGATGGATATGTGTTGGTTCTTTCGGACTAGAGTCATGAGGTCGGCAAGGGCAGGGTGGTCCCTTTCTCCGATACTCAAGTGCAGCTCGCCGTCTTTGGTGCCCAGCAGGTGCCAGTTAAATTTGTAGCTCTGGTCCGAGGTAAAAGCGAGATTGACTTGCCCTTGTGTCTGCAGCGCGGTGGAGTCGACAAAGCGCACCCGCAATCCGTCGGCCGCAAGTGCCGTCACGAATCCTGCTCCCAAGCTGACATCTATACATGGCAGTGGGGGATTCAGCGCAATGAAATGGTCCACTTGGCTACTCAGTTGCTACAGGCTCCTTAGACCCTTGGGCAGAAAAACCAGACACTAGGCATCAGACGCGCTAAAATCACTAGGAAAGTTTATAATTAGCTTTCCACTATCTAGTATCGAGGCAACTTCGTGCTCGGTCAGCGAGTTAAGGCGTCTTGTCACGGCATCTTAAGGTATGGGCCGAGGCCCCGGGAGTCAACGTGATTTCCATGCAGCACGTCAAATTGTCATTCGGTGACGTAACCTTACTGAATGACATTTCTTTTTCCATAGCTCGCGGCGAGCGAGTCAGCTTGATCGGGCCCGGCGGTAGCGGTAAATCCACTGTGTTGAAGCTGCTTCTTGGTTTACTCAGTCCCGACAGCGGCGACATTAGCCTCCTGGGTACGAGTATGTGTGACGCCAGTGAAAGGGAGCGGCAACAAACCTTGCGCAAGGTTGGAATGGCCTTTCAGCAGGGTGCCTTGTTTGATTTCATGACAGTGGGTGAGAATCTGACGTTCGCCATGGAAAACATGACCGACATGTCGCCCAAAGAAATTAGCACCCGCATCGACTCGCTACTTGCCGGTGTTAAGTTGGGCCGCACGCAGAATATGTTCCCCTTCGAGCTTTCGGGCGGCATGCAGCGGCGGGTCGGTATCGCGCGAGCACTAGCGACGGATCCTGTGGTGGCTATTTTTGACGAGCCGACCGCTGGTCTGGATCCGGTGACTTCCACCATTATCCTCAATATGATCTTGGCATTGTCCGGGGAGGGGGCAGATCGCGCTCAACTCGTCGTCACGTCCAACGTCGAAATCGGCATTCGCTTCGCCGACAGACTCTTAATTCTGAACGAAGGCCGCATCATCGCCGATGGTCCATGGCGTGAGCTATTGCTGCACGGCTCTGATTGGGTTAGGAACTTTCTCGGAGTGCGATTGATTGGACTCGACCTGGAATATGCCCACGGCTTAAAGCTGCCGCAGCCGTTTATTGATCAGCATTGGTAAATTTTCTAGGCGTAGCTATTTTGAGGCTAAATTAACGATGTATTGGCTACTTCGAGCCTTGTCAGCAATCATCACGCGCCTTCCTGCAGGAGCGATCGACCGCTTAGCCAAGGGCCTTGCCTGGATTGGCTTTGACTGCGTCCGACTGCGGCGCGGTGTGGTCCTGCATAATCTGGCGATAGCCTTCCCAGAAAAATCTGCCGCGGAACGCAGAGCCATAGGCCGAGCATCGTATTATCATTTTCTGCTGACAGCATTCGAGTTTTTCTACAGTCGCGCTATTGATGTCGCTGCTACCGTTACGATGAAAGACGAGCATTACCTGCGAGACGCCTTGGCCGCGGGACATGGGGCTTACGTCCTTTGTATGCACCTTGGTAATTGGGAAGCCATGGGAGCGGCGTGCACGCGGAATTTTGTTCCGTCCTATGTACTCGTGAAGAAAGTCGGGTCGTCGAGTGTCGACCGGTTTGTGTCGGAGTGTCGTCGTCATAATGGTTTTCTCACGGTTAAACGTGAGAAAAAGGGCGACGGCCTGAAGGCGATAGCAGAGGCTCTTAAGTGTGGCGAGATTGTCGGTTTTGTCATGGACCAGGCGCGTCCAGGCGAACCAAAGTTGCCGTTTTTTGGTCACCCGGCAAAAACCAATACTAGTTTTGCCGCGATTTGCCGCCGTTTTCGCGCTCCAATCGTGCCTAGTTTTGTCCTGCGTCAAAGCTTTAATCGTCACGTTCAATATTTCTTGCCCGAGGTCAGCCTCGAGTACACAGGCGATACTGACGCTGATATCCTAAAGCAATCGACAGAGTTTAATGCCGTTGTAGAGACCTGTATCCGCCGTTGCCCAGAGCAGTATTTTTGGCTCCACAATCGCTGGAAGTGATGCATGCCTGATGTGATTTTGGGTCCTGATCCTAAGCTTTTTGTCACCGATATCGACAACACCTTGTTTGACTGGGTGGGATATTATGTGGTGGCTATTCGAGCTTTGCTGGCAGAGGTTGAGGTTATCACTCGGGTGCCTATAGCACAGCTTTATAGCGAGGCTAGGGATGTGTTCACGGCGCACGCATCGATAGAATATCCGTTCGTGGTGCAAGAGTTGCCATCGGTGATCAAGTGTTTCGGGGATGATATCGACGGCATGCTTAAGCAAGTGGTGGATCCAGCGCGGGCCGCCTTTTTAGCAGCCGGTGCCCGTAAATTGCAGCCGTTTGCCGATGTCGTGGCGACTTTGACGGAACTGCGGCGGCGTTGTCCGCGGCTCCCCTGCATTGCGCTTACCGATGCACCGCGCTATGTGGCGATGTGGAAGCTAAATAAATTAGGTTTACTGCCGTTTTTTGATGCGGTGTATGGCTTGCCAGATCCGCGACTGCCCACCCACGAAAAGCTCGCCCGAGTCAAAGTCGACAGCGAGATTCTGCTTAAGCATGTATCGCGGCACAATTTTGGCTTTGCCGGTAAGGTCAGGATTCTTCCCGATGAGTATGAAAAGCCCGGAACTCGCGGTCTAAAGACTGTGCTGATGGATTATGAACTGGACGAAGCACCCGCCGAGGTGCGACGCACGGTGGTTTGGGTTGGCGACAACCGGCGAAAAGACGTGGCTTTGGGCAAGCGTCTTGGTGTCTTCACCGCATGGGCAGAATACGGGATTGCCTCAGCGGGAGACATAGAGGCGCTGGCAGAATTCTCACCACTAACAAACATCGAGAAGAACGCAGAGATCACGCCTCATGACCCAGGCGGTCCGAGGCCAGATGTGACTCTGAGTAGTTTTAGCGAGATCCTGCGCTATATTCGCCCTGATTGACGGTGCCTGCTACCGATTCGAGCCAGGTTTGCTGCGAGAGCGGCATCGTCACCAGGAAATGGAGGCGAAAAATGGTGGTACTTCCTAAGCCTCCCTCTAGTTCGCGCCTAATCAAAAATATGCTCATATTATTAGACAATTAGATATTTTTAGTGGAGGATTGTCATGACAATCCTCATAATTGTTCACGATTGTCATGTATTTGCTCAAATTAGTTGAGGAGTGTCGCCATGCCCTATAGCCGGCTACTCGATCTGACGGAAACTTTGGCTCGCAAAAGCGCTTTTCTGTTTGGACCGCGCTCGGCAGGCAAAACCTTTCTCTATAAGCACACATTAAAGCCAACACGAGTTTATAACCTACTCGATCGTGCAGTGCTTAAGCGCCTGACCAATAGACCTGGACTGATCTACGAGGAATGCATCGGCTCAAACGAACTGATCGTGATCGATGAGGTTCAAAAAATTCCGGATTTATTGGATGAGGTTCATCGGACCATAGAGGACAAAGCTGCACGGTTTCTGATGACTGGCTCTAGTGCGCGCAAGCTTAAGAGAAGTCAGGCGAACCTCCTCGGAGGACGCGCCACACGCCTTGAATTATTCCCCTTAGTTAGTTGCGAAATTCCGCAGTTTGATCTGCTGCGATATCTTAACCACGGTGGCATACCCCGCCACTACGACATTGATGATAAGCATCTAAGCTCAGAATTAGATGATTATATATCCCTATATCTTAAAGAAGAAATTAAGGATGAAGCTGTGACTAGGCAGCTCGATGCCTTTTCACGATTCTTAGATGTCATGGCACTACACTCAGGTGATGAACTCGCTATCGAAAATTTTGCTAGTGATTGTCAGGTCAAGGCAACTACATTCCGCAACTATATCGAAGTGCTTGAAGACACCTTGATTGGCTTTAAGATCGCTCCGTTTACCAGCACGTTGAAAAGAAAGGCAATCACCCGCAGCAAGTTTTATCTTTTTGACGTGGGTATAACCAATTACTTAGCACGTCGATTACCAATCGTCGCCAAAAGTGAGAATTTCGGAAAATCACTAGAACATTTTATTGCTCTCGAGCTAAGGGCATTTCTCGCAATTCATCGTCTACCCTTTGACCTCTGCTATTGGCGATCAACCAGCCAAATGGAAGTGGATTTTATAGTTGGTGACGAATTGGCCATCGAGGTCAAAGCTTCATCAATGGTTGTTGAACGCGACCTCAAAGGTCTCAAGGCTCTACGTGAAGAAGGCCAAGTTAAGCGATTCATGGTCATATCAACAGACCCCTCTAGGCGCCAACTATCTGGCGTTGATATCATGCCGTGGTCAGAGTTTTTAGAGGCGTTGTGGAGACGAGACTTCTTCTAATACTAGAGACGATGGCGGTTCAAGATCCTGCGCTATATTCGCCCTGATTGACGGTGCCTGCTACCGATTCGAGCCAAGGTAGGAATGCTGGGACTAGCGTATAGACGCCGCCAACTTCGCAGGTGCCCGAGCCGCGCGAGGTGATTCCGATCAGGAGTAGTTTGCCCTGCGGAGTCTTAGCAAATACGGGCCCGCCGCTGTCACCCTTGCAGGTGTCCGGGTACTTGGCAGCACCAGCGTAGAATTCGGTCTGGTTGCGCCCAGGAAAGTTGCTGGACTCGGACCGTTTAACTGGGATTCCACCGTTACTGCTCACAACATTTCTGACCCTTTGGGAGTAAGTGCTGCGGTAGATGGTCTCTGCCACGGCGAACTCGTGCGGCGTCCAGGGTGACTCCCAAGTCGATCTTTGGCCAAAGCCCATGATGGTGACTAAGGTTTCATCGACAAATACGCTGTCTAGATCTCTCGCTGCAAGGACTTCGGCGGTTTGGGCACCGGTAGCTGGAGTCGCTAGCTCCCAGACGGCGATGTCATTTGCTTCGTTTAGTCTGATCGAACCGTCCAGATCTTTCGTCATCTTGCTGCGATCGAAGCTTGGATGCACGGTGATCCCGAGTACGTGCAGTCGCTTGTCTAGATGCTTCTCGGGAGTGCTGTCGCCAACCATCACACCTACGGTGTCTGCTGCATATACTCGATCATTAGCATCCCAGCTGCAGTGTGCGGCGGTAAGGACAAGTTTTTCAGCAATCAAAACGCCTGAGCAGAAGACATAATCGATCCCTTCGCTGTCAGGGCGCACCAAGGCCACGGCCGGGTAAAGTTGTGCATCAGCCGGACTGCCGCCAATAATTTTCAGTTCCGATGGCACAGTAGTTTTTTGTGTACCGCAGCCAACCAGGATGAGGGCGCTTACTAAAACTGGCCGAATGAGCCTGGTG
>JAPLFY010000150.1 GCA_026390435.1 Pseudomonadota bacterium
TGCTTGGCTGCACACACGCGAAGGTAAATCAGATTATCAACGGTAAGCGTGGTATCACGCCAGAATTCGCCATTCAGCTGGAGCGCGTTCTCGGCACGAGCGCTGAGATGTGGGTCAACTTGCAGGCTGCTTGGGATCTACATGTGGCACGCAAGCGCTTCAAAAAGGGTGCGGCATGAAAGTCGAGGGAATCTCGGCGTAAACATCTGCACTTTGGTGGATGTTGACGAGTTGCAACACGTCCGATGAAGTCGGATGAAGTCGGATGAAGTCGTTGGCAATGATCGCACCAGACGACAACTTGTCCCTAACTTAGTTCGAAAGCTAGGTTTGTCGTCCTAGCAGCGGGTATTTTCAGCATGTTTCTGAGAGTGCCCGACCCCACGAAGCCCCTCATTTGATGTTTGCACATACTACCGTGGCGTTGAAACCCCATGCACCATTTGTTTGATACATCGCACAGGTATAGCTCGTCGACGTAATGCTTGTATATTCCGCCAATCGGGTGCAACAAGAGGTCCCGCAGGCGCCTCCAAGCGCTTGTTTCCCTGCAGAACATGTGGCTGTACATGATGCCCAACCTCCCGACGACGAAGTACAGCCTGCCGAGGTGATAATTTCGTAACCCATTGAGATGTTGCCGCCTCCCATATCTAGACGCTGGGTCGGTGCTGTGGTTCCGATTCCGACGTTGCCGGTGGGACCGATATTGATGGCACCTGAACTAGGAGCCGTACCGCCATTACCACCAATCGACAGGATGTTTGTACTGGCGGGTTGAGTGATCCAGTACATGCTGTTTGCAGCACCCTGGAATGCCATACCGTTGTTGCCACTGGCGGAGTTGACGAAGATATCGCCGCCATTGACATTCAATTTCGAGGTCGGTGCTACAGTACCAATTCCGACGTTGCTACCACTGACCGCCAGAGGGCTGTTACCGAGGGCGGTGGTACTGGTCCATTGCGGAATGTAGTTCGCTGATCCGGAGCCGGTGTTAGCTGTCGTGGTCGCCGCAATTGTGGCGGTGCTAACACAATATATGACGTTTATATTTTGGGGTCTTGTTTCATTCCCACCATTGCTACTCGTGGTATTAGTCTGGGTTGGCGGATTGTAGCCAGCGGCTGCCGCGCCGTTATTGGTGACCCCAGCTTGCTGCAACCCACCGAAAGTGTGGCTGTGCGACCTAAACTGGTCCGCTTCTATAGTTCCCACATTGTTACCGATTGTTATACCGTCGCCACGGGCGGTTCGAGATGCTGCATCAGGATCCCTACCGGCGCCATGATCCCAACCACGCAGGAAATAGCCTCGATAATCGGGTAAATTAAAGGTCGTCGACCCGTCTCCAGACCCGTACATCGTGCTAATGGCTGTGAATAATGATGCGTAAGTGGTACGCGACACCGCAGAGCCGTTAGCTTCGAGCCAACCCGTCGGACAGGTTGCCATGGGGAAAGATCCAACCATTCCCGCCGGGTCAACGGCGTTACTGGCGGCAGTCCAGATAGAACCGTTGTAATATTCAATATTGTTATTCGTGGAATTATAGCGAATCCATCCCGCGACCGGCGAAGCGGGCTGCTGCGCACTTGTCCCACTTGGTAGAGCCAAAGCATCGGTTCGGCTGCGTAAATCGAGTGATACGGCGGGGTTCGTGGTCCCAACCCCGACATTCCCATTAGCGAGCACAAGCTGATTTGTACCTGCGATCAACCCGTTCGAAGGCAAGGTCAAGGATCCGGTCATCGTGTCACCAGTCTTGGACACTTTGGTCGAGACATCAGCTGTGGCGCTAACAGTCACGGCACCGGCAGCATTATTTATGCTAATGCCAGTCCCGGCGGTTAAAGTCGCTAAATTATAATTTGCCCCGTTACCAATGGGAATCTGACCGTTTGTTGGCGCAGCTGATAGTCCGGTACCACCGTTGGCTACTGCAAGAGTGCCAGAAGTGATTAGGGCTGCGCTGTGACTAGGTAAATCAGCTGCTGTTAGCGACGTGCCCGAGGTCACGCGGCCTTTCACATCATAGGTCACTTTAGTAGATGTTCCTGCGATAGCGACAGCAGCAAGTGTTGCCGCGGCCGATCCCGCGCCTGAGGCCGTGACGTCACCAGTGAGAGCGCTTATGTAGCTACCAGAAGCTTGCTTACTATTAAACGTCGTCCAGTCGGCCGAGCTTAGGTAGCCGTTGGTGCTGCCATTTGCTTGCGACATAGAAATCACTGGCGTTGAGGTACCTGTAGCGACTGAGATTGGAGCCGTGCCTGTTACGCTTGTGACGCTGCCTGTCGCTCCGGACACCCAGCTTAGAGTCCCTGATCCGTTGGTGGCGAGTACTTGGCCATTACTTCCGCTGCTCGACGGCAATTCCAAGGTCATTGATGACGCCAATGTATCAGGAGCTTTCAGAGCGACTGAGTTAGCTGAGCCTTTGTCGTTAAGCACAAGTTTGTTAGCTGTCGTGCTGTTACCAAGAATGGTGACGTTGCCAGTCACTGTCTG
>JAPLFY010000017.1 GCA_026390435.1 Pseudomonadota bacterium
GATCACCGGTGTTGTCGTGCCTGATGTCACGCTTAGCGGAGCTGTGCCGGTAACATTTGTCACGGTACCGCCAGCAGCGCCGGCGACTGCCAGGGTCTGCGGCACCCACTGTCCGCCTGAATAAATAAGAATCTGGCCCGAGGTAGGAGCTGTGCTGGCAATGTTCTGGCCCTGAAGTGTGGTGACTGAGGGACTGCCCCACGCGAGACGACCGTTATTATCTTTGGTTAGAAATTGATTTGCACTTGGTTGACTAGTTAGCGAGAGAGCTAGCTTGCCGTCAGTATCAAACGCCAACGTCTTACCATCGACTGGTACTCTTAACGCGAGGGGCACATAACTATACTGCTGCCTCGGGTATGTCTTTCCAGCTGCCGTGATCTCGATAAATACGGGATCTGCGCCTTGACCAAACACGGCGCTAACTTGAGCGGGATTAAGCTCAAGAGGTAGTGCAAACACACCTTGATTTAGCGCAATATTAGTTAAATCAATCGGAGCTCCTAGCGCGTTGCCCGCATCGGCCGCGCTCCAAAACTTAACAGTCACATCGACAGGTCCACTCACTGGTGCACCATCGGCTTGAGTCAGACGTCCCGAGTAAGACAGAGAAAAATTTCCACTCTGAGCCAGTGCTGTTTGCGTTGTGGTAAACCACACGCTAAACAAGCAAGCTATAGTTGCGAAGTAGATTTTTTTCGAAAATCTAGCCATTGGCTGCCTAACTCATGGCAAAAGAGCGCACCTTTTCTATTCATCTTTAGAGGTAATCGTCACGCCAGGGATAATTCTTGAGGTGTTTTTTTTATTCAAAAATTTCGGTAGATTACGGTTGCCTAGCACCCTAAATCCGCAGCCAGCCTGACGACTGCCACTTGGGCGTAAAGACATTTAAATACGGCGACTTAGCTTAAATTCCGGGCAGCGGGAGCCGCCCCAATTTTGGATAAGTATCGGCTGATACCAGTATTTTCAGGAGTTTACTGAAAGTGCCCGACCCCAGGCCTATAGGATCCTCGCCAGCCCAGTTTGCCAAGGTAGGCAGGTGATTCCCTCGACCACGGTTTCTGTCGGGTCCTGCGACCAGATCATTGCCTCGGCGGGGCGATCCCATGCTGATTTAAGAGCGTTAAGCTTCTTAGCGTCACTTCTATCTAGGCGCTTATAGGATTTGATTTCGACCAGTACATCCGGAGCCCCGGGTCGCTCAATGATCAGGTCGATTTCAGCGTCGTCCTTGGTGCGCAAATAGGACAACTTGAAATCAGCTTCGGCATACGAATTGAGCCGCATCACCTCAAGAATCACGAGATGCTCAAAGGCTCGGCCGTATTCATAAGTCTGCGCCTCAAGCTTCAGACTCAAAGTATTAGCCAGGGCGCGACGCACCCCGGTATCAAACAAATAAAATTTAGGAGCCTCGCGCTGGCGCTTGCGGATTGAGCGATGAAACGACGGTAGGTAAAAGCCGATTAACGTATCGACTAAAATATCGTAATAGGTCTTGACCGTCTTTTCATCAACTCCGATGTCTTGAGCAATCTTGGCAAAATTGATGATCTGGCCGTTCATGACTGCACAGATCTCGAGGAAATCCTGGAAGGGCTCCACCTTGCGCACCAACTGCTCGAGGACAACTTCTTCTTTTAGGTAAGTCCTCACGTAGGCTTTGAGAAAGCGCGATGAGTCCAGAGGATCGGTGAATTCCAGGAGCTTCGGCAAAGTGCCGAATTCCAACGCTTGGTGGAGATCAAAGTAGGCTCCGAGCTCCCTGTGGGTTAGCGGAAACAAATGGAAGGTGAAGGCCCGACCGGCTAGTAAATTAGCGCCGCCGCGTTTAAGTTTGCGGGCGCTTGAGCCCGACAAAATGAACTGCACGTTGGCCTTTTTCTCGATTTCCAAATGCACGATGTCGAGAAGTTTAGGATTTTTTTGCACTTCATCGATAACCGCAATCCGGTAGCGCCCCGTCGCGAGCAGCTCGGCCAGCCGCGATGGCTGTCGCCGGAATGCTTCTTCGTCATCATCACTGAGCAGATCGATCCACAGGACATCGTCACGGGTCGAAAACTGCTCGCGAATTAGCGAACTCTTGCCGGCACCCCTGGCCCCGAACAGGAACAAGCTATTGGAAGTATTAAGTTTTAGAATACGTCCGACCATACTCCGGAATTGTACGCCGTTTCCGGAGTATGGTCAAGAGCCGGTGTTGGCAATCAGTGGCCGATGGCTTTTTTTACAGTATTTTCAGGACGTTGGCGAAAGTGCCTGACCCCAATCAGCGCAATATCCCGACCACATCTGCGGGCAGCTTTCTAGTATCAAAGCTCTTACAGACACCGTCGAGTTTAGACCCGCTGACTGACAAGCTGAGCTGCCCGTTACTCACAGGGCTCAAAACGCGCGGGGCACCAACGGCCTTACCGTTTAATAAGATGACTAGATACCCTTCGGTTTTAGCCACGTCCTCGGTCTGCACTTCAAAGCGAGCCGCCGCATTTGGCTTAAGCGTCACTAAACTTTGTGCCGGATTGCTTGAGGCAGCCACGACTTCGGCAATATCGACACCGGTAAGCAAAGGGCTGCCGTCGATAAATAATTCAAGTTTATCTACAGTGAACTTGCGCGACTTAGAACCAGCAGCCTTGACACCTGCACGGTGCACCGCAAAGCCACTTTGTTTGTACTCACGACAACGCGGACGACTGTACTCTGCAGCTAGTGACTTTAGACCCGACCGACAATCGCGGTTATTAGGATCTAACTGCAAACAGCGGACAAAACTGCGCATGGCAGTGACTTGATCGCCACCACTTACAGCTAACACTTCCGCTAAATGAGCATGAGCCCGCGATTGATTCGGAAACTTCCCGACTAAGCTTAACGCCCTCGACAAGGCATTCGGAGCGCCGCTGCCCTCTTCTTCCGGACTACTGGCCTTCGTCGCATTCGAATGCAGGATGTTACCGATGAAGTCGAGCCCCTTGGTCGTCGCTAGCTGAAGATCGAAGTCTTCCGGATGATCCCGCGCGACGAGGTTCATCACTTTTGCCGCATTCGCATAATCGCGCGGTTTCAGGCTTGGATCCTTCTCCTGCAACTGCTCAATCAATGGGCGCAGCTTTTTGATCGCGTATAGCTCGCCAGTATTCGCTGTGGTCTCGGCCCTGTCTAAATCTTCTAGTATTGACTGCGCTTGCTGGCCCACTCCTCCGCTGAGAAACTGCACGGCAGCCAGCAGTGACTCAGGGGCTGTTTTCTTGGCAGCCGCCGGATCACTGTCGGTACCTGTGCGCATAAGCACACACGCACCCAAGAGCGGTAACAACAGGTATGGCCAAGATTTGAGTTTTTTGAGAAGTAATGCACGTAACATATAGAAACCCTATCCCAGCCCGAAACAGTCACTCGCCCTATGCCACCGTCATGATGATAATCATGGCGATCATCATGGCGATCATCATGGCGACAATCCTGGCGATCAGACGTTAAACTTGAATTCCATCACGTCACCGTCCACGACGACGTATTCTTTGCCTTCGGAGCGAATTTGACCGAGCTCCTTTAATTTAACTTTAGAACCGGCTTTCAACAGGTCGGCGATCGTGAAAACGTCGGCCTTAATAAAGCCGCGCTCAAAATCGGAGTGAATCTTACCGGCAGCAGCGGGCGCTTTATCGCCGCGGTGAATCGTCCACGCATGAACTTCTTTTTCACCGGCGGTAAAGTAAGTCGCCAGCCCCAAAGTTGTGTAGCCTGCACGAATCAGAGCATTCAGACCCGGCTCTTTCATACCAAGAGCCGCGATCATCTCTTGGCGATCGGCTAGCTCCATGGTGCTGATCTCTTCCTCTAACTTGCCGCACAAAAGAATGACCTCTGCACCCTCTTTCGCAGCGTAGTCGCGTACAGCCTTAGTGTACTCGTTATCACCGCTACCGGAGGCAAGTGCCTCATCAACGTTGCAGCAGTAGATTGCTGGTTTTGAAGTCAGCAGATGCAAATCGCGCCAGGCCTCAAGCACTTCAAAGATATCCCCAACAAAAGGCTGCGGATCAAAAGTCCGACCTGGCTTTAATCCTTGCAGATGACTATCGAGAGCCTCAAGCATGGCGACAATTGCGATGTGCTCTTTTTTGCCAGCCTTGAGGAACTTACGATAGCGCTCGAGGGCTTTAGCGACAGTGCTAGTGTCGGCATAGATCAGTTCAGCCTGAATCGTTTCGATGTCACGCACTGGGTTCACCGACCCTTCAACGTGCGTGATGTCGGTATCTTCAAAACAGCGCACCACGTTAACGATCGCATCGGTAGCACGAATATGACCGAGAAACTGGTTGCCCAGGCCCTCACCTTGCGAGGCGCCGCGGACTAAACCTGCGATATCGACAAATTCCATGCTAGCTGGAATCGTTCTTTGCGTCTTGATGACCGAGGAAATTTGTTCCAAGCGCGGATCAGGCACATCCACGCGACCTACGTTCGGATCGATCGTACAGAACGGATAGTTTGCCGATGCTGCGCCTGCAGCCGTGAGAGCGTTAAAGATGGTGGACTTACCGACGTTTGGCAAACCGACGATACCGCAATTGAAACCCATGAAACTACCTTACCGAAATAGACTGACCGAAACTCACGTGACGGTGGGTCAGTTAAAAATTTAGCTTCGCATATTGATGTATTGCAGCGGGAATTTAAGCTCCCCCTTCTTGAGCACAGAAATCGCAGCCTGCAGCTCGTCGATACTTTTGCTGGTCACGCGGACCTGCTCATCCTGAATCTGCGCCTGCACCTTTACCTTACTTTCTTTGATCAGCTTGGTGATCTCTTTCGCCTCTTCTTTATCAAGGCCGGCCTTCAGGTCGATCTCTTGGCGAATGATACCGCCACTACCCGACTCTTCTTTGCCGTACTTTAAACCGCGCAGATCGACTTCGCGTTTGGCAAGCTTACTTTCCACAATTTGGTGAATGGAGCGCAGCTTCATGTCGTCGTCAGCCAGAATCTTTATTTTTTTAGCTGTTTTGTCCAGCTCAATCGACGACTTACCGCCGCGAAAGTCAAACCGTTGGGCAATTTCCTTTTGCGCCATATTCACGGCATTATCGACTTCTTGCATATCGAGTTCGCTGACAATATCGAATGATGGCACGAGTCCCCTCCAGCTGTGGCAAATCTTTCCACAATTCGTTATCTTCTCTCTATAAACCAGATACCGCTCGAGCCAAAACCGAATATCGGGAAAGTGACCTTTTGATGGCCCTCTTGCTATTGCAACTCATGACTCTCTCTCTCATAGTCGTGTCTGGCTGGTCCTCGCCGGTCTATGCCAAGCAATCTGGCCTGGCGCCCGCCCGCAGCAATAAGCAGATCACGCAAACCTTGAAAAACTTTGATGCGTGCCGTAAAGAGGCGATTACACTTCTAAAACAAGGACCAACGGGGAAACGTAATTTCACCGCAGCCCTTTCGGCTTGCAAAGAAACCTACCCTGGTGCCGACCTTTACATCACCTGTAAAAAACAGGCAATGCAAGCGGCCTTGAGCGCTCGCATCGCGCCGGATCTGGCCGTCAATCAATGCCGGCACTATCTGGTCGCGACCACCTTTTTACCAAATCAACCGTTTCCGCTACTTGTCGACGGTGAAATGGCCTATTTCGCAGGGATTGGCCTGAATCGCACGCACCCGGCTGCAACGCTGACACCGCCAAACTTCGACTGTCACAAAATCAAAGAGGCCCTGCCCAACATCAAGCATGCCGACTACAGCTTAATTGGCAATCATCCGGAGCTATTCTCTGGACTTGCGGAGTTAAAAGCCGCGGACCTCGTGACTACCCTTAAACTTAAGAAACCGACCAAAGTAGGTATCAAAGAGGGAATCGATGTCGCTGGTTTCGGTCGACTTTTTTATGACCCAAGGAAACCCGAGGCGGCGACAGTTTATTTTCCTGCTGCCGCCTGCAATCTACAAGTGGAACCTGGACCTATTTACAGTGGCTTAAGTACCTATTATCTATTGGACCAGGCCGCTAGTACGGTAACGCCATATTTCGCCATCGCCTACTACCGTAAGGATCAAAAGGCAGTCACGACCGCCAATCTGATTCAGAAGCTAAATCTGGCACTTGGGTCAGAGTTTAAAGTATTCCACCGCAACGACAGCGTCACTTTTATCGCAGCTGAGTCGTTACCTGAAACCGACGACGAGCATGATCCGAAGAATCTCTGTAGGCAACCTCGCCCACACCAGCTGCTCGGTATTATTCAAGCTCATAAAGATAAACTCTCGCAGCCAGAATATTTGATCTTGGCAAACATCAAGAATCTCTGCGAGTTCGGTGATCGGCTAGCTAAGCGCCTGTGAACCTCTATTGTCGGCAAAGCCAAGCACCGCTATCCTCCCGGGGCACGCACCGCAAGTCGGAGGATGACCTGCCCCATGACGGACTCGCTCACTGACGTTAAGACCCGCATCTTAAGCCGGGTGAGCCTTGCCTCACTCATTGGCGAGACGGTCTCGCTAGAGACGCGTTCTGGTCGTCCCGTCGGCCTATGTCCGTTTCACAATGAGAAGTCTCCTAGTTTTAACCTGTACGATGATCACTTCTATTGTTTCGGTTGCAAGAAAAACGGCGACGCCATCGACTTCGTGCGCGCGATTCAAGGACTCGGCTTTGTCGATGCGTTGCGCTACCTGGCAGGCAAATACGGCATCGAAGCACCTGAATTAGAGGCAAGTCTTAACCGCCGCGGTGGCCAGCGCCAAGAAGCTTCACTGTATAAAATGATGGAAACAGCCCAGGAATATTACGCCGAGTTAAGGCGCAGCTCCCGCGGCAAACTAGTTAATGAGTATCTTTTGGACCGTGGCTTTAGCGAGCCCAACCTAGATGCGTATGGCTTCGGTGTCAGCCCTCAAGAGGGCAACGGTTTGGTGCGCTTTCTCCGCCAAAAAGGCTACCGCGAAGAAGACATGATTGCCTGCTCGCTGGCAACAGCATCGTCGCGAGATGGCAGTGCTTATGATTTTCTGCGCGGGCGTCTGACCATCCCAATCCGCGATCAGCACGGTCGCGTCATTGGCTTTGGTGGCCGCACCATGGACGGCAGTCAACCCAAGTACCTGAACAGCCGGGAAAGTCGCCTCTTCGACAAGAGCCACACATTATTCGGCTTCGATCAAGCGCGCTCGGCTATGCGTGGGCGCAGCCGTGCCGTAGTGGTCGAAGGCTACATGGACACTCTGCAGCTTTGGCAAGCCGGCATACCTGAGGCAGTCGCCTGCCTTGGTACTGCTTTTACCTCGGCTCAGCTCAAGCTCCTACGCCACGCGACCGGTACAGTTGTACTGCTGTTTGATGGCGATGGTGCCGGCCAGAAGGCAACACTTGCCGCCGTGAAAGTGGCTCTCTCCGTACCCGAGATCCAGGTCAAGGCAGCCGTATTATCCAGCGCCGAAGATCCCGACAGCTTTGTTAGGGCCAAGGGCGTAGGCGCTCTTGAGGAGCTACTCGCGAGTAGCTCCGACCTGCTAGATTTCGCCGTCAGTGAGCGCCTCAAGACCACCGCAACCCTGCAAATTCCAGAGGTCGTAGCAAAGGAATTTGTGCCTTGGCTGGCGCAGATTCCAGATCGCCTCCAGCGATCATTCCTAGTGACGAGAATTGCCCATCTTACCGGCATCGATGCCAGCAGCATCGCCAGCCAGCTGCCATCTGAATCCAGTCAATCTCAGCAGGGTCACCGCGTGACTCCCATGCTAGGAGTTTCGCCTCCCGCCAAAAACGCCGTGTCGGGCGAGCCACAAAGAGCGCCCGTGGCGCCGCTAGACCGTGCCGGCTTTGACCTCTTCGGCCATATTTTCCATGCCCAACCGGAAGAGGTCGACTGTAAGGCCATCGTTTCACAAGTAAGTAGTGAGCTCGAGCTAGGGCCAGAACATGCGGCGCTCTTTAAAGAGTTTCTCGACTGTCTCGAGCGGGGGCAGGCTCCGGCAGCCCAGCCGCCACAAACGTGGGAAAGCACCGACTACCCGGGCATCGACAAGTTGCTGGAGCAGCTCAAGGCGGCTGCGGGAGCCTTTGTCTGCGACAACCGCCGCGACCGGATCCGGCAAATTTTCGGCCATATCGCACAAAAACGCGTCAAGCAGACGGTGACTCGCCTAAAAGCAGAAATGAATCGCGCCGCGAGGGACCCCAATAGGCGGAGCGAAGTCACTGAAATCATTAAAACTATTCAAGAACTCACCAAATCTGTCACTAATTGATGAGAAGCGCCGCCGTCGATTCTTAAAGTCTTGCTGGACATAGACCATAAGTATGGTTTAACGTTGCAGGATTCATGGTTATTCATTATAAAGGTTAGACTTTGGCAAGGCTGACCCCCGAAGGGTATTTCCCGGGCGGTCTAAAACCACCTGTGCGCTTATCTCTCAGTCAAGCCACTTAATATGGGGATGACCAACCGGGCATGGCCACCAATAAAACAAAAACTAAGAGCAGTGATAAATTGACAAAATCTCCTAACGGGTCCAAAACTGTGCGGCTGCGTCGCGGTAGCAAACCTGAAACGGCGAGCAAATCTGCGACTATTCATTCCAATACGAAGGCCGCTAGCAAGGCAACCTCCACAAGTCAGTCCAAGACTAGTGACGGCCGAGCCGGTGATACAATCACAAAGCACAAGTTGGTTAGCAAGCCCATGAAGAAAGCGGCCCCCAAAGCCTCCAAAGCCAGCAAGACCGGTGAGTCCGTTGTCACTAAACTGCGTCCGAGCAAAGACACGCAGCAGACGAAAAAAGCGATGCCTCAAAAGGTAGCTGCGGCCAAAAAGGCGGAGAAGACTTCCGCACCTGCAGCTGCTAAATCCGGCGTGAAAGCGCCGGTTGCTCCGACCACCAAGGTGAAGAAAGCCGATCCAAACGCGGCGAAAAAAGGTGCTCTTGCGGCACCGGCTCGCCCTGCAACCAGCGTGAATGCTAACGGCGCTGGCGCCGCTAAAGCCGCACCTGCCCCTGCCAAGAAGGGCGCCAAAGGCCCTAGCGTTGCCGGCAAAGCCAAGGCAGATCGTGAAGCTAATGAAGCAGCTAAAGCTGGCGCGATTGATTTAGAAAAAGTAATTGTTCAGCTGATTAAAAAGGCTGAAGCAAGCAAAAGTGAACTCACTTACGGTGAGATCGATGCTGCGCTGCAGAAAGCCCGCATCAAGATCCGCCCAAACCTTATCGACGAAGTGGTGTCTGCGCTCACAGATGCGGGGATCGACCTCGCTGACGGTGCCGCTAGCAAGCAAAAAGGCGCCTCCAGCGGCGAGGATGAAGGTGACGAAGACCTACTCCTCCCGGAAGCTGAGAGCGACAGCGACTCTGACGAAGAGAGCGAAGCCGACACTGAGAAGCCAGAAGCGGCAGAGGTTGCCACCGGCGACTCCTCGCTAGGCAAATCCAACGACCCTGTTCGTATTTACCTGCGCAAAATGGGTAGCGTTGCGCTGCTCTCCCGCGAGGGTGAAGTTGAAATCGCCAAGAAGATCGAATCCGAAGAAAATCGGATGCTCGAGCGCTTGCTGCATGTACAGCTAGGTATCGACGTTGTCGTCGGTGCCGCTCGCGCCTTCGTAGCCGATGAAATCCGCATGAAGGGCTTCATTAAAGGCTTCGACGACGACGAGGCTTCCAAAGATGAGCAGCTGCACTCCGACAAGATGAAGAAGGCGACCAAGAAGGTTCTGAAACTGGTTGACGACTTCGAAGTGCTACGTAAGAAAAAGAGCCCCGCGAAAAAGCACGTGGAGCTAGTTGATGAATCGCGCCAGGTAGTCTTCGAGGCCTTCCGCGATCTAAACATCAATCGCAAGTTGATGACCGCCGCGATCAACAGGTTGGCTGAATTCGCCAACTCGATCCGCGAAGCCGAGCAGGACCTGACCTATTACGCACGGCGCCTGAATACCTCACGGGATGACTTGCTAGCACACGTCACCAAGTCACCAGACAAGGCTTTCGGCCACGCCTCTGATCGTGAGTGGCAGCGTATCGTTCGTAACTGCATGGCAGCCAACGATACGATTAATCGCACTAGTGCTGAAAGCGGCATGGAATCTAAGCAGATTTCCTCCGTTTATAGCGAACTAGCGGAAATTCAACGCCGCGCCGAAAACGCTAAGCGTGAGTTGGTAGAAGCCAACCTACGCCTCGTGGTATCGATCGCGAAAAAGTACACCAACCGCGGCTTGCAGTTCCTTGACCTCATTCAAGAGGGCAACATCGGCCTGATGAAGGCGGTGGAGAAGTTTGAATACCGTCGCGGTTACAAATTCTCGACTTATGCAACTTGGTGGATTCGTCAGGCGATCACTAGAGCTATTGCTGACCAGGCTCGGACGATCCGGATTCCGGTTCACATGATCGAGACCATCAACAAACTGATCCGCACCTCGCGGTATTTAGTGCAGGAGATGGGTCGGGAACCGACACCAGAAGAGATCGCAGCTCGTATGGAGATGTCGGTCGACAAAGTCCGCAAAGTTCTCAAGATCGCGGTCGAGCCAATCTCTCTCGAGACCCCGATCGGCGAAGAGGAAGACAACCACATTGGTGACTTCCTTGAAGATAAGTCCCAGCACTCGCCAAGCGAGTCGGTCATCAATCACAATCTTTCCGAGCAGACCACCAAAGCCCTCGCGACCTTAACGCCGCGGGAAGAAAAAGTGCTGCGGATGCGCTTTGGGATTGGCGAGAAGAGTGACCACACCCTGGAAGAAGTGGGACAAAACTTCGACGTTACTCGCGAGCGGATTCGTCAGATCGAAGCTAAAGCTCTGCGTAAACTGCGGCACCCTTCCCGCAGCAAGAAGCTACGGGCGTTCATCGAAAGCTGATTTGGTGCGATCTGGACTTGCTTTTTAGCTCGCCCTTCTCCATTCTCTTATTTCCCGGAGCTGCTTCAGCTCCTGAGGGCCTATAGCTCAATGGTTAGAGCAGTCGGCTCATAACCGATTGGTTGGGGGTTCAAGTCCCTCTGGGCCCACCATTCTTTTCACGAGGATCTGCCTCGTGGCCCGCGTAAGAACCTTCCAAAAGGTTCTTATGGATCCCCAATTGGGGACCAGGGCCTACGTAGCGCCCAGCGCCAACGACTTTAGTCCTTAAAAATCAACCCCAACTCAAGCCTTGCGTGGCTGCCGTGGCGGGCGAGGGGTGGCGTTTTTAACAATCTTTTGCACTCGGTCGACTAGGATACGAGTTTGTTCCTCAATGACAGCCTGAGCCAATTCTTGCAGCGGTATGGAATAAAGAGCCGCGATTTGCGGTATTTTCTCGAAGGGCAAAGAGACTCTATTGTTCTCTATTCGCGACAGAAAATATCGTGCGCTGTAGCCTAGGCCCGCCGCTGCAGCATCCTGACTGAGCCCCGCTTCTGCGCGCTTGCGAGAAAGATAGGCACCAAAGTGGCGTTGTTTCTTTTTAAGTTCAGACATCAGTGAGCTCTCTCAGTTGAAATTTCGTTGTAAGACTTAGAACACCTACAGGCCCCATATGGGGACAGTCGAACTCCTGCATTGGGGCTAGCCGTAGCGACACTCGGCACCCACCACCCAGAGAGATCGCTGCCGCCAACACAAGCAGCGACTTTGAGTATTCTAGACAACTTAGTCCAACATATTCGGAGCACTTCGTCAAATCTTACTAACACATATTCCAGCAAGGCCAGTTCTCATTTGAGACTAAAATTAGAGCACTTTTATGCACTGCAGGCCGATGCTGTCGACCAGATTTCCAGCGCCGAACACCACTGCCTTGACCGCCTGACCGGGTTCGCAGCGGGCTGATTGAGAACGTTCTTCTTCACCCGAAAACACCACCACTTCATTTCGGGCCGAGCCCCCAGAGCGCAGTACATCAAGAGGTGTGCATTCCAGGACCAGCGAGCCGATTAGAGTCATGCGCTCAAAGACCTCTCTGCGACCCTGGACTCCGGTCAAGACCGAGCCACTGGGACAGCGTTGGTCGAATGATGTGGCAGGCCGAGCACCGACCAGCTTTTGGTGATCGCCATTGTTGCAGACCACTCCAGCCATATTAAGGATGAAGCCGCTCTCACCATGTAGCCCAGCCGCATAGTCGCCACAGCTCTGGACCACTTTCCCACCGCCAAACCCACCAATCGCAGCAGTGATCACCACATCGCCGGCGGGCACTAACAAGTCTTTAGAGTACGTAGCCAAACCGAGCTTTTCTAGTGGCTCACAGGGACCGGAGCCATCGATACAACCTCTGATGTTAGTGAGCAGTTTGCTCAGGTTGTCATTGATCGCCCGGAGTGTCGCCGCCATCTCTGCCTTGCGAGACGCTGTCCCGTAGCCACCTTGGTAAGACAAAAGATCGCTCATTAATTGACGGTCGGATGTCGCGTCCTTGATCAGAGCGGCAGTGGCATCTTTTACCGCCTTTTTGTCACCATCTTGAGATACTGCAGATGTTGGGACCCCAGGATAGTTCTCCGTCGAATATGAGTAGATGTAGGGACGGGCACTGACTGACCCGGGAAATACTTGCGTCGCGTAGTTAAAAAGTCCAGTTATCGCATTCTTACAGTTTGTGCGATTCTGCAAGTCACAGATCAGCACATCTTCACCATTGGGAAATGCCTGCTTAAGAAGGGCTGGATCGCCACCTTTTTGATTCAGGGAGATTCGAATCGTGGTTTTCTGATTCGCCTCCGTCACCATCTTATCCAATTTAGCGGAGATATCAGCACCAACAGTAAGCGTCTTAACACCTAGGGAAAAGGTGCTGTTGAATGACTCTTTACTATCGCGATCGGAAAACAAAAAGGTCACTGCAGCGAGGAGTCTCCCGCCCTCGGAGACCTCACTCACGTAGCGATCACCACACTGCATCCGGAATGCCGCGGGATCGTTGCTCGGGACTGAGACTTTGATTCCTGTAGCATGAGCGGACCCATTCATCACGCTCATATCGAATAGGTAAGTAGCGGAGAACGATGTCTCTTTCAAACTTGTGGCAAATCCGGCAGTCGCCTTACCGGTCGCGAGACCGTAGGAAAGTGCAACCGAAGATTCAAATCCCAGGCTGCTCATTCGGTCGTCTAGGGACTCCACCCGTTCAAACAAGTATTGAATCCCAGATCCAGACTGCGGAGTCTTAGTAAACTCAACGCAGATATCTTTGTTCTTAAACATCTCGGTATCGTAGCCCATGCCCAGAGTTGGCGGCACCTCGGCGGTTTCAGATTTTGATTTGCTGGCTGCTTTTTTCCCTGACGGTACACATCCGATCATGCTCACTAGTAAACCGAGTGCAATCAATTTAACCGCCATAAAACAATCTCCGCTGCTGAAGTTTCTCTCAATCGCCACTAACTTATTGGGGCCCCTCGCGATTGCGCTCCTTATCGGCAAAATAAAAAAAAACTTAAGCCCAAAATTTCACCAATGACAAAAAAAATGCGCCCTCCAGCCAACCAGGCCAAAGAGCGCAAGAAACTAATTAAATTAGGAAAAAATCAGTCGCCCGGACTCTCATTATCAGTTTCGCCTGGCAGCGCCCCATCAGCATCAGTCCGAATCTCGGGATGCCTAATCTTGCCGCCTTCGTGGGCCGCTGCTCCCATTAGTCCGGAACTGATGACAGAAAGTAACAGCACCACCGGCACGGTTAGCCTGAGAGTGTCTGGCCGACTCCGCTGCAAAACAAAAGCGGCGGCCGCTGCGACACCGGTTATCACTGAGAGCACCGTGGCTATTTCAGCTAGTTCTTCATGCTCGTGAATCAGTGACTCACTGACTCCGGGTTCGTGTTCGATGACCTCTTCCGCCGACTCGCCCGTCAGGTACGGCGCCAATGCACTCAGACCAACAAGAGCAGTCGCAACTAGGACGAAGCGCTTGATATCAATGCTTTGTACTGTCACCGCGACTGCGAGTGCTAACACCATTCCAACAAACCCAATCACAGGCAGGTGATTTACCAGCATATGAAATTGTGCGCCGTTCCAAACCATGATGCAGTCCTTTCGCGAGAGTTTCTTGCCCTTAGGGAGATTGAATGACCTGCCGCATGGCAGCTTTACAGCGTTTGCCACTTAGGTCAATGCCAATAGCAGCTAGTCCAAATGCATTCGCCATCGCTAAAATTGAGCCCTCGCCACAGAAGGGATCGACCACAAGTCGAGAGGGCGTTTCGTCACGCAAAAAACGGCAGGCAACGCGGCAAGCCACCTCACCCATCGCTCGGCTCCAGGACATATGCCCAGCATCAGGCAACACATCAGGGCCTGGCCTGGTTGGCAATGCGACTATTTTGGGGGCCACGCAGATCATGTGGGAGTAACTAGGGCGCCCGGGTGCGATACTACCAGGCGGCCTGCGACAGACAATTTTGTGCCACACAAGCTCGGCACCTTCCTCTTCCGCCGCACGCATCACCAGGTAGCCCTTATCCACCCATTTACCTTCGAAGCGGATATCGCTCTGATAAAAAATGGCAACTCCGTCACTCGGCAACCACCGAATCACCGTCCTTGCTGCATCTATAAACCAAGCCCGCCACTCATCAAAACGATGCGGCGGTACCTCAGAGACGTCAGGAAGCGACGTGATTATGCTGGTGCCTGGTTCAGCTCTGTGGGCATGAAGCCATGAAATAGCTTCCGCCTGGACGACTCGGCGCCACGGCGGGAATACAGTGACGGCGCGTTGGTCCAAGTGATGCCTCGCTAGAATGTCATTAACCAAGCTGAGATCTCACGTATACATGAGCTATTTGTCAAAAAATTTCTACTTTTTCCAAGCCGGCAATCTCCCGGCTGATGCGGTGGCACATGACGAAACTTCAGTTTCAACACCGCCTACCGATCCCTCATATGCCAGGAAATCTGAAGGTAAATAACCCTTTAGGTGCTCTTCAAATCAAAGGGCTAAAAGGACTCACTAAACATGGCTCAACCAGGTAAACGCCTGGAATTCAACCGGTCACAGAGCAGCACTCGCGGTGCACCCGCCAGCGAACCTAGCTCTGTTGCTCGGGAGCTGTATCTTGGCGATGCCACGTCAGTCGTGTCACCCATTGCTTTTGCGACCTCCGAGGCGGAGTTGAACGATCACCTCATCGTGGCTACCACGGCCTTTGCCAGAGCAAGCATCGAGTGTGAACGCTGCGCGTTGTATTCAGCCGTTGGCAAAAATGATGAAGCTATTGCGGC
Organism: Pseudomonadota bacterium; assembly: GCA_026390435.1. Classification (GTDB taxonomy): domain Bacteria; phylum Bdellovibrionota_B; class Oligoflexia; order Oligoflexales; family CAIYRB01; genus CAIYRB01. Next base: position 15,233 of record JAPLFY010000017.1, read on the forward strand.
AGCATTAGCAGGATTAGCCGACATAGGAGCCTATCTCGGACCAGCAGATCCGACCTTTTACCGGGCGATTTATGTGGCGATGCGGCGACAAAAATCGATGGGCACGTTATCCATAGTCCAGGTTAAGGACCTGCCGCTCATGCAGGATCCGCTGGCTAGTTTAACCATGAAGCTACTATCGACTGCCATCTACCCGAGTATGACATCGCGACCTAACTTAGCCGTGCTGCTACTCAACCTGCAAATCGACCTGGTGCTGCAATTTGGACAGTCAGAGTATTCTCCTGCAGCTTTTCTTTACCTAGCTTTGGCAACTATAAACGCAATCAATCACCTTAACGATCAACGCATTCACACACCGACGATTCACAAGACTTTAGATTGCTACCTCGCGCTGAGTAAAACTTGGCCTCGGGCGCCACACAGCCTTAGAATGCGCTTCGATTACCTGCAATTCGCTCGTCAATGGCATCCAGAAATCAGCCAAGATCCGCGGGAGGCGCCAGCGCTGGTTGAACAATTTATCGAAAGTGGCGACCTCGTTTACGCCGCAAGTGCTGCAATGACATTGTTAACTCAATCATTTGCATCAGGCCAAGAATTAAGTGACCTCATCACCACCAGCGAGCAGTGGTCGACCATTGCTAACGAACAAAATATCGGCAATCGGCTAGATTTTATCGGCAAGACTCGCTCATCTTTGCGCGATTTCCAGACCAAAGACATACTTGAGATCCGTTTTAATCTCCGAACGAATGCACCTGATATGAAAGGTGCCGCACATTTTCAAGACGTTGAATCATCGAGCCAAGAAGTAATCATACAAGAATCTGCCTACCAAGGCTTAGCCCTAACGCTTCTTGGCGAATTCGCTGCAGCACAGCAAATTCTGCAGCAAGTCCTGCACTCAACTATGTTTCAAAAAAATCGAGGCAACTTCAAAACACCAATTTTTAATATCTATATTGCAATAACAATTGCCAATCTGTATCCCAGTGCCTCCGGAATCAAACGGATAGGAATGCGCCGACTCATGCGCCTAATTCGCCGCAACTTAGTTTTATACGGGAAGATTTCCCCTAGATACTCACAGCATAAAGTCATCTTTGTCGACGCTCTGTGGGATATTATGCGCGAAAAGCCTCTCACTACAGTCTGCAAGAAATTGGCCGAGTCCACAACATTAGCAGGACAATTGGGCTACATCAGCGATGAGGCTTGCATTGCAGAGTTTTTTGGCCGCTTTTTACTGGTAAAAAATGAGCCAACTATGGCTGCTGCTCCAATCAAAAGTGCCCACGATGCGTACGAGCGCTGGGGACTTAAAGCCAAGGTTAGAGAGATGAATGAGCTCTATCAAAATATTTCGTCGACCGAATTCAAAGGCTGAATTAAAACATCAATTGCCCGCAGCGGCCTAGCACCAGAATTACGCCATCAGAATTGCGGCATCAACCCAGGACCATTACTCTTAGCTGCCGCAACTTCCACCTGACGCACGTTGTCATCCAGTAAAATGCGGTTAGCGGCTTCTCGTCCTGTCGAAACCGCTCGTTCCATAAGTGCGTTGGGATATGGTAGCGCCACCCAATCACCAGCAAGGCCCATGTTACTCACACCCGCCTGACGTGCAGATAATGGTGTAGGGCGCTCAACGCCTTCACCGACGCCAAATGAGGAAAAGTTCTCCATCGACCCTAGCGCGTAATCAAGTGGTTTGGCACCGATCAACTCTGGCAGACAGCGGAGCGCCTGGGGACTAATGGCGCGCCAAATATCATCAGCACCCATGCCAGCAAATTCGGGAGTGTTGTAGAGATGAAACTCAAAGATCGAGCCACCAGAGATTTTCACCCAAGCAGCACTTTCTTCCTCTAACATGCCGAAGTTGGCGATCAGCGTGATCGGCCTAAACTGCGGGGTCTCGATCACAGCGTGACTGAAGGGTCGCGCAGCCGATGGTTTATCAAACCAAACTCGCAGTATGTGATACCTAGGTGCCGTCGTAAGCTTGCTTAGCTTCTGCTTCAGCTTGCCTAGTGCCGCGGTGCTCTGGTCATCACTAGATTCAGAGCCAGCTAGAATCTTTTTGGTTCCAGGCACGTCCGTCGCCAGAACGACATAATCGTAATTAATCGAGCTGCCGATTTCTCCGATAGCCTTACCACCTTTGAACTGTAAACCAGCGACTGGACTATCTGCCATCATAGTCACCTGCTTGGCTTTCAGTGCGCTGACCCAGGGATCTATGACCGCAGTTCCATGATCGACTTTCGTGACCTTGCGCAAAAAGGCCTTGGGGTTACCGATAAAATAATAATGCATATAAAGCAGCATCTCAGCTGCACTGATGCGTGCTGGGTCGTTAAGCGTCACGGACGATGCCGGCTCCATAATAATATCCCAAAACCCCTTATTTACCCGCGTTCGTTTGCCCCAGTCGGTAAACGTCTCTTGATCAAAACGCTGCCAATTTTGTGCATGATTATAGAAAACAATGTCCTTAACTGCACCAATAGTCTGGATTGCATTAAGCAAATTTAGGTTTGGTGACTGTTTAAGGATATTAAGTAAGTTGATCGGGTAAGGGCCAACCGACTTGATGAGTTCTGGCTGGTAATCATTAAATTCATAATAAACCTCGTTGAACGGTGCAAAATGCGTTTCCAGCGTTCCTAGGCGGTTTAGGATATCAAAGAAGTTGTAGTACTGGTGAAACCACATATGCAGGCCGTGCTCGACACGAAAACTACCAGTACGTAGATTTTCCGTGCGCGTGTGCAAGCGTCCGCCAAATTGTGCTGCGGCCTCTTTAACCGTAACCTGGTAACCGCGCTCAGATAGTTCTAATGCAGCTGAAAGACCAGCTATACCGCCACCGATCACAAGCACACGTCGGCGCGTCCCGCTGGGTAAAGCTAACGGTGCGTCAGGATTCATTGGCAAATATTTGACTGGCGCAAAGTATTCATCCGGCAGAGTCGGACCTTTGTAGTCACTCACTCCAGCCACCTGGGACGCAGCTTGCTTATCACCTGATGTACGACAGCCGGCAGTAATAGCACCAGCACCGACAGCTCCTCCCATGTAACTAACGAAGCGCCGACGATCCATAGTCCACTCCTGCAATGTAAATATGACAAGACGAGACGTCGGCAGCGCCTAGGCAACTAGTCAGCCTGACATTTACACGCGAAGTCTCTTATTTATTATGCCACAGATTACGTTAGCCGCGGATCGGTGCCCGGCACTGCCGGCTGTACGGCCGCTGATTCGTAGAAGTTGAGCAGCGCTGGCACCAATTTCGTGTCGGCAAAAATATCTCGGAAAAAGCCCCAATCCAGCAGAGAATATAGGCTCATTGCCGGATAATCCCAGCGGCTGAATTCACCTTTAACAATCGCCGACGCTAGGTAGCTGGTCACCTTTTTTTGGCGGTCAGCGTGTCTTTCATAATAGCTGTTCTGCCAATCAATGCTTTGACCACTGCGCTGCAGCATAAAATTTTGAATGAGTTGGTCTTGCCAGGCATCGATCGTGCTAACTAGGTTTTCCTCTGCCAAACTAAGGGACGGCCGGCCATGAGCTTTTTGCAAATAATTAAAGATGACCCTTGACTCAAACAATGGACGATCATCGATCATTAAAACCGGAATCCGTTTGATCGGATTTATTCTGGCAAACCGCTCGTCTTCAATTGGGTCCAAGATGTCGACAGTTTGAAAGGTATAGGGAATGTCGCGCAAGTATAGCCGCATACGCCGGACATATGGCGAGGTCTTTGAGCCGATTAGAGTGTAGGCCATAGCGGTCTGCCCTTCATCAGTCGAACGAAAATCATCCACTCTTAACCATACACGACTTTGGGGGCGGTTGTCCGCTGTACGCCCAGATTTTCCCGCATCAAAGGCAAGGCACTAAGGTCGGTAGGATGATATCATTCCTTAGGTTTATCGCACGGAGGAGCATAAATGAACCGCACTATCCGCAATCGCATTCTTATCGCCACAGCCACTTTAGGCACCGCAGCGACCCTGTTCATGAGTAGCCTGAACCAGCGCGCCAGCGCTGAGGAAGCCGCCAGCACCGAGAAAGTTGAGCCCCCAACTGAGTGCCAAAACAAACTCTCCCTACCCATCCTAAGACCTCAATCTATATATGATTTTCGCGAATACTGCGGCGGTCATATCACCCCATTCTGAGCAACGGCCGGCACTGCCGTTTGCCCTAGCCTTGCCGGCCATACTACGGTAGATGTCTGGCGGTCACCGCCAGCATTAGGACTCATGTCGCCATGACCATGAAAGAGCGCCCAATTATCACCCCTCCGTCGGACGAACGGCGGGTATTACTCCACTCCTGCTGCGCCCCATGCTCGGGCGAGGTGATGGAGGCCATGCATGCGTCTGGCATCGAAATGACCGTCTACTTCTACAATCCAAATATTCACCCGCAGAAGGAATATTTGATGCGTAAGGAGGAAAACATCCGCTTTGCCGAGCAAATGGGCATCCCATTTGTCGATGCCGACTACGACACTCACAACTGGTTTGACCGGACCAAGGGCATGGAGAACGACCCCGAGAAGGGTCGACGTTGCTCAACCTGTTTCGATATGCGCTTTGAAAAGACCGCAGATTACGCGCATGAGCACGGTTTTAAAGTCTTCAGCAGTTGCCTCGGCATCTCGCGCTGGAAGGATATGGATCAAATCAATGGCTGCGGTGTCCGTGCCGCGAGTCGCTATCCTGGTCTGGAATATTGGCAGTTCAATTGGCGCAAGCAGGGCGGCTCTCAACGCATGTATGAGATCGCTAAGCGCGAAGAATTTTACAAGCAAGAATACTGCGGCTGTGTTTACTCGCTCCGCGACACCAATGCTTGGCGGCAAGCCAACGGTAAGCCAAAGATCCACATTGGCATCGAGCATTACGGCAAGACCGAAGAAACGCCCTAAAGCGCCGCTACCGCAGACGAAGCTGTGATTGACGGAGAAGCGGCGGATGTACTGGCTGCTGCCTGCAGTAAGGCCATCCGCGTTGTCTCACCGACAACCCACAGCAAATCACGTGGGTGCAACTTCAAGTCTGACTTGGGTGATTGAATCCGGGCACCATCACGCTCGATACCGACTATAATGCAATCGAATGACTCGCGAATCCCTGCATCACGAATGCTTCGGCCGGCAAAAGCCGAGTCTTCGCTGATTTTGATCGGCCTAAGCACATAAGTAGATGCTGTCGTTGCAACAGGTTGACCCTGCTGAACTCGAGCAACTTCATCGGTTAAATGGGCTAGCTCAGCATCAGTGGCAAAGCAGAGCAACACATCATGCGGGAACACCCGCTCCGTGGCCTTAGGCGCGACGATCTCCTCACTGCCCCGCCTGATCACTACGACATTGAGACCAAAACGCTCACGCAGCTGCAATTCGATCAGCGTCTTGCCAGCGAAGAACGGGCCGTGACCGACAGCAATCTCTGCCAAGTGACTATCCCATGGCACCAAATGATCATGAGTTTTTTTGTTGGAGCGCTTTTTATGATGGCCGATCCCAGCAACGAAGGAACGCTCAAACCACTGATAGTAGCGTTCGATATAGCGCCGCAAGACCAAAAGTAAGGTCAGAGCTACGGTAATGGTTACCATGGCAGCAATACGAGCCGGAAAAAAAGCCGCGCTTAAAGCACCAAGAAGAAAGATGGTCAAAAGTCCGCTAAAAATAAGCGCGCCACCTCGACGCCTCACCTGAAATCCGGGACTATCAGTTGCTCGCGGCTTATAAGTTGTCAACATCCCCCAAAGGAACGGAGCACTTGCCACGAATGGCAAGAGCCAAGCGATAAATCTAGCCAGTGCATTGCTAGCCATAAGCCATGAAAGCTGCGGGTAGATTAGGTCGGCTGACAACGTAAACAAAGTGATAACGAGGACAGCGTTAGCAAGCCAGCGGAACAGAAGCGGCCGCATGGACGCTGTGTCACTAGCCACCGCACCTTCCCGTTGACTCCAAGCCTCATAGGTTGCCAGCATGTCCAGCACACGCGCCGGTAACCACCTTTCCACAGCCGAGGCAATCACAGGCGCACCTTTGATCAAATAAGGCGTCAGAAACGTGGTGAGCAGCGAAACGGCGACGATGATGGCATACACCTTCTGATCTAGGATTTTATAAATCATTCCCAGATTAGCGATGATGAAGGAAAACTCACCGATTTGCGCCAAGCTAAAGCCAATGCTGATAGCAGTCCGTAGACCTTGGCCGGTGGCTAAAGCCGCCGCGCTCACTAAGACTGTATTGCCGAAAATCACAACTGCCGACAGTAAAAGCACAGCACCAAAATTTTGAATAATCGCTACAGGATCAAGAAGCATCCCGACCGAGACAAAAAACACGGCGCCAAATAGATCTTTGAATGGGGCTACGAGAACTTCAATGCGCTCGACCTCGCGCGTCTCCGCCAATATAGAGCCCATAATGAAGGCTCCCAGCGCCACGGAATAGCTAAATTGAGCTGACAAGGTCGCCATGGCTAAACACAAACCTAGAGACGCCACAATCAGCAGTTCATTGGTGCCACGGCTAGCGATCAATCGCATCACCCGCGGAATGACGAACCAACCAACGACTAGCCAAGTGCCTACGACCAATCCAAGTTTGAGACCAGCTAGCAACAGGCCCAGGCCATTGATAGTCGCCGACGTAGCCAAATTAGTCAGCGCCATCAACATGATCACAACCGCTAAATCTTCCACCACCAAAATGCCGACAACCACGTCCGTAAAGCGTCTAGTCTTAAGACCAGCTTCTTCAAAAATTTTCAAAATGATCGTCGTAGACGAGATACAGAGCATGCAGCCGACAAAAACACTGGCTAATGGGCGCCAGCCCAACCACCGCGCTGCCAAATAACCCACCGTTAATAAGCTAGCGATCTGCACGACAGCGGTGATTGCGGCCGCGCCTCCGACTTTGCCTAAACGGCGAAAACTAAACTCCAGTCCCTGTGCAAACATAAAGAAGATAACGCCGAGTTCCGCCCAGATGCGAACCCCTTCAACATCAATCACTGAGATCCACGATGGCCCTGACGGACCTACGATCATTCCGGCCACGATATAGCCCAGGACCACTGGTTGCTTGATCGTGCGAAACACCAGCGTCACCAGAGCGGCAACACCGAGGAGGATGGCAAGATCGGTGATCAAAGGAGCTAGGGGCACGCGGTCTCCCTCTTTAAGTGGCGGTAGATCGCAACTCTTAGAGAATGTTACTCGCTGCGATTTTGAAAGTCATGCCAGAGCTTTTGCAAATCTGAAGGTAGAGGTGAGCTCGCGACAAATTCCCCGTCACACTTGGGATGTGCGAACCGGACACTTGTGGCATGCAGCGCGTGACGAGAGAACCCCGCCAGTTGGCGAACCTGCTCACAGTCGCCGCCCCTGTGATATGCAGCGTACACCGCAGGATCTGGATGATAGACCTTGTCGCCCACTAAAGGGTGGCCTGCCCAAGCTAAATGCACACGAATTTGATTGGTGCGACCAGTGCGCGGGCGAACTTCAACAAGCGTCGCCGCAATGGCTCGCTCCAGAACCTGACAATCACTGCGGGCCGGCAGACCGATGGCGTTATCGACTAGGTACCGAGGTCTGGAGGCTGTTGGGTCGGGAGCTAGTGCGCCAACCAAAGACTGCTCGGTCCATGGCACGACGCCTTGGACAATGGCTAAATAGCGCTTGTCGACCTGCTGAGCCTCAAAGAGCTTACTCAAAGACATCCGCAATTTCGGACATGCAGCACAAATGAGGATTCCACTAGTCTCGCGGTCCAAGCGATGCACGGGATGCCACTCTGGCCCACACTGAGCAGCCAGCATGGCAGCAAAAGTGCGGCGACGAAACTCACCGCTCTCATGCATGGGTAAATTACCCGGCTTATAAACTGCAATCACCCCGTTCATGTCGCCCAGGACGGCAATCCGATCATCCACCTCTGGCTCTGCTGTCAAAGGATGATAAATTGATAGCTGTTCACCACCACGCAACCGATGCGAAGCGCGCACTGGACGCCCGTCGACGAGCAACTCCCCACGCTGGCACGCCTCTTTCCAGCCACTGCGACTATGAAATGGGTAATAGCGAGCCAGAAAAAGGTCCACTCTAAGACCACTGGCGACCGTGCCAGTCACAGGTCCAATGGCCCTATATTCCTCGCTATTTTTATGAGTGAGACTGCGCATTAGAACTTAGAATTGACGTAATTGAGCCAGTGAGATTGACGCGAGTGAGGAAAAAATGCCGTCAGCCGCACTAAAATCACAGCCCCTAGTTACTGTATTCGGAATCACATAACAACGGGCACCAGCGGCTTTGGCCGCTCGCAACCCATTCAGAGAGTCCTCAAACACCACGCATTCACTGGGCGCTACCCCAAGTCCAGCAGCAGCACTGAGGTATAGATCTGGGTGTGGCTTGCCACGCGCCACATCGCCACGCGTCCGGGTCAAGCGAAACCGTGACAACAAACCCAATCTATTGAGGTGACCGTGCACCCATTCGGCGTTCGAGCTTGAGGCTACCGCTACGGGCAGACCTAGGGCATCCGCCTCCGCCAATCGATCGAGCACCCCCGGCAAGGGCGATAGTTGATTACAGACTGCGGACTTACGCGCCTCCTTATCCGCCGTCAAGCGCACTCGGTCGAGTGACCTACCCGTCATCTGGGCTAAATAAGCTACGGCATCAAACGGCAAGTCCGCAGCACCCACGCACTGTACCCAATGTGACAGGGCCAACTCCGCGCCATGCTCACGGTAAATAGCCGACCAGGCCTCGTAGGCTGGGGTTTCGGTATCCACCATCAAACCATCGAAGTCGAAAATAACTGCCTGCATCATTACCTCCTAATGAGCCCGCATAACATGAGCCCGCATAACATGAGCCCACATAACGCGAACCTGCATAAAACCTTGGCAAGCTCCGGTACCCTAGTCTACATTGGCGCCAATCATGTCGCCCACATGTCGAAGGAGGCCGCATCATATGACTGATCACGCCGATAGCAAGGTGATTTGGATGGACGGCGAACTCATCCCGTTCGCCTCGGCAAACGTCCACGTGCTCTCTCATAGCCTACACTATGGCTCAGCGGCCTTCGAGGGGATACGCGCCTATGAGACTGCAGACGGCCGCACAGCCATATATCGTGCCGCGGAGCACATGGACCGTTTCCAACGCTCCGTCCGTATCTTCGGTGGTTCGATCCCCTACACTACTGCGGAGCTGACGGCTGCAACTGCTACGTTGATTCGCGAGAATGGTTTTAAGTCGTGCTACATCCGCCCTATTGCCTATATTGGGCACGAAACGCGCGGGCTGAAATTACCTAAAGAACCACACATTCACGTAGCCATCGCGACGTGGAACTGGGGCAAATACCTGGGCGACGCAGCGATGGAAAAAGGCATAAAAACCTGCATCGCCAGCTTCCGCCGCCCTGACGTTTCGAGTTCACTACCGTGGGCCAAACTGTCGGGCAGCTACCTGAACTCAATCATGGCTCGCCGCGAAGCCACACTAGGTGGTTACGACGAGGCGATTTTACTGGACCAGCAGGGATACCTTGCGGAAGGTTCGGGCGAGAATATTTTCATCGTCGAGAAGGGCAACTTGGTGACGCCAACGACCGGTGCCATCTTGATGGGTATCACCCGAGACGCCATCTTTACTTTGGCCAAAAGCCACGGACTGACGGTGGTTGAACAGCAGATCACGCGCAATCGGCTTTACGAGGCCGAAGAGGTGTTTTTCACCGGAACTGCCGCTGAGATTACGCCCGTCACCAGCATCGACGGACGTGCTATCGGAACTGGTGTGCCCGGACCGGTCACCCTGCGCCTGGCTAAAAGCTTCGAACAATCAACGCGTGGCGAGCTAAGCGATTTTAATTCTTGGCTTACGTACGTTTAATTTGTTTTTCGCCAAAGCAGTGCAAGTCGGCACTGCTAAAGTTGCCGCATCAGGTTACCGACTAACCAATTATCGGAGTCCCCAGGGCTCTGAACTGGAGGGTCGGCACCGTGGCAAAACGCGGGCTTTTAATAACAGGTTTGATGTTGGTCTGGCTGAACGCTGCCCTTGCGGCCGCGGCAGGCGGGCAGATACTACCTTTTTCTGGGCGCCTGCTTGATGACCAAGCCCGCCCAGTATCCGGACCAGTTGACTTACAACTGACCTTCTTCCGCAGCGAGGCGGATGCCTCGCCTTTACCTCTGCCGCCCTACAGCTTCTATAAGATCGAACTGGCAGACGGGGTCTTTCATTTAAAAATTATGGTGGGTGAAGCCGATCTCGCAACTCTCAGCAACCCAACCAACACCGTGTATCTACAGGTAAAAGAAGTGACCCACGATCGGGTCTACCGGCGGCAAAAATTCGATTTACCGGCACCTGAAGTAGCGTCGCCTCCGAATGCAGTATCCCCTGCAGCATCCATGGTTAACAACGGCCTAACCTCGGTGTCAGCACCGATGCCAATGCCAATGCCGCCTCCAGCTCCCGCAGCTTTGCCGCCTCCGGCGGTCGATCTGGAGATTACCAGAGCCGCCAGCGCTGCTTGTTTCGGCAGCCCTGGTGCCGGCGCGAAGTTCCTCTCTCCCTACAACGAAGCGGCTGGTCCATCGACTTGCGGCAGCGTTTGCGCTCTGAGCATGACCGGAGCCGCATGCATTCGCGGCTGGACCATCTTTTCTAATAATCAGTATATCGAGTTCGGCAGTGAATGCTCGGCAACTCCCGTACTAACCGCCGCTCCGGTGAGCGCCCGCCTTTGCTGCTGCCTAAACTTGCGGGGGCCAAGCCCGCTCATTATTCCAGCGCCGACTGCTGGCCGCTGAACCTTTAGCTTTGACAGCGAGAGCTTAGGTATCTAGAATTTATCATACTTTGCGATTAAATCTAGGTGACCAAATCGTATGTCAAATCCGCTGTTGGAGCCATCCCCTGTAAAATACGGCGCGGTTCCATTTGATCTCATTAAGATAGAGCACTTTGTCCCGGCGCTAGATGTAGCGATTGCCGGAGCAAAGATTGCCGTAAGCAAGATTAGTGGCTCGACTCAGCCAGCGGATTTTAGCAATACTATCGCAGCGCTTGAGACGACCACAGCGGCTGTTTACGACATAGCCTATGTCTTCAGTAATCTGCGCTCTGCCCATGGTGACGCTGCTATGCACGCCCTGGCCATAGAGATCATGCCTAGACTGATTAAACTAGAGAGCGATATAAACCTGGATGCAGCTCTCTTTCAGCGCGTTCAAGCCGTCCAGCAAAACCTCCCGAGTGCATTGACCACAGAAGAAAAAACCCTGGTCGAACGCACCTACCGCAGTTTCCGTCGTAATGGCGCCATGCTCGACGAAAACGGAAAGCAGCGCCTCCGCGCTATCGACGAGGAACTGTCGACTCTGAGTCCGCAATTCTCGGAGAATGTGCTGAAGGCAACCAATAATTTTACGCTTCTCATCACAGATAAAGCTGAACTTAGCGGCCTCCCAGAGTCTGCCATCGAGGCCGCTGCACAAGCGGCTCAGGAGAAAGGCCACGCTAATGCCTGGCTCGTCACCCTGCAGGCGCCAAGTGTATTACCTGTGCTTAAGTATGCCGATCGTCGCGATCTGAGACAAAAGCTGTGGATGGCATTTAACTCTCGCGCATTCGCCGGCGAACACAGTAATCAAAAAGTATTGCAGCGAATTATTGAGCTAAGGCAAGCCCGCGCAGAGCTACTGGGTTACCCCTCCCATGCACACTTCCAAACGGAAGAACGCATGGCTGAGCACCCTGACACGGTGCTTACTTTTCTTCATCGCTTGTTAAGCAACAGTAAGCCTGCAGCTGAACGTGAAATGGCGGAACTGCATCAATTCATGAAGTCGCACGGCTGCCGTGACGACTTGCAGGCGTGGGATTATTCCTATTGGGCGACCAAGCTAAAGGAAGAGCGTTATCAACTAAACGCCGAGGAAACGCGGCCATACTTCCGCCTAGAGCAGGTGTTAAGCGGCGCATTCGAGCATGCTAAGCGTCTGTTTGATCTAGAGTTTCGTGAGATTCATGATCTACCTGTTTATGCTCCGGACGTCCAAGTTTTCGAGGTCGTACAAAAGCAAACTGGCGAGTATATGGGCCTCTTCTATGCAGACTTCTTTCCGCGTAGCACCAAAAGCGGCGGAGCTTGGTGTACACGCTTTCGCTCGCAGTACACGGATCAAGGTACAAGTCAGCGCCCACACGTGAGCATCGTCTGCAACTTCACCAAGCCGACTGCTAGTAAGCCGTCGCTGCTGACGTTTCAGGAAGTGACGACCCTGTTTCATGAGTTTGGTCATGCCCTGCACTCATTGCTATCCCGGTGTCAGTTCCGCAGTCTATCCTGCACGAATGTGTACCGCGACTTCGTCGAACTACCGTCGCAAATTATGGAAAACTGGACGAAAGAGAAGGAAAGCCTGTCGCTCTTTGCACGCCACTATGAGACTGGCGCCGTTATCCCAGCGGATATGGTCGATAAGATCATTGCTGGCGAAAACTTTCATGCAGCCTATTTGATGATGAGGCAACTCCGGTTTGCTTTTCTCGACTTGGCTTGGCACAGTGGGGCACCTGCGGACGGCATTGATGTCTCGGCATGTGAAACGGCAGCAGTGAAACTCACAGATCTCCTACCGCATGTAGCTGGAACGAATATCTCATGTTCATTTGAGCATATCTTTGCCGGCGGCTACTCAGCCGGATATTATGGTTACAAGTGGGCAGAGGTACTCGACGCAGATGCCTTTGAATACTTTAAGGAACATGGCATCTTTAATCGAGAGGTTGCCGACCGGTTTCGCTGCCATATTTTAGAGCGAGGGGGCAGCGAGCACCCAATGCAGCTATACAAAGCGTTTCGTGGCCGCTCTCCGGACCCGGACGCACTATTAAGAAGATCGCAGCTGATTTGACAAAACTTAGGGCGGAGGCATGGTATGAGTTTTGAACATGAGAAGAGAGAGAGTTTGCGTCTTCTGTCCGGCCTAGAGAACGGCAACCTAACGGCTGCCGATGCGTATAACTTGGCGGAGAAACGCGATCCAGTGATGATTCATCTGGTCATGCGTTATCTACGTGAGAAATACCCGTCTACTCAAGCCGCCGCAGAAGGGGTATCGCGCCGCCTGATTGAACTGACATCCACTTATGACAAAGTGGTATCGATGTCCAAGAAGGGCGAGAAGGACAGCATTACTGAGTGGTTCACCGAATCCCACAGTATGGGTGAGTTTTATGACGCACCCGAGCAATTTATTGACCTGATCGTCGAAAAAATTGAAGGCTGATTGCGATTAAGACTCGCCGCCTCTGTTTGTACATTGAGTCCATGGCATATCCTGGGGCAAAGGATATGCTTTGGATGCTTTTACATAGTGGCTACCACGCCTCAAAGGGCCCCGTTTCTGCATTGCTCATAGGGCGATCTTTGTTAAAGCGCCAGTCGCGGCCCACAATCAGTCGATCATAAGGCTCTTGTTCCGACGTAATGCCATCAGCATTGCGACAGAACGGGCGCGGTTTACCGACATGCTCGGTGACCAACTGCCAGGCCTCACTCATTTGCTTGGCGCTAACGCCGCCCTGCTCGACAATCGCTTTAAAAAGTCCATAAGACGGTCGCTTGGTACGCATCAGATTTTGTGTTCGGTCCACGGCCACCAAACCAAATTTGGGGCAGTAGCCGTCAGCCCACTCCCAGTTGTCGGAAATGGTCCAAAAAACATAACCTTTGATCGGAATACCCTCATCCAACAAGGCTCTCACCACCCGAAGGTGCTCGATCAGGTAAGCTGGACGGAGTATGTCGCTACCGTCCGAAATCCCATTCTCCGTCACAATTAACGGCAATTGAGTCTTGGCTTTACGATTGACGAATTTCACATTGTAGCGTTCATGGACTTGCTTGAATGTTTGATACATACCTTGGGGATCAACGATCCGCCCGGATTCGCTGTATTCATAGGCCGGGTCAACGACAGTCCCCTTGCCCTTCACTAGCTCTGCGCCATAATAATTCAGCCCTATGAAATCGAGCTGATTGATGACGGCGTCGAGAAAATTATAATTCACCGCCTGCCTAGCAAAACTAACGCTCGGAATATCAAGCCGACTCGCAGCTAACTGATGCCCGACATTTTGCGCGATGCCAACTACCGGACTGCGCCGTCCAGTACCCGCTTGTGCGTGAATATAATCGTAGAGAGCGCGATGACTGGCGGTCATATTATCTACGACCTTAAAATAGGCCCCCTTGAGTGCACCGGGAAGTGGCAAAATAGCCATCGTACTAGGTTTACCGCCCGGCCAAATCCCCGCCACATTCGACAGCAGTGCAAAGACGGCAGGCTCGTTGAAAATCACCCAGTAATCGACGTCGTCAGCAAAACTATCCGCCATCGATTTGCCAAAACTTATGAACGCATCTCGCACCTCGGGTTTTGTCCACCCGCCCATGTCCAGGGCCCACTTCGGCAGGCTGTGATGAAACAAAGTCATCATAACGCGCATCTTTTTGGCCCGCACTTTATCGACGATCTCATGATAGTGCTTCAGTGCCGCCGCATCGATAGGCGCACCAGCTTGAGGCACCAACCTACCCCAATCGACACCCAGCCTAAAGACGGTGACACCAGTCTCGGCTGCAAGATTAATTTCCTCATCAGGGTTGGACCAAAAATCGAGTCGACGCTCGGGCTCGCGCTGATTGGCCCAAGCGGCAACCCGCCCGCTGCGAGCAAAGTCTAACCAGGTATCGTTTAATTGATCTTCAACGTGTGCCGGAGCAGTAGCCAAACCAAAGAAGAACTGTGATTGATCACCAAAGCTAAAACCTCCAGCATCTGCTGCGGCCAAATTACTTCCAGATACTCCTGATTTGCTGGTGCCATGGCGACAGCCCACGGCTAAACTCAGGGTCCCCGCAAGCAAGGTAAATAATGAGATTTTAAACGCTTTGTTCACGGTTTCCCCCATCGCTTAACCATGATACTCGGTTCATTCTACCAGAATTAAAGGAAGCTGCTCATGACCAACTCGTCTAGTGACCCCTCCCAAGGCATCGCCCAGGGCTCACCGAATGGTCCTTCAGTCTGGGGGGATGCTCACACCCGCTACTTCTACGAGCTGACTCCAGACCGCATTCTAGACGCCGTAGAGGGCTCGACGGGATGTCGTTGCACAGGACGCGCTCTAGCATTGAACAGCATGGAAAACCGCGTCTATGAGTTGGAAATAGAGCTCGACACGCCACCGAGCACCCCATCCGAGCGCTTTCTGATTGCTAAGTTTTATCGTCCCGGCCGCTGGAGTGAGGCGCAGATTCGTGAGGAACATGCTTTTCTTCTAGAACTCGCCGAATTAGAGATACCAGTCGTCGCCCCGAATCGCTTTGTCGACGGTGATACCCTCCACAAAATGAAAGATGCGGATCTCTGGTACGCTGTCTTTCCTAAAATTGGTGGACGCTCACCGGACGAGCTTGGTGATGATCAACTGGCTCAGGTTGGTCGCTTGCTTGCCCGCATCCACAACGTAGGAGCCAGTAAACGCGCTGAACACCGGATGGCACTGACGCCGGAGACTTATGGCCTGGCGAATTTAAAGCACCTTTTAGACGCGAAGATCCTTCCCCCCAATATAGCCAGCACGTACGCAACTACAGTTGAGCAAATTTGCAGCGTGAGTGCGCCCTGGTTTGCCGCCGCTACGCATCACCGGATCCATGGGGACTGCCATATGGGCAATTTACTCATGGCGCGGGAACAACTCTTCTTTGTTGATTTTGATGACATGGTCACCGGGCCAGCCGTGCAAGATCTATGGCTCTTGATTCCAGGCCGCGATCACTACGCACAAAGACAGCTAAGCATTATGATTGAGGCATACAGCTCCATGCGCACGTTCGATCACCAAAGCCTACGGCTGATCGAGCCACTGAGAGCCCTGCGTTTCGTGCACTTTAGTGCTTGGATCGGTAGGCGTTGGCAAGACCCAGCCTTTCCACGCGCGTTTCCGCAGTTTGGCAGCCAAAGCTACTGGGAGGAGCAACTGCGCGACTTGCAAGAACAGCTCTCGCTCATTCAAGAGCTAGCTTAAATATAGCTACTGCGGCCTCTACCAGAGGCCAACCTCACTTATAACGACACTCCGTGCACGGCCAAGACGTTGTTGATCTTAGACATGGCGTCAACTGCCTCGGCTGAAAGCGGAGAGTCGATACGCACTAATGCCATAGCCCGTCCGCCTTTGCGATTACGACTCAACTCGAAGCTGTCGATGTTGACGCCGCGAGTTGCGAGGAAATGACCTACATCACCCACAACGCCAGGACGGTCGTTATTTTCGACGATGATAATCTCGCCGGTAGGTTCTAGTTCAAAGTAGAAATCGTTGATGAGCGAAATACGCGAATAGCGGTTATCAAAGACAACGCCACCAACCGTCAGCTCGGCGCCATCCGCGCCGCGCACGTGGACTTTTAAAGCAGACTTGTAGCTTTGAAAGTCAGGATCTGTCGATTCGCTGATAGTCAGACCCATTTTCTCAATGTGAGTCTCGACGTTCACGAACGACACATAACCATCAACCACCTTGCTGGCGTAACCCTTCATCAAACTTAAACGTACGATCGAATGGTCTAGCGCCGCCAGATCACCGCGGTAGCTGAGGTCAATAGATTTCGGATTAAAGCTTAGGATCTGCCCTATTAGGGAGCCTAATTTTTCTGCCAACACGGCGTAGGCGTTGAGCAGTGGATTATCAATAACACCGACTGCTGGCAAGTTTACGGGGTAATCAACTACCCCACCAGCCACGGCCTTTTCCACCTGCTTTAGGATCGTCTCGCCAATTGCGATCTGTGCCTCTAAAGTGGAAGCACCAATATGCGGCGTACACCACACGTTATTGTGATTGAGTAAAGCCGGTAGCGGCTTCGGCTCGCTATCCCAAGTATCTATCGCGGCACCGGCAATCTGGCCATTTTCTAGGCGAGTCACTAAGTCTTTCTCGGCGATGATGCCTCCACGCGCTGCGTTGACGACGTAGCTTCCCTTAGGCATCAGGTCCAGATGCTGCCCCGTAATCATCCCCTTTGTCTCTTTGTTCAGGGGAACATGTACGGTTAAGACGTCTGTTTGCTTCAACATCTCATTCAGATCATAAAACGGCTTAGCTTGGTGCCGCTCAAACACCTGCGGGGCAATATAGGGGTCGTACGCATACACCTCCATATCAAATCCACGAGCGAATTTCGCCACCCGGTGGCCCACGTTTCCGAGGCCGACGATACCAATGCGTTTACCGCGTAATTCGCGCCCGGAAAAGCGATGTCGATCCCATCCGCCTGACTTCATCGTTTGCTGCGCCTGTGGCACATTGCGGAACATCCCGAGCATTAGTGCCATCGTCAATTCGGCCGCAGAATTGGTATTCTTGCCGGGGCAATTGATGACAAGGATGCCCTTTTGGGTCGCTAAATCTATATCGATATTGCCGACACCGACAGCCGCCCGGGCGATCACATTAAGCTCTGGGGCATGCTCGATTACCTGCTTATCAACATCCGTCTCGCTCCGGGTGACCAATACTTGCGCCTTCGGCAACAAGCGCAGGAGTTCCGCGCGTTCACAATCGGGCGCATAAACCACATGGAATGCTTTGTTGGCTTTAAAGCCTTCGATTGCCGATTCGTGCAGGTGACCTGTGATCAAAACTTGGGTCGACATGAGTATTTCCGCAGCAAGCAAGGGTAAAAAAGGGAAACCGCCGGTGCCTACACCCGACGGCAGTCATGCGAATAATGTCAATTCTGAGGGATAATTTGTCAACGACGGGATAGCGGAGCAGACGGCAAACTGAGCACCGCCAAACCAGACCGCTGATTAGCCAAACGCAGACGGTGGAAGATCTTACCGTCACGCTCCACTGTCACGATCCCTGGCACTCGCGGATTATTCCAGTATTCATAGGTAGCGTCATCTATTTTGCGCACCTCATACCCGCCGATATAGATCGTAGCACCATTCGGCAACTCACCGAGTACGGTGAGTCTGGCCTTGGTCCAGTCCGCATGTGGGGGCGCACGCTCGATACCAGGACTAGTGACTAAGCACTTTACCGCACCGCCGCAGAGCGTCCCGTCGGTCACATTTAAACGCACCGAGCCACCAGCTTCACCAGTGACAGAGAAGGCACGACCGCTCTGATCAAACAGCGTCTGTCCGGGGACGACTGTCCACAATTTAGTCGGGGATTGTCCGACGACCCACGAATCTCCCTTCTTCTCGACTGCGTAAGGCTTCGCAATATGCACGGTACTCTCCCAGAGTAGAGCACGTGCAGTGGCCATGGGAGCATCCTCGTAATTACGAAGGAATGAATATATGCGCGCAGGACCATTCGCGCCGGCAAGTTGCCCTTCAATTTTGAGCAAATGACCGGTGGTGCCAGCGACAGTCAAGTCTGTCAGGCGAATTTGCCAGGGGCTCGCAGCGTTCAAACTGATACCTAGCTCGCGAATGCGTTGTTTTGCTGCTTCCGCAACCTGGCGAGTGGTGGCCGTGGCATGGCCGGTAGTTGTCACCCAAACGCTGTTAAAGCCAGTATAAGTCCTGATAGGTGCACTCCCTGGGCCCGCAGCTTGGTCGCTTACCGGTGCAGTTGCGGGCGCAGATGTGATAGGGGCGCTGGCTGCAGCTGTTACCGCTACATTAGTAGCAGCATTCGACACCACAGTAGGTGCAGACGCAGCCTCCGTGACGTATGAAGAGTCGATAGCTGTATCTCCAGCTTTCACTGCTGACTCAGTCGGCGCAGGCTGCGGCGCAACATCCCGAGTAACCGTGCGAGTGTCCACCATAGTTTGGACTTTAGCATCGCGCATAAGCACACGCGACTTCATCTCCAACTCCCCGTTTGCTGGCAGTTGCCCAGGGATTGCCAAATTCTTTGAGGCCTTTAAGGTTCCGCTATCAGTTTTTTTCGTCAGTTGAAAGACCATGGTCCCACCTAGGTGAGCCCGCATGAAGCGACGCCATTCGCCAAAACTGTCGGTGATGCCAAGTTCTTCGTTACCACTGCGCACGGAGGCGCCTGTGACCGGCCGGCCATCAGCACCAATTGCTTTTAACTCGAAATAAGCAAATGGATCATCTGTGCGTTCAATCGTGCGCTGACGCATCTGCCAGAAGACCACCGCCGAAACGGCTGTAGCAAAGACTAGCCCCACCATCATGGCGCGCGCCGTTTCCAGGCGCGCTGTGCGCGGCTGCGGCTGCGGTGCGTCAACAGTAAACAAATCATAAGGGTCGCGAATCAGAACTTCATTAAGACCGTCTTTGATGCGCAATACACCCATGGCAGTTTCCTCAAGAGAAGAGACTTAACTATGAAGATGAAAGAAAGGTAGAGATATTGGCGGGGACGCACTGAGTTGTCTATTTCCCAGTCTAGCGAAGACCTCGGCAAGAAAAAATGGGCATGTTTTTCCCAGCATGGATGATCGTTCAAAGGCTTGCCCAGAGGCTTGCCCAGAGGTATTGGCCACAGATAGGCAAATTTTTTACAGGCTCAATATCAGTTAACGCGCTAAATTAGTCGGATGATTCAATTTCCGATACAAAACCGCGATAGAACACGCCTCCTAGGCGCAGCCATCTTGCTAGCGTACCTGGTAATGCCACAGCCGCTATTCGCTGCACCCGCGATACAAATCAGTGGACTCATCGAGGGCCTTTCTCCTCCAACTCCGGCCACCCCTCCCGTTATTGATGAGGACAAACAAAGCGACCAAGATCTACGGCGCATGCGTTCACGCAGAAAGCGTAAAAAGGCTGAAGAGACACCCGCCCCACCCAGCTACACTGAGAGTTTGGCAAAGGCCTTGGACCGAGAGGCGGAGGTTCCGCATCCGAAAAAATTCTTCCTCGAATTAGCCCTGCTTTTCACCAGCGCCTCGACGACTGCCTCCCGCCAGGGATATACCAGCGAACCTACAGTCCATTTTAATGCCGCTTGGCAAATGACCAATGAAAAATCACAGGCAAAAGACACCGCTAAACTGTGGCTCGGCGTTCGTGCAGCACCTTTTTTCGGTAATGGTTTTTATCACTCACACCCCGGCGGCTACGGTTTAACCTATTTCGGACCGATGATAGGGGTGGGTAAAATTGACCCACTTCCATCCGAGTCAGCAAGCTCGAAACCAGGCGAAGTCGCTGGCAACCGAGCCGAGAAGACGAGAGCCTCATCCGAGGGTTGGTTATTAAGTGGAGGAATTGCCGCCGTAAGTAGACAGGGGCGTAGTGTTTGGCCGCAGGATCCTAGCAGTGATTTTCTTACTAAAGGAGTAGGTCTCGATGTTCCGGGTGTCTGGCTGGAAATTAGGAACATGCATGTCGTGCTTGGCGCGGTCGGCATCAATTTGCTGGCAGGCGTACAAACGGGCAAAGACAAAGCATTTTTCTACACTGGTATTGGCATCGCGGGCTGGGATTAGCTCCAGGGCGTTTTCTCGATCTTTTACGATATTTGTATCGTTTCTCATGACTGCATCCCCCTTCAGTTCTTGTTCGACTACTAAGTCTACTGAACCGACCGAGGACAATCTAAACGCCAACGCAAATTTAGCCGAAGATGACACCGAAAATAACGCCGACAACGGCACCGATGCAAGTGACACCCAGGAAGCCCGTCAAGATGAGGGCACCTTTCCACACCCGAGCAAGGCGACGGCGTGGCACACCCGAGTGTTACTCTACTCGACCCCACAACCAACTGCCGATGAGCTCTATCGCTGCATAGATAAGGTCAAAAAAATCGGCGGTGAAGCCGGCAACCCACAAGATATGCTGACTCTACCATCACAAATCACTAGTTTAGCTGCGTCTCAAAACAAGATTTACCATTTCTGTTTTTATCAAATGATGCTTCGTCTAGATGAACGCTTAGACAAGGGCGGCGCACTCATGAGCGAACTTGCACCAGCCTTTCTCGATGGAATGAAAACACTATGGATATTCGCCCGCGGTCTTGATGCTTTAGACGGCAGAACTAGATACTACGATTATCTGTATGTCCGCTATGTTCAGCTATCAAAACAGTATTTTGGCCGAGATGTTGACCGAATCGGTCAGCCCATGGGCAACTACAACGGTGAGGCCGCTGCGTCTGCCCCGGTGATGGCGAAACCTGCTGGTCCAGCTCCCATACCCTAAAGTTAGCAATAGACTTACCGATACCTAGAGCACGGAACATAGCTCGAAGAAAGCTCGAAGAAAGCTCGAAGAAAGCCCGAAGCAAGCTCTCCGAAGTAGTCTCTTTAATAGGTACGTTTATGCGACTGATAGGCAGGCATTTAATGACTTGGTCACTGACGTTTATAGCGTTGGTTGGCACTACATTTGCTGCCATTGACGCACGCGCCGCTGAGACGGACGAGTACAAAGACGAGCCAGAGGAAGAAGACAACAGTAATCAAGTCGATCAGAGTGCCGTGCAAAAATCGCAACCACGTGGACGCAGCGAAGACAAAAAGAATAGTAGCAGAGAATCCGCTAAAAATAGGGATTCGACACCGGTAGCTAACTCGCGTCAAGTACGACGCTTTCACGCAGTCCTCGAGGAACTACTGGCCGAATTTGGTTACGACGTCAAAGCTGGACAAATCAAGGGATTGTCGAATGTTGCCGTACGCAAAGTGAAAGTTAGCAGCGCAATCCCACGCACCTACGAGGAGTATATCGAAACTCTGATAGTAGAGCGCATTCGCGAAAATAGTCAGGTCCGAATTCTTGATTGTATTCCGTGCAAAACGCGCACTTCGAGCCTCATCGATGGCAAGCTGATGATCACATCGCCAGCAACAAACATGGCAAAGCTCGATTCTGCCGCCACCACCATGGGTATTGAAAACTTTATGGATGTGATCCTGGTGTATCACACCAGCCACATGGTACTAGCCGTAAACATATTCAACTCACAATCAAAAGAAATGGTGTGGGCGCGGGGCTATAACAGCGAAACGCTAAAGACCCGCTTTCAAAAGTTAGCCGTAGATTACAGCCAAGTTGAGCCCAAACGACTAAGCGAGGAATACACGCCAGAGTACCGCCTGATGGTGGGTTTAGGTGGCGCATCGGTGCCAAATTTATCGGGCAGACCTGCGGACTCTGCGATGCTCAATCTCCAAATTCGCTCCACGGAAAAATTTAACAATCGCCACAACGAAGTGGGCTTGATGGTCTCCCTCCTGCAAGCGGCCTCAAGCGTGGTCTCGTCTGCACCCGCAGAAAGTGGCTCGACCGCAACTGCGAACACTACTACGAGCAGTGCTTCGAGTACTACTAGCACAAGTAGCACACCCGTACCGAAAGCATTTAAAACTGCGGTCGGTCTTTACGCCCACTTTTCTTACCTTTTTGTGGGACAAGTGGAATCCTACAACGAGATGCGTACCGGCATCGGTCTGGACTTGGGCACTCTCATCGCATCCGGATATCTTGCGCCCGCAGCACGCGGCGGTTTCGACTTCTTCCTAGGCCGCCGCTTTTCCATGTCGTTTTATGGTCACTATATAGGTCCCGCCTCAGTAAATATCAGCGGCAGTGCTGCCAAAGTAAAAGGTGGCGGCGGTGGTGACGTTATTTTCTCATTGAATTACTAAGGTAGCTTGAATCAAAAATGACTCGAGAAAGTGTTTAAAGAAATTGACTAAAAAAAGAGCTAAATTTAGGCCATTAATGCTCGCGGTAGAATGCACTCTACTCGCAAGCATAGTGCTCAATTCAGCCTGTGTGGGCCCGAGATTATATGACGACCCCACCAGTGATACAGATATCGCCTATCCTTTCGTAGCAGAGCCCGAAAGCCTAGGTCGAAATGGTCCGCAAGAAACCTTTGTCATCAAATCTGCAGTTGGAGACCGTGAATATAGTATCGAAATACCGGGCTCAGCTAACGATTACGATGTGCAGGTACCAATCTCCGACATTGGGGTGAGCGATCCTGATATTCTAAGCGGCAAAAAAACTCGCAATACGGCAAACCCCGTCAGTACCGACAGAGAGATGCTAGCGGGCATGCCTAGGATCGATCGAGCTGGCGATACGTCCTTGGTCGATTCTGCATTTGGTGTCGGCAGCAGCGACGGCCCCCAACAAGCACCGAGCTACACCTTGGGATTGGCGAAGATCAAAGAGTTATTCAAGAAACGTCAATATGAGTTAGCCTTGGTCGAGGTCAATAGCCTACTTACCTTCTTCGCCAACAGTCCCCAGCTCAATAAGATGAAGGGGACGTTGCTCCTGCGCATGTACAATCCGCCCCTTGCCGAGAAGGCTTGGATCAGAGCTCTTGAACTAGACCCAGATGACCGGCCACTCCGGGCGGCCTTGGATCGCTTACAAAAACGCATTGTAAACTCAGGAAAATCGCATGGACCCAGTCGGCCATCTGGGCCCGCTAAACCCATTCCATCGGCAATCGGCACGCCACCCCCGCGCGATGAGGGGGTCCTCACTCAAGGAGCCAACCTCGGTCATTGACGCTCAAAATACTTCGGTGCAGTTACGTTTAGGCCTAATTGCCTCGCAGCGCGCACGGATGACTCCGATCTCATCCTTAGTCAGTGACTTTACCTTAGAGACTTCAAGCTCGAAGGCAGTCCGTCCAGTCATCTTGAGATAGCCCTC
Organism: Pseudomonadota bacterium; assembly: GCA_026390435.1. Classification (GTDB taxonomy): domain Bacteria; phylum Bdellovibrionota_B; class Oligoflexia; order Oligoflexales; family CAIYRB01; genus CAIYRB01. The sequence continues at coordinate 39,019 of JAPLFY010000017.1, forward strand.
AACGGAATAAAAGTTATCGCCCTGAGCCCAAGTGTTCTCGCGGCCGTATAGCCTAACTTGAATAGGTTCTTTCTGCTGAAAACGTCGCCAAAGACCCTCCACAGCTGGGGCTTTCCGCATCTCAATAACATAACCTACGTCGGCATCGCTGACTCCGGCCACTTCCCAGTATTGCACTACAAAAGGGGTATACGCGGCCAACTTCATCGTCGTTGGTAGATCGTAAGCCTGTGCGATCAAACTTTGCGCAGCCTCTTTATTATTGGGCGACATCCCACAATCCGTGCCTAGCAGAAAGACGATTAGATTCGGATTATTGTAATGTCCCTTAACCTCAATCCGGCCGCTACCACCGGTACAAGGGAACCCCATGGCTAAGTAAGGCGACGTGCGTTCATAACCGCGCAAACCAGCCTGAGTCACACAAGGACGCAGTAGCTTCGTCAGGACCAAGTTCTTTCCTGGGATCACCACCGGAGGTGCCGTAGGCAACTTTGGCAACTGTACACATTGGTCATCCTGAGGTGCCGCCACAGCTTTTTCATTCGAGGCCCGCGGTGGCGGCTTAACTGCATGTTGCTCGCTGGATGAGGCCGTAGTCACAGGCTCAGCCGGCTTTTGTGACTGGTGTTCGCACGCTGCCAATATTGTCAACAGAATCAGCTGGAGTTTCTGCACCACTCCCCCCCATTCACTTTGATAAACTAATTTAAACAAATATTCACAGGTTTGGCGTCATTAAGCAATGCGACTATCGAGTACCTTCATCAAATTGTAGGCACCGCTCACACCAAAGCCGAGCACCGCAGGCTCGAGCCACAGCGTGATGCCGCGCGGCTGTAAATGCAGTAACCAAGGTTCTGCATCACCCAGAGCAAACAAGGACTGTAGTACTTGAAAGTCTAAAAGGTCAGTGCCAAAGGTAGCGCCGACTAGACAGACTAACGTGACGATGGTCAGCCAGGTCCACTCAAAGAAGCTAGGCAAACCGGCAGCTGGCGATTGCCAGGCACATAATCCAATCACCACTAAGCTGATTAAAAAATGTCCATCTATCGTAGCCTGAAGGTGGTACCACCATTCAGTCACTCCATAGCCAACATGCCCACGATTTATTATCATTTGGCGAATTGTGGTCATGCCACTGGTACCCGCGGCAAACCAGGCTGCGCCTAGTATTAGCAGTGCGGCAGCAACTCCAGCACTCAACCAACTAAGGCTTAAACGGGCCCAGCGTCGCTGCCAATATGCCCAGAGCAAAAAGGGAATTTCTAGGGTTCGAAACAAATCACCAGGTTGGAAGTTGATGCGCCAATTTGGCGCAAGGAGGGCTGGGAACTCCATCCCCAAGAACCAACGCACCGATCGCGTCATTCTAGTAATCGGGCTCTTCCCTACCCCAATCTCGGTTGTTTTATGCGCCGCCCCAAGTGCGTCAATGCCACGCAATACCCTCTTTCTGCGACTGACCGCTCGCAGCCGCTTAATCACAGGTCGAGCCATTTGGCGGCGGAAAAAGTACCCGCCCACCAGAATAGTTGGCATCGTTACAAACAAAATCAAACAACTGACATCAGCGGTAGCAGCGAATGCTGCAGCTAAGATGGCAAAGAAACTGCTGAGGGTTGCACCCGTTCGCAGAAAATGGGCACAACACATCAGCCAAGCAGTGACTCCAAACATGACGAGGTAGTCTGGACCGATGGTCCCAATCTCCGCCTGCAAGCGACCACGGCTGAGCAGCATACCAGCTACGATGAGGGCCACCGTCCAAGAGCTACAAATAAAACGGGTCATCAAAGTGGCGCAGAAAATGCTCATCATGAGCAGTACTTTGTTGAGTACGATTAACGAATGCTCACCTAGCCCATCACGCTGACACGATAAAAAGACTGCTGCGGCATAGCCTGGTGCCGTGATCAGTTGTTTCATTGCCGATGACCTAAGCGGCCGCAGCCGTTCACGCTCGATGAGCTCGGGAGACGAGGCTAAGACTGGTACGGCTGTGTAGGCCAACTGTCGACTTCCCATACAATCTCGGCTTGATAAAGACCGCACCACTTCGCTTACAGCGAGTGCACGAGAGCTGAACTGCAACGGATGGTGCCTTAATTGCATCCAAACAAGGCGCATGAGGATGACACTCAATAGAATAAGTGGTACCGACATGCGTAAGCGATTAATTCGACGTCCTGATAGCAATCCAGTTTTCACAGCATCACCAGTTTCATATTTTTATCTGTAATTACTGATTGTTAAAAATGATGTTCTAAATAGTTGTTATTTAATGTTTAACATTGACAATATAAAAATATTTTTATAAACAGCGGACAATAAAGAGTAGAAGAAGCTTGCGTGATTTTGAAGATTGCGTATAGAACAAATGCTTGTAATCGGACAGTTTTCATATGGGAAGTCCCAGGGGGTGGCTGACAGGGCATTTTAATAGTCCGAGTTGGCCAGATATCTGGGGACGAATGATTTTAACAGCTGACAATCAGTTCGGCGCATTGGGGGGGAGATGGCATCCGTAGAATTACGTCCAGGAGACACACTGAATATCATTTGGAGTTCAGTTCAGGATACACCACTGGGCGTTAAAGAAGTCGAATCCAAATTCGCTTACTCCTATGACGAATTACTCACCCGCCTGAAGGCCAAAGGCCGTGCCGGCAAATCCCGCCGTTCGGGCACCAGCGGTGCTCGCTTCAGCCGCGTCGTAGCTTTGGCGGCAAACGCCATGCGCAAAGGCAAATGGTCGACCGGAGCCGACATCGACCGCGACGAAGTTTTCACTAAATTAATGAGTCGCTTCGCAGAGTTGGACGCCAGCGAGTATGGCAACATTACCGTCAATGCGAAACAGTCGCTCATCGCGCTGTACCATAGCAAGGCCATCCTGAAAGGCAACCAGCGGAAGGATCTCAAGGATGCCATCGAAGCCATCGGACTCGGTGACAAACTCTAAGGTGACCCCCCAAGGCGGATACGTCCTGGGAATCAATCACTTAGGCCTCGCCCCGAAAGACCCCGAGCGCGCCCGTTGGTTTTTCCATGTAGCACTCGGGCTGCCTCTGATCGGGGAAGAGCTGGTAGCGGAACAGCAGACCTTAACAGTCATGCTGGCCGCTTTCATCTCCCCCCCCGAACCAGTTGAGCGCCTCGAGATTCTGGTGCCCTCACCCCCGGGTGCCGGGGCTGTGGGCAGCTTCTTAGCCAAAAAGGGATCGGGCATTCATCACCTAGCCTTGACGGTCAGGAACCTTGATGATCTGCTCACTCATCTTCAATCCCTGGGCGTGCGCATGGTAGACACGCAGCCGCGTAATGGCGCGCACCATACCCGCATTGCCTTCGTGCATCCCGAGTCCACCGGCGGTTTGCTGGTCGAGCTAGTCGAGCCTCAAAGTTTGATTTAAGTCCGCACGCAAGTTACTATTATGTAATCATATTAACAACATAATAGGTGCGTGCGCATGCGCTTAAGAACCCTTCGCTTGCCGCTCATGTCTTTTACCGTCATCGCCGTGGTTGCAATGGCAGGGGCCCTGGTAGTCGAACAAAATCTGCAGCATCGGCGTGCGGAAATTGCCGCTGCCCGCACGACATACCTCGTAGCTATCGCCGAGACGAAAACTCAATTGCTCAATAGTCTGGCCAAAGTGACTAGCGACAGCTCCCTTGTGCAGAATATGAACTGGAAGCTCCAGCACTCGGTCAAAGGCAATCTCGAGGGCAAGCTTCAAAAAGGGTCACTCGATCAAATTGCATTAGTGGGCCGCGGTTGCCATGAGATTGGCCATGCCGCCTTCAATCATATGGCAGCAATTCCCTGCCCATTCGAAGCACCGCTTGTCAGCCACCAAGATGAAGTGTTTTGGATCTCCCCCAAGGGCGTTCCAATCTTAGCGCTAGCCCATGGCTTAACAGGACTGGACGGCAATGAAATCATCGCGGTCGGTGCCGTCCAACTCGATGATCAGTGGTTAGGACTACACTCCGAGTTAGCCCACGCAATCGACAAACTAGGGCTGCAGATCAGCGACTCGAATGGCATAGCCTTAGCTGAGCCGTCTTTAGACTTAGGCAGCGCGCCCATGGCGACACTTCGCAGCACTAACTACATGGACCGCTTCATCCTCACCGCTACAAACAAAAATCTGTTTTTAAGTAATTTGGTTTTTTGGCCGTGTCTATGCCTAGCCTTAGCCTGCCTTTTAGCGGCTATGGGACGCGAGAGAGCAGCGCGCTTAACTGCAGTCAGCGCTCTAAGTGATTTCGTAAATTGGTGCCGCAACTTAACCCCCAGCAGCGATACCATACTCGCTGCTATTAACCACCGCGAGAAGACACCTCTTAATATTTCTCGCAAACTGATCAGCCATGCACTGCAATTAAAAACGGATGCTTTAAGCACCCAGGAACATAAACGGCACATCCTGTCTGAACAAGTGACCAAGCAAGACGACGAATTACAGAAGTTACGCTCTCGTCTAACCGAGCTTGCAGAATTAGACTCCCTTGCAATTCAACTGCAGCATACCACCGGCGCCTTCCTTAGGCAGATGGAAGAGTTCCGCAGTGAAACAGATGACCTGACGGCGGGAGTGCTGCGTAGTCTCAAAGACCATTGCCAATCGCTCCGAGCTTTTTCAGAAGGTTGGCAGCACGGCATTAACGATCGCGGTGCAAGAAAATTTATCCGCGGACTTGCTGAGAGCCAAAGCATAGAAGAGGACGGCCTTAGTGAATTGGATCGCCATTTGACCTACCTGATTGGCATCAGTAGCGAGATCAGCGATGTGACAAGGCATGCCACCCAAATCGGCCAAAAGCTCATTGCACAAGCGAATCTATCGGCCAGATTAGCTGGACTTTGGCATGGCTTATCCCTAAAAACCAATGCGGCTGAATTCTGCGAATCGTTACAACAGCCGATCGATGAAGCCCAGATGCTAGTGCGCCTAGCTCCGGGCTTACAGCCCTCAAAATTCATTAACCCTACTCTTGAAGGTAGTAAGACACCTGTGCTGCCAGAGCTACCGAAGACAGCTTGGGTATCGGCTCTTTACCATGTTTATCTGACCCTTGCTGAACTGGCGCGTACCACCAACGGCAACATCGTCAGCCGATTGCGCAGCGATGGAGAAAAGACACTACTGATCGTGCATGTAGCAGGACATGCCGGCGCAGACTCTCCCAAGCGCAGCGACAAACAGGCCTATCACCTCGACATCGCTCGCGCGATCTTGACACCATTCCAGGTCGGTGTCAGCGTCCTGCCCGCAGTTGAGGGACCGTACCCTGTGGTACTGAGCTGGACTACGCTGGCACCATATCGCCACAAAACATCAGGTCAGCGGATGCTCATACAGGGTGCCATAGTGGCACCCGAGCTAGCATCACTTCCCAGCGCGTGACTGATTGAATACGCAACCCAGAGCACCCGTGCTTTTCAACACCGCTGTCACTGCAGGAAACGGCATATCAGCCTCGTCTACCAGTGTCTGCACGCGAATCTTGACGTCGTTTTGTAGATCGGTCCAAGCTGCGTCGTCGTGTGCTGGCAGCTTTACGGCAGCCGGCACCACACTGTGCGCTGCAACTTCGCGCTCGATGTTAAACATACGGTAGCAGATGCTATGGTGCGGATCAGTGAACCCGCCGACTGGAACGAATACATAGTTATTTTGAGCATCCAGCCAGTTGTTTTTCCACAGGGTCTCACAATCTTCGTAGCCGAGCGACAAGTCCCGCTGTGAGCCACGCGAGTCTTTACCCAGACTGCGCATTGCATCCACAACAGCTTTCGGATCGAAACCAAGACTGGCCGTAATCTCAACAGCTAGGTCGTCGGCTTCTTGCTCGAAAGTGTACTGACCCAATCGGATGTCCTGCGCCTTCTTAAGGACAACCAGTGCATCTTCTTCCACGGCCATCAGTTTTTTATTGATCGAACGCAGCACTGCGCCCACCGAACGACCACTGGACTCAGCGCTGTCCTCGCCTATCTTGTCAGCTAATTCTTTATTTAAAGTATCCAGTGTGTCCCTGAATGATGGCGTCAACTGATCCAACCAACTTGGCCAGGTCGGATTTGCTGCGACCGACTTCAACTGCTTCCAGTCAAAGCTGTTGCGAACGGACTCTCCGCTGCCGGCAAGAGCCAGATTATCAAGGCAGTCGAGAGCACCCTCCTCGAACTTCAAGTAAGCAGCGGTCTGCTGACTACTGAGCTTAGGATCGACAGGAAACATCGCCATAGTGCCCTCAAAATCGGAGCTTGAGGCTAGTTTACGGGCATCAACACATGCCTTCGAACTATCTTTAGACTTGGTGACTAGCGAACCCAACAGAAAGTAGAGTTCTGAGCGCAGCACTTGGCCCTTAACTTGGGTGAAATGTGAACCACCGTCGATTGCCTCCGTTGCTTTGACCGCGTCTTTACCTAATTGCTCTAAACGCGACTCCGGGCTGGGCCTCTTGGCTGCATTTTTAGTTTGCTGAGTATAAAAGTAACCGTAATCAGCACCGTTAGCAGTGGGATGCGAACGGTAGTAATGACCCAGCTCATGCGCCAGAACTGAGACAAATGCAGATTCTGACATGATCGTCACGATCCCAGAGTGAACCGTGACGTGATTTGCTGTCTGGAGGAGTACCAGGGCATCTGCGCCAGCGACTCCGGCCAGCGCAGCGTCGACTTCACACTTGTCACCGACTACTAAGCTGCCACTACTGTCGACGCTGAACTTACAACCATTAGTTGAGGCTGCATTAAAGGAGCTGACAAAGTCGGCCACCGTTTCCTCGGCCGATTGATTCTCGGTGCCATCGATACACGGGGCATCCGCTTCCCAAGCCTGAACAGAGCCGTTTTGGGCCTCGATCAGGACCTGAACGTCTTTTTTACCGCGGCCAGTCGCCTTCCTACTCAGCTTCACAGCCACTTTATAGCACGCGGGCACTGGCGCAACGAATGCGTTAGGAACTGCCTTATCGAGAACTTTAGCGCGCGGCTTGGGCACGTTAGCTAATTCAGCCGCGTGAGTTTCCCGCAACTTGCTGTCGATCCGATCGATCCACTCCTGAGCCTGCGCGGTCAGCGGATGACTCTGCGGAAGAATGGTTGATGGCTCGATACCAAGCACAGGCGCCATCACTTTAGCGTAGTCTTCGTCACTAACGGACCGCCAGTTCCAGGCTAACTCGCTGCGTACGGGCTTGCCGGCGTCGTGTTTGACTTTGCTGACGAGGCCGGACCGCGAGACACCGCAACCGCTGATAATAATTGACAGACCAAAGCCTAAACAGAGGTTACAAACGGCTGCTACTGCAGGAGAAGCTAGCGTTTTAGGACTTTGGTTTGACATAACTACCTCAGAATATTAGGTACTTAACTCGGCCAACGGTGAAAACAATGTGATTCATGACTGACTGGCCAGTTATAGGCCAAAGTTTTACGCAAGAAAAGGCTTATTTGTCATTTTTACTACCCTCTCTTACACTTTTGCCAAATAAACGCAGGATCGGAATATGGACAAGCAATTCGGAGACTTACATCTGAGTCACATCGTCGCCGCAGCCAAGCACCACGTCATCGGCATCGATGGTGCGCTCCCATGGCATATTCCCGAAGACTTTCGGTTATTTAAGCGCGTAACTATGGGGCACGCGATGATCATGGGTCGAAAGACTTTTGAATCGATAGGGCGCCCCCTGCCGGGCCGACTGAGCATCGTGGTCACCCGCAACCCTAATTGGTCAGCGCCGGGAGTCGTCACCTGCACCTCGGTGGCAGAGGCGCTCGCGCACTGCAACTCAGTGCGTGAACAGTGGGGCAACGAAGTGTTCATCATCGGCGGTGGCGCTATATTCACCGAAACCCTGCCGCTGACAGACACCATCTACTTCACGGACGTGGACCTTGAAGTCAAAGGTGACACCTATTACCCAGAGATCCCATCGCGGGAGTTTTCCGTAACTCATGAAGAGGTTGGCCCCGGCGACATCCCATTTACATGGCGAGTATATAAACGCCAGCCTAGTATCGGCTAAGCCCGCACTAGGCGCTCTTCGCTTTTTTATTTTGCCACTCGCTTAATTCGCCATTTTCCCCGATCACCAAAAGTCGATTTGTGTGACTTTCGTCTTTATTCAAACTACGAACGACACATTTAAGAAACGGCTTAAATACATCGGGATCGAATCCCTTGGCCTCTTGCGCCATAATCCTAATTGCATCCTGGGGCTCAAAAGCCGGCTTATAAACGCGTCGCATTAATAAAGCCGAGTAGACATCTGCAATCATAACAATTCGCGTATAAAGGTGGATTCCATTTTGCGCATCAACCTCAAACGATCCTTTCCGTCCATGCGGGTAACCACTGCCGTCCCATCTTTCATGGTGCTCTAGCGCAACCCGAGCCACCAGTTCGTCAATAGACACACCACCAGAAATCAACTTCATCAGCTCACTGTGACCTAAAGT
>JAPLFY010000009.1 GCA_026390435.1 Pseudomonadota bacterium
GATAACAACCAACCTCACTTACTCAGAATGGGACCAGGTCTTTCTAAATGCTGTCACAACAGCTGCGGCTGTAGACCGCGTGATCCACAACTGCGAGACATTTAATATCAAGGGTCCGAGCTGGCGGGCGGAGGCAGCGAAAAAGCGTGCTCTCGCAAATAAAACGGAACTTGAAAGCGACCCACAATTAGACTAAACATCGAACCTTAACTGGCCCGTTTTTGATTGGCGACGATCCCACCTTTTGGACCAGTTTTCTTTGGCGGCTTACACAAGCCTACATCAAGACTCAGCTTGATTTGGCAAAACAGATTTACAGCTGCCAATAGTACTTGGATTGCCAACTCCAGGACACCACGACGAGGTTAAAACCATGGCTTATTTCGAAAAACGAAATCGCTTGCTAGGACTCAGCATATACTTTCTTTTAATATGCAATTTTTCTGGATGCCGTCACGCCGGATACTCAAAACCAACAGACTATTTTGACCCGAGTGAAGCTGATTTCAGTTCGATAAGGATGGGCCAGGGTTTTAATTCTCTTGGCGGGCCCGAATACTCATCCGAATTATCTCGATGCGTCGAACCGTCATCCTTGGTCTCCTTTGGGGGATCGCCAGCACCAAGGATTGTTATTCGGATAGAACATATAGATTCTCAAAAATCCTTAGAATCTTCACTTTCGCAATCCCAGGACCTGAATGCTAGCGTTAGCAAGGGAAAAGCCGTGCTTTTCAAAGCAGGCTTGAAGTCCAGTTCGAAATTCAGTTTTGTTTTCAGCGAAAAGACTAGCTACGTCATCTTGAATGTATCGAGCACATTCGCACCTGAAGTTATGGACAACTTTACGATGGCAGCCAACGTCATACCCCGTTTTGCAGAGTCTCCCCAAACTTTCTTCAAGACCTGTGGGGACCGATTTGTCAGCGGTGTGCGGAAAGCCGCGGGTGTCATCGCGGTAATGCGCTGCGAGACTGCATCAGCTACAGAGAAAGAGGCGCTGGAATCCAAGATAAAGGCCGAAGGGGGATTCAAGGCATTAACAGCCAGCGCCGAGATACAAACACTAATGGATACAGTTAGGGGCAAATCAACTGACGGTTGTCACATTGAGGTAGACTCGTACGGTGGAGTTGGGAATTACGATTTCAAAGATAAGGCGACCCTAGTGGACAGCGCCGTCAATTACGTCACAAAGAGCACCCAGGCGACTGCTACCCCGGTCGAATTCGAAACGATGCCTTACACAGCCATAATCGACGCTGGCTTTAATTCGCAGGTCCTTTCGAAAATCGACCTGGAATTTGTCGATCAACGTAAGTATGCGACATACAAAAACAAAATTATCGACGATATCTTGAAGGGCGTCTCGCTTGCGGGTTCAGTCCCAGACCCACAAAATAATCTTCTCAACCATGCGAGCGCCATGATAAAGGCAGAGCGCGACGATCTGAAAAGATGCTTTTCACGGATCTACGACCCTGAAGCCTGTCGTGAGAAGTCTTTTGTCCAGCTGCCGGACCGGGTCATCCTAAAGCCCATGCAACATTAACCAATACCTTCCTAACTAAATACCGGAGATTTCTAGATGCAAAAGAAGCATGCCGCGAAACTTAACATAAAAACCTTACTCTGCCTCCTCACCATCGCCTCGTCGCTGTCATGTGGAGCCATCGAACACCTGCGCCACAATGGGACAAAGAATTCAGACAAGAGCCCAGAAAATACCCCGTCTACGACAGCTGAGACTGGCTTAAAAGACGCACTCTCCGTGAAGAAGGAAGCTCTTCGCAAGTCCGCAGCAGACGCAACGGCGGCTTCTCAGACGAGCGCGGCAGCGATCTCTTGCTCAGACCAACAGGAGCGTTTCGGCAAGTACACCGAAGGTAGTCGCGCTTCCGTCAACATAACCTTTAACAAGTGCTTAGACGAGGCCAAAGACGATGCAGCTAGCGAAAGCTGCTTAACCGCGCTGCAAACCGGCCTCGACACCTACCTAGTCCAAGCTAAACAAATCTTCGGTTGCTAAACTACTGGGGTCAGGCACTCAAGCTAAGCTGCTGAAAGTTCACGACCTTTTATGCCCGTGTTTTGTAGTGTTGTTGCGATTTTGAGGGGTTGGCGCTAGTGACTGACCCTAATCGATAAAAATAAACCGTAACGAACACTTATAGAGGGTGACTGACCCCGATGGTCAATCATCTATGAATTCATACCGACGCTGCGAAAGGTGCTCAGGAGTTGAGGTCCTTGTGGGCGCAAGAGCAAAAGAAAATCACGTCGAGCTCATTGTAAATTCCGACGAGTTTTATAGCCGAGTTGGTCTCGTTACTAACTACTATGACCTCGAGTGGTTAGGTTTTTCGGGGCACGATTTTGCTGGCAGCTTTGACCCCTGCCATTTACCGCAGCTTTTATCATTTTGCGAACAAAACCCTGATCATCACGTTGTCTCAATTGTGGCACCTGGCCGTTATGTGAACAAACTCGTACCAGGATATCGCACTTACCTACTTGCCAATAACGACAAAGACCCTTGTATAGTCTTAAACCATTTACTTGATCCGGAATGGCCTCTAATCGTGGAAGATGGCGTCAGCGCGGCTCTTGCCGAAATTCGCGACATCAAAAATCGTCGTAAGCGCTAGAGCAGTCATTTGGTAGGCGCTTGCTTATGGACTTAGCTTGTCTTTGTGATGCCATTCGGGTCAGGCACTCAAGCTAAGCTGCTAAAAACGTGTGGGTAGCTATGACCCAGTCTCACGAAGCTCAAGTGATTTAGCCAAGTTGGCGCCAGTGCCTGAACCCCTCAGGACCTCAGTAGGCGCGTAATTTCACTGCACATATAAAATGGCACCGAAAGCACACCGTCGTAAAAGGATAATGGGTGCTGGGAGACGCGGATCGTAAAGTCCGCATTTTTCTCTCTCATAAACAAGCGGGCCGACCGCAGGCTACCAGTACTCCCAGCCTTAACCTCAACGGGATAAATTTTATCATGGTGGGTTATAAGGAAATCCACCTCAGCCTCAGATCCCTTTGCCTCCCGATGCCAGTAGTGAAGGCTTGGACTCGTATCGGGCGCCATATTTGCTAACAGCTCTTGTCCAACGAATTGCTCGGCAAGTGCGCCCTCGTTAACGAAAAGCGCATCAATCAGTGACTTAGAGCCAAGGTCTAGTCCTAGCATATTAAGCATGAGCCCAATGTCGAGAAGCTGAACTTTAAAAACACCCTCTTTTTCCCCTGCAGCTAACGGTGCGCCGTTGGCGTGTGTGGCGCGAATCATACGCACTAAACCGGATTTCTCGAGATCGAGTAGTGGCTGTTTTAGATCTCGAGCTCGCGCATCAGAGTCTACATGTGCAAATTTAAACTGCCTTCCAACCAGTCGCGGAACAGCACTTAAAATTGTTTGTAATTTCCTATAGTCATAGCGCTTTCCGTACTTTACAAAATCTGCGACATAACCGAGCGACAGTCGCGACTGCACAATTTTGGCTTCCAGGTAGCTTTTACTCTCGCGAAAGGTGTCAACCACCTCGGGTAATCCGCCAATCACAAAATACTCGCGCACCAGCACGAGCAGACGATGATGCTGCGCTTCAGCTAACGGGTTGTCTGGCGTGGCTTTGGTTATGCATTCGACCAACCCATCCTCGGACAGAGCGAGAAGAAATTCACGAAATGACATCGGATGCATCCAGGCGAACCCTACTCGCCCAACTGGGAACGATCTTACTGTGTCATCGTCTAACGCAAATTCTAGTAAAGAGCCCGCTGCGACTACGTCAAGACCGGGCCTCTGCTCTTTGAACGCACGCAGTGCCAAAATAGCATCCGGAGATTCCTGAATCTCATCGATGAATAGTAGTGACTGGCCGTCGATCAGTCGCGTCTTGAGCAAGGACTCAAGCTCACGGCTAATAGTAGTGGCATCGAGTGACGAAAAGCACGTCTTCATGGATGGTGACAATTCGAGATTCACTTCAGCTAGGTGAGTGAAAGAGCTCTTCCCATATTGCCGAATACTATGACTTTTGCCAGTTTGGCGCGCGCCTCGGACGATTAACGGAGTTCGCCTGGAGCGCGCGCTGCGGTTTCCCAAAAACTCTCCAAATTGTCGATACATAGCTAACCCCGACCAAAAAGCCGTCTTTTTTGTCCATCTAGGGATATATTAACCGTCTTTTAGCGCCATGTCACGGCTATGGGGTCAGGCACTGATGCTAAGCTACTGAAAGCTCATGATCTTTTATGCCCGTGTTTTGTAGTGTTCTGGTGATTTTGAGGGGTTGGCGCTAGTGCCTGATGGCACGTAGTAGTGTGAGGTCCTTGTGGGCGCAAGAGCAAAAGAAAATCACGTAGAGCTCATTGTGAATTACGACGAGTTTTATAGCCGGGTTGGTCTCGTCACTAACTACTATGACCTCGAGTGGTTGGGGTTTTCAGGGCACGATTTCGCCGGCAGCTTTGACCCCTGCCATTTACCGCAGCTTTTAACATTTGGTGAACAAAACCCTGATCATCACGTCGTCTCAATTGTGGCACCTGGCCGTTATGTGAACAAACTCGTACCAGGATGTCGCACTTACCTACTTGCCAATAACGACAAAGACCCATGTATAGTCTTAAACCACCTGCTTGATCCCGAATGGCCGCTAATCGTGGAAGATGGCGTCAGCGCGGCTCTTGCCGAAATTCGCGACATCAAAAATCGTCGTAAGTGCTAACGCAGTCATTTGGTACAAAGACATCTCGGATGTCATTGGTCGCCGAGTAGTGATGGCTATGATTTAAGCGTGGCTAATCAGCCGCTTCAGAAGCAAATATTCAGATCTCGAAATTAGAATATTTGGCCGTATCAGTAACTTAGCGACAGTGCCTGACCCCACCCATTAATTCCTAGCTATCAACTTCCGATAAATCAAAGGTGCGTTGTGGAGCTACGCGAGCATTAAGGTTTGATTATGGGCGCGAGAGCTAGAGAAGACAAAATCGAGCTAATGGTTGAGTCTGACCGTTTCAACCGGCGCGTGGGCCTGATCACCAACTACTACGATCTTGAGTGGCTAGGCCTCAATGGTCACGATTTTTGTGGCGGTTTCGGATCCCAGCATCTGCCGCAATTGCTTCATTTTTGTCGAGAAAATCCGGATTATCATATCGTATCGTGTGACGGCCCAGGACGCTGCGTCAACCGGCTACTCCTTGAGAAAGATTTCTATATGCTAGCCAATAAGGACAAGGATCCGGCTTTGGTCCTAAATTATCTACTTGATCCCGAGTGGCCGACATTACTGGAAGAAGGGATCAGCTCTGCTCTGGCCGAACTTGATCACATCAAAAATCGTCGTAAGAGATAATGCCGTCATTTGATCATGTATTTCGACTTTTCCAACGCGGTCACGGTGAAAACGGCCGATCACCTCGTATACCTTCAGCCGAGGTGAAGCCCGGCCCACAGTCGCTAGTTCCCGCGCTAGTAAATATTGATATACCGCGTAGGCATCGAAGTGATCTGCTAACTCGTAGTCCGATGTGATGGATTTGAGTGTTTCGTCGTCTATGTTTACGGGCTGTAGAATCGGCTTCGAAGATCTCGTGGTGCCAAGCTTTTGCGCATAATCAGTCATTTTGATCCCGGTCAAGGCTGAGGTGGTAAAATTGCCTCAGTAACAACCGGAGAATCACTGAAGTGCGTAACGAAGTCGAACGACACTAGTATACCGTTAGAAGATGTCGGTAACTCGCTTGTGGGTGAGATCGCGCATTCACGCTAAGCTATTAAAAGCTCATAATCTCTTGTGGTCGCAATATACGGCATTCAAGAGATTTAAGTCACTTAGCTCCAGTGACTGACCCCAATCGATAAAAATAAAAGGTAACAAATACTTACAGAGGGTGACTGACCCCGATGGTCAATCATCTACGAGTTTAGACCGATGCTGCGAATGGCACGTAGTAGTGTGAGGTCCTTGTGGGCGCAAGAGCAAAAGAAAACCACGTCGAACTCATTGTGAATTACGACGAGTTTTATAGCCGAGTTGGTCTCGTTACTAACTACTATGACCTCGAGTGGTTGGGTTTTTCGGGGCACGATTTTGCTGGCAGCTTTAATCCCTGTCACCTTCCACAGCTTCTCACCTTTTGTGACCAGAATCCTGATCATCACATTGTCTCTGTTGTAGAGCCTGGCCGTTATGTGAATAAATTCGTAAAAGGATCCCGCTCGTATAAACTGGCCGATAAAGATAAAGATCCAAGTATGGTCTTAAACCACCTGCTAGATCCCGAATGGCCTCTAATCGTGGAAGATGGCGTCAGCGCGGCTCTTGCCGAAATTCGCGACATCAAAAATCGTCGTAAGCGCTAGAGCAGTCATTTGGTACAAAGACATCTCGGATGTCATGGGTGGCCGAGTAGTGATGGCTATGATTTAAGCGTGGCTAATCAGCCGCTTCAGAAGCGAATCCTCAGATCCCGAAATTAGAATATTTGGACGTATCAGTAGCTTAGCGACAGTGCCTGACCCCGTGGTTAAATTCAGGTTAGCAACTTCCGATAAATCAAAGGTGCGTTATGGAGCTACGCGAGCATTAAGGTTTGATTATGGGCGCGAGAGCTAGAGTAAACAAAATCGAGTTAATAGTTGAGTCCGGTGACTTCAACCGGCGCGTCGGCATTATCACTAACTTCTATGACCTTGAGGGACTTGGCCTCAGCGGCCACGATTTTAGCGGGTCCTTCGGTCAGCAATGCCTACCCAAACTGATACAGTTTTGTAGGGAAAATCGGGCGTATCATATTTTGTCAAGTGACGGGCCGGGTCGTCTGCTCAACCGTATCGTTGAGGGTAAAACTTTTTACAAGATTGGCGACGGCGACAAAGATCCTGCTTTGGTGTTGAACTACCTGCTCGATCCGCAGTGGCCCGTTTCATACGAAGATGGGATCAGCGCGGCTCTTGCCCAACTCGATGACATCAAAAATCGTCGCAAGAGATAGCGAACGCTTTTGAGATTCAAATTCCAAGGCACCAAGCCTTTCATAGTGAAAATCGCTGACCTTGTTGTAATCCTCAAGCCGAGGTGAATCTCTGCCCAAAGTGGCTAGCTCTCGTGAGAGCAAATATTGATACACAGCGTAGGCATCGAAATGATCGGCTAACTCATAGTCCGATGTCATGTCTTTGAGTGTCTCGGTGTCTATATTTACGGGCTGAAGAATTGGCTTCGAAGATCTCGTGGTGCCAAGCTTTTGCGCAAAATCAGTCATGTTGATCCCGGTCAAGGCTGAGGTGGTAAAATTGCCTCAGTAACGACCGGAGAATCACCGAAGAGCGCAACGAAGTCGAACGACACGAATAAATCGTTAGAAGATGTCGGTAACTCGCGTTTGGGGGGCGATCGTCTACCCACGCTAAGTTATTGAAAGCTTGTGATCTGCAGTACTGGCGATGTGTGTTGTTCTAGTGATCTAGGTAGGTTGGCACCAGTGCCTGACCCCCTATCGCCCATGTCTTTCGCGTTAGCGCTGCGCTTTAGCGATTCTCTGGTCAGAAGTGTGGCATCAACTTTTAGTCACCATCGACCGGATATTTTATGAACATTTTCACTCAAAAAATCGGCGTCACCAGATCGTTGAAGGCGATTCTTCAACCCACAAACACCGACGCTGAAAACCTTGCAAAAATAACCCTGGACTTCACCCTAGCAGATCATTTCGACGCCTACGCATCATATCAATATTTACTGGCACGGGAGCTAGCTACTGTAGGTAGGGATTCACCTCGACTTGAGTTGTATGACGAAGTCGGATTTTTTCACAGTAATCGGCTAGGCTACGAGGAAATTCACTCGCAAATGGAAACTCTAGCCCTTGCGACGATTTTTGAGGTTGTCGAGTTCGGCAAGGGCCGCGCTGATCCCATCTTCGTATGAAACGGGCCACGCCGGGTCGAGCAGGTAGTTCAATACTAGGGCAGGATCCTTGTCCCCAACTCCGATCATTCCTCCACCAGACGGTTTATAAGGCGGCCGGGGCCATCGCTCGTCACTATATGATACTCGGGATTTTCTTTACAAAATTGGATTAGTTGAGGAAGAAAGCACCGCCGGAACGCTCCACAAAAATCATGGCCGCTGAGTCCCAGCCACTCAAGGTCATAGAAGATAGTGATCAGGCCTACGCGCCGATTGAAACGGTCTGACTCAACCATTAGCTCGATTTTGTTTACTCTAGCTCTCGCGCCCATAATCAAACCTTAATGCTCGTTTGGCTCCATAGCGCCATTTTGTTCTTTCGGAAGTTGATAGCTAGGAATTAATGGGTGGGGTCAGGCACTGTCGCTAAGTTACTGATACGTCCAAATATTCTAATTACGATAGATTCGGGTCAGGCACTGGCCCCAAACCCTCTAATTCACTAGAAAAATACAAAACACGGCAACAATAGGTCGCGAGCTTTCGGAAGCTTAGCTTGAGTGCGCGACCCTACGTTCTGGCCCTGTCCGTCCGTGACATCGTCATGTCCTTAGACATTGAAGTCGCAGCTAAGCATCTTAGCTGCTGATAACGCATTATGTCTGGGAATTAAATTGCATGAATACTCCCTCGTCGCGCTTAGGTTTGA
>JAPLFY010000066.1 GCA_026390435.1 Pseudomonadota bacterium
ATTAGGAGCAAAGGCTATCCGAGTATAGAGCGCGCCTTGTGGGGCGGGAGCCTGTGGTCCCCAAGTTACTTTGCCGCATCATGCGGCGGCGCACCTCTATCTATCGTGAGGAAATATATTGAGGCGCAGAAAACACCGCCATGAACTCGCTAACGCTTCGCGCTAGCTCGGGCTGGTGCCTGATATCCCCGCCATGAATGGCTGACTTTTACGGCACCAAAGATAAATGATCTAGCTTCGCCATCACTCCTAAAGCACCTTTAATTACGGGGTGGCAGGCTGCAGTCGTTCTAACATGGTGCGAAAGAATTCATGACTCCACACATCTAACACTCGCGGATCTTTCAAAAAGCGCCCGACATCTAGTTTGGCGCGTTCAATGTCAAGGGCTTTGACTTTTTCAAACAGCGCCTGCTTGATTGTGGATTCATTGACTGGGGCGATGGTATTAGCTAAAGGTAATTTTTCCTCATCCAAGGTCTGACTTATTTTATTCGTGAGGTACTTTAAATTATAGGGAACTGGTCGTCTTAAATACCAAGCTAAGTCATACCAGTCACGGC
Source organism: Pseudomonadota bacterium (assembly GCA_026390435.1). GTDB lineage: Bacteria > Bdellovibrionota_B > Oligoflexia > Oligoflexales > CAIYRB01 > CAIYRB01. The sequence goes on from JAPLFY010000066.1 coordinate 564, forward strand.
CTTTGATGTTATCTTGCCGCTGCCTGAATAAAATGGCGTGTAGCTTTCCAGCAAATAAACTAGGTAAATCAAGAGTGTTGACATAGTACGGCGTTGGAACGGTTTGTAATTTGGCTTCGCAATGAAATCCCAATGCAGGTAGGGTATCGACCTCAAGCTTAATTTTAATTTTTTCGTCATGATGTTGGCGGTAGGTTATTCCGATAGTGATAAAATTAGCAGCCGTGTTTCCCTTAATAAAAGCTGATTCAATCACCGACTCCTTAGATTTAGGCTTTGTGTTATATGAAAACGAAAAGCCGTAAGAAGCGAGGGTGGACTCGATATCGGTGCGATAATCCTCTAGATTGAATGGCTGAGTGCTCAGTAAAGTGAAGTCTAAGTCTTCACTGAATCGGTCGAGGCCGTAAAACATCCGTAGTGCAGTTCCACCGTAAAAGGCGGCGCTGCGGAAAAATTGCCCTCGGGATAATCCAAGCATGACGATTTCTTGCACGATCTCATGGAGAGCATTTTTTTGCCCGTTGACGTCAGTCAACGCGTATTTTTCGAACATTGTTTTAATGTTCTCATGCATTACATAATCTCCAACTGATAGTGACTCATCACCTGCAAAAGAAACTCCCTGATTCGTTTGCTTTTCGAGGATTTCAGGCCTTCTAGATCTGAGCGGGTGACTTTAAAGTCTTCAAAGTCAATACGCATAAGCTCAATGTACTCAAAAAGTTCCTGATCTGATTTCCGCCCGTAATTTACAACGTTAAAACGAATAAGATCAAACAGCGCTTTAAGCGGTGACGCTACCCGAACTTGGCGATGCTGATCTATGGCCTCTAGCCGAAGCCCCCACAAAAATTCATGCAGCGATGACCGATGATACGTGAAGTTGCCAAAAGGAGTTACCTGCGAAAAAGGACGCTTGGTGCTAACTCCTATCACGCCAAAGACTGCTTCCGGTATCAATCCGTAAAATTTAAGCGCACTGTGCATGGAAATATAAGATGGCCAGTAGACCAGTTCTGCCAAAACGTAGGTGGAGATCAATTTTCCGTATTGCGGCGACAGGACATAGAGACCTCTTTTTACCCGAATCAGATCGCCTTTGTGGACTAGGTACTTAATCTTTTCTTCGGGTCGAGGATAATCCGCATAAATTCCGAAAAGATAGTCGTAAGGCAGCTCCGGCCACGGAGCATCGAACAGTCGTTTTTCCATATATTTTGTACGCTTAATGGTTAAAATTTAACTATAACACGTACATAAATTATGCCATAGATCCGGAACCTTGGCAATCTTGTGCGCATAAAGGTTAAAATTTAACCATTAGACGTATAAGACATAAAAATGGGTTGGAATCACGCTCGAACAACAACTGCATCTTTGATTGTGGCAAAGTCGTTATCCAAGGTGACAAGCTGCGCATTCTCCCGCATTGCGTGAGCCAGAACCAGACTGTCAGCCATTCCTAACTTATAGGATATCGATAGGTCGACAGCGTGGAGAGCAACTTCATCGTTTAGATTCAGAATACCAAAAGTCCTGAGCCAAGCTGCGACACGGAGAGATTCATCTTCAGACACCTTCGTTGTCACTTTACGGCAGACTTCAAAAATCACAAGCGATGGAACTCCGACGATATGACTCTTGTCCATGTAACGCTGGCAGCTAGTCAGGCGTTTACCGCGCGTCAGCCACTCTATCCATACGGACGAATCGAGAAGAACACGGTTCTTCATATCTTTCTGTCCTTTTTGTCCCGGACTTTGGCTTGATCCAGCTTACCAGCGAGCGCGTCTTGCAATTCAGCTCCATCGGGGACGGGTACCAGGTATGCGACCTTGCCCTTTGCGATGACCTCCATGCGTGAACCAGGAGTAATTCCGATGGCGACCCTCACAGCCTCTGGGATCACTACTTGAAATTTAGGGGAATGAGCCCCGCTGCAGGCACACCTGCCTGACCTAGTGAGAGCCGCTAGGTCAGGGAACTTGGCGAGTCACCGCCGACGACATGTGCTGCGCGGCAGCTTAAAACTGCTCACCAGGCAGTCCGGAAATTTTGCCCGCCGTCGATTAAAATACGGCAGTCGCCAGACAAAAAGTTGCGGCACACACCAAGTGAAAACTATGCCTGCCGCCTAGCTAAAACACTGTAGCCGCGGCGTGCGTCACGGCGCTTGGGGTTCCGAACCGCCAAGGTCTCACCGTTTAAAAACCATGAGCCGAAAGGCAAGGTATCTGGAAAACCGTGCCGGGACTTACAAGACGCTAGTTAAAGACAACTTGGCATTTGAGTCTGACTTCTAGCCGGCTGATGCCAAACTAAAACCAACAATCTTGCATGGTCTAAGATCTTCCACACGCGAAGAAAAAAAACCAGTTTGTTCAAGGACAGTCCAATATAATTCTACAAACTATCGGATGATCTCGTGTGGTGAATGTACCGGCTCCGCCGCTAATTATCGTATCGATTCTTGGGACCGATTTCTGGTCTTGCCGCAGCATCGAGCATCATAAGTGGTCATGAAAACAACGATTTGCTTATCCAAATATATTAGCTTAGACTAATATTAGTTTTGACTCATACATTTGGGTACGATAGGTTAAACATGGCAATTAGGTTCTGGTAGACCCCTACCGGGCGCAGCCCTGTAGAGGATTTTTTGAGTGATATGTCACAGGCTATTCGCAGCGATTTTTTCGATGCCGTAAACCTGCTGCTATCTGGCGAGATTCTAGCAATGCCACTCAGCCGCAGTTTATCTAATATAAAACCTGGCCTCCACGAGTTGCGTTTGAAGGACCGCGCTGGAATCTACCGTTTCTTTTATTTCATCAAGAAGTCAGATGGGATCCATTTTGTTCACGCAATTAAAAAGAAAACACAATCTTTGCCCAAAGGGGATCTCGAGCTGGTCCGTACTAGGTTAAGGGGGTTATGATGTCCTGGAAAAAAATAAAGCCCGACGAGCTAGCAGAGTCTCTTGGAGTAAATTCTTCCGAGGTTCGGGAAAAGCAGAAGCTTATCAAGCTGATCATCGAAGCGCGTAAAAAAAACAAGCTTTCGCAGGTTGAATTGGCCAAAAAAGTTGGGGTGACGCAAAGTAGGATTGCACAGATCGAATCCGGCATCGGGACAAGTCGTGTTAGTTTTGATGTGCTGCTCAATATCCTGACAGAACTTGGCTATGACTACCGAATAGTTTCCAAGCGCAGTGTGGCCTAAATACTGCGGTTAGAAAGATTATGTTAGTTGCCTGCCTTCAACCTGGGGGTTTGGTAGCAACGGAACCGTAAACCGAGATAAGGCACCCATCAGGGCTTTGATGGAGCCTCAGAAGCTTAGTTCTGCAAGAAGTCGATTTGTTCTGACACTGCATTTCAGCGTGAAAACGGTAGAGCGGCGAAAGTGAAACGCCGAGGTTGCCGACTGACGTCTTTGATTGTATAGCTCGGGCCTTGTAGTAGCTGTAGCGCAAGCACTATCAGCTGGTCCAATCTTCAGTTTTAAGGTTTTCAACCCTTTGAAAATCGCTGTCGTGTGTCACAAGCACAAGGTTTTGTGAGAGGGCGTGCGCTGCTATGAAGAGATCCTGTGGACCTATTGGATTCCCTTTTTTCGCAAGGCTCGCAAGAAGCTCTCCGTAAACAACAGCAGCCTCAAAATCAAAATCCAACACATCGAATGGCGTTAAAAAACTCTCCAAAGCCTTCTTGGCTTTTTCCGCTGCCTGACTCTTATTGGCCCCCGCATACAGCTCGGCGACGGTGATAGAGGAGAGACAGACATCCTTCGGCGCTTTCATATAAAGTTTTTTTTCAATCGCTGGATACTTACTTTTAATAAGGTAGCTGCAGATATTTGTGTCCAGCATGAACATTAAAAGTCCTCTCTTTCCTTCAGCGGGGGCTGCTCTCTGCCATCTTTCATGAAATCATCGGGAAACATCGTAAGGCTCATCCGCAAGTTAGCCCAAGGGTCTGCGGTAGGAATAAGCACAACAGCGTTCCCAAGCCGCTTGACGTAGACTTCGGTCCCCTCGAAGCGAAACTCTTTGGGTAGGCGTACGGCCTGCGAGCGTCCATTATTGAAGAGTTTGCCGGTATTCATTGTGCTTTCTCCTTGGTATATATCAAATGATATATATCTTAATCGGGTCAAGCAAGTCGAAACTTAAGCCAAAAGACCATATTTTAATTAAGTAACTGATATTATTAAATTAATACACATAATCAACTACCACTTGAAGTCGTTGCGCCGTGCCCGCTCAGTCCTGTCCTTGCTAGCGCGACAGTTAGGGGCATTGAGGCCCCTAATACCCCGATCCCGCGCGCTGCGAGGCCGTGCGCCGCAGTTGCCTAGGTTATGTAAACGGCAACTATAAGCGACGATGCTGGAACAAAAACCTAGGGCAAATATTCAGGCGGCAAGCTTTGGTAGATACCTTCGCCGATTAAGCTAATACCGTCCCAGCTCCAGACCAAGACATCACCTTCTCCAGGCGATGAATGACCGAGCACGCTGTAGCGGCAGTTGGTTTTGCCGCACGCTTGTCCCATGGATGGGAATGCCTCAATGTTTTTAATTAGCTCATCAAGCTTTTGCAGATATCGCGCTGCGGTATTAAGGTCACCCGTGAAAAGAGCTTTCTGTAAGGCGCGCAACTCAACCTGGCGCTCGACTTCTTTACTACGGTAGCGCCACTTTCCTGCCAAGTCCCACTCCTTCGTCATTAGCATCAGCTTCTAACATTTTGTTTAGCTCGTTAAATTCTCGCTGCACGCGCTGCAACTGGTCGCCAACAGGGGTTCTTTCTACGGGTTGAGCTCTTGTCCCGCTCTGCCAATAGGTCAGGAGGTCAAGGTAGTGGTCGAGTGTGATCACCACTTTGATGTCATGCGCTCTATGAAGAATGCGCAGCGGTTTATCTCGGCTTACGTCAGCGAAAAGTCGATTAGCATCTTTTTTTAGGTCTGTAACCGTAACTGTCTTAAATTCCATATAATTCTCCCGATACCTTCAAGCAAAGAGGTGCTTTTAACAGTATCTTTATCGGAACCTTTATGCAATTACTTTAGCGACCTTCTACAATCGTAAATCTTCTCATGATTTTTTGGATCAAAGGTCAGATTTATCGAGTCTTAGGTCGACTCTAGAGTGGCCCCCATAAAGGCCTAGAACACGTCTTCTGGCGATTTTTTAGTGATCCCTTATAAAAAATGGGGCGACATCGGCCTCAAAGGTGGTCCAGATTCGCTAAAAAGCGCCTTATTTTTGATATCGGCGCGAAACCCCTGGGCTGCAAGCCAATCACCAAATCGATCTCTCATGATTATCGGGTATCTCGGATCCTTGTTGGCAAACTTCTGGTTCTCAGTCTCCAGTCTCGTCTTTTTGCTGCTGACGATAATTTAGCCACCCTTGCTCTTTCTCGCGTCGCATTTGCTTCTAAAGTCCGGAGACATCACACACAGTGGGATGGCTCAAGTCCTAGGATAAATTGAGTCACGAAAATACCAGCTCAAAAGTATCCGCGAGCAGCAATAGCGGGAAAGGTTTCATCTCTTAATTGGTGCTCGAATTTCGCATTCGCTGCATCGCGATCTGCCTCTGAAATTTAAAGCGTCTTGAGATACTCAATAAGATGTTCTCTTTTGGCCTGTTCCACCCCAAAATCGATGCCGCCAAAGAAGACGTCACGGATGTCATGTCCAGTGCGACTAAATCCGGGCCAAGTAGTATCTAGAATCTTGCCGGCTGCCCTGCCCGCGTCATAGTCAAATCCCAATTTGACCTCGTCAAAGCTTATATCACCGCGTTTAAAACTAATTGGCCGCTCCTTCGGTACCAACATATGGTAAATAGTCGGTACGGAGCCGTTGTGCAGATACGGGGACCGAGCCCAAATTCCCGCCAAACTAGGTGCTGTATAGCCGGGCAAAGCGCTTCGATCCAACAAAATATCCTCGTCGCTCACTGAGCACTCGACAGCTACAGTGTCACCGCATGCCGCTCTTAATCCAGCGATCAAGCCTTTTCGTGCAACTACTGTCAAACCACGCGCTCGGTTGCCATCGACGGAAAGTATGTCAAGCGGGACGAAAGTACCGTGATCATGACACCTCTGACATGCCCGCACGAAGATCTCTCGTCCTGCGGCAGCTTTTTTCATGTCCACAGGGAACGGATACGCAGGTGGAGGCATGGCCCCAATAAAGTCAGTCGCGACTGCGGCGTTGGCGCGATTAACCTTGGACGGATCGCGAATCACACCAAGCTCGGCTCCTAGATTACGTATCAATTTTGCTTTAATCGACCCATCCCACTGCGCATACTCGCGCGAGTTTTGCTCCCAGATGCTCATTATGTCGACCATAGGTGGCTGAGTCGGCAGCAAATCATGTAAGACTTTATGTTGTTCATCGCCCGACCGCGAAGATAGATCCGGCGGCGTCAGGAGCGATGCAACTGTGAATCCAAAGGCATCCATAGCTCCGGGCACACCACCGTTCAGTAAGTCCGGCAAGCGTGCGTAAGTGTAGGCTCCTAGAGTTTTCTTGACGGTATCCTCGCGTATGTTTAGTTGTTTCTTTAGTTGGTCCACCAACATTTCAGCTTGCGCGTCGATGATTTTAGTTTCAGCCTGCTCAAGATCGCTTTGACTGGTGCCATAGAGCCAACCTGGTTTCTTGGTCGCAAGCAGAGCTCGGATGGCTGCGGCGTTAAATCTTTGATCATTGATCGTGCGCCATAATTGATAGCGGAAAGCCGCCGTATCTAGTCTAGTGTTGGGCGCGCCAATTATTGCCACTTCCTGGCCAGCGACGGATACATGACCGACATGACAAGTCGCGCAGCTGAAGTTAGCTATGTTAAGTCCAGGGACAGAGCCAGGTCCTACATGCAATTCCCGCGGAAGCGCCGCGGACCGCGACGTGTCGTAAGTTATACCTATCTGTTTAGATGCAATATCCGGAGCCCAGATATCAGGTACAAGCTCTGGCAGCAGCGCAAAGATGATGGCTGGCATGCCGTCGTATCCGACAGGCGTCTCAAGAAAAGAGCGAAGGCTATCGGCTTTGGTTTTGAAGTAGCTTTGACGAGCATCGTCCCTATCACGGCGCTGCATCTCCCAGTCGTTTTCGACGTGCGCTACCTCGCTATGTAGCGACGATGGTGCGAGCATTTTGCAGCTAATTGCTGCTGTGAGTAGTACCGAGGCAACGATCATTCGCCCAAATTTATTGCTGCCAAATCCAGCTCGCATAATCACCCCAAAATGCGTCGTGCCTGCATCGATGATATCACGAGGCTTGAGGTCGGACTTACTGCTAGGTGGACAGAGATCAAGTTGGCTCCGTAGGTATTATTGTGGCAGTTAGCGTCACCGGTGGCCAGATATACGTACCAGCCGTCGGTGCCCTTGCTGCCGCCGACTCTAGAGGCTTCTTCACCCGAGGCAAGCTGAAGGTTCCGCTATGATCGAGATGGTGGCGGCTCAAGACAAAAAGAAGAAAGGTCGCACATGGCAAACATTGAAGGATTCAAATTCCTAGTGTTCGACCATGACATTTGTCACGGTGCCGTACGCATTGACGGGACAAGTACGACGGCATTGATGATTGCTCAAGACATATCAAATGGCTCGAGCAAAG
>JAPLFY010000024.1 GCA_026390435.1 Pseudomonadota bacterium
TAGGGTGAAAAAGAACTTCTTGCCCATCTCCGATGCTCTGGAAAAGACGTTGCAGCTCAGGGGACTGACGTACCATTACAAAACAGACGCCGATACTGACCCGCGTCGCGTCGGTGTGATCGCTCAAGAGGTGCAGCTGGTCTTGCCCGAGGCGGTCTCGGAACACGATGGCATTTTGGCGGTCAAATACACTGAAATCATCCCACTCCTCATTGAAGCCATTAAAGAGTTAAAGAACCATGTCGATCATAAGTTTGAGTCCCTTTTGCCCCTATGGGCTGAAAAAAATGCCGAAATAGCCCAGCTCAAAGCCAGGGCGGATAAAGCCGATGCCGAATCAGCTCAGCTCAAAGCCGAGTCCGCCCAACTGCGCGCAGCACTGTGTAACAAATTTCCAGACCTCCCAGTGTGTATACAGTAACCACACAGGTGGGAGATTCCTTTTTGACGGGTATGGGGTCGGGCACTTCTTGCAACTCATTGAATTTTCTGGGACCGAATCAACTCGCGGAAAGATAGGCAACGACTTGAACATCGCATGCCAGCTACGCTCACCTACGCCAGAATATCCTGAAAACATTATTATCCAAGGTCCTATCGTGACCAGCGATCGCCGCTGGCTAAAGAACGCTTGAGATTCCACCGATAGTTATCTGTCAGTCCACTTTCTATCACGTGAGGATATCAACGTGGGAGCCACCGCCAAGCCAAGCCCGGATTTCTTCACCGATGGCATCGCGTTTACAGAGCGGACCGGCAAGTTAAATCGTTGGTATGAACTGCTCTGCCTCGGCCTGGAGCCAGACACCATGTCGGGTGGTTTTTCCAGCGAGAAGGCAGATATTCTCCTGAACTTTGTCCGGCGCGATCCCGCTTATCACATCATCACGTTTGCATCGGATCGGTATATGAATCGGTTCGTGGCAGGAAGAAACACAGTATATTTTCTCGCGGATGGAGACTCCGATCCAAACTTAGTCTGCAACCCATTTCTCGCGCCTGATTGGCATCTAGTCTTGGAAGACACGATCGGCAAGACTCTTACCATGCTCAAGGACATTAAAAATCGTCGCCAGACCAAGGTCTAAGCGCTCGGCCTGCTTCCAATCGCGATCAAGCTTGGAGTTATGAGCGGTGCTCATGCTTCCGTACAATTCCAACGCACGAGCGTCCACCGTGCGGCGGCTCAATTCCCTTGAGAGTAAATATTCGAACACAGCGTAGGCGTCAAAGTGATCAGCCAGTGTGTACAACCCACACGCCGATGGTAATTCTGGTTTGGGCTCATCGCTGGAAATCGGTACCTGCACTGCCCTGCCGCTGCGCGTGACGCGCTACCACCAACACTGCCGCCGAGAATGTTTTCGCGCCAAGTCTGACAGCGGCCAACTATGTACAACGCCGACTAGGCGTAAGCGGGGCAACCAATAACTCATCCGAAATGCGATTCTACTACGCGGGTAGTGGGTCCACATCGAATCGGTTGGATCTCGGCTGCTATGGGTCAAGCAATGGTTTATCTCTGTTGGCTAACGGCAACGTCGCGGCGCGGTTGATCGCTTGGCCTGGACTAAACCCGAAGAGCTCGTCGATGCGCCGAGCCCTTCGGGCGACTTCCTGACTCATACTCCCATCAATTTAGTCGGCCAAAACCAGCTCGTAAGAAGTGCTGCGGCCCCGGGCCGAGCCTTTAGTCATGACGCCAAGCGCGACGAGTTGATTAAGATCGCGCGCAGCGGTGTCCTGCGAGCATTTTGCTAACTTCGCATACTTGGACGACGTCAGGTGGCCTATGAAGCCGTCAAGCAACCGGCTAAGCACGGCCTTGTGACGACTATTGATGTCCTTAAGGCCGTGCTGTTTCCAAAAGAGACTCTTGCGCAGCACGTCGCCAAGAGCGGTCTCGGAGCTGGTTATGGCGCGTTCCAGGCAGTCTAGAAACCAACAGAGCCATGGAGTGACGTCAAGGTTACCCTTCTGCGTGCGCTCCAGGATTTTATAATAATCGTTTCGCTCGGTTCTAATCTGAGACGACATACTGTAGAAGCGCTGGCTGCCGCTCTCGGCGCGCGCCAGGGCCATATCGGCGATGGCTCTGGCGATGCGTCCGTTGCCATCATCAAACGGGTGCAACGTCACAAACCACAAATGACTGAGAGCGGCCTTGATGACCGGATCGAATGCGTTGGATGTTTCAAACCACGCCAAGAATCGCTCCATTTCAGCTGGAATATCGTCCGCGGGCACGGCGCGAAAATGGACGCGTATGCGACCGATCGCTCCGGAAATGACTTCCATCGGTCCAGTGCGATCTTCTCGCCAAGCGCCAACGCTAATTTGTTTGATGTCGCGGTCGCCGGTCGGAAACAGTCCAGCATGCCAGGTAAACAAGCGCTCGCGGGTCAGGGGTTCCGCGCAGCGCTGCGTCGAGCACCATCGCGACCACGCCATCGATGAGGCGGTCGCGTGCTCTGACATCGCCATAGTCCAGTCCGAGGTGGCGAGCCACCGACGAGCGGACCTGGTCTTGGTCGAGAGTATCCCCTTCGATCTCACTGGTTTTGACCACATCGGTGGTGAACACACCCACCAGAGCGTCTTCGCGGACGGGTAGTCCAAGGGCTTCGAGGCGACCGGCAAGCTTGCCCATGCGGTGTCTCACCGCCGCGGTGCGGACGGCTATTATTGCGATATTCCAGTGAAATTTTGGCCATTCGGCATATTGGTAAATGGACACGGCTATCGACCAATTTTTGTGCTGTTCATCGCTATCGTCGCGCTGGGTGCGGCGATTAGGCAACTTAATCTCCGCACATCTTGCGGAGATTATACCACGGGAATACCCTAATGGGGCAGTGACCAATGGCAATACCGCACCCAACATATCCTGGCCGCAGACGAGCAGTGTCACCAGTGGCTTCCTGGCGTTGACCGACTGGACTTGACAAAGAAGCAAGTGGGTAGCCGGGCCGGGCGACCGGTCCATCTATCCACTTGAATAAATAGGAGAACGGATTACGGCAAGCTCACGCCGCTGCTGGTGAAGTCGGTGCAGGACCTCCAGGCCGAGAACTACGTGTTTAAGGCCCGCACTGACCAAACTGAGGCCGATTCCGTCAAGCTCAAGGCTGAAACCGCGCGCTTTAAAGCCGCACTATGCGCCAAATTTTCCGATTTGCCATGTTGCGCCGCCAATTTGGCCGAGTATTCCGCTACTTAAGTTGGAGGCCATTGATGAGAGACAGCCTGCATCAGCTTCCGGACGAATTGTGAGGACGCAATTTGCCATTATTCATGCTATATTGGCCAAACTTTCGCACCGATTGCGCGACCATGGGGGGGGGTGAGAAATTGACGGCAAACGCCACATACGGCAGCTTAAGCAACGCCTCATTGGTTCCAGGTTACAAGTGGGTCGTGATCGATAAAAATTACATGGGTGGTCGGCCGGCTATCCGCGGCTATCGCATAACCGTCGAAATGCTCCTGGACGACATGGCTAAGGGCTGGTCTGAGAGAGATATGGAGACCGAGTATGACCTTCCTGCCGCTGCAGTTCGCGAGGCCCTAAGGTTCGCGCGCGAATTTATGATGGAGCACGCTGCTGATGTGGCTGCTGGATAAAAATCTGCCTAAGGCCTTCTATTTGGAGCTGTCGTCCCGCAACATACGGTGCCAGAGCGCAGGCAGCATTTCGTTGGACTTCATCGGACGTCCAGATCTCACTCTCGGCAATCTAGAGAACGGTGCCCTCACTCGCGCCGCAGTATCGCTTGGCTTTATAGCGCTCTTAACGCGCGACAAGACCTACGCTATAGACGCCAAAGCGGCACTGGCCGAGCATAGATCATTTCTCGTTGTGGTCATTCTATTCGAACAGTCGCCACACGACACCCTGCGCGCGCGTTTCGCCGGAGCCCTTGATACCTTCGGACTGATCACTTCTGGCGCAGCCGATCAGATAAGCCACTGGCCTCCCGGACGTAAGCCTTTCTAAGGTGAGCTCGGTCTCCTCGGAGATATTCACGAGGCTTTTGAGTTGTGTCCACATACATTGCGGCGCTAGTAACTCTATCGACTGCAGCGCCAGACTACTGCCTGCTTTCCTACGACGCGATGGCTGCGGCCTCCCGCATGGTGATAAACCCAGGCGGCAATGTCGGTGCCCTGTTCCAGCTCACTGAGCCTCAGCTTAGCTGCAGGCACTGTCGGGATTGGAACTGAACTAAGCCCGACGTGCTCTCCGCTTCGCTCCGTGCCCTTCGGGCGACTTCTTAACTCACACGCCTATAATTTCGCATAGCTCTGGATTCTCTTTTCTAAACACCTCAATCTGCAAGCTTGCTGCATTGCCAACTAGCTCGATGCTTTTGAACGGTAGCCAAACAAAGGGCGAGACAAACGGTGCGCCAAGAAACACTAGTGCGCTCCGTCCGTTACTTCGTGGGGTCGGGCACTTCTTGCAACTCATTGAATTTACCGCGACCGAATCAAATCGCGGAAAGACCTGCTACGACATGGATATCGGATGCCAGTTACACTCTCCTATGCCAGAATATCCTGAAAACACAAATATTCAAGGTCCTAGCGTGACCAGCGACGGCCGTTGGCTAAAGAATACTTGAGATTCCACCGAAAGGTTTTCGTCAGGCTGTACTCCATCCTATTCCATCCTATGAGGATATCAACATGGGAGCCACCGCCAAGCCATCCCCCGATCTATACACCGACGGTTTAGCGTTCGCCGAGCGGACCGGGGAGCTTAATGATTGGCATGAATTGCTTGGCCTCGGTCTGGAGCCGGATACCATGTCGGGCGGATTTTTCAGCTGGCATGCGGATATTCTATTGAACTTTGTCCAGCGTGATCCGGCCTATCACATCATCACCTTTGTCGGACCGGATCGGTATGTGAATAGGTTTGTGGCAGGCCATAACACCGTATATTTCATCGCGGATGGGGACGACGATCCAAATCTTGTTTGCTATCCATTTCTGGCGCCTGACTGGCATCTAGTCTTTGAAGATTCCATCAGCAAGACCCTTGCCATGCTGAAGGACATCGAAAATCGTCGCTAGGCCGAGGGCTGCACGCTCGGTCTGGTGCCAATCCTGGTCGAGCCTCGAATTATGCCCGGTGCTCATGCTCTGATAGGTATTCATCACAGCAGTGTCTACTATACGCCGCCTCAGTTCCCTTGAGAGTAAATATTCGAACACAGCGTAGGCGTCAAAGTGATCAGCCAGTGTGTACAACCCACACGCCGATGGTAATTCTGGTTTGGGCTCATCGCTGGAAATCGGTACCTGCACTGCCCTGCCGCTGCGCGTGACTAATGCGATTCTCCGAGTTGGACACGCTGTACAATCAACCGATGTCAGTATCGCCGGCCAGAGTTTCACCGATCTGACCGGAGCAACCCTGACGTTCACTTTGCAACGATCAATGAAAGTGGCTATGCATGGCCACGGGTCTGTAACTGGGAGCGGTGGCACTGCAACTTACACTCATTGTGGATTTCGCTTCGTTATAGACGGAGCGGGCCAGGGCGATGGGACTTGGGGCGACGAAATTATTGGTGTCGGCCGGACGGGACACCCAGGCTGGTTTTCGTCATGGTCAATTGGCCGAGAGGTTACGCTTGTAGCTGGCACGCATTCCATCAAGCTACAAATGACTGGTTGGAGTGGTTCGGACGCTGCATGTTTGAATGTGGCAAATAGTTATGGCGCGGCTCAACTCTGGCTCGAAGGATACTAATTGGATAATTGGGGTCAGTCACTTTCAGCAGTCCTCTGAAAATATTGGTTATGTAGAGTCGGGTCAATTTGGGTAGTAAGGAGACGGATCAGTCAAACGCTCACCCGATTTGAAGAGTGCTGGCTCTCGAGCTAATGAGCTCTTTGTATTTTTTCCGGTAAGTGGGCGATAGAAAACTCTTATCGATCCAGTCGGCGCAGGTGGGCAAGCTTCTTGCGAATCTTTGCATGTGGTCGTCGATAACTTTTTGCTCAAGGCCAAGACGCTCTTTCCCAAAGTATTCCATGAACATTTTTCTAGTGATCCCGCGCTTTTTACCGTTGAGCGGTAGTGCCAGTTCCTCAGGATCTCTGAGCACTATGGTGGAGTTCACAAAGTCATAGACTGGAGAGAGTCGCACTATGTCGTTAGTACTAATGATGGAGAAATTTTTTAGATGCATGTCTTCATTGCCGACCAAGTAATTAAAAATCGTTCTTTTAAAGAGCTCCGATTTTTCAACGACCGGGAACGTGCAGAATCTCTCGACTAAGTTGACCAACCTTTCCATGCTGTAGGCATACTTAGTGTCGCGGCTTTCGCCCGCTAGTTGGGCGAAGTCTTCGGTAGCGATCTTACGGTGACCCTTTCGATCAAAGCGTTGGATAAAATAAACCAGTGACTGATCCTGAGCAAAAATCAGTCCGTGCAAGGGCACCTCAAAACCAGCAGCTTCTGCCAGATGCATGGTGAGATCTTCGTTTTCTGGTAATTCGGGATAATCCGCCTGGGGTTTGAGTATGAATTTAGCTTTGCTATCCACGATGTCAAAGGTCTGATCTCTGATATTGAGTCTGGCGCTTAGTTTGGGTTGTACTCCCTGGACGGACAGCTTAGCTGCTCGCAGCATGGCCTCCTGGCGCAGACCGTTGCTATCTAGGGGCAGGTCGTCAAGATGTCGTAGTTTACTCGATAGCTTTTTCAGGCCAGCTAAAGAATACTTGTTTTGTCCGCAGAGTTCATACGTAATTGGGCATTTATTCATCGTCCGCCGCCTCAACCGACACCGAGCCGACTAGGTCAGATCCTACGGTAATGAGCTGTTGCATGTAGTCATCTTTATCCAGCTTTCTTTGCTTGAGTAAGCCGATAAGCTGAATTCCTTCTGGCAGTAGACCATCAAAAAATGCGGGAAACTTGTGGAAGTTGAACTCTCCCTTGCCGACAGGCATGGTGAGAGAAACTGGCGGCCCCTGATAATTGGGGTGGTAGTAGAATCGATACGATTGACCTTTGGCGATCTCCTCTAGGATACCTGCTTCGGTCTTATGAACGAACACTTTCGCGCGTTTCATGTTTCTGGTCCTCGTAAGTCTGCATAATAGGGCTATCTAATTTGATGGTGATATTGAGGACGGTGAGGACCTTTTGGAGCGTGTCGATGCGGGTGCTTTTAGTCCTGTGCTCAAGATCATAAACGGCCGCTTTACCGATGCCGGCCAGGCGAGCGAGCTCTGCTTGGGTCAAGCCGCTTTTTTTGCGGTGGAACCTGATGATATCGCCGACTTCATCAAACATGAGATCCCTTTTTACTGCTATAGCAGTAATTTCAAGCTGAATGGATCAATTTTAGCCTGTTCTTCTGGGGATGGCGATCTTTTTTACTGCTATAGCAGTAAAAATTCTATTTTAGCAGCTAAGAAACGCTGTGAGATCGCCGTATCTAGTTTAATTTACTGCTATAGCAGTAAATATCACCAGATAACTGCCAGTGGTGAAGGGGAGATGGTTGAAATTTGGATTCGCTCTTTTTTGCCACTTTAGTTTTATTTTAAGGGTCAGAATTGTCCTCCCTGCAAGACCCTAAAACCCCGCTACTCTTCATAAATTCTCCCCAAAAATTTTTCTCCTCAACTTTTAGCCAAGAGCACCGATCTCTTTATGGTGAACAAAGAGGGGAATCAGTCGGTTAGATGGTTTTAGGGTTTAGTTAGGGTGCACCTATGCAGCGAGCAGTTATCAACAAAACGAACGCAGTCATCCGACGGATCACCGTTGGGCGTCTGGTCGTCGTTTGTTTTTGTTTTGCGTGGATGGCTGACGTCGCATCTGCAGCAAATTATTCTCTCAGCTACTCGGGCCGACTGACGCAGCAAAGTGGCGCAGCAGTGGAAGGCCCAGTTGATATTCAAGTGTCGTTTTGGAGCAGCAATACTGGCGGCGCGCAGCGCGGTGAGACACTCACGTACCTGAGTGTGGAATTAAACCAAGGTATATTTTCCTTAAATCTTGATTTACGCCCAGACCAAGTTAAAGCGATTTTCGGTGACGGTTCTGAGGCAGTATTTATCGAGATTTCTGCCGCGGGAAAAGTGTACCCACGTCAGCAGTATCTATACGTGCCGTTTGCACTGCGTGTGCCGACTGATAATACGACGGTGGCATTTAACGATGACGGCAAACTTGGATTTGCTGGGGCTTCATCACCGACGCCGAATAGTTATCTATCTGCTGATGGTAGCGGCAAATTGAAATGGGTGTCGTTAGATGCTTCGTCGCTATCAGCTAAAACAGCGGATAACTTAGCGCCTAGTAATGGTCAGGTGCTGACCTACAACGGAACTAAATGGATCGCTGCGGCGGGTAGTAGCGGAACCGGTGGCAGCGGCGGAAGTGGTGGCACTGTTACAATCGTCAGTGGCACGGCTCCGATATCGGTGGCTACTGGTTCGACGACACCAGTAATTTCGATGGCACAGGCGAGTGGGTCAGCGAGTGGTTATTTACGTTACGGTGACTGGAATGCTTTTAATTCAAAGCAAGAAGCACTGGGCTATATCCCGCTAAATAAATCTGGCGATACGATGTCAGGGGCGTTATCGGTGCCGCTGCTTAGCCAATCAGGTACTGCAGCACCTAGTGTCGCTGCCGCAGGACGGGGCAGTATTTATTTTGATTCCGGATCGAATCAATTCAAAGTATCGCAGAATGGTAGTGCCTATGCGCCGTTGCTTAACTCCGCGTCAGTAACAAGAGTGGAAGCTGGCGCCGGCCTAAGCGGTGGAGCCATTACGACGTCTGGTACTATCAGTCTGGCGAATACGAGTGTGACGGCCGGTAGCTATACGCGAGCTAGTATCACTGTCGATCAGCAAGGGCGCCTTACGGCTGCATCTAATAGCCCAGCGATTGTAGATTCAGATATTTCAGCGTCAGCGGCGATTGCGCAAATGCTCTTACTAGTAAGGAGCCGTCCATTGAAGATGGCACAGTGGCTCAGTATTGGCGTGGGGACAAGAGCTGGCAAACATTAAATACCACTAACGTGCCTGAAGGCGGTAATCAGTACTTCACTGTGGCGCGGGCAGTTTCCGCGCTATCGTCGACAGCTCCGATTAGTTACAGCACGACAACAGGTAATATTGCGATCAGCAAGGCAAGTGGTAGCATTGACGGATATTTGTCGGCGAGCGACTGGAGTACATTTAATAACAAACAAGAACCTCTAGGTTATGCGCCGCTGAATAAATCTGGCGACACAATGTCAGGCGCCTTGAATATGAATGGCCAGCCTCTGACAGCTGTGGGTAACGTAGTACTGAGTGCGGCAAAGACTTTGGGCCTCGGCGTCTTTGATAATACGGCGGAGCCTTTGATGACGGCGCAGTTAAATAGCTCCGGTGCTACGTCGCCAGATAAAGGCAAAACCTGGTTTAACTCATCGACGAATCAAATCAAATATTGGGATGGGTCAAGCGCTCAGGCTCTTGGCGTATCAGGTGCCGGTTTAACCGGTCTTAACGGCCAGGCAGGTAGCACCCAGACCTTTCAAGTGAATAACTCTGGATTGGCGCCGGCTATTAACTCGGGGTCTAATACACACACGCTG
>JAPLFY010000018.1 GCA_026390435.1 Pseudomonadota bacterium
AGTGGACTGTTACCACTTGTACCCGTAGCAAAAGATTGGGTACTTACCGTCAGTCCGTTTAAGTTCGTCAGCCCTGCGCCGGAAACTCCAAGTGCCTGCGCCGTGCTACCGGTCCAGTATTTAACTTGACTCGTGGAGCTATTAAACCAGGTTTTACCTTTGTCAGGAGACATTGCTCCTGTGCTATCCAAGGAGGTAACCAATGTTGCCTCAGCCGTATTGTCAAATATGCCAAGTCCTAAGGTCTTAGCTGTATTTAATGTGACGTTGCCAGCATTGGTGATTGCCTGGCCGTTCATGTTTAGGGTTCCGGTCATCGAATCGCCAGCTTTACTGAGCGGAGTAAATCCAAGGGCTGAGATCACGTCCGATGATCCCGCAGCCGTAAGAGCTTTGGATCCATTAGTTTTCAGCAGCGAGTTTGCCGCTACGCCGCTTACCGTAAGACCTGTGAAGTTTGGCGTAGCAGACGTTCTAATATCCTGCACGGTATCTAGTACAATGCCGCTGCCGCTGCTGGTGACTGAAACGCCTTGATTAGCACCTGAACTGATGCTGCCGAGGCTGTAGCCAGTACCATTTCCGACCAAAATTTGGCCACTGGTCGGTGTTGAAGAAATTCCCAAGCCACCGTTTGCGATAGGTAACACTCCGGATACCGCAGACGATGAGCCAATATTAACTTGCCCAAACCCAGGCTGACCACCCGAGCCCGCGACAAATACGTTATATTGAGCTCCGGCCGCCGTAGAAGACAGCGCACTGCCAGAGCCAATTACGACTCCATTGTTGGTGAATGCGGATACTCCAGTACCACCATTTGTTACACCTAAAGTGCCAGCGTTAATTAGTAAAGCACTATGCGAAGGCAAATCACTGGCGCTGAGATTGCCCCCATTGATCACGCGACCTTTACCGTCGGTTGTCACTTTGGTGTAAGTGCCCGCTGTGCCAACACTCGCCAAACTTGGTCCTGGGTAGTTGCCGGTGAGGTCACCACCGGCTGCACCGGTGGGCGATACCGATGAAGTCCAGCTCAGAGTTCCTGCGCCGTTTGTAGTTAGCACCTGACCGCTGGTTCCGATAGAATCCGGCAGTTCCCAAGTGTAGGACGTGGTGATTGTATCGGGAGCTTTGAGAGATACTGATTTAGTGGAGTCTTTATCGTTTAAGACGAGCTTGTTCGCGGTCGTATTGTTGCCCTGAATCGTGACATTACCCTGGGAACTCACGCTTGCCGCAGTCAGTGCTCCAGTTGCTGCACTGCCGGTGGTATTAATCGTAGTGGATCCAGCAATACTCGATGCGCCACTGATCGTTGCACCGTTTAAAGTCTTGTTTGTGAGCGTCTCGGTAGCATCCTGTGTGACCACTACGCCAGATACCGGAAACGTCGCTGTGGAGTTAATCCCAGTACCACCGTTAGAAGGTGAAAGCTGTCCAGTAGTAATCTTGCCCGCATCCAAATTGGGAATGTCACCAGCACTTAGCGAGTCACCGGCCACTACTTGGCCTTGGGCATTGGTCGCCACTTTCACATAAGTACCAGCAGTCCCCACTGAGTTTAAACTTACTGTTGCGGTCCCACCTGTTGTAGAAACTGAAACTCCAGTCCCTGAAGCGATACTGCTGAGTTTGCTGCTAAAGCTCGCATAATCGGCATTAGAAATCACCCCGCCTGTAACACCAGCTGCCGAAGCGAGCGGGATATTCAGCGTATGCACCGTGCCTGATGAGTTAATCGCGGGACTTGTACCAGCTGTTCCCAAGGTAAAAGTTTGTGTGTTACCAGTCAGCCCGTTTAGATTTGTGAGTCCAGCGCCCGAAACTCCTAAGGCCAGCACCGAGGACCCGTTCCAGTATTTAATCTGATTGGTGGAGCTGTTAAACCAGGTTTTACCAGCATCAGCCGCCGTTAGGCTGCTCGGATCGCTACTATTATTACTGAGCAGGAAAGTCTTAGCAGCAGCCATGCTGATATTGCCTGCGTTCGTGAAATCGCTGCTACCCATTTCGAGTGCGCCGGACATCGAATCGCCAGCTTTATTCAGCGGAGAGAAACCGAGAGCGTTTTGTTTACTGTTGAATGTCGTCCAATCTGCAGAGCTCAAATACCCATTCGACGAGCCACTAGCCCGCGCCAGCAACAGCTGGCCAGAATTAGTATCGTAGGAAAGAGGGGCGGATGCAGATACCGAAGCGCGGGCCCGCGCATCCGTGTAGTAAAGATTGGTACCGCTCTCCGCAACAACCGCTGTGGTCAGGCTTTGCCACGCCTTGGTTCCGGATAGAAACTGGGTCGATGTCCCGCCCGTAGGCAGCGCCGGTTCTTTGCCAGCCAGATTAGAACTCAGACCCGCAATCTTACTTTCAGCGATGGCTGCACTAGGTGAAATATCATCGTTACTGATAGGCATCGCACTTTGCGCCGTGGTGATACGACCGGCTGAGTCTACCGTGATGTTGGCTCTCGCGTAGCTACCCGGGGTAACTGCAGTATTAGCAAGGCTGATAGTTCCACCGTTAGTAATAGTTCCACCGTTTAGGCCGGATCCCGCGTTAAAATTTACTGAAGAGAGCGGCGTAAATCCAAGTGCTCCGGTGACATCCGCAGCAGCAAGTGAGAGCCCCTGCGTCGCTCGCCCCTGAGCATCAGTGACCACTTTGACGTAGGTTCCTGCTGTGCCAACATTTGGCAAACTACCCGGTCCAGACGTGGTGATATTTTGCGGCACCCACTGGCCGCCGATAAATTGCAGCACCTGCCCAGAACTCGGCTGGGTGCTCGCGATGTTTTGCCCTTGAAGATTTGTTACTGCCGGTGTGCCCCACGCTAGACGACCACTTGTATCTTTCGTCAAAAACTGGTTGTTGGCAG
Source organism: Pseudomonadota bacterium (assembly GCA_026390435.1). GTDB lineage: Bacteria > Bdellovibrionota_B > Oligoflexia > Oligoflexales > CAIYRB01 > CAIYRB01. Next base: position 2,879 of record JAPLFY010000018.1, read on the forward strand.
GCAGCCCATTAACTGCGAGGCCAAGGTTGCCGTTGCTGTCGAACGCAAGAGTTTTACCGTCCACTGGGACGCGCAGGGCGTATGGAACGAAACTATACTGCTGACGCGGATAAGTTTTACCTGCTGCAGTGATCTCGATATAAACCGTACTACTAAGGTCGCCGAAGATTTGCTGAACCTGATCGGCGCTCAGTTCGAGTGGTAAACTAAACACGCCACTATTGAGGGCCACCGCGGTGAACTCGACCGGAGCAGTGAGAGTGTTACCACTGACAGCAGCGTTCCAAAACTTTACCGAGATATCGACTGGTCCATCGACTGGGGCACCGGACGACTGCGTCAGACGCCCGCTGTATGACACCGAAAAAGGGGCCGCGTAAGCTTGCGAAAGAGAGATCAAGCTCGCCGCAAATGCCAAACTCAGCACGGGTAATCTGGCGCTGAGTGAGGCCCTCATCGTGCACAAGGCTAGTTGTTTGAAAGTCGACATAAGCAGACCCAAGATTTGTTAACGGGGTATCTCCCCTGTTATACATTCCCCCTGTTCGTCAACAATTTCCTAAAACTTTAGAAAAAAAGGCAATAATCCAATATTATTGGTATTCATGAGACCGTTTTTTGTAACGGAAAGACCGCTTCCTTAGGTAAACAAAAAAATACAATCGTTACGGGCACATGCGCAGCCCCTGAGATAGTGGTGCGGCGAGCTCTTTCCTTTTCATCTTTGTAGGTGATCGTCACGACGGGGGTAATTCTTGAGTACTTTGTTCTCTCGATTTATCGGTAGGTTACGACGGCACGGAGCCCCGAATCCAAAGCCAGTCTTGGGACGGCGGATATGGCGTAAAATCATTTAAATACGATAGCTTAGAATAAATATCAGAAGAGATTGACGAATTCCCAAAGTAGTCATGCGTGATCGAACTCATGGGGCTGCCTAAAAGTCCGCGTCCGACATGGATCTAAGTCGTTGGCCACATCACCCGCCTTCACTCATGCTGAACATGGATGAGAGGCCTTTCGTTTGAATTGCTAAGTACACCTGCAAGGTGTACTATCAATAAGCTTTGCGGGAGATGTTGTGGCCATTCATGATGTGGAGTTATCCCGTAAGGCGCAGAAGCAGCTCCGAAGGGTGCCAGCTCACATAGTGGAAAAGTTACAGGAATGGGTGCATGCGGTGGGTCAGTACTCACTAGAAGAAGTACGTAAACGCCCGGGTTACCACGACGAAGTGCTAAAAGGTCAGAGAGAGGGACAGAGGTCTATTCGATTATCGAGGGGATATCGTGCGATCTACATCATCAAAGAGCAAAGGGCGATTGAGTTCGTTCGAGTCGAGGAAGTCCACCTCCACGACTATTAAGAACAGCCGCCCTCGTCGCACTGACGCCGAGGATTTTCTTGAAAAATTGGTCGGCAAGATTACATTTGCAAAAGTCATCCGCTCGACACGTGTTGGTGACGACCTCAGCCAGCAGGATTTTGCCCAAAAGCTTGGCATCTCTAAACAACATCTATGTGACATCGAAAAGGGACGCAAAACTGTGAGTCCAGCCCGTGCTTGGGCGTGGGCAAATAAACTTGGCTATCACCCTAAACAATGGGCCGAGCTCGCTTTGCAGGATCTAGTCGACAAAGAGGGACTGAAGGGCGTCACCGTTCGGCTCGATGTGGCTTAAGCGGTTTTATGCCGATCGGCTAACATATTCACCCGCGAACTGCACCCCGCCGCACGATCGCCGCTAATTTCCGGAACGGTTCACCCAACTCGCCGTCGCTCAGTGCCACTGGTTGGCCACTGTCGCCGCCGGCGCGTATGGGAGCGGCGAGGGGCACGTGTGCCAACAAAGGCAACTTGCGAGTCTTTGCCATGAGTTCGCCGCCGCCGCTGGCAAAGATCGGTTCGTGGTGGCCGCAGTTCGGGCAGATAAACTCGCTCATGTTTTCCACTAGCCCGAGTACTGGCACATCGAGTTTTTCAAACATCGTGAGTGCCTTGTGGGCATCAAGCAAGGCGACGTTTTGCGGGGTCGTCACAATCAACGCGGCGTGCACCGGTAGCGTTTCAATCAAAGCCAACTGGATATCGCCAGTGCCTGGCGGTAGATCGATCACCAAGTAATCGAGTTCGCCCCAGTTGACGTCGTAACAGAGTTGTTGGAATGCCTTGGACACCAGGGGGCCGCGCCAGATGACAGGTTGCGCAGTATCCGTCAGGAAGCCAAAGCTGACGGCCTTGACCCCGTGGGCAATGAGGGGCATTAATTTGTCGCCTTCGGTGACCGGCATCTGGCCAGCCAACCCGAGCATCAGGGGTACCGATGGGCCGTAGATATCGGCATCGAGGATACCGACACGGGCGCCGGTAGCGGCAAGAGCTACGGCGAGGTTGACGCTGACAGTCGATTTGCCGACACCGCCTTTACCCGAGGCGACGACAATGACCTCGGTCACGCCAGGGATGGCTCTTTTGGATATTTTGAGCCCGAATGGCGACGTTTTTTCCGGCAGCGGTGCAGGCCCCTTGTCGGCCGGAGCGTCTGGAAGCTGCTTTTCTCTTTTAAAGCGGACTTCGACCTTCTGGGTCGGCAGGACTGATTTAAGGCCCCGCTCTATGGTCAGCTTTTGCTCTATACTCAGCCCATCCGAGGCCATTTTTATCAGGAAGCCCCTGGTGCCCATGGGTTCTACTGTGAGCCTGGACAAGGTCTCGGCCTCGCATTCCTGCTCAAGTCCGGCAGCGGCCCTTAGGCCTAAAAGGGCAGAGCTAAGATCAGCTTGCATGCTTTTCCTCACACTCAGGTTTATAATCTAGAATATCGCCAAGGGGCTACCTGCGGCTTTGCTTATAACTTTGCTAGGGACATCAAGTCATGCAGGAAATTACCGTATACACAACAGTGGTTTGCAGCTACTGCAACGCCGCCAAACGGCTACTCACCCAGCGTGGCTACGATTACAAAGAGGTTGACCTCACCAACAACCCTGAACTCAGGCAACAGCTTTCGGCCGCCAACAGCGGCTATCGTACAGTACCCATGATCTTTATTGGCAAAGAATTTATTGGCGGGTACACAGAACTCGCCGCTCTCGATAAACATGGCACTTTGGCGGCTAAGGTCAGTGCGCCTTAAGCTGCTAGCGCTCGCAATGGGCGTAGCAGGTGGGATCGCCTACGCCACATGGCCAGGGCACAGTGAGTGCGCGGGCGGGTCCTGTGCATCAAGTGTGCAAGCCCAGGCCTCGTCCCAGCCTTTGATCGAGGGAGGTGCCGATGCCGCCCGGAAAGTGATGACATTGCCAGCTGCTGGTGGCATGTCGCCCACCGACGAGGCGGCGATGCAGCGGATTTATGCTGCATTCGCGACGGGGGATTTTGTTGGCGCCCTGGCGCAGGCGGATAGCGCAGCAATTGCAGCGGAGTTTTCGGCAGAATTTCGCCAGTGGTTAGGGCAGCAGATGCCCTCACTGCTTATCAGTGCTGGCTGGGCCAAGCTCCGTTTAGGTGATTGTGATCAGGGCATCGAGTGGCTGCGGCGCGCTGCGGCTATTGAGCCGGTGCCGTCTGCTGTCAAGGGGCTTGCCGTTTGCTATTACAAACAAAAACATATGATGCAGGCGCGAGAGTATTTTCTAACGTACTTAGCAGAACAACCGAGCGATAGTGAAATGCTGCTACTTTACACGGACGTGCTCGAATCTGAGGGCCGCTTCACAGATGCGGTTGAGATTCTTAAGCAGCTCGTAGCTCTAGCCGATAAGCCCGGATCAAACTTAGATAAAGCCACTTTGAGTCAACGACTGACCAGCATGCAAGGACGTGAGCGTGAAAGCTCATCGATGCAAACGGAGGCATCGCGCAATTTTCGTCTGACCTTCCGTAGCGGCGATCATGAAGACTTGGTGGCATTTGTCATGCAAGCCCTTGAGGATGCTGTGGACGAATACCATGAGAGTTATGGCCTCCCGGCACCCCAAAGCCCGATTGAAGTGGTGATGTATCCATCTAATGCATTTCAGAGTGTCACTGCTGGTGGACCGTCCTGGGCCGAGGGGCTTTACGACGGACGAATACGCATTCCCGTGCGTCAGGCATCTCAGACTACCGATAGGGCCGATTTAGATGTGGTGTTACGCCATGAGCTAGTGCATGCGCTACTCGCTCTGGTGGACGATAGTCGTAGTCTGCCTTCTTGGTTTAGCGAGGGTATTGCGCAGCGCCTTTCGTGTGCAAATCGTGCCTGCTCCGGCTTTCAGTTTCCCCCTACAGCTGGCGGTTTTCTGCCGCAGGATTCTTTCATTACTTCATACCTGGCCCTGTCGGCGGTGAATGCTGGTCGCGCTTATCAACAAAGTTTGTTTATGGTGATGGCCATCGAGGCACTCAAGGGTGAGCAGGCACTGCGTCAGATTTTGACTAATCTGACCACAAATAGCGATTTGAGCTCGGACGGACTCATGGCGCCTATTGGGCTGAATTTTTCAGCGCTTTATAACTCATCATCGGACTACTGGAAGCGCCGGCAGGTGCCGAGCAGTAGGTGAGCTGCAGATGTTATGAATCAAATTCGCCAGCCCATAGACGGTGAAAAAACTTATCCCAGGGCATGAGCCAGAGCTCACCATCATATTTTCGTTCAATCGGATCCTGACTAACGAGGATGCGGCGTTGCCATGCGTTCTCCTCAGCGATTTTACCTAAGCCCTTGCTGTCCCTGCCGCTTGCACGCTGAGTTGATTTAATTTCGATCGCCAGACGATCATCGATGACAAGATCAACTTCTTCGCCGTGTTTGGTCCGCCAAAAAGCTAATTCCCAGTGACGACGTCGGTAAGCGTTATAGGCACGCACTTCGTTAATTACGAAATGCTCAAACGATCGTCCGTAAAGATTAGAGTTGCGGTCCAGGTGCCGGGTACCGGTCAAAGCATGAATAACACCGCAGTCAAATAGATAGTGCTTTGCTGTAGCAACCGTCTTGCGACTTTTACCTGCTCGCCATGGCTCAAGGCGGTAACCAATCAGAGTGTCATCGAGAATTTCGAAGTAGTCTTTTATGGTTTTTGCCGACAGTCCGACGTCGCTTGCAATATTTGAATAATTCAAAAGCTCGCCACTGGATTGCGCAGCAAACTTCAGAAAGCGGCTAAAAGCGGGTAAATTTCGCACCTCGGCCTCAAGCTGAATCTCTTCTTTGAGATATAGAGATACGTAATCCAGCAATTCCTCGTAGGGACTGTCTGACAGGTAGACTCTCGGCAATGAGCCAAACTGGAGTATTCTTTCAAGGGCAAATTGCTGCACCGATTGAAGCTCGTGCCAAGTGAATGGCAGCAGAACGGCTTGTGTCGCGCGACTGCCTAGCATATTGGCGTTGTTGCGCTTAAGTTTTCTTGCGCTGGATCCGGTCAGAAGGAATCTGCGGCCCTTCTTCTGTATGAGTCGATGAACCTCATCCAAAAGCAGCGGCAGTTTCTGTACCTCGTCAATCACCACCAATACATCTGGGCGAGCTTCGACAATGGCTGCTAATTCAGATGGGTTCTGACTAAGCGGTAGGTAATAGTCACCACTCAGTAGATCAACCACGAGGGCATCCGTGAGTTGCCGATCGATTAGGCTAGTCTTCCCTGTACCTCGGGCGCCAAATAAAAATGAGCTCTTTTTCTCAGTGATTTCGGTTAGATCTAGCGATCTTGGAATTTCTGAAGACATTGGGCTGAATTTCCGGATATTTGGAATCGCTGCTTCGGATTAGCCAACATTATGATATTAATAGAAAATTATCGGGAAGTCTAGGGAGCTGTGGCGGGCGAACGGAGGTGTCTGATATGCAGTGAGTGGCTTAGGCTGATGCCGTATTTTTTGTTTAGCTTTCGTCGCCGTATTCTCTAAGGCCTAAAATTCTCAAGCCACTTAGCCCAGTAAAGTGCGTCCAAGTGCCAAAGTTGAAGTCGACTAGCACTTAGGTGGCTAAGGAGCTGTGCTTGGTACGCAGGATTTGCCGCAATCTGATTTAATTCAGCCGCGCTCACGGCCAACGCCAGACCTTGGTTGTCAAAGCGAAACCTATAAGTCACGCCATCTAGTTCCTGACGATAAAGCGGAACGTCATCGCTGGCTGGGCGTACCGCCACACAAAGCTTACCCGACAGATCGAGTGAAGGCTGGCTCCAGCGCTCGCAGGTGGGTTGCGCGATCGCAGGCAACGTGCTGAATATAAAAGCGAAAAAACTTATTAACCAAAGCTTAATGAAACACTTGTTTCGTGCCACACTGCACCTTCCTTATATTACGCACCCTGAGTCCTGCGGTTTAGCAGAACTCATGAATCTTGTCGACAAAGGTGCCCATGCTGACACGCTCACTACTTTGCCTACTGACGCTATCAATATGTGGCTGTGGTGACACTTTAGGGTCTGCACCAAGGGCTTTTTCGCCACTTGAATCCGTGGCGACCATATCTGACTCAGCGTTTGAAGGTGAGATGCCAGACCGCCCACGCCTGAGTTTTCGCAGCGAAAGGCAGATCGTCCACAGTAATGCACTCCAGTTAGTCCTAAAGTTAGGGTGGGACTATCTTGGCGTCAGCGCGGAAATTGGCCGCTCACTTAATACGACAGCAGCTAGCCTGCTCGACGTATCTAAACATGCTCGCGGACCTGACAGTAGAATTTTCAAAGATGAAAATGGGCATTTCGATGTGAGTCCAGAAGAACCAATGTTCGGACACTGTGAATATTTGATGGCCGCGCAAATGCGTCTGGCGACAGAGGCATATATTACCGTTGCCGGGGTGCGCGTCGAGTCCGAAGGGAGCGAAGCGAAACTTGTCGAGGTGGCAGTTGCCGACCAGTTTTTCCCGATCGAGGCGGATAAGTCGCTTGCTGATTATGAAGACCAATGTCGGCAGGGTTTCGGCGCATATGCCTTGCAGATGCAGCAAGACCTGACCTTGTCTCTACGTTCCAAGGTCGTAGTCAACGCCGTAGGTGATAGTCGCATCGACGCACTGCAAGCGGTGCTCTCTGGTAAAGACGCAAACTTCAACGCAGCCGGCCACAAGTGGCACCTAGTGCCCCTTCGTATGGAATTACTTGGGGACAAAACCACAGTCAGCGGTCGACTGGAGAAGAAGATCCTGCTTGGGGCTGAGGCTTACGAATTCAGACACACCTTCGCTGGCGCAGAATTGACGCTGCAAGATCTCCAGATGACACCACGCGGAGTCGATCCATCATCGATGGCAGCATTGGAACTGTCGGCGTTTTATGCCAGAAATGCGGCTTTACATGCGGCAAGCCAGGGACAAAAATTTACGCTGGATACGGATTTGCTCCCCGCAATTTAACTAGCTGCCAGGTAGTTGATAATCACCGTGGTGGATTAGAAAAGGAGTTGCAGCGCCTGTGCCCATGATAGGCATTTCACGCCATCGATCTCCTGGGAATCAGGGTCTTGTGAAATCCAGATTGGGATAACTTTTTTACTAAATTTAAGATCCCTAACGGCGCTCGCAAAGCGACGAACTCTTACCGGGTCGACATGCGTTGCCGACTTGATTTCCAACAAATAATGCGTTGTAGCATTGGAAAGAATCAGATCTATGTCGGAAAGTCGGCCAGTACTCCAACCATACCGTAGGGCGCGTATGCGCCTGAGGCTTGGTTGGTGGTGAAGGCCGACTCACCGTGAGCTTCGCGGAGCGAAGTGAACGGTCATTTATTCGGCCTCGGCTTGATTCTCAATGTATTGCTTTAATACAGATAAGGGCGCACCACCGACGGTG
>JAPLFY010000110.1 GCA_026390435.1 Pseudomonadota bacterium
CAGGTCAGGTCAAATTTAGCTGGTAACGCGGCATACGATATATCGATTGAGCCAAAGTAACTTAGCTGATCTGCTCTGTCGGCGTTGCTGGCGATTTACATGCAGCCAATTGAGCTTCAAAAACGCGCAGAGAAATCGCAAAATCTTTGATAAAGAAGCCCAGCGCCGCAATCATCAGCGCCACGCTAAGAGAAAACAGCGTCGGGACGACCACGGGAAGATCCAAGCTAAATAGCAGGCTCCCAAAGATCACGAAGATGGTTAAAGCGACGCAGAAGATACTCGCCGAGTTGAGGATGATGGTTAGTCTGAGCAGTCGCGCGCGGCGGTGTAGCACGCGCAATTCAGACCAATCTAGTTGTCCACGGTCCATGAGGACGCGCGCCCGATCAATGACTCGTCCGAACCGTACTGACATTGAGGCTAGGAGAGTGCCGGCGCCCATGATCAAAAAAACCGGAGCGACGGAGGTTTGCATGGCATGAGTGACATCTGTAACGGAATGAAACACGGCTGGAACTCGCTGAAAAAAACTATTTAGATAAAAGACTACCCGCTGCCAGACGCTTCTCCGTGTCTTGGTAGCCACCGATTAACACGCCGTTCACAAACACTTGGGGGAATGTTGGCCAGCCGCTCCACAATTTAATGGCCAAGCGTTTTTGCCACTGTGAGGTATACCCACCGTATTCAATGTAGTGAAAGGAAACGTTTGCCTTCGTCAGTGCGGCGCGAACCTTGCGTACAAAAGGATTGGATGCCATGCCTACCACTACAACCTTATGTTCCTGAACAGCTTTGCTTACTTCGGCAACGGCATCTGGATAAAACGCAGCGATTGCTGCACCCGCCTCGGGGCTAATTTTGTCTTTGGGTAGCGGTTCGCGTGTAGCCATTGGGGAATCGCCTTTTCTTTTAATACTGATACCGCGCGCCTATCGTGCTGCGGTTCCGAGGTTCAGTGTGCCATCTGCTTCTCGACTAGGTGAAAGTAAACCCCTTGCTTATCCTGGATGAGTTCATCGTGAGTCCCTTTTTGCACGATGCGTCCATGGGCGAGCACGACCACTTGATCTGCGTACCTCACCGTCGATAGGCGATGCGCAATCACGAGCACAGTACGCCCACGCATCAAGCGTTGCAAGGCCTCCTGTACCAAAGACTCACTCTCAGCATCAAGTGCACTAGTAGCCTCGTCTAGGATCAGAATCTTTGGGTCTTTTAACATCGCTCGTGCAATCGCAATGCGCTGGCGCTGCCCTCCAGAAAGTTGCACGCCCCTTTCTCCAACGAGAGTGTCGTAGCCGCTCGGAAACCGCTGAATGAACTCCTCTGCGTGTGCCGATAAAGCTGCCGACTTGATGTCTTCGAACGATGCATCTGGGCGCCCATAAGCGATGTTGTCGCGGATGCTGGTCGACATTAATATTGGCTCCTGAGCCACTGTGCCGATAGAGCGCCGCAGGCTTGAGCCAGAAAGTTTAGTTAGATTTTGGCTGTCTAGGGTAACGGCACCACCTAATGGGTCATAAAAGCGCTGCAGTAAGCCTGCAATAGTCGATTTTCCGCTACCGGAAGCGCCAACCAGGGCAACTACTTTTCCCGGACGGATATCCAGGTCGATATCTTGCAGGACTGGTACGTCGGGACGAGTCGGGTAGGCGAAGCTAACATGTCTAAATTGAATATCACCATCGACCTGAGTCAGCGTCTGCCCGTCTTCGTTTGGCAAACTTGGCACGCGGTCGAGTATTTGAAAAATGCGCCCCGCCGCGCCTGTCGCACTCATAAAATCGGTCCATAGACTGCCTAAGGTTCCGGCGCTTACAGCGACGGTCACCGTGTAAAGAATGTAAGCCGACATCGTCCCAATGGTTAGCTCGCCAACTACAACCTGCCTAGCTCCGTACCATAGGACAGCGGCTATGGCAGTCAGGCCCCAAAGAGAGATGAGTCCCATAAATTTACCGATTTTTCTGATCCGTCCGCGTGCTAATTCCAATGCATGATCTAATGCTAGCGAAAATCTGTTGTTTTCGGTGTGTTCCGCCGCAAAGGAGCGGACCGTGCGAATGTTAGTCAGGGTTTCGTCAGCGACGGCACTGGCAACTCCAAGTGCCTCCTGGACCTGCCGCGAGGTGCCACGAATTTGTCCACCGAATTTGGCGACAACCACTGCTGCTGGTGGTAGTGCAGCCAAAAGCACCAGCGTCAGCTTGGGTGCTGTAATCACCATTAACACTAGACCACCAATAGTGGAGGCGAGATTTCGCAGTAGCATCGAAATGTTCACGCTCAGTGCATTTTGCAAAACACTAGCATCTGTCGTCAGGCGACTAAGAAGATCGCCAGTCATTTGACTGTCAAAAAAACCGATTTCCTGGCGTAGTAGCGACTGAAATAGCTGGGCCTTGATCGCCCGCACTGTGCGTTCGCCAGAATAGGTGAAAAGGTAATAACGTGCCGCGGAGGTAATCGCCGTGGTGATAAGGATAGCCATCATCGCGAGACCGATGCGATCTATGCTTGCAACATCGCCGTGATTTAGAGCTTGATCTAGAGCCTCTCGTACTGCTTGCGGAAAAATCAATGTGAGTGATGATGAGATAACCAAACACACGGTGCCCCAGATTAGGCGCCGCCGTTCCGGTTTAGCGAACTTGAGTAGTTTACTGAGGGCAGTGAAACGGCCTAGGTTCGCAAGATCGTCATTCACAGTTTATCCTGTCGTCAGAAAGACATTAGCTAAGTGAGGGGGTCGGCTCTATAGCCTCCGGTACTATACGCACTTCACCGGCACCCGCATCAACGATCAGGTGTTGTCCGGAGCGGATGCTCGATGTTAGGCCCGAGACGCCAATAATCGTCGGTAGTCCAAGCTCCCGTGCCACGACAGCGGAGTGGGATAGCAGGCTGCCCCTTTCCACAACCAAGGCGGAACAAACGGGATAGAGGGTGACCCAGCCTGGATCCGTGCGCTCTGCCACAAGTATCTCGCGGTTGACTACTTTTGCTTCGGTAAAAGTACGTGCTACTAGGGCTTTTCCCTCGACCCTCCCAGGGTAACAGGAGGTGCCCACAAGGATGTTGGTGTCTGTGACGCCTTGGGTTTGCGGCTGTTGGTGGAGCGCGGAATAAATACTCGTTAGACCTGGGAGGCCCCTGCTGACTATTCGTTCTGCCGGTGCCGGAGTCTGATCGTAGGTCACATATTCGGTGCTTCTTAGATGAATCATGCCCTTAAGATCAAGGCTCACAGCTTTGCCGTGGACCAGATTTTCAAGTTCGTCAACAGTGAGCCAGAAGATATCTTTCGGACTGGAGATTAGGTTGAGTTTTGTCAGATGCTGGCCCATGGCTCTAAAGATTCGCCGTGGTACTCCGTAGGTGCGAGAGCGGAGCAAGCGGAGGCTTTCCCTGTCCGCTATTGCAGCACTGCACTGCTTGACGAGCCAACGCATAATCCAGCGCCGCATGCCGCTCATGGCCGCGATCAATAGTTCCGCCTCCTTGCGGCGGTCGTTTTTGTCATCGCGCCGCGTTTCCGTGGTCTGAAGGGGTGCGCTTAGATAAGTTTTTAGCAAAACAAAAATAGGACTGGCGTCGTAGGTCAAATCCTCTGTCTCTAGTTTTGCCTCGTCGGCACATCTGCAGCCATACTCGCGCAGATATTCGTCAACCTCTTTGCACAGAGCGCGCAGCTCGTAGGATTCGCGCAATTTGCTGATGGCCTCCTCTGGCCGGACCTGCAGTAACCAGTCGCGGCCGGGTAATGATCCTTCCCGGATTCGCTGGGCTAGTTGCATTAGAATGCGGGCTGGTGCAGCTGACACGAGCTCTGCTTCTTGGCCAAGAAGATCGTTAAAAATTTGCTTGTCGTTCGGTAACCAAGTCTCTGTGGTCTTTTTCAAAATGCCAAAAGACAGCATACAGCGCGTGTCATTTAGTATCGGAGCCTGCCAATGCAGGACCAGATCGTTGTAGGCACGCTGATACGCCTGTAGTTGGTCCTTTAAACTCATTTTTGAATAGTCGGCTTCCATGGCAGCGTCGCAGACTTTCACGACCCGTTGACGGAAGTCCTCAATACTTTTTTGCAGAGTCGCAAGGCGGTAGATTGCCGTGCCGATCAGAAATATTTTACGCTTCAAACTTGGTTTATAGCCGGGACCGGTGGAGTCAAAAAACTTGTCTGCTTGATCGCCGAGGCTCTCTTTTACCCCCATCATTGTTTCCATAAAGCTGGAACTAGATTTGGCATTGGGTAGCAGATAGAGCATCTTGTACCAGTTTAGCAAATTGTAATAGACACGGCCGCGGACTAGGCCCAGCATATTGCCAAATAAGCTATCATTCGCGTGGATAGTGGCCTCAGGTACTCCCATGATCCGACAAAAATCAATATAAACTTGTTTATATGACCGTGTAGCATGGCTAAATGTTAGCGGCATCACTGTGCCAGAAAAACTCTCGACAATATTGGCATTGTCCCAGATAATTCGTTCGTCGCCGGCAATTTTCGTGGAGAATGCCGAATTACTCGGTAGACTTGCAATGGGTCTGGCTTGAAGTAGTAACAAAGTTCCATTCGCGACACACCACTCAAGATCTAGCGGGTGACCCATGGACTGCTCGATCGCCAAAGATGCTCGGGCTATCTCCTGCACCTGCGTGTGGCTAAGAGTTGCGGCAGTTGCTTTTGTCTCCGGTACTTCAACCTTTTGGGTGCCGCCTCCGATGCCTCTGCGGTAGCTGGACGTTTTGTTTGATACTTTACTCACCACAGTAAAATCGTGGCGATGTACTTCGAAGTGATCCGGTTCTAAGTCACCGTTCACCAGACCTTCACCAACACCTAGCACTGCATCAATAAGTAACCAATCATGAGTTTTTCCCGGCAGAGGGCTGCGGCTAAAAGCCACTCCAGATACATCGGGATCGATCATCTCTTGAATAATGATTGCCATGCGACAGTCGATATTTGAGAGCTTTTTAAGCTGCAGGTAAGTATTTACCCTGGCGCTGTATGCAGAGATCCAGACAGCTTGAATTGCTGAGGTAATAGCATCCATGCCACTGACATAAAGTTGTGATTCGAATAGGCCGGCGAAGCTGTGGTCTCTGTGATCCTCACCTATTGCACTTGAGCGTACGGCGAGGTCTTTGTTGATCAGGCCAGTAACCGTTAACGCTGAACATATCTGAGATTTTAGCGCCTCAGGCCATTGACCACTACGCAGTGTGTCAAGAATCACCTTCCTATCCGACCCGGGACTCACGCCATTAGCAATGAGAAAGTTGTCGCGCCACTCAGCGGCAAGGCAGATAAAGCGAGGGATCTTGAAGCCTAAATCAGTGAGTCTGGCTAGGCCTAAAGCTTTTCCCCCAACATTTTGGCCTGCTAGCAAAATATCGCGACTGCTCTTTAATACGGTCGATTTCATTAAGGTATCCTAGTCTAAAGAGATAGAAATAGCGCCAGCGTCAGCATGGGTAGCGATTATTAGTCCGTCCTTCAACCTTCTGAAATACACCGATTTTATAAATGCAGGTGATCTCGCTGCTGATAACCTTTTCGTATTTTATTGTGACATCTTCTAACTCATCTAATTGAGTGGTTGGGGGACAGAAACGAAAATATCGCGCCACCGCGAGGCCGCCTGTCGCCATGCCCACATTCAGCTTTTGCATGATGTTAGGGGCGGACGTAGCTGATCCAGAGTAAGAAGGAGTGTCAGAAAGTGACACGAAGTTGGCAATACTGGGATTTTTTTCGAGGAACTCGTAAAGATCGGATTGTACATAGCTAATGGCGCAGGATTTGATACCCCGTTGAATCTCTGAATAATGCAAATTAGAGCACTCGAGTGGGAGAGCCTCATCGTTTTCAAGTCGGCCACGCAGCAGGATTTTCAAAAAAAAGTTCTCTCGGGCTAAGCTCACTCTCAGCGTTGAGGCAAGCCTGTCGTTAAAGTAGCAGTAATCACTTTTCGCGAGATTTAATTGTGGCAATTGATTGCCGTAAATAAGGCGATTAAATACATACGATTGACCGATCAGGGCCACTGCTAGTCGCCAGCGCCAGCGTGGAAATTTGTCTGCGAGATATTGCCTCTGCTCATCCATAGTGCGGCAGTGAAAAATAGCCAGTCCACTTGGCCCGATGATTCGTGCAGCAAATCGAGCTAATTTGCCGAATGCCTGCTCCCAGCGCCCTAAGTAAATAATGGGGCCCCAATTGGAACGACTGAATAATTCCGCTAAGCTAATTTTGGTATCGGTTGATAGGTTGAGGCGACCAAATACCTCTTGCCGTTCCTCAGCGCTAAAAGGCTGAGAACCGTAGCCAAAAAACCTGCGATAATCGTCTAGGCCTAAGGTTTTGGCGGCCTCGATTCTAAGTTCTGTCAGATGGAGTTGCTGTGGTGAAACGTCCACGCACACCAGAGACTTAGGTGCTTTTGCAAATAAAGGTAGAACTCTCGCCCCGCTGCCGGCTACGCAGACGACGCAGTTAGCATCCCGTGGCAGGATACTTAGTTCCACCGCTGTGTCTTCATTGGCAAGGCTGTAATTCAGGACTGAGAAGTATTCCAATGATTTTGGCCCCAAAGCAACAGAGCTCGGCAAGCCGCGACTGCGTGCCGTTTGGATATATTATATAAACATGTCCGAATTAGTCTAAGTTAGGCTTACTCTAGCACAGAGATTTATTGAATCCAAACGAGATGAGACTGCCGACTAACGTCGGCAGTCTCCGTCCATAAATAAACTAAACCTACGCTGTAAACCAACTGTACGCTGTCAAATCCTTGGTGGATTCGGTGGGCGCTGGGCAGTCGGGTCAGTAGCCCTTCTAGATCTCAGGATACTGTTTATAACTATCTGAATTTATTGATTTACTTGCCATCCTGCCGCACTTGGCTCTGGCGTTAATCCGGGGCTGAATTTTTTGGCGCAATTTGTGCATTGTTTACTTCAAAGCCAGCGCTTAAAATTGATTCTTAACTAGTCCTAATTGTATTCATCTCCACCATAGAGGCACACCATGCAAAATGTTCTGAGCATTAAATTGAAAAGAATCTGGATCATCACTGCCGTAGCCGGAGTTATGCTGTTGGCATCAGGATGTAGCACCACTGGCGGCGGTGGCGCCATGGGTGGTTTTTCAAACACTAGGGGAAGTTGTTTTGTCGCCGCTAGCGGCACGCCTTGGTGCCGCTGAACTATTGGCGGAGTGTTATTTCAGCATTGCTAAAGCCCATAGCTGGCTGATGCCAACTAATAGGCTGCTTACCTCGACAAGTTGATAGCGATCCGGCCGGCGACGCCAGTATTGGATAGCGACAAAAAACAGTAAAAGGGTCGGCCAGGTCCATATGATAGTGCGCATGGATGCTCCGCCCAGTGCAGACACCAAGCCGCAGATCATGAGGAGGTATCCGGTCAGTTTCGGCCCATAGGCATGCAAATAGGTTTCCCGTCCCGGTGGAGCTTTGGGGTCTAACTTGCGTGACACTTCGTATGCCATCGAGCCAGCAAGATTCGCAAGAATGAAACCACATAGGATTCGTAGGTCGAGATCAGGGCGGCGTGGCACTGCCAAGACCGGTAGCAAGTAAAGAGGTATGACAAGTAGTTGGTGAGTTAAAGCGTAGAGTAACGGAGACTTGGCTAAGCGCTCGCCAACAAAGAACTCTCGTTCCATCAAGAGAAGATAAAGAGTTGCCGTAAGGCCCATGATGGCGGCCCATGTGGCTTGCATGTAGGCTAGGCTGAAGGCCATTACTGCCATGCAAATGGTCATTAAGTGTATTGCGGAGCGCGCTTCACTGATTTTTAGTAAGCCGCGAGGTAGTGGCCGTCCCGGATTGACGACGCAGTCTTTTTGATAGTCCTTACATTCATCCATTAACCGGGCTAGTACTAGAGCTGCGACGACAAAGACAAAGCTCAGTGCTGCAAGCAGCCAATTTGAAGTCGGGCCGCTTGTATCCATGCCGCCAAAAGTTGGTCCAGAGGCCACCAGTGCGAGTCCGGGCAAGGCTGCACGCTCGTGGAAGAACATCAGCCAGCGTTTGACCTTTGATTTAGGGCGCAAAGTAGCAGCGCGGTCGATGCGGGTCCTGTGTCGCGGATCGCGCGCAATCGGTAGTCTGCAAATTGATGTGATCTCAGGAAAGCGGCGAAGAATGTCGACTGTTTTCTTTGGGAGACGGTCAGTTACCAGAAAGCGCGAGTTAGCCGGTGAACGTGCGATGAATGCATTCGTGTGTTTCAGCAGAGGGAACAGTTTTTGCTCCAGCTGGAAATCATCGGAAGGTAGGTGTGATCTGCCTGCATAGTACCAGCCATCGGACCTGATTTCCATGCGGTCACCAGTTAAGTGCCAAGGGTACCCAGTGTTAATAGCGGGAGTTGGAATAATAGCCCGACTCGAATCGAGACATGCTTCGGAGCATACATTAGGTCCCGATACCCAAAGCCCTTCGGGGCGTACCTCTGTTGTTAGGAAAGGAAGTGGCTCCCCGATATAGCGAATCTGACTCTCACCATTGGCCCTTGCCTTGCTCAGTGCCACTCGGGCGTCAACAAGCGCGATCGGTTCTGCTTCACTGCAGCCGTAGACATGAGTTATCTCCGATTTCGGCCACCGTTTGCTTGCTGATTCAATCAGACGACAGTCAGTCGAGGCACCGCCGATATAGATATGTCTTAGGCTTTCAAAGCCGGGAACTTGCAGCAGTCGCTCGAGAAAGGCTGGGCTGGTGGTTAGAGTCTTGGGCTTCCGTGTCTTGGCGGCTCCTGCGAGCTTGGTAAGGGCACCATTGCTCCAACGGTGGTCGACAAGCATAGTGCCTCTGCCGCTAAATAAGTGCAGGGCTCCGATGGCGGGGAATAGCGTCAGGTCGGGCTCTTCGTAGGGATCGCGGCAGCCACCCTCGGTCAAGATGTCGACTAAATCTACGGTGTATTTATGAGTGCGGATAATGCCCTTCGGGCGCCCCTGTGTCCCCGAACTGAAGGTAATAGTCGCTCCGGAGTCGCCTGGAGCATCTTCTAAAATAAAATCACCAGATCGTCGGGACAGAAGTTGGCTCAAGGTTGGTTGTACTTCAATCTTGCTCAAGGCGGGTATGCGGCTCATCAGGCGCCGAAGGACGGCGGACGTGACAAGAAACTTTGGCTGCGCCATTTGCACTGCGTATTCAATAGAATGAACATCAAGCCATGGCTCTAGGAACATCAGGCGCCCACCTAGGCCGAGTACCGCGCAATATAAGGCGTAGGTTTCCGGGCTGGGTCTTAAAGCGAGCAACAGCGTGTCGCCAGGCTGAAAACTTAGGCTCATCAGGCAGGTTTGCATACCTGCCGCCAAAGTCAGCAGCTGCTCGTAGGTGACATCTCCGCTCGTCTGGTCCCACGTGGCTAGTTTGGTCGGAGCGCGGTCGCGGCATAAAACGATACGTCCAAGGGAGTTCGTCACGCTCAGATCCTTTACTTAATATTCAGGAGCTTATGTTCGCATTCTAACCCAAGGAGTGTAGTCAAAACAAATATCTGTGATTTGTTTCAATATTGGTCGCATGATAGGATAGAGGAAATTTCCCAGCTCCGAAGTTTTTGTACACAGATACATTTAAGAAATCCGGTAGGGTGCCTTGCCGCGGGGTCAAATGTCACTACGTATCGAATCATTTGCTGACACCGCAGATAAGGCCGAATTTATCCGGGCTTTTAGCACCTTTGGCCCCGAAGTCGTGGGGCTTTCGCAGCACTACCTCGAAACTCTCTTGCCGCTTTATATTGCATCCGGAAACATGTGGGTTGCGCGAATCGACGGCACAGTGGTGGGGCGATTAGCGGGTAGTAGATCGACAGTGGATCTGAGGCGGGGCGGCCTTGGACTTTTAGCGCTTGATGAACATCATTCAAGGCGGCGCGAGATCGGGCAGTTATTAATTCAAGTGTCACTAGACTGGCTGGTTAAACTCGGCGTGGATCAAACGTTCGCACCCATTGATATCAATACTTGGTTCAGATTTCGCCTAGCAGAAGAAGACTTTCGTCATCCGCCTCCTTTCTCTTGGGAGCCAGGTGTGCAGCAGCTTTGGCAAGAAATTCTCCAGAAATCTGGATTCTCCAAGGCGATTCATTTCAAAACTGCCATATTTGACACGCCAGATCTTTCCCCCGCGCTAAATGTACTGGGTCCGCATGTGCGAAGGGCCGAGGCAGAGGGGTATACCTTTCGTAATTTTGCCAGCGATGGTGATTTGGACCGCGACCTGCGACTAACCCATCAATTTTCCCACGCGTGTTTTCAAGGCAGTGCCTTATTTGAACCCCTCGAGTTTTCACTCTATGAGAGTTCGTTTGGGGATATTGTCAGGGCTGGTGCTAAAGACACGTCATTTTTTATCTGTGGCCCAGACGGGAGGGAGCTCGGATTCATTTTTGCGTTTATAGAAAATAATTATCTGGTGGTTAAGACGATTTACGTACTACCAGATTTCGCGCGGGAAAAAGCTCGTAAATGGGCTGCTTCAGCCACTTTACTGCACAGAGCTATTCAGCGGGGCATGGAACTAAAGGTGAGGGGAGGGGTGGCGGCTATGATGCGTGATGATGCCACTAGCAATCTCCTCGTGCGTTGGCAGAAGTGGATGGAACCTATCATGCGTCACTACTTCCTACTGGCGCATGATGTTTGATACGGAGCCATTGAGACGACTAGAGATAAGACCTTTTATTTTCCGACACGATTTATTTTTAAATCTATCTCAAATTTGGAGGCTTTATGAAACGTAAATTAGTAGCCCTAACCTTTGGCGGAGTAGCCTTATTTTCTCATGTCGGTTGCAAAAACCCGACTAATTCAGAAAGCAAAGCCAGGGATTCATCAGTTAAAAGCCGCGTAGGTAATGCGACTGAAGAACAGGAATCACCAGCATACAAAGCATTTGTGAGCGAATTTGTTGCCATCAAAAATGCCGATGATTTTGCCGCCCTTGTTGGCAAACTTCAACGAGATTACAATACTTATCCCGTCGACCTGAAGTTCGTTGCGGCGCAACTCATACCTCTATCTGGTCTTCGGGGCCTTGGATATCTGGTGCATAACCTCGCTGTTCAGAGCAAGGTTACGGACAGTCTAGCAGTGACTGGTCTGATGGTGACTGCGAGTGGGATCAACCTATTTTCGCCACCCCCGGCAAATGGGGGAACTGGTACTGCGGCATGGTCGGCGATTTTTGATTATCTAACTATGCCCTTTGCGGGTGTATCTGAGAAGTTCAAAAGTGTACGAGATCTGCAGGCTTTTATTCACACCAATCTGGTTGCTAATAAAGCCTTGGATACGGCGATTTCCAGGATTTCTGAGTTGAATATCACGGCAAATACGCCAGTGGTCTGGGACAATCGTTTGGTATACGGTGCAAATGGCTTCGCGGATAGTCAAGACCGCTTTGTCACCCTAACAGACTCTGAGAAGAATGTAGCCATTGCTGGCCTACACTCGATCTATCACAACACATTAGTCTTTCTGTCCTATAATTATGACGACTCCATCAAGGCTATGGATAAAGTCGGTAGGCTGGTTGGACTGGATGTTGTTTTGCCTGGTCAACCTGACGGAGTTGCGGCGCAAGATAGAGCTAAAATCATTCGCAGCTTCCCAGCTTTGTTCACAGCACTGCCAGCTGCTGCTGAATATATGCCTGCGGCATATGCACATCTGAAGGCTTCAGTCGATGCCGTTGGCGAGGCATGGCGCGCAACTAAAGCTCAGGGCAACAATAGCTCAAATGATTTCCAACTACTCAGTCCGGCAAAGATCTTGCCATGGCAACGCATCAACGATGTGTCTTTGAGCAATATCAGGGCTCTGGTGAATGGTCAGCCTGTGCGTAGCGCGGTCACTGGAGAAACAGTGACGATGAATATACCCGCATTTTACAACAATCCGCCGCAGAATATGCAGGCATTTTTACCCGTCGCCTTCAAGGCGGGAGACCATAATATTGTAGTGGCGGGACAAACGACGCGTAATTATCACTACGGTGAGGCAGAGCTGTGGGACGTCAACGCCTTTAAGCCTTATATGCCTGGTGTTAATAGTTCAACAGACGTGGCGCGTGATATTCGGATTTTAGGACAGGTATGGGGCGGATGGTTTGCCAGTGTTCCGACGGTGGCTATGACTATTGCAATGTGATTTTCCGATAATTGCGAGCATGAATGAACGCATTTAATTGGCGGCAGATATTTTTGGTGTTTCCGGGAGTGCCGCTGCAGCGTATGTTGCGCGCGGCCTTCCGGCGCCCCAAGAGTGTGTTAGCAGTGTTTGCACTTGCCACAGCTTTGCTATTGCCCGGTTTAGGTAGTCTTAAAATATTATTATCTGTAGTCGATATGCTTGACTCAAAGGCCCCGTCTCGACAAGCTAACTTGCTGGCTAAAAGCGCATTTCCTGGTGATCAAGAACTAAGCGTGATTTTTCAGCGGCGTGATGGTCAGCCGCTAAATCAGGGTCAATTATGCCGAATCCGTACTTGGACTCGGAATCTTGATTTTACTAATCAAGAATTACAATTTATCAATTCTCCGTTCCATGTGCGTATAGGCCAAGAGGCGACGCGTGAATTGCAATATCCGCTGCTTATGCCGCTGGACTGCGATGCTGTCTCCAGTCCAAATAACACAAGGCTAGGGCTAGTGCTTGACTCGCCATTTGAGCGGATTTTCGTGGGTACGCGTCAAGATACCGTTCTTGTGGACTTATTCCTAAGAAATACTTTAGGCGGTAGCCGATATGGTGCGTTTGACCCTGCACCTGTGAGCGAGATTCAGACCAGTTTGGCTTCAGCATTTCCTCAGGCGGAGAAGATCCAGACAAGTATTAGCAGTAGCGCTGCTTTTAAGTGGTATTTCGTCAAAAGCTTGATGCAAGACCAGAGTGTAAATTTGCTGGTGCTAGTTGTCTTTTGTTTTGGTTTTCGTGCACTTTTTGGATCGTGGCGCGGTGCTTTTTTGCTAGCTGCGTCTTTAATTATGAGTACTTTGATTCTTTTTTCTGGGATGGGATTCTTTGGTACTCCCATCGATATCCTTACAAATAGTCTATTCACTATCGTTGCGTTGGCTTCCGCTGAAGACTTTTTGTATCTTTCTCAGGCTCAGCAGAGTCAGCCGCCCGGATCGAGTTGGCGCGAGCCATTTCGCAAGTTGATTCTACCGTCTTTTTATACTTCCCTCAGTACTGTGATTGGCTTCGCCTCACTCTGTTTGTCCGATATCACGCCGATCCGACACCTCGGACTTTGGGCGGCGGTTGGTGCTGGCCTCGAATTTTTTATCGTGTTTTTGATGCTTCCGGGCTTCCTACAAATATTTCCGAAGATGCGGCGTTGGACTAGGCAGCACCCGACTAGTTTGACCCGTCGTTTGTCAGTTTTAAGTCATATGCGTCTACCTGTGCCTTTTTTTCACGCGCTTATCGTTATATTTGTTGTGGCCTCTTTCGGTTTTACGCGCCTTGAGGTTCAAGATTCCCTTGAACGTATGTGGGACTCGCATCACTCATTTAATCTGAGCATGCGGCAACTGCGGGATAGTTTTGGCTGGAACGGTGCTCTCGACTTGGTCCTGCGTGACTCTGGTCGTAGCGCGGAGCATCGCGCCATCCTGAACAAAATTTCGCATGTCCCAGGGGTAGTTAAGATCGAAGATCCTTATGAACTTCTCGATTTCACTGGCAAGGATTTATCAACAAGTCGGCGGGAGCTACAGCGCCGAGAATTTGCTCTGTCCCCGGCATATGCACGATGGTTTTCGACGAAAGATCCTTTGGTAAGGGCGACCATTTTTACCTCAGGTTCCGACCTGGCTACTTTGCGGCCGATCAGAGAGAGAGTCGAAGAACTCTGCGGTAAGGAATTGTGTTTTTTGACCGGCGATCTTGCCGCATATGCTGATTTTTCGGATCATGTGATCACCACTCTGATAGGCAGCTTTGTGCTAAGTCTTGTTCTCGTGGCCGCACTTATTTTTGCACTATCCAGAGCTCTCAGGGTGCGTGCCGCACTGCCGTTGATAGCCTCTTCGATGTGGGGACCGTTCGTTCTTCTCGGCCTGACGCCACTTGTGTTTGGGGGTGTGAATTTTGTTACCTGCGTATTTGCAGCCGTACTGGTCGGTCTCGCTGGTGACAGCGGTATTCAATTTTTGTTCGCCAGCCGGCATGGGAGTATAGAAGAGGGTATGCGAAGCAAAGGTGTGGGATCGGTGCAGATGGCTTTTCTTGCATCTACGGCATCACTTGCCTATTTAAAGTCAGATTTCGCTCAGCCACGGATTTTGGGCCTGCTGTTTGCTGCCGGGTTTATTTGCATGCTCGTGGGAGACCTCTGGCTACTGCGGGGTTTTTTGGGTCTGAAGTGGCATCGAAAGCGTAAGTATGGTTTAGGCTTTGATTCCACAAGCGAGACTCGGCGAATATAAAACTTAGCAGCTCACCGTTCATGGAGTGAGTGTCTGAACTTACGGCGAAATGGACGGGATAACTCATCGCTCTACTTAACGCTTGCTCATCTTCTTAGTCTGCTTACCCACCACTCAACCAGCAACTTTCGGGCCAACTTTATTAGTTGGGCTGGGACAGGGCTCTGAGCGCGCGTCCCAGCCTTCGTTTTGACTAGTTTTTGTCGACAAATATATCGCGACAGAAGGTGTTGACCGCTTCGCTATCGCCGATGATAGGGCATTTGCCGCGAGAGATCGGGTTATTACTAAAGTCGAGATACTTGACATATCGAAGCGAACTATTTTTTGCCAAGGACCTCAGGTCGGTAACTTTATTGTTAGCGATGTGCAGTACTTCAAGATTGGTTAGTCCGGCCAATGGGGCCAGATCGTCGAGTTGATTATCGTTAGCGTAGAATCTGACCAGTGTCTTGGCTGCGGCTAGCGAATCAACCGATTTAATTTGGTTAGCGGAAACGTCAAGCTCTTCAAGAGCAGTCAGTTTTTCGACTCCGCTTAAGTTAGTCAGACCATTGCCGGACACGTTGAGAATCGTCAACTGCACCCAGTCTGTGCTAGCGGGTAGTTTCGTCAGTTTGTTGTTGGCAGCGACTAATGAGGTCAGGTTCTTGAGTTGGTAAAGAGGCCCAAGGTCATTAAGCCCGTTGTCTGAGACATCAAGCGTTTCCAGTCGGGTGGCTCGGGTCAGTAGCGTCAAATCTACAAGGCCTTGTCCTGGAAGTGCCAGATCGGCCATGCTGGCTAGACGCTTTAGCATGTCAATACAGTTACGTGTTTGCGTGGACTTTTGCAAAATAAGGGCTGTCTTGCCTAATTCGCCTTGATCATTGGCTGCCCTGTCGCAGACCTGCTGGTCACTCGACGTGATCGAGCGTATTGCGCGTACGCCTCCTTGTCTCAGGAGCGAGGCAGCGTGCCCTCGCCAATCAGTGGCTTTACCCTCTGGGAGTGTGCTGATGTCTACCCAGGCCGTGGTTGCGTCGCTTCCGAACGATATGCGCCCGGTGACGGATTCGCTAATGGTAACAGTTAGGTCGTAGCGGACATCGTCGCCTAAGTTCGCCACTTTTAAATGGCGTATCGAACCGAGCATCCGGAGTTTGTCTTTGGTAAATTGAAGCTCATCTGGCGTTGGGACCTGCCAATGGTCGCCGAATAGATGGACATCTTTGGCCTCATCATGGCCTGCTAAAGCCGTGGCCACGCGGTCTAAGTCGGCATTGTCTGGGCTTGATAGCGGCGCCGATCCAGTCGTCCGACACCCACTAAGCGCGAGGCAAATGATTGTACATAAGCTGACGAACCGCCTGTTCATGAGATCTCCTGCACTGAAATGAATCTTGAACATGAGCCTAGCAAAGGATCATCTTATGATCTAGCGCGGTCCTGATGATTGTTATAAGTACCTAAAATAATGCACCTTATTGCCAGCCAGCGCGGGGCAGCGTTAGGAGTGCCGCTGTCACCCTCGGCGCGGTAAAGTCTTTGCGATTTAAAGCGGGTCATAAGCCACATTTCTAATCGAATCGCACCACAACGCTCATGATCGGCCCATGGCTCCGGATTTGCATCGGGATCATCAGAGTTAAGGGAGGTGACGCTACATGGATGATAAAACTAACAATGAGCTCGGGGAGCAAAACCCAAATTGGCAATTGGTTGCAGATTTTCTCAGAACTCCTGATGCCTTTGTAGGGTGCGGCGTGCCAGACCTGATTGAGACCCATATCTCACTTATTTTTTTAACCAAGAACTATGTCTACAAGTTGAAGAAACCGGTTCGTTTTGACTTCCTAGATTATTCAACTCTACAGGCGCGTAAATATGCCTGTGAGCAAGAAGTGCAACTCAACCGTCGTCTTGCCGCGAATGTATATTTAAGTGTGCTGCCAGTGAAGGCGAGTGAAAGTGGCGCGCTAAGCATAGGTGGCAAAGGCGAACCAGTAGAGTGGCTGGTTAAAATGCGCCGCCTGCCACAAGAACTTATTTTGGACCGGATGTTAGAAGCGCCGAACAAAGCCGGCCTTGACCTGAGAAAGCTAGCAGAGATCCTAACAAATTTTTATCGGCGAGCACCATCCCTCAACATCAACGCTGAGACCTATGCTCGTCACCTCAGTGAGCATGTGCAGAGTAATCGTCACGAGCTACTGCGCAGCGAACATGGACTTCCTGAAGCTTTGATAAAGAGAATTCATGGGCGGCAATTGCAGTTTATTGCTTTTGAAGCTCCTCTGTTGGCGCAAAGGGTGCAGGAAGGACACATTGTGGATGGTCATGGTGATCTGCGTCCCGAGCATATTTGTCTTGAGGCAGATCCAGTGGTCTTTGATTGTGTTGAGTTTAGTGATGAGCTGCGCCAAGTTGATACTGTCGATGAACTTTGTTTTTTTGCAATGGAATGTGAGCGGCTAGGTGTTCCCGAGTACGGTGACACTGTCATTGATCATTATGCAGAAGCTGCCAGTGACGTTGCGCCTCAGCAGCTCATAGCTTTTTACAAATCATATCGAGCATGTGTGCGAGCAAAGGTAGCTGTACTGAGAGCCTTGCAGTCGGTAGGTGCAGACCGCGAGAATGCAAAAAATCTTGCTCTTAAATATCTAGCAATAGCTGATCAAGGCTTTGGCTTGGCGAGTGCTCCCTTGTGTGTGATTACGCGAGGTATTGTTGGCACCGGAAAATCCACCATCGCTAAGCAGCTAGCTGAACTTTTGGGTATGGATCTGCTGCAAACGGATGACTTGCGGCGTCGGATCCTGCTCGAAGTACCGTCGCCAGGTTCGTATGGTGCTGGGATTTACCGGACTGAAAGACGGCGAGAAGTTTACGATCTCCTATTCGAGTTGGCTTCTTCAAAGTTGTCAGAAAGGATCTCGGTGATTTTGGATGCATGCTTTTTGACGCATGATCTCCAGCAAAGTGTGCACTATTTGACCGAAGCCATAGGGGTACCATTAGTAATCATAAACTGTGAATGTCCAAGCGATACTGCCGTTGCGCGCATTATTGCTCGTTCGCACGACCCATCCTGCCTCTCCGACGCCAAGCCCCAACATTTTGCTCAGCAAAACCTTGAAGACGAAGGGATATTGCCGGGAGTTGCATCGATCCGTGTTGACACGTCTAAAGGAACAACTCAGAGTCAGTTGCGGATGATTTGTGCGGCATTGCGCCAGGTAGCTTTCACTAAGCAAAAATCTGACGCCAGCTTAATAGAGGCGTCAGAGATAGTGAAAAATGCTGTGGCCTTTAGCTCGACCAAGATGGCGAGGGCTAGAAGCACAATGGAAAACAAATCATGATCAATGAGGAGTCAGAGCAGATACCACTCGTTCGTTCGCGATTTGTCGTGCACTTACCTTTGAAAGTGTAGACAACTCAGTGGCAAAGAGTTCATAAAGATCATCAATTGATACGATTCCGGTCAGATGACCTTGATCATCGATCACTGGCAAGCGCCGAATACCAGTCTGCTCTAGCTTACGAGCTGTCTCGAAAAGTCCGTCGCTTTCTTTCGCAACTGTCGGATTTCGAACCATGATCTCATTTATCTGAATCGTTCTAGGATCCATGTTGTTTGCCATTACTTTGGTCACTAAATCGCGATCAGTGATGATCCCAATGGCTTTTTTGTCCTGTGGTTTTACGACAACAAGTTCTCCGACGTGTTTGTCTCTCATTAAGCGTGCTGCGTCAGCGGCTGAAACGTCCGATGTTGTGCATACTACTGAGCTTTTACATACATCCTTGAGGGCCATAAAAATCTCCTTGAGCTGAAATAAATCGTAGATTTCATTCCAAACCTATCAATCAGGTGAGCTAGTTAAAGCAAATGCTGTGCCAGAAATTAGCTGGAGTGCGATAATGCGCAGATTTATGGCACGTCGTTTGCTTATGATTAAGCTGAATGCATAAGGTTGTCTGGATTTTGAAAAAGGATCCGGCCTTATTTTGGTCTGTAAAAATAAATATTAGGAGACAAATCATGTTAACGGATCTAGTTCCAGGCGGTTTTAGGGCTCTTGCACCGTGGCGCCGTCGCGACGAGTTGGCTGATTTTCAGCGGAGTGTGAATAGGCTGATGCGGGACTTTTTTGAAGAGGAGCCAGCATTTCTCAGCCCACTTGATGTCGCTGAAGTCGGCGCGGCATTTGCGCCACGGATGGAACTGCAAGAGTATGATGATAAGATAGTCTTGTCCGCTGAGTTACCCGGACTTAGCGAAAAAGATGTCGAAGTATCGATGGATAAAGAGGCGCTTACGGTAAGGGGCGAGAAAAAAGAAGAGAAAGAAACAAAAGGAGTAGGGCGTAGTTTTAGCGAACGCCGCTACGGTGCGTTTGAACGCACTATCCGTCTGCCGGCATCTGTAGATAAGGATAAGATCTCTGCTAAGTTTGAACATGGCATTTTGACTGTCGAAGTGCCGAAAACGCCAGAAGCACGTAGAGAAGTCAAGAAAATCCCAATCAAGCACTAAGCTTGAAATAGAGTCCCCGGAACTAGTGCCCGGGGACTCTTTTTATTTGCTGCTTTTGGGCAGATTGATAATTTATGCATGAACCGTGCTGGCCTGTGGACCTTTTTCACCACGCTCTTCAAAAAACCTTACCTTTCGCCCGACTTCCAGATTCTCGAATGGCTTATCGAGCACAGAGTTCGCGTCAAAATAGATTTCACGATTATCATCAGTCAATATGAAGCCATAGCCTTCGTAGGGAAAAATTCGTTCAATTTTACCGTCCGCTAGAGATGGCTCATGATGTTTAACTTCACCGCGTAATTTTCTAACATAGTCCTGCAGAATCCGTTCCATGGCGTCAAAGGCGTCACGCATAGCTACGTAGACATCAGAGTGTGCGTGGTTTTCTGCGGCGTCATTGCTAACTACCAGTCTTTCTCCGGGAACATTTAACTCTATCCGAATACGGAATATATTTCCTTTGCGCCGCCGATGATTAGATAGCTCAACCACAACTCGCCCATCTATGATGCGAGGAAAAAGTTTCTCGAGATGATCAACCCGACGCTTAATGCGCGCCGAAATCGCATCTGACGGGCCGATCCCATCAAATTCAATTTGTAGCGGACTTTGCATGTAGAACCTCCCAGGAATTTATTGTGCGCCGCAAGTGCGGCAGCTCCAATCGCCCGGTTTGATCTTTGCAAAGAGTGAGCCGAAGCGGGGATAGATTTAACCTGTGGTATTTGCCACTAAGTATGAAAAAAATTGTCGCATATTCACATCAGTGTAATTTTAAACTACAATCTTTGAAGCGCACTGAACATTACGGGGTTTTAAAAATTAAGACTTTTTAATGAGCGCTAAGATAAGCTCTAGGGCAATTAGGGCAATGATCAGCACTTCCAGGATATTGGCCCGTCGGCTGGACACTAGGTTCGCTAAAATTTCGATATTGTCTTGGACTAGAGTCAATTTTCTATCTAGGGCGCGAAAGCGAACGTCAATATCAAAGCATTGTTGTGCTTCTTTAAACAACTTTTGCATGTCATGACTGCGCCACGTTTCCTCCGGGGGATCGAGTATCGCTAGATTAGACACGATGCTTTGCCGTGTGCTGGCTGCAGATCCAATAAACTTCAGTAGAACCTTAGCCCTAAGCGGTACTGATCCAATCTTTTCCAGCCTCTGCATAAAGTCGGCCGAGTCCCGCAACATACTGTCCGAATTGATTTCGTAAGTCTCGAGAGCTGCAGACTGGCCCACCGTCAAGGCGACCATGCTCAGACTTTGCGGAGTCACTTCCCTCAATTCCACGAAGTCAAAATCGAAACGATCCTGGGTACCGATCTGGATCTGAAACGTCTCAGTAGTGGTGTTAACTACAGTGGGTCCAAGTACGGATTTTATTTTTCCCATTTCTTCATCAATTTGTTCTTGCGACATATTAAAGAAGACTAGGGCGCCGAATCGATAGACGAAAAGATAACTGTCATCCCCATATTGAACCTGTAGCTCAGAAGGGCTGCTGTCTATGATGCGGCCGTTAAGTACGGCACGGACCGACTTGATCGCGATCGAGTGGTAAAGGTTGTATGCCTGTAGCAGGTAAGTTGCTGACACTTCGGCCCTGATATTTAAACGGGCTGCCTTACTTCGGTTTCGTAGTTTGAACCCGAAGCATCAGCAGCCCTACTCGATTTGGTTTTTGGCTACTATTCTTATCTTATTCGATTGATAGATTTGTTTCAACCGCTGTAACACCTGGAGCTGCCCAGGCCGCCCATTTTGCATCCTGTAATTCTGCCTGAGACCTTACTTTGCCGGTCAATGTCACTTTTCCATTGACAGTGGCGACCCTGATTCGCTTCGCGTCGGCTTCAGCGCTTCGTACCAGTGCCTGCTCGATTCGGTTTTTAATATCTGTAGGCTGTGGTCGCTGGTGAATAGCCAGATGATTTTTTACCTGACGCACTCCTGTTATGTATCTTACAGCGGATGTTGCGGCATCACGTTGATATTGCCAATCTACGTCACCGCGTAAAATGACAATGCCATCTTCAACCGAAAGTTGAATCGTAGAAGGCAAGCTAACATTCCAGCGTACAGCATCAGCGGCAGCCTTAGCGATTTCTTGATCGCTGCGCATGCTTGTGCCGGGTAATTTCACCTCTATTTCCTCAGCGACTGCTTTGACGCCAGCTACCCGGAATACAGCCTTTTCAGCGGCATATTTATCGGCAAAGCTAGGAACAAAACCACTTAATGTAACAACACCATCCGCGACCGAGACAGCGATATTTTCCGATGATACACTTGGATCAAAGCTGAGTTCGTCGAGGGCATCTTGGCGCATCTCGGTATCCGATTTCATAATAATCCTCCAGTGGCAATTGGCACATTAATCAACCATGTAACTTGCGAATATAAATTTCGCACAGCTAACGCCAGATCATGTGCAGGTTTCATGCCACTGAATAAACGTACCATGCGTCATAGGCCGCATGGGAGCGTGAGATACTTAAAGCATGCTTATTGCATTAAGTATCCTGTATTGCCTACTACTCGGAGGTTTGTATGTCGCTGTTTAAGAATCGGCGTCAGGCAGGTGAACTGCTAGGCCGGAGCTTGCAGACTCTGCCAGCCCTGCAAGGAATGACAGATCTTCTGGTGGTGGGACTGCCACGCGGTGGTGTGCCAGTGGCGTATGAAGTAGCACAAAAAATCCGTGCCGGTCTTGATGTGCTTATAGTGCGCAAGCTGGGTGTGCCGGGTCACGAAGAGTTGGCTATGGGCGCCATAGCTAGCGGAGGTATTCAGGTATTAAATCGAGATGTGCTTGATTCATTGTCAATTTCGGAAAAAGAAATCGAACAGATCGCTGCGCAAGAAGAACGAGAGATCTTTAGGCGTAACTCGTTGTACCGGGATGGTAAACCAGAAATTAATGTGCGGGGAAAGGTTGTTATAGTGGTGGACGACGGACTTGCTACAGGCTCTACTATGCGAGCTGCGGTCCAGACTTTACGAAAGGATCAGCCGAAATTATTAATAGTTGCTGTGCCGGTGGCACCAGCGTCAATTTGCCAGCAGGTACGTCGCTGTGTTGATGAATTAGTGTGCCTACACACACCCGAAAACTTCCTAAGTGTTGGGTTGTGGTATGACGAGTTTGAACAGACTAGTGATGAGGAGGTCGGTGAGCTTTTACAATCAGCCAAGATGTGGCCTAAGCCGGTCGAAAGCTCGCGTATTGAAGGTATATCCGCTAAGAATGTTCCTAGTGCGGAATTGTCGGTCTAGCTGCAAGTTCAGCTTGTTCAAGCTCGGATTCCGTTACCAAGTGCTTGATGAAGTCTGATTCTGTCAAAATTCCAACAAGTCGATTACCTTCGACCACTGGCAGGCAGCCAATTTTGTTCTCCATTAATAGCCTCCCAGCATCTGCCAATGGCATCTCCGGTCCGATAGTATCGGGGTCTGTGGTCATTACATCCCGTACAAGCATGCCTTTTAATGCATCTCTTTGATCGAGGTACGTTAAATCGTCAAATTCATAAAGAGCGGTCCGTATCAAATCTCTGTGCGAGATCACCCCCTCTATGTTCCCCTCGCTATCAATGACAGGGACGTGACGAATCATCCTTTCACTCATCAATGCATAGACTTCTCCGAGTTCGTCATCGGGAAACACGGTCTCGGGATTACCGGTCATTAGGTCGCTTACCGTCATTATGTCTTCCATACTATTAATCCCCCGTACGATAAGTAATTGTAAATTAGTGAGCGCGTGTTTCTTGACCAAATGCATTTTTCACCCGCTCAACTAACTGGCCCTGTGTCATATGCGCCGCTGGCTGCACTCCAAGTATTCCGAGAGTTGGACCGGCATGCTCCCTAAGATAGGCTACAAACCCAGACTTCGCTGGTCCAGGTCCCATGACCAAGATTTCAGCGTCCTGTGGTAGCGCTTTGAAGATACTCTGGTAATGTCGCTTCCAATCATTGCGTCGATTCTCCTCATCCCTAGCACCCGACATAGCTGATCTGTGTGCATATGGAAGTTTTCCGCGTACACCGCCCGTAGATTTATGACGTCGTTCCGCTTGGGACTCTATTCGATCAATCGAATAGCTATCACTGCCGAGTTTAACAATCAGAGCTTCTTTATGGCTTATCCAAATACCGCATTTTTCATGCATATAATAATCCTCCGTCAATTTTATCTGAGCAATTTTCATACCAAAAATCTAGCTGGGAAATGAATCTAGCGGTGTGATATGCCACTCGCCACTTTCGGTTTTCTTTTTGAAAAATCGGCATGACTTTTGCTTTAGCCAAGGAGTCTTAATGTTAGCCATCGTTTCATTTAGATCCTGGGAGGCCGAACATGAGAAAAAAAACAATTCAAATCCTTTTTTTGGGATCGGCTTTATTGGTAGGTGCGGGTGCGAGTGTTGGTTCGGCGGCAGATACGGAGAATGCGCCCTCCAGTCATGATTGGGCATGCCCAGCAATGGGCAACGGACAGATGATGGGCGCTCACGGAGCTCAGTGGCTTAGGGAGCTCAAGAGGGAAACTATTGAAGGGCGAATTGAGGACGTTCATGTGCAAGAAGCTTGTATGGGAGAGCATCATGGCCTGCATTTAAAAGTGCGCCGCGGTGACACTACCTATAACGTTCATTTAGGGCCTACCAGCGTTGTCGATGACCGGAAATTTCGCTTCGCCTTGGGCGATGATATTCGGGTAAATGGCGCATTTTACGAAGCCAATGGCGAGAAATTCATTGTCGCGTTTACCGTCGAAAAAGGTCAACAAAAACTCATCTTGCGCGATGAAGATGGTCGGCCTACTTGGACAGCTGCGCGAGGTCGGATGCAAGGGCGTCGAGTTAAATCGGCACCTGCACATTGATCAAGCCCAACTTCCCTTTGGAAAGGATGGCATGCTATGGCAGCCAGAAGTCAGCAGTCGTACATCCAGTGGTTTGAGGATATCTGTTACAAGGATGTGGCTAGGGTAGGTGGTAAAAACGCCTCCCTTGGTGAGATGTTCCGTGAGCTAGGTCAAGAGGGTATAACAGTTCCGCCCGGCTTTGCCGTAACTGTGGAGGCATATTGGCGTCATATTGACGCCAACAAGCTTCGCAGCAAGATTGAGGAGTTGTTGATTTCTCTATCCAAGCGTCCAGATGATTTGCCAAAAATCGCACAGGATTTACGCCACTTAATCCTTGAGGCGCCACTTCCCATTGATCTTGTCCGCAGCGTCACTCAGGCCTATGACGAGTTGTCTGAGCGTTGTGGAGAACTGGCGGACGTAGCCGTTCGCAGCAGCGCCACTGCTGAGGATTTGCCAACTGCGAGTTTCGCCGGCCAGCAGGAAACATTTCTCCATGTGCAAGGTCAAAATGCTCTACTTGAAACGTTGCGCCAGTGCTTCGCATCTTTGTTTACTGATCGAGCTATATCGTACCGCACGGATAAAAAATTCGAACACCTTAAGGTAGGGCTTTCCGTCGGCATTCAGCGCATGGTGAGGTCCGATCTCGCTGCGGCTGGCGTGATGTTTACCCTCGACACAGAGACGGGTGCGAGAGACGTAGTGCTGATCAACTCATCCTACGGACTCGGTGAGGCTGTGGTTCAGGGTGCTGTAAATCCTGATGAATTTTATGTTTTTAAGCCGACGCTACTGCAAGGTAAAAAGGCTATCTTGCATAAGCGCGCTGGTAGTAAAGAGTTCAAACTAGTGTACGACACAGGTGCTGGACGACGTACGCGCATCGAATCTGTCGCCGTGGTAGATCGAGAGCGCATGTCGTTATCCGATGAGGATATTCTGCAGTTGTCGCAGTGGGCTTGCCGTATCGAAAAGCATTACAGCGACAAGCTTGGCGTGCCTACGCCGATGGACATCGAGTGGGCCAAGGATGGTTTAACGGGTAGGCTGTTTATACTGCAGGCTCGCCCCGAAACGGTTCATTCGCAGCGAGGGGCGCTGAAGATCGATGTTTATTCTCTAGACGCTGCTATTCGAGAAAAAGCGAAAGTCATTTTGCGGGGAAGAGCAGTTGGAGACCGCATCGGTGTTGGTTTAGTGCGTGTTATAGATGATCCTCGGCATTTGGACCAGCTGCAGCAGGGAGAGGTTTTAGTCGCCCAAAAAACTGATCCTGATTGGGAACCAGCTATGAAACGGGCTGCAGCCATCATTACCGATCGTGGTGGGCGTACGTGCCATGCTGCCATAGTTAGTCGTGAGTTGGGTATTCCTGCAGTTGTTGGTTGTGAGTATGCCACCTCGTTACTCAAGATAGGCCAAAATGTCACTGTCTCCTGTGCGGAAGGTGATACAGGGACAATTTTCGACGGTCTACTTCCGTTTACGCGTCAAGCGGTGGATGCTTCGACTCTCAGGCCGACCTTTACAAATATCATGCTCAATGTAGCGAATCCGGACGAAGCGCTGCGTCTTGGCCTACTGCCCAGCGACGGCGTCGGCTTAGCGCGGATGGAGTTTATTATCAGCCACGCGATTAAAGTTCATCCGATGGCCCTGGTAAAATATGATGATTTTCCCGATTGTGAAGAAAAGCGTGAAATCGACAAAATTACCAAGGGATGTCTGCGTCGCTCGGATTACTTTGTCGATAAGCTG
Organism: Pseudomonadota bacterium; assembly: GCA_026390435.1. Taxonomy (GTDB): domain Bacteria; phylum Bdellovibrionota_B; class Oligoflexia; order Oligoflexales; family CAIYRB01; genus CAIYRB01. Next base: position 25,677 of record JAPLFY010000110.1, read on the forward strand.
GCTGAGGGCGTCGGGATGATAGCTGCGGGCTTTTACCCGCGTGAAGTAATCATTCGCTTTAGTGATTTTAAAACGAACGAATATGCTGGGCTTCTCGGCGGTAAATTCTTTGAACCAGTCGAAGAGAACCCAATGCTCGGATTCCGCGGAGCCTCACGTTATTACCATGAACGATATCGACTTGGGTTTGCATTGGAGTGCGCTGCCATTCGGCGCGTCCGAGATGATTTCGGTCTAACAAACGTTAAGGTGATGATTCCATTCTGCCGGACTGTTGCCGAAGGTCGCAAAGTGATCGCTGAGATGGCGCAAAATGGTCTGAAGCGAGGTGAGGCTGGTCTGGAAATTTACGTTATGTGTGAAATCCCAAGTAATATCATTCTTGCTGACGAGTTCTCAGAGATCTTCGATGGTTTTTCTATTGGATCAAATGATTTAACCCAGCTGATCCTGGGAGTCGACCGCGATTCCGAGATTGTGGCCTCACTCTTTGATGAGCGCAACAAAGCCGTCACCTCTATGATTGAAACTGTAATAGAGAAGGCTCATGCCAAAGGTCGTAAGGTTGGGATTTGTGGCCAGGCTCCAAGCGACTACCCAGAGTTTGCCAGTATGTTGGTGCGGTTCGGTATTGATAGTATATCGCTGAGTCCGGACAGTTATGTGCGTACCGCAAGGATGATTGCACAATTAGAAGAGACTGGCCATGACCGTTAGTTTTGGACAGGAGGCAACTTTACATGTCAAGTGCATCTGATCTTGTTGGTAGTTGTTTTCGAGTCAGTTCTGACGTGCTTGGTTTATTGATCAGAGCACTCAAAGACGATGGATACATGACGATAGGGCCACGTAAAGTTGCCGAGTCCATCCAACTAGAGGTCATAGATAGTGTCGACGATCTGCCACGAGGCTGGGGTGATCAACAGGACGCCGGCTCATATCGCCTGGTAAGGCGTTCCGATTCAGCTTATTTTGGTTACAATCTTGGTGCTGATTCATGGAAGAAATGGTTAGATCCGCGTCGCAAGTTGTTGTGGCGAGCAAAGCGTGACGGTGAGTCCTGGGAGGCAGAACAGTCGCAGATGCAGGTCCCTAGGATGGCCTTCATCGGTGTGCGGGCGTGTGAATTGGCAGCAATTAAAGTCCAATTACGCGTTCGCGAAGTCACGCAGGCACATTCAAGCTCGCCTGATGCGCAATCATCCACCTTAAGTGCTGAGGCTCCGGCAGGAGTCCCCGAAGAGCCTTTTTTAGTCGGGATAAATTGTTCGCAGGCAGCCGCAACTTGTTTTTGCTCCTCGATGCATACGGGTCCAGCTTTCGGTAGCGGCTGTGACTTGGTGCTTACTGAGGTTATTAATGACGACAATCACAATTTTCTCATTCAAATTCGGACAAAACGCGGAGCAATAATTTCCTCGAAATTGCCTTTGCTACCATCTATTGAGGATGATCTTGCTCACATAGATCGCCAAATAGCTAGGGTGTCTGACTCACAATCGCGACAGCTTAATATCTCGAACCCTGCGGAATTTTTTAGTCGTCGTCTGGAACATTCTCACTGGGACGATGTAGCCACTAGGTGTTTGAGTTGTGCTAATTGCACTCTAGTTTGTCCGACATGTTTTTGTTCAACCGTCGAAGATACTACCGATGTGAAAAACGCTGTAGCCGAACGATGGTTGCGCTGGGATTCTTGTTTTCATTTAGACTTTAGTTTTATTCACGGCGGTAGTGTGAGGTCCTCGACACGCTCCAGGTACCGGCAGTGGCTGACACACAAACTGGGCACTTGGCATGAGCAATTTGGTAGCTCTGGCTGTGTTGGTTGTGGTCGCTGTATAGCTTGGTGTCCAGTCGGCATCGATTTGACCGCTGAGGTTAAATCTCTGTCGCAGCCGACCCAGTGAAAGGTGGATTGTGGTGACTTTACGAACGATAGACGATCAGATTGCCGATCATCCTTTCTTTGCGGGGTTGGGCTCCGATTTTTTACACTTTATTGCTGGCTGTGGTCGCAACCGCTATGTCGAAGGTGGCGAGTATTTAGCCCACGAGGGCGATGATGCGAACGCTTTTTTTCTGATTCGGATCGGGAAAATCTCAATAGAAACGAATGTACCTGGCCGTGGTCCAGTGGTGTTAGAAACCTTTGGAGCTGGCGACATTGCTGGCTGGTCCTGGATTTGTCCGCCTTATAAATGGGCATTTGATGTAGTTGCCCGTGAGGCCGCGTCATTTATCGAAATCAATGGCCTATGCCTGAGGGGTAAATGTGAAGCTGATCCGGTACTTGGGTATGCGGTCTTGAAACGCTTTGCCGGGATGATGAGTGAACGTCTGCGGGACACTCGGCTGAGGCTCTTGGATCTTTATGGTAACGATCGCAAAAGAAGTTAATTTCAGCCAAGCTGAAGTCCCACTCAAAGGCACAGTGGTAGGTGCCGGGGATGGTCATCGCTATTTGCCGAGGGCATATATTGTCTCTGCTAGGAAACGGGAGGCTGCTGATACGGTAACGCTGACCCTTAAACCAAAAGACTCGATTACTGATGCATGTCCACTTCCCGAGCCAGGGCAGTTTAATATGCTGTATGTGTTCGCGGTTGGAGAGATTCCGGTTTCGGTTTGTGGGGTTGAGTCTGACGGCGCCTTTCGACATACAATCCGCCGTGTCGGTGCTGTATCTGCCGCCCTTTGCGATTCCAAAGTTGGCTCCACCGTCGGTGTCAGAGGTGCTTACGGCGTGGGTTGGCCAGTCGCAAGAATGAAACAACGGTCGCTGATTATTTTGGCTGGAGGCCTTGGTTTGGCCCCATTGCGTATGCTGATTCTTCAGGTGGTGCGGAGCCGGGTTGATTTTGCCGATATTACTATCTGTATCGGTGCCCGGACACCAAGTGATGTGCCATTTCTAAGAGAGATCCGTAGTTGGCAAAGGTTGAAGTGCGACGCCGGGCTGTTTGACGTTCGCCTGATTGTCGACCGGGCAGATCGCGACTGGCGCGGGGAGGTTGGGGTGGTGACTGCACTTTTACCACGGTCTCTGACAGCGCCAGAGCTCAGTTTAGCGATGATCTGTGGACCTGAAGTAATGATGCGACATGCAGCGAGTGGCTTAGTGCGACTTGGTTTGAGCCGTAGCGATATCTATCTGTCTTTAGAGCGAAATATGAAGTGTGCCTTCGGGCAGTGTGGGCATTGTCAGTTCAATAGGTACTTTGTATGTCGCGACGGTCCCATTTTTTCATTCGAAAAAGTTGCATCATTGCTGAATGTGAAGGACTTGTGATGCGCCGTCGAGCTCAAAAAAAATTGGCAGTTTGGAAGTTCGCCTCATGTGACGGCTGTCAGCTTAGTCTACTCGACTGCGAAGACGAGCTGTTGACCTTGGCCCGGCGCATTAAATTCGCTAACTTTATGGAGGCAAGTAGTGCTGTAGTGCGTGGGCCCTACGATCTTTCGATCGTAGAAGGATCGATTACAACACCAAGTGACGCGGAACGTATTTTAGATGTCAGGCGGCGGTCAAAGTTTCTCGTAACTATAGGTGCTTGTGCTACTTCCGGTGGTATTCAAGCGCTCCGCAATTTTGCTGATGTCAAAGAATTCATTTCTATAGTTTATGCTAGGCCTGAATATATTGAGACTCTAACTAAGTCGACTGGCATTGCTGATCATGTCCACGTGGACTATGAATTGCGCGGATGCCCCGTCAATAAACATCAACTTCTCGAGGTAATTGTCGCCTTTCTAGTGGGGAGGCGGCCAAATATCCCGGCAGAAAGCGTTTGTGTCCAGTGTAAGGAGCGGGGCACCACTTGTATTTCGGTGGCGCAGGGTGTGCCCTGTATGGGACCAGTGACTCAATCAGGCTGCGGTGCTATTTGCCCAGCATATGGACGGGGTTGCTACGGCTGTTTTGGGCCTAAGGAAAAGGCAAATGTCGATGCACTAGTCGCGGATTGGCGCCTTCATAAAAGCGTATCAGAGGATCAAACGCGCAGGCTACTACACACATTTAATGCCTGGGCCGAGCCGTTTCGCAGCGCAGGTAGCAGTCCTGGTGTGGAACATATAGGGAAGGATCTTCGTGACTAAGGGTGCAATCAAAACCAAAACCATCAAGGTTAACTATCTGGCTCGAGTTGAGGGAGAGGGTGCTCTGTTGGTGCGTCTGCGCGGTAAGGATGTTGAGGATGTGCAACTCAAAATATTTGAGCCCCCGCGATTTTTTGAAGCTTTTTTGCGTGGTCGCTCTGTACTGGAAACGCCCGATATCACAGCCCGTATCTGCGGTATTTGTCCTGTTGCCTACCAAATGAGTGCAGTTTACGCGGTAGAGCAAGGCCTCAATGTGATAGTGCCACCACCTATTCATGACCTTAGGCGCCTACTCTACTGCGGCGAGTGGATCGAAAGTCATGCTCTGCATGTGTTTATGCTGCATGCACCAGATTTTCTTGGGTATCCAGATGCGGTTGCTATGGCGAAGGATCATGCGCAGAGAGTTGAGCACGGTCTTGCAATTAAAAAAGCTGGCAATGCAATAGTGGCGTTAGTGGGTGGTCGTGAGATTCATCCAATCAATGTAAAAGTCGGCGGTTTTTACCGCCTTCCTAGCCGTCGTGAGCTCAACCAGTTAAAGGATCAGCTCAGTGCCGCGCTGGAGCTCGCAGTTGCCAGTACCCTTTGGGTTTCTGGTTTCGACTTTCCGGAATTTGATCGCAGTTTGGTTTTGGTCGCATTGCGGTCGACCGATGAATATCCGATGGCTCGTGGACGTATTGCGTCTAATCACGGATTTGATCTTCCAGTCACAGAATTTGAGGAGTTTTTTGAGGAAATCCATGTTCCCTATACCAACGCACTACATTCCGTCGTCAAAACAGAAAAAGGTGGGGGTTCATATTTAACTGGTCCGTTGGCACGCTACGCAATCAGTCGGCAATGGCTCCATGGTCGGGCGGGAGAATTGGCTCTGTCCCTGAATTTAGGATCCGTGGTGACCAACCCTTTCAAAAGTATCGTCGTTCGTGCCATCGAAATAGTTCACGCGTTAGAGGAAGCTATCAGGATTATTCAATTATACGAGGATACTGCTATTGCCAGTGTTGAGGTTAAGCTGCGCGCCGGGCAGGGAAGTGCAGCGACAGAGGCTCCGCGAGGACTACTATATCACCGCTATAAATTCGATGCCGGTGGCATTATCTATGATGCCAAGATAGTGCCGCCAACGTCTCAGAATCAAAAATCGATCGAAGGTGATTTGCGCAGTTTGCTGCCAAGGTTTTCAGATTTGCCTAAAGCTCAGATGACGCATTTATGTGAACAAGCCATTCGTAACCATGATCCGTGCATCTCCTGCGCCACGCATTTTTTGAAGCTTGACTTCGAATCAGTGGCAAATGACGCCATAGGACATTTATGAGCATTCTGTTGATTGGTATGGGCAATATGTTTCGCGGTGACGACGGGGCGGGCCTCGTGTTCGCTCGTCGCTTGCTGTCACGATTTAATGCTGAAGAACACATAGATTTGGAATTTGAAATTCGCGAATCCGATGGTTCGGCATTTTCCTTAATAGAGCTTTGGCGAGGTTGGGAGAGGGTGATGGTGGTGGACGCTCTAATAGACGCATCAAGACCACCTGGGCAGATTCTCAGTATAAACGGTTTGCGGGAGGATTTTCCATGGGACCCCTTGAGCGTGTCGACACATGCCTTTGGTCTAATTGAGGCAATCAAACTCTCTCGCGTGCTGGGGATGCTCCCAAAGGAATTACAGGTGTTAGCGATCGTGGCAGAGAGTTTCGCCATGGGGGATGGGCTTAGCCCATCTGTCGATCAGGCGATCGACATGGCGGTCTGTCAGTGGCCGAAGCCAGTTTTTCAAACGTTTCAGTGATAAAAAAAGCAGGGAGGTCGAGAAATCATGCATGAATTTTCCATTATGAATAACTTAATGAATCAGATCAGAGAATTAGCTAATCACGAAGGTGGTGGCCGAATAGTTGGAGTGAAGGTGCGATTTGGTGCCTTGTCAGGAATGTCTTCCGAGCATTTTCGGGAGCATTTTATTGCTATAGCTGATCATAGCATTGGGTCAGGTGTAGTGCTGCACATGGAATCATCTCAGGATATTTATGATCCTAACGCAACAGCTATCGTTTTAGATGGAATCGAAATTGAGACGAATTGATCCCTAAACCAGGTTGAGTTCACTGTGGGTGTGCGAATTATACTGAAGGTAGAGGGTAGAGTTCAAGGTGTGGGATTCCGTCCCTATGTGGCAAAGCTCGCATCTGAGTTAGGCCTGGGAGGCTCGGTGCAAAATGCGCGGCGCGGTGTGGTTATTGATATCGAGGGTTCTGAACTCGCGGCCGTGACATTCATCGACAGACTAAGAGCAATACCACCGCCAGCCATGATTCATGCTATTGGTAGGGAAGCGCTGCCGGAACAAGGAACATCGACATTTGATATTTTGCCTAGCGATGTCCGTGGCAGTGGATCAACGCTTATTCCAGTCGATTTAGCTCCTTGCAGTGAGTGCCTAGAGGAGATGTTAGACCCTGGTAACCGGCGTTACCTGTATCCGTTCATCACCTGTGCTAAATGTGGCCCTCGATTTAGTATATTGCGGGAACTGCCTTTTGATCGCGCGCGAACGTCGATGAGGGATTTTACGACGTGTCCGGAGTGTGCAGTTGAGTATGCGGATCCACAGAGTCGGCGCTTTCATGCCGAGACCATTTCTTGTAGTAACTGTGGCCCCAAAGTAAGACTGGATAGTTCTCAGAGAGAGATGCTGGCTACAGGTCTTTGTGCGATTAATCTCGCGGTTGAATATTTGAAGAACGGCGCTGTCGTGGCGTTTAAAGGTATAGGCGGGTACCAATTATTGGTAGATGCCTCAAATGATCCAGCCATAGAGCGTCTTCGTATTAGTAAGCAGCGACCAGGTAAGCCTTTAGCTGTGTTGTTTCCTTCACTCGATTCGGTGTTGCAGTGTTGTGAGGTTAGCGAGGGAGAGGCTAAGGTTCTGCTGTCGATGCAGCGACCGATTGTCTTGTTGGCGAAACGCCTAGAATCAAGCAGTGATTTCATCAGCCAGCTAGTGGCTCCCTACTCCCCAGAGATTGGTGTGATGTTGGCAGCGTCGCCTTTGCATAGCCTGTTGCTCGCTGCAATGGACTGCCCTGTCGTTGCGACTAGTGGCAATAGAGATGGAGAGCCAATTTGCAAAGATGACTCAGCAGCGTTTGATCATCTAAATGGCATAGCGGATGTGTTTTTAACCCACGATCGAGAGATTGTGCATCGGTGCGATGATTCCATTGTGCGCATGATCGCAGATAAGCCACGTCTGTTTCGTGTCGGCCGAGGCTACGCGCCAATGTTCATTAATTATGAAATGTTGCGAAAAAAATCGGTGCTTGCGGTTGGCGGGCAAGAGAAGAATGCGTTCGCTTTGACGACGCCGGAACATATAGTGCTGAGTCAGCATATAGGTGATATGGATAGGCCTGCTGCTCTCGATTTGTTGATTACTGAGTCCTCTTCCGTGGCAACGCTTCTCGGTGTCGAGCCGTCGGTAGCAGCCGTAGATCTTCATCCCGATTATCAATCGGTATTCGCGGTGAAGCCGCAGATGCACAGGCTAGCAGTCCAGCATCATCATGCGCATGCCCTGGCCTGTATGCTGGAACATAATATATCTGGGGCCGCTCTTGCCGTGGTCTGGGACGGGACAGGCTATGGCACCGATCATACTGTTTGGGGTGGCGAGTTTCTAAGTGTTGAGGGTCTAAATTGCAGCAGAATTGCTCATTTCAGAACTTTTCCACTCCCCGGTGGAGACGTTGCCATTCGTGAGCCACGTCGTGCGGCGCTTGGTCTGCTATTCGCGATGCAAGAGAAATTAGGTTGCACTGGTCCAAGTCTGCTTGCTACAAAATTTTCTCCTCTCGAATTGAGACTCTTGACTGCTGCGATGTCCAGCAAGCTTAATGCACCGTTAACTTCAAGCGTGGGTAGATTGTTTGATGCGTTGGCATCCATACTGAATTTGTGTCAGATCGCGCTTTATTCTGAACAAGCCGCCGTAGCGGTTGAAGCCTGTGCCAAAGCAGCGGTTCACGCGAGGCCCTATCATATTGAACTGGTCCATGGTGCCAACGGAAAATATGTGCTGGACTGGCAGCCCATGATCGAGGGGATAATTGCGGATCTAGACGTTTGTATTGATGCATGCGCTATCGCCCGAGGCTTTCACGAGGCATTGGTTGATGCCGTGGTGAGGCTGGCTAATTGTGTCGGTTTGCATCGGATCGTTCTGTCGGGTGGGGTATTCCAAAACGCGCTGCTTACTTCGATGCTGGAAGTTAAGCTGAGTGACCTGGGATTTAGTGTCTATAGTCACCAGTTAGTGCCGGCGGGAGACGGCGGATTAGCCGTTGGCCAAGCATTTTACGGTCTGCTGTCGCAGGTCGCTGAGGGAGGAACTCATGTGTCTCGCTGTTCCCGGTAAAGTGATCGACCTTGATAGTTCTGAACCGCTGATGAAAACCGGACGTGTTGCTTTCGGTTCTGTTGTGAAAGTCGTGAACTTTGCCTACTTACCTGAAGCTGTACCGGGGGATTATGTATTAGTCCATGTGGGCTTCGCGATGAATGTCATCAATCAGTCGGCTGCTGAGAATACTGTGCGAAGCATCATGGCATTAACCTCGGATACGCCATCTGCGAAGGAGGCAAATCCTAACATTGTGTGCGCGTCGCCTTTTTGGTCTGAAATATGAGATTTGTCGATGATTTTCGAGATGAAGAATTAGTCGCTACGTTGGCGTTAGCCATTAAACATGCCATGTCTAAGCCACGGCGAATCATGGAAGTGTGCGGCGGCCAAACCCATACTATTGTTAAGCATGGTTTAGATCAACTTTTGCCTTATGGTCTGGAACTAGTGCACGGGCCTGGGTGTCCTGTCTGTGTGACGCCGATTGAAAAAATTGACGCAGCTATAAAAGCGGCGTCCGTAGATGGAGCCATTTTGTGTACTTTTGGCGACATGATGCGGGTTCCAGGCACTACTCAGGATCTATTGACTGCTAAAGCGCATGGCGCAGATGTACGCACTATTTACTCACCACTCGAAGCGCTAAGCATTGCTCGAGATAATCCCGTTCGTGAGGTGGTCTTTTTTGCCGTGGGTTTCGAGACCACAGCCCCGGCGAATGCTATGGCTGTGTATAGAGCAAAGAGCGAGGGACTGAGAAATTTTTCTATTATTAGTGCACTGGTTTTAGTTCCTCCGATATTGCATAAATTACTCGACACGGCCGGGGTCGAGCGAGTGGATGCAGGTTCTGACCGCGGTGTTGATGCAGTTCTTGCTGCGGGCCATGTCTGTGCCGTGATGGGTCTAAAAGAGTACCATCGACTAGCTGAGTCATTGCGTTTACCTATTGTGGTTACGGGGTTTGAACCAGTAGACCTTATGCAAGGCATTCTCATGTGTGTGCAGCAGCTAGAAGCGCACCAATACAGGGTGGAAAATCAATATTCCCGGGTGGTTTTGCCTCATGGCAATACTATTGCGCAGCGCATCGTTACGGAAGTTTTTGCAGCCACAGAGGCTGGGTGGCGCGATTTAGGTCGGGTATCAGCCAGTGGTCTTAGTTTGCGTGATGGGTATCTTGAATTCGACGCAGAACTAAAGTTTCCACTCACGGCAGACTCGCTTTGCTCCAATCATCAGCGCGGACTCTGCCGAGCGGGCGCTGTGTTGACAGGCCAGATTAAGCCGCCGCAGTGCTCTGCCTTTGCTAAAGAATGCACACCAATGCACCCTCTCGGTGCGCCAATGGTATCGAGCGAAGGGGCATGTGCTGCTTATTTTCATTACCGTGGAGGACAGGTCGATGGCGCCAGTCAGTTCTCAGATTTGTCCTAGCCCTCTGTTTGCCTCATCCGTCATTCAGATGGCGCACGGCAGCGGTGGACGTTTGATGCATGAATTACTTGCTCGTTTGTTGCCGCTGCTGCCTGGAACGGTGCACCAAAATGTGCGGCATGACGGTGCTATTATTCCAGTTGGGCCGTGGGAAAATCTGGCATTTACCACCGATTCCTATGTCGTGCGACCGCTATTTTTTCCCGGTGGAGATATTGGCAAGATCGCTGTGAACGGCACGGTCAATGATTTGGCAATGTGTGGGGCTCAGGCAAAGGCGCTATCCTGTTCCTTGATCATAGAAGAGGGGTTCTCGGTAGCAACGCTGGAACGCGTGATGGCTTCTATGGCTGAAGCGGCGCGAGTTGCTGGTGTTGATATTGTTACCGGCGATACCAAAGTGATAGATGGTGGGTCTGGGGGTAATTTATTTATTAACACGGCAGGAATTGGGGCAGTGAATCCAGGAATTACGATCACTCCGAGCCGTATCGTTTCAGGCGATGCGATTATCATAAGTGGCGATATTGGTCGCCATGCAGTGGCGGTGATGAGTGCGCGTAGTGACCTGACTTTCAATCCCCCTATTGAGAGCGATTCGATGCCGTTAACCGCTCTAGTCCAAGCACTAATACAGGCAGGAATTCCTATCCACTGTTTGCGCGACGCAACGCGAGGCGGTTTGGCCTCGACGCTTGTGGAGCTGGCGGAAAGCTCGGGGTGTGGCATGGCCGTTGTTGAAAAAGAGATTCCTGTCAGCACGCAGGTGCGTGGCGTCTGTGAAATCCTAGGCCTTGATCCGGTGTATTTGGCGAATGAGGGGTGTCTAGTGGCAATTGTTGCTGCGGACTTCGCTGAGAGCGCTCTTAAAGTGATGCGCACAGTCGCCGCCGGGGAGCGAGCGCAGCTTATTGGGCGGGTTACGTCACAGCATCCTGGGGTATTGATGATGGCTGGGCCATATGGGACCAAGCGTACGGTGCCGATGTTAAGCGGAGACCAGTTGCCCCGGATTTGTTGACCAATACCATCGGCATTTGGCAATCCTCGCTCGTTGCCTGTGTAAGCACCGAATTTTTTTGAGGTTACAGCCGCCAATCAAAATCCTCTAAAGTTTTGATCGAAGAATGCCGATAACGGTCCCGTTCCTGGTGCAGTTCCAATTGCCTAAATACACACTGACGGCGCAAGGTGGCTTATGTTTAGAGGACAATTGATCATGGTTTCCTTGGTTAGCTCACTTACCACTTTGGCGGTGAGTGGGTGCAAGGATAGTTCGAAGTCTAAAATAAACGAATCGTCATCCGGTGAAGTTGGCGCTGGCGGAGGTAATAATCCTGGCTCGCAAGCGGCCCAGGGTAAAGGGACTCTCGACGTCAAAATAAAAAGTCAGGAGTACTTCAGCCCCAAAGGGCAGTCTTTTGTCTGGACTGATACCATGACCGATCAAGTGGTCAGCAGTCTGCCGACTACTTGCGATGGAGACAGATCATGGCCAGGTTGGTCGGAAACTGTTGCAATTGCCATTACCGGGGACTGTAAAGCGGTAGCTAAGCCAGCGGCGCAAAAAGAGATCTCTGAGCTGGGTACCATGCTCGCCGCTCAGGGCACAAATCTTCTCAATGTTGTGCGTACCGACGCAGGCTCGAAGGAGTTAACTCGAGTTGAAGCGGCTACCCCGAAAGTTGATCTTGGCGCCATCGTCGAGCGGCAGAAGGCTAACTCCGAGAAAAATCAGGGCCAAATGAGTGCCGATGCCGGAATTGGCTTCAAGGCGGAAGACGGCTGGGTAGGTGGTGCAAGGAGTTACAACATCGGTAGCGATCAATTTTCCGCTTCGGCTAGTGGCTCTTTATTTTTTAGTACTAAACAGGGTCTTGGCCTGCATAGTTTCGCCGATGTAAACGGAAGAGCATTTGGTGCGCAACGCTCTTTGATCTTTGCAAAAATTGATGCCCAGGCGCTTGCGATGGGTAAACAAGCAAGTATTGATTTGGGGGTACAAATTTTTGGTCAAGATGCGTTCGCTTTGGCCGAAATTCAACCAGCTCTACTTAGCGATACTAAAAATCTTTTAAGCGTCAACCATACTTTACCAGGTAGCTTGAATTTTGCCGTTGGTCCGGTGCCTTTTAATGTGTCCTGGGCATTTCGCCTTTCAGGTTCGGTGCCAGCGAGTTATAAATTGACGGCAACATCGGCAAGTGGCGGCATCAGTCCAAATGTTGCAGCTACCGTCAGTTTAGAGGGTGGACCTGATATAAAAGTCGCTAAAGCTGGGGTAGATGGGTCTTTAACTCTCGTCGATGCGGGAATGAGGGGTGATGCAGTAGTTGGTCTTTCTACGACTACTGAAGGGAAGCCTGCAATTTGCTACAACGGCGACGTCCAATTTGACATGCGTCAACTACTCGGTGGCAGCTTGTCGGCTTACGCTCAAATTGGTCGGCCCAACGAAAAAGTTAAACAGATGCCTCTAGGATGGCGCGGCGATATGAAATTTGTTGACTGGAAGGGTATGAGCTACGTTATGCCCATCCTGGTCACAGGAGAAAAGTGTATCAGCGCTCAAGGCTGACATATACTTAACGACATGAGTTAGCGATGCTGCCTGAATGTCAGGCGCTGGGTGGAGCGGTATAAGTTTGATGGATCTAGAAAGTACGATCAGAGCAAATACTGTTATCGTTACTCCCAGAGTACTGCCAGAGTTAAAATTAAGGCTTGTCACCTTTGAGCAGGATTGGTGGCGGGCAGATCCAAAAGATCTAGAGGCGATTGGTATCGTTGATCCTTACTGGGCTTTCTGTTGGCCAGGGGGCTTGGCGTTGGCACGGTACCTGCTTGATTTTCCAGAATCCGTCCGTGGTAGGCGGATCTTTGATTTAGGTAGTGGGTGCGGCGTTGTGGCGCTGGCGGCGATGAAGGCAGGCGCGGTGGCTGCGGTTGCTTGCGACATCGACTCATTAGCCCTCTGGGCATGTGCTGAGAATGCGATGTTAAATGGATGTGAGTTGAGCCTAGAGAGTCGCGACTTAATCGGTCAGCCTTTATCTGGGGTTGATTGTGTTCTCGTTGGCGACGTCACGTATTCCCCTGAACTTGTCGGCCGCATATTACCGTGGTTAGAGCGACTTAGGGCCGACGGTGTCACTATCTTGATGGCTGACCCACAGCGCGGTTTCTTGCCCACTGATTTAAAGCCCCATGCCATTGTGCGTGTGCCCCCAGATCTCGGCGATATGCCGGCTGTTGCAAGCGTCGCGGTGCCCATTTACCATCTTCGCTAATCTCCGCCGAGAATTGCGGATTTTTCCGGCTTTAGTTGGTGCGGCGGAACTTGGACCGTGATTTGCATTTTCGTAATTAGCTGGGCTAATTCACGCAAGTTGCAGTCCTGATAGGCAAGGGGTGGCTCATGAAGTTTCGAAATTTGATAGCTGCTGGTGTCGCTGGAATGGCTTTCATTAATCATGTTAGTCTTGCCGCCTCTGCAACTGCTCCAGCAGCAAATGCAGTGACTTATGATCAAGGGGCCATGCAAGCTCGGATGCGACAAAAATTCAACGATATGCAAAGTGTGCACGAGGGCATGTTGCTTGGTGACTGGGTCACAATGGAAAAGGCGTTGATGGATTTGCTCGAGCTTGCCAAATCTTCGACGTGGGCAAATATTCGCACAGGCGGCTACCACAGAGCAAGCGGCCGATTCTACGAGGCAGCAGAAGATCTTCTTGATGCGGTTAAGAGAAAAGATGGCAATGCGGCGACACTACCATACTTGAGATTGACTACTTCATGTCTGGAGTGTCACCAGCAGGTGCGGACTAAGATAGGGCGCTGACCGCCCATATCTATTGTGCTTACTGAAGTATGAGGAAAGAGTCGTTGATTGAACTTAACCCATCAAGGGGGAATAAGTGACGGAATGATTATGCACAGTCGGATTTGCAAAATGTGTGTTTGTTGAGCTTTTAATGGTGACGCTTTGGCCTTGCGCCAGAGCTTGTAGGTGCTCTGGTTCGATAACCAGCTCGTGAAAAGTTCCTTCACATTTTGCTCTAATCTGCTGCCCTGACTCTATTTGGGCGAGACTGAGCTGCGGCGCACCGAGGCTGAAGAAGCCACCGTCAGGCTTAGCGCCTTTTACTCTTGAGTCGGCCCTCTGGCCGGCGGTTGGTTGGTTGGAAGCTGCTGGATTTGTCGCTTGACCGTTTTGTGCGACCTGCGCATCTTTGGCACCACTACTGTCCAAAGGCTTAACGTCGCCTAGTTCGGCATCGCTGTCTGATGGATCTTTGCTATTGGTGCTTACTGAGTCATCGGTCTCGTTCGACCTGCTGCTTCGCGATGACCGGCTATCGCCTGAAGTGCGTGCAGCTTTTTTCGCTGGCGTCGCGGCGCCACCACTTTGCTGCGCTGTTTCTGTCCCGCATGCTGTGGCCAGGCTTGGCACAATCACAAAGGCCAAAATGAGCCCTAGCTGGTCTCCTAGTAAAGACCGTCTCGACAGAGTGTGATGCTTTTGTTGAGTCATTGTGATGTTTGCCTCTAAGTGGTGTCTTTCCGGTACACTCGCGCAGAACCGAAATTTCTATCGGTAAACGCTTTGAAAAACTTTAGGCTAAAATGAAAGGAATTTGAAAAAGCCTGGCGATTTTAACTTGCTGTGCATTCTATTTGGGCGAAGGATAAAACTGGTCACAGTGAGAAGCTGACGGTGCCTTTCCAATGTGCAAAGGATATGCTAAGGATTTTTTTCCGCAAGTATCTGATTTATATGAATTTATGTTATTGTTGACCGGTTAATTTTTCGTCGGTGTTTAGACTTTGTGGAGTTTGGGGCTAACGATGGTCAGAGGAATTGCGTGTTTTTCGTCGGTAGCAGCGTTAATTGCGTTTATGTTGTCCGCTACTGCCTGCAGGTCTAAAGGGCGGTTTAGTGAGGTCTCTGAGGCCAATGATCTAAAGCTAGGGGCTACCGAGTTAAGTAGTTCGATCATCACGGTTGGGGACAGTGATATTTTGTCTGATCGCTGTGTGCAGATGGTCGATCGGGCAACCAAGTTTAAGCAAAGTAAACTCATGTTCGTCCCAACATTGTTCTGGGTCCAGACAGGGGAAGGTCCCGTCGATTATTACTGCTATGATCGCACCTACGATAATAACGGGCATGTTCAGTGCCCCGCAGCGACCAGTGACGCGATCGAACGGTTCCGCTGGGCCATGCAGCGCTGTTTCCAAAGAGCTATAGATAGTAATTTGTCCATTGCGCTAAGCCCCCATGTTGATGACGGCAGGGGCGAGGGACGTTGGCGAAATCTCCTCGCTTTTGATCCCCTTGAGAAAAGGAACGGCTATAGCTATGCGGATGTGGTGCTATATCCATTGGCCGAGGCAATCCGCGCGGTAGCTAAAGCTGAAACAAAAATTTACTTCGGAATGCAAGGCGAAATGAGCTCCACGGTATTTAGGTATCCGCAAAGTTGGCGGCGGCTTATCCCCGATCTCAGACAAAGGCTGTCGCTTAGTATTGCCAAACCATGGAATATTCATATTGGTGTGAACACTAATTTTAATAAGATATGCGGCTGTGTGGGTGCAGATATCATTGATCCCGCAGAATTTGTTGCAAAATACCCAGCACTTTGGGATCAAAAAAAGACTGAATTTGACCTAACCGGAATCAAGGACCTTTACTACGAGTTGGATTATTTTGGGATATCTTCTTACCCATCGTTAAAGCCCGGTTTCAATACATCTGACGTCCAAAATGCGATTTACCAGTTTGATTTCGAGTTGAAGTTGGTTCATCCCGAGCTGAGCGTGCAGAAACTTCTGGCGGCAGGCAAAAAGCTCCACTTGTCTGAGTACGGGATCGGGGGTGGCGCCGATCAAAACGGAACAGTACTAGCGAGCAATGCTGAAGAAGCAGCAAAATTCCCATTTTTCGGTATTTTTGGTGCCTATAGGAAGGCTACGGATCCTTGGCGCCTATATGACACCGGGACTCCATACGAGCCGCGCGCCTACATGCATTATTTTTATGACAAGACCCTTGAGTTCCTGCGCAATGATATTCAATTTGAGTACACGGTCGATGCCGCCTTTTTATGGAATCAAGGATCCTGGGATATCCAGGCGATTTATCCCGAAAGCACGACGTGGGAAGGGTCTTTTGCGGATCCATATGTGATCCAGAAAATTAATGAGCATAACAGCCGTGTTTGGTGACTCTTGCGCCTTCAGTGAGGACATCAGACTTGTCGACGCTCAAAGTTTTGCTGGTGAGCAAGGTCAAAAATAGCTCCGATTAATTGGTCGGAATTAGATGGCTTGGTTAAGTATAGTTGAAATCCCGCAACTATCGCTCGCTCTCGGTCATTTGCGCTGCCATATGCCGTCAGTGCTAGTGCAGGTAAATTTTTGCTTTCGCTTTTCATCTCACGAATTTCCCGAATAAATTCATATCCGTCCTTATCTGGCATACCTATGTCGCTTACGAGCACGTCCGGTACATCGTGTTTAGTTATGACCAGTGCTTCGGCAGCGGTCATTGCTGCCGTGACTACGGCACCCTGGCTCGTCAGTAAAGCCGTTAGGTATTGTCGATCCTCTGGCGAATCATCAACCACTAAGATCTTCAGACCGGCAAGCTTATTTTCTTTGACTGTTTTTTTATGTGTTTGTGTTTGCTCAGGAATCGGACTCTCTGCCCGATGATTTGGCTGTGTCAACGACAGGGGGAGCTCAATGCGGAATGTACTGCCCAGTCCTACGCCTGGACTCTCGACACTTATACGGCCGCCATGTGCTTCGACTAGTTGGCGAGCTAGCGCCAATCCCAGACCAAGCCCACCGAATTGACGCGTGGTGGAGCTGTCAGCTTGGCGAAATCTTTCGAAAACATGCGGTAGAAAATCGGGCCTGATCCCGATTCCATTATCGGAAATTTCTATCACCGCGTGTTTATCATCGCTGGTGAGTCGGACGTCGATCCTGCCGCCCTCGGGAGTAAATTTTATTGCATTACCGAGAAGGTTCCAGATGACTTGCTGAAGTCGTCTGGTCTCTCCCCTGATCACACCTAAAGAGGCTGGGGGTACACTAACGTTAAGCGTTATGTTTTTTGCTTCTGCCGTCAATCTTACTGTTTCTATGGCAGCTTTCAGGGGGTCAATTAGATCGATTGGGTTAAATTCAATAATTAGCTTTCCGGAAATAATCCGCGAGGTGTCGAGTAGATCCTCGATCAATTGCAGTTCGTAGCGTGCACTTCTTTCTATAGTCTTTAGTGCCTCTGCTATGCCAGTACTGTCTAAAGAATCACTGTTGATTAATCCGATCCATCCAATAATCGGAACTAGCGGCGTGCGTAACTCGTGCGAAAGAGTGATTAAAAACTCGTCTTTTAACTGCGCTAGATGCTCCGCTTCGAGGCGTGCAGCGCGTTCGGCTGTTTCGCTTTGTTTGAGTATTTCGTTAGCTTGCTTTAACGAGGCAGTGCGCTCACTAATTTTTCGCTCAAGATCTAGATTAGCTAGTCGCAGCGTCTCTTCTGACTTTTGGCGCTCCAGGGACAGATCAAGCATGGTTTCTACGCGTGCGATAAGTTCCCTGGGGTGGAAGGGTTTGAATAGATATTCGTCAGCACCGGCCTGCCATCCTTGTAGAAGTGCATCGCGATGCGTTAAAGCTGTAAGCAATATTACCGGTATTTTAGCAGTATTTGGGTTGCCTTTGACTTCGCGGCAGAGGCTTATTCCGTCGCGCTTTGGCATCATGACGTCCGATAGAATTAAATCTGGCTTCCATGTATTGATCGACTCGAGGGCCTCGTCTCCATCGTTAGCCAATCGCGTTTCGCAAATTGATCGGAGCTGAGACACGATGTAACGAGCAAGCTCGATATTATCCTCGACAATCAAAACCTTAGATGTGCTGTGCCTGCCACTTGCATCAGCCTTTTGTAACTCGAGAGTGTGATCTAGAACCTGTGTTTGGTTTCTTAATATATTGCCGCTGATAATAGGTGCCGCGTCGGCCGGGTTCGCGCGCATCACATCACAGTCAACAGTGAAGATGCTGCCCTTGCCGATCGTGCTTGTAACCGAAACGTCGCCATTTATAAGTTGGGCAAATTCTTTAACTAGAGAAAGCCCCAGACCAGTTCCTTCAAAACGCCGGGTGGAAGCACTTTCGATTTGGCGGAATTTCTGAAAGAGTAGCGGCATATTGGCTTCGGATATGCCGATGCCAGTGTCCTTTACTTTAAGCACCAGGTGCTCATCATGAATGCCTACGCTTACCGTGATGCGGCCACCTTTGGGTGTAAATTTTATGGCGTTGGACAATAGGTTGAAAACGATCCGTTCCCAGAGATAACGATCGATGTTTACCCAAATCTCACTTTGGCTGCTGAAAAATTCGTAAGTGACACCGCACTCCTGGATCAGTGGCATAAAATCGGCTGCAATACTTTGGGTCAAAGCGCTGATGTTGGTTGGCTCGAGTACCGGGGTGAACTTTTTGGCGCCAAGTTTTGAAAAGTCAAGAAGTCCAGTGACCATCTGAAGCAGGCGAAGGGCGTTATTATGGATGACATTCAACATTGGCTTTTGAGCCTTAGAAATGTAGCCGTAGTCTCCAGAAAGTAACGATTCCAGGGGAGCTATAAGGAGAGTTAATGGGGTTCGGAGTTCGTGGGAGACGTTTGAGAAAAACTCCCCTTTTAGTTCTTCTGCTTTGGTCAGTTGGGCGTTGGCATCGGCCAATTCTCGGGCCTGCGATGCTGCGAGTTCCTCTGCCTTCTTTTGACTGTCTATATCCGTGCAGCTGCCAAACCATTGGGAAATTTTTCCGGACGCATCGCGCAAGGGCATGGCGCGTCCTAGCACCCAGCCATAGCCACCATCTGCCCGAACCAGCCGATATTCAATCTCGTAGGCCTCACCGGAAGCCGTGGCTTGTTGCCACCGTTCTAAAGTGCGAACACGGTCGTCCGGGTGAAAGGCTTCGAGCCAGCCGAAGCCGTAACTTTCGTCCAAGGTACGGCCGGTATATTCCACCCAGCGTTGATTGAAATAAATATGGAAGCCGTCTGGCCGCGTTGTCCATAGCATCTGCGGTAGAGCTGCAGTCAGATCTAAGTGTCGTTGCTCGGCAGATTTGAGCTCTTTTAGTAAGTCTGTGGCTATGGCTATAGAGGATCCAGCCAGTTCTAGAGCGTCTTCTTTAGCGGTTGAAATATCAACATTTGCCTGTAGCGTCGCTAAACGACCTTGAAGTGCGTGTACGGTGATTGTGCGTTCAACGGATGTAGTATGGAGTTGGTCCATCAAGTTCACCCTCTTGAAAAGAGGGATGTACTACAAAGACGGTGAGAGACGCGTGAGCGCGCGATGAGATCGTTATTTTATTGATCCGCATACGTCAGCAAAAGCTTGTCGTACATTATATGTCCCGCCCAATTGTTCTAGGTGCTCGTAGAGGCAGGCGAGCATCCCACCTAAGGCGAGAAAGTCTGGGTGCATTCGGGACCTTGCCTGTTTGCAAGCGAGGAACACTTCATGAAAGGTGGCCCTAAAGCTGGCCATCTCAAATCGGACCCGGTCTTGGTTTTCACCGAAATGCTTTAGCAGCACACTTTTACCCGCAGTCAAACCAAGATGGGCAAGGGCGTCATCCATGAGGTCTGTGCGGTCGGTGTAGAAGCCTAGATATAAATTCCGTGCGGCACTGATAAACTTCGGATCCCAGCGAGTAAATAACGGGCTTGGATGCCATGCGTTTACGTTTTGTGGTTGCGGGAACGCTTTGGAGCGGAAGTCTAGTAGGGCCTCATCCAGTGCAAATATTTGCCAGAAATATAGGCGAAGGAGCACATCACCAGGTTTAATTTCGGGACCTGGAGCAGGTATCTCGACCTTCATCCCCACCCTGTTAAGGTTGTCGATTCTTACGTTGAGTGGGCTATTTTCCAGCGCGCCATTGACCCTAGCTGCAATCTCTTGGAACTTAGACGGTGACATATAGCCGCTGACCATCGATTTTAGTTTTTGTGCCATTCCAATCGGCGGCACAATTTGGAAAAAGACTGGCGAAAGATATTCGGTCAACTGCGACCAGTCTGTTCCCTTTACCAATGCGCTTAACATAGTCACCTTTCCATTCATCTATACAAGCATACAAGCATACAAGAAATGAGGCACAAGGCACGCCAGAAACGAATTAGCGGCAGCTTAGAATACGAGTTTTGCCGTCTAGAATTAACTGACCAACGCGTTTGTTGCCGACAGGTGTCACGACAAATAGGACTTCGTTGCCTTTGGTGGCCGCGCCGCAGTCCCTTACAAAGCTGGTATCGAGATCTTCGATTGTGGTGAGGTCTTCACCGTAGCCGTAGGTCAGAGTACCCAGACCGGTGCCGTGCTCGATTTTTAGTACAGCTTTGAAATCGTCGGCGCCAGTGCAGCTAATTTGCGGGACAGCCGCTAGTGCAGAGCCAGCGGTTGCTAGAGTCAATACAGCAAGTGCATTACGAATCAGCATAGTGCTTCCTTTTCAGTGTTCGAGGTGTTCTCGGACCCTAGGATAAAGGAAGCTCAGATGATAGCAAGAGGATTCGCAGTCTGCTAGCCTTCGAGACTCCGAGTATGTCGTCTAGAATTCCGTCGGCTACGGACTACAACCTTGGCAAACACTGGAGCTATGGCGCTCGCGAGAGCCGGAGTTAGCAGGATGGCTAAGACGAACCACGACGGTAGGGGTGATGTCCCGCCTACTGTGCCGCAAGATATGCCAAAAATCTTCGGCTTTGAGGAGCTAGATTTGGTAACAGCCGGCTCGTCACTCGGCGCCAAACTGTTGTCACCCGTCCCAGTGAGCTGGGGCAGGTTCTCGCAGCCTGCAGGTGCATCAGCGATGAAGCTACCGAAGTTTCTTTTGCCGATGGCCTGTCTGATGGCGGAATCATAGGAGCAGTTGAACACCGTTTTGTCCGCGATCAGCAGGGCCAACAGAAAATCGCGGATGCCACTATCAGCTTTAAAGTAGGTAATCGCAGTCATGGTGAGGTTGGCGGCATCTGGCGCACTCATAGTCTTGTTTTTCACCAGATCCCAAACCACGCCACCAATCACCTGCCCGTGCTTGTGCCCGCAGCACGAGCCGTACATCTGGGCGCTCCACTGCTTCCAGGACGTATCGTTATAAACCCACTCATTATCGGCAGTGCGCAGGCAGCCACTTTTCACGCAAAACGGTGTCCCTGGCGGGCATATGGATTCCCCGAGGCATGCTGCGTTCACGATGCCTTTACTCCGTTTATGCAAATATACTAAAAGATCGGCTACACCTTCATGGATCCCCAGCGGTTCGTCGCGGGTCACTTTTAAGTAGTTATATACGAAGTAATGCCCAGACTCGTGCGATGGTACATCGGAGTCTGTCGCCAAATTCTGCAGGCCTTCACCGTCGCCGTCACCAAGTTGGATGACGAATGGTTCACCTGTTTTTTCGTTGCCCGGGATAAAGAGAGCGTTATTTTTTGTCATATTAATGAGTTGATGTAATTCAAGATGCAGCGGCAAGGCTCCGTAGGTTTTGCCGCCTAGACCGAGCATCCAACGGAAGTGCTCGTCCGTATGGGCGTAGGCATTCGGCTGCGCGAATCGACTATCGTTCGGCTGATAATTAAACCTATGACTGGCCTCGATAGCTTGTAATTTATCGGTTGGCACATTTGTTTTTAAGTACTGGCTTGTAAGCGTACCGTCGCCTGAAAGGTCTTTGAGAGTATAATTGACTAGTGCGCTGTCGTTCTTGTTATTGGGGTGAATGCTGGCACTGCCATCGACTTCAAAATATCGCCTGGAAAAGCTAAAAACCGTGGAGTCGTCGGCCAAGACTTCGTAGGGAAGTTTGCCTATTTTGGCAACGAACAGCCACGCTGGACGAAGTTCGTTAGCCGAGGTTGGAAAGTAAAAGCGTTCGGTTGCCACGAGCTGCAGGTCTTTGGTATCCAGACCTTGCTCAGCGACACTGCGCGCTACCACACCCTTAATTGAGTCTAAGTCTGGCCAGGATTTTAATGCATTCGCGACTGCAGAGGCGGATACATTGGGCATGGTCCCGAGTAAAAATGGTTCCCGGCCCTTCAGCATGTGTGCCGCAATTTGAGTGCCGAAAATCGCGATGCCGTTTACCATAAATTTGCCATCAAAACGCCGCCCACCGCCGCCCACTTGCGGCGGTAACACCGTTTGGTGCATGTCTAGATGGACACCGTTAGGTAGGCGCTCACCAACGATTGTCTGTACTGCCTCCGAAAAATTAATTTGACCGGCAGAAAATAAGCTTAAACCCCGCGATGGGGATAAATTTCCTAGTGGATGCATGGTTAAGTTGATTGTGGCCTTAGGTAAGCCGCGCAGAGGAAAGGGGAGGGCGCCGGCGACACCGTTAGCCTGTATTGGCTCGAAAATGCCGCAGGAGCTGGTACCTATCAACGCGGCCATGAGTCCGAGCGATCGCATGACCCGACCTATGTCCATTTGTTTGCGCAGACTGATACCCACGGTGTGCTCCCTCTTGACCCCGCAACAATCTCCTCCGACACCCAAACCCATATCGGCATTTTGCCTATAAAAGTTGAGTTTACCCGCTATGCTATGGTTTATTATTTAATGATTACGGTATTTTGATCCGTGTTCTTGGAGGCAGTGCTAAAAGCTATGTGGGGTCGAATGGGGTCGGTCTTTGGGTCACCATGGGCAACCCAGGTATGGGAGTGGTGGCTGATTAAGTGGCCGAGGGTTCTAGCTGCCACAGTTCTACATTCCCGGCGCGCTGGAGGATCCGAGCTGCTGCCCGCTCCCGTAGGGCTGTCGCGAGTGACGATGTGTCGTCGGTGATCACGTAGTCAATGTGATGTTCGTATAATTTCTCTAAAACCTCGGGCCCAGAGATACTCTGCACATTCCAAGTCCATGCCGGATGAGTCTTATTGGGGTGCCAAAACTCAGCATTGTTTAGGAAGTACTCCGCGTAACAAATTGTGTTCGCGTATACTTTAGGCACAAAATTTGGCGCTTCTGCTTTAATTTTCTGCGCTAAATAATCATTGAGCATGAAGTTGGGTTTGCGAGCCAAGAATGTTGACGTGATGTTGCTACTCGAGATGCCGCGGTAAAGGTCCCGCGCAGCCACGTCAAAGTTTGAGTACCCTAGGCCTATTAAGGCTATGGCAGTTGGTGTGATCCAAGTTCTATGCTGATCACTAAAAGGTGCCACAAACACTGTAGCACTTAATACGAGCAGTGGTCCCAGCACTACTAGATAATGTCTAGATTCTAAGTGGTGGCCAAATTCTCCGGTAAATAGCTGTAGCAAAACAAAGCCTATTATCAGGAATACCAGCATGAGCTGGTTGCCTGGATCTTTTGCAATGTTTGACAGAGACTGTCTGCTTTTTCTCATAATTAAGGAAGCTAGCAAAGTTGCCGTAGCGACAACGATCATCGCGTCACTGGTTAAAAGTCTGCCGAAGGAGCGCAGTAGCGAGTCCAAGTTAAGTTTAAAGGGCGCAGCTTCAGTAATGACTCGACTTAGGCCGGGGGCAAACGGCGTCGGGAACATTTCAGTGAGTAGCGGGAAAAATGGATCGCCCGTAACGACCGCATTACGCCAACCAAATGGTGCCCAGGTCAGAATCATAAGCACAGCACCAGCAAAAAGAAGGCGTACACTTTGCGCCACTTCACGCCAGCGGTTTTGCGACGTAAACATCTTGCAGATAATCGTCGCCAAGCCTAAAGCCACAAAAGTTACGCCAGCTGTAGGCTTCATAATCATTGCGCTTGCCGCACCGGCGAGAAACATCACTGGCATGCTGCGTACCAAGCCCACTAAAGCTAGTCCGGCTGATGCAGCGAGGTAGCCATCATTTTTCGGTAGCAGCATGAAAAAAATCAGCCAAGTATGCATGCATACTAAAATAAACGCGGCTCGCTCTCGCCGCTTTAGCCATGGTTCAGCCAAAACCAGTAAGGCGCATACGAATGTGCCGTAGCCAAAGATGGCGTGGCTCAGCTGTGCCAGGGCGTTTTGTTCGGCATTGCCACGCGCTAATAGTTTTAAGAATAAATAGTAGTGCTCAACCGCGAGTGCATAGCCGGAGAATATGTTGGTGAGAAATACTCCTGTTTGGCCGCGCTGCAACCAGCTTTCTGCCGCAGACAGGTGATAAAGATACGCGTCTTCGTGGCCCTGGAAAAAGTACACGCCCGAGATTCGTACAAAGACGGCGACGCCCAGAAGCCAAAGCAGCCGCTTGTCCCACGATTTAGACTTTTTTGGGTCGCGATGAAACACGTGCGTAACACATGGGCGCCAGCTCAGCCAACGCCGACTCCAGGCCAATGCGAACAGTAAATAACCCGAACTCACTAGGGGGAGTGCACCCTCCCAACTCGGTGCCCACACTAATCCAGATAGAAATATGAATAGGCCAGTTGCGGCAACTCCGAGCAGCAGGGCGCAGCCCGTCCACAAGGCTAGTCGAGGCCGAGTCACAGAGCTTTCGTCGCTCATCCCGATCACCTTAGCAACCCTGCCCAGTAGTCGGAGTAGGAACAGTCCCCAGCCAAGCAGCATGGGGAAAAGGGAGATAAAGGTTAATGTCGACTTGATTATGAATAACAGAGGACCAACAGAGCTCGTTACTGACGCCTCTAGAGGCAATAACCGGCCTCCTAGCAACCAAGCTAGGGCCAAGATCAGAAGCATCGGCAATAATTTGTCTGACTTCACGACTAACGGTCTCCGGGAGATTGTGTGCATCAAGTTATCGCGGAAAGCCGGCATTTTGAAGTCGAATATTCCCCCTGCTAGCTCACTTAGATTTTCGCTACGGCCGCTAGCCTGTGAGATAGCGCTAGCTAACTTATTCTAGACTCGCCATAGTTAACGGTTCAGCGCCAAATCTAGCCAGCTCTGTCGGAGGCAACATGCAGGATTCAGCATCAAATCAGGCCAATCAATCGATCCAACTAGGTATCGTCCGGGTTTACGTCAAAGACCTATCCTTTGAGTCACCTAGGTCACCACAAATCTTTCGTACTCAGTGGCGTCCCGAGATCAAATTGGATGTCTCTGTGACGCCTCGGCACATTGAGGAATCACTGTTCGAAGTAGTTTTAGCAATCAACGTCGAAGCTCGCGAGAATAAGGACCTGGGCTTTATCGTCGAGGTTGAACAGTGCGGTTTATTTGATGTGCGTGGTCCAGAGGGTCAGCCCATGGAGCATGCTCTGCGGGTAGTCTGTCCAAACGTCTTGTTTCCGTATGCGCGGCAGGCCGTCGATCAGGCGCTAGTGGCGGGAGGATTTCCACCACTTATGCTGGCTCCGATTAACTTTGAACTGCCCAATCATCAGAAACCAGCAAACTTAAGCTGAGCCTAGCGAGCCGCTCCGGCCTTGACGGCGGGAGTGGCCAGTAACTCATCGCGGCTGACGACGTCGCGAAAAAACCGCTGCGAGGTTGGCTTGCCCTTGGTTAGCCAGTCGTCTGCCAGCATGTTCCAAGGTGCTTTCATGGGCACTTCGTAGCTGCGTAGGTAGGTGACTACATCGGCGACGGTATGGCCGTTGCGAGCTAGTTCTTTTTGGTTAAGCCACAGCTGAGAAGCGCCGACGTAGGGTACCGCTTGTACTTGACTATCGGATTTACTGAAGTGGGCGTTGAGGTCTGCCTGGAGTTTACCGCGGTCGTAGCGAAGGCCACCACTGAGTTCCGGTAGGGGAGCGGCACCGTGATCGGCTGTGAAAGCGACAACCAGCTGACCATCAGTGGCCTTTTCCAACTGGGCGACCACTTTGGCTAGTTCTGCGTCAACGACATCAATGACCGAGCCGCACTCCTCGCTTTCGTAGCCGAACGCATGCCCACAATAATCCGACGATTTAAAGTTCATGAAGAGTAAATCGGTATCGTCGTGACTGCCTAGTTTCATCTCATTTATCGCAGCTTGCACGAGGTCACTTTCGAAGCGCACCATCGCCGGCGTGGCGCGCACTAGCTTGATGTCGATACCGTGATCACCGTGTTTTAGGGAGTGACCGAACCAGGCACCGTCGCCCTCCTTGAGTAAGGCCTCGACGTAGGGGTGAACCGACTTGTCCTTAAGGCTTTCCGGGACTCTATAAAAATTGGTATCGGCTGTATAGGTTCCCGCATCTTTGCCCTTCTCAGCGAAGTAGACGACGGCGGTTTTCTTGTTGTCTTTAAACATGGAGCCGTGGCCGCCAAGGGACACCGAGGCGCGTGCTGCTGCACAAAGGGAAAAGATTTCGGGTTTATTCTGCCGCGCCTGGAGCCAGACATCGGCCAGTGTGGCTGCACTAAGTTGCAGCGGGAACTCTTCGCTAGTTAGGTCTTCTGTCAACTTGGTTGCGTATACGGGTTGTGCTGCCCATAGGCCAGTTTGCCAGCGAGTATTGGCGCTGACTCCGTGGCCCTTGGTGTAGGCGCCAGTCCCGATGGCAGCGTGTCCGACCGCGGTCTCGACATCGACGTGCGCCACTTGCGCGGCAGTGAATAAAGCACTGCGTTTAAACAGCGAACGCAAAAAGGGCAGTCTATTGGGGTGCGCATCAAAGTACTGCCAGCCCATCTGATCTTGCACGATCACCGCGACAAGTCGTGGGCGTTTAATCTTGACTAGATTGCTACTTATTTGGGTCCGAGCCTCCGCCAGCACGCGCCCTTCGGCACGGTCCGGAGCGGCGATGCCCAGCACGTCCGCTAGGGTAGGGGCGATATCTTGCTGCACGGCAAGCTTTGAATAGACGCCGGCTTTGAACCATTGGCCCGATGGGTCATAAAATGCCAACGGGATTTGCAGATCGTAGTCCCAGGCGTAACCATGGGTTATATCGGGGTGCGCTGGTAGGACTGTGTCGACTTTGCCGTCATGCTTTGTGGCAATGTGGCTGGCGTGAAAGCCAGCGGGCTTAAAACTTCCCGATTCGAGCATGAAATTATATTTTTCCGTCAGGAAAAAAATATCGCCAGACGTATCACTGATGCTGCGTTTAAAGATTTCCCGCGGGGTAAGGCCGGACGCCGCTGGGTGAACCCCTGCACCCGCTTTGCCGGCAGCCTTAAGGTTAGTCGGGGATGGGGCTGTCTTGCCGACAGCGCTTTCGCTGGTTGCCGTTAAAAAAGCGAGTAAGCAAACACGCCAAGCCATGGCTGCGGTGCGCATCAGAATAGACCTCGGTCGTCAGGTGATTGGATGAGAAGCTTGGACCTTCTCTACGGTTTCACCTGACCATAAGCTCTGCGGATCTCCAAGGACTAAATTTCGGTAGCATGTTGAAATTGCAGTCTGATGTCTGGAATGTCGCTACTGCCATGACGGTTTCGTCGTAAGAATTTAAGATAATTAACTATTCCAGACTTTTATAGAATGCCCCCTACCAGCGTCCTTGCCGCGCAGCTCCGTTGATTGGCCACCGACCTGAGGTTGTTCACGAAGGATTCCTAACAAATTCAGAATATTTGCCGATATCAACCGCGGGGCCAGTCGACTGAGGAGTAGTCCGATACTTTCCATATTTGAAAATTTTAGGCGCGCCAAAGACCGAGTCGCACCTTCAAAGGCGCAGGACACTGCAGAGGTACGTGCTGAGCTAAGGCATTGGTTTTTGCAGTATCAGTATGAATTGCGCGAAGCGACTGCTCTCGCAACGGCGCCGATCTGCGTCTTTGGCGGTATCGCGATGTATATTTTGGCACCGCAACCTGTGAAGCTTGCGTACGTGGTTAGCCTTTTTTTGCTAGCTTTTACCAATGGGGCCTACTACCTCTGTCAGAAAACTCAGCGGCTGAAACGCTCCTTCCGTTTGGCCGTGGCTCACAGTTTGTTCACTCAGACCGTGAATATCGTTGGCTTCGGCCTCAGTACTTGGCTGCTTGCGTCGGATCCAAGTATGGCAGCCGAGCATTTAGTCATAGGCTTCACGTTTTTTGCATTTATGAGCTCACTTATCTGCGATGTGAGCAAGTCGTTGTATGGGATATCGTTGGTTGGCGCGATCTTGCACACAGCCGTAGGCGTGTTCATTTGGCAGCACGCACAATTCAACCATCTTAATGCGTGGGTATGTTTGATCTCAGGGATAGATGTATACATGTATCTTTATAATTTTCGGCGTGTGGTTAATTTGCGAGAGCAAGCACGGGTTAGTTTTGAGTCCCGCCGACTGGCAGCGCAGAACGAAAAATTAAAGCGTTTAGCGATGGAAGCTGAATTACAGCTAGCCAAGGAAATTCAAGAATCGTTGACCCCTCCACCGGCGTCGCTACTAGTCGGGCGTAATCGAGTCGATTTTTTCCATGTTCCGTATGGAATCCTAGGTGGCGATTGGTTTGCGGCTCGGGAGATAGCCCCTGGTCGCTGGGCCATTGCAGTTGCCGACGTAACTGGCAAAGGTGTTCCTGCTGCGATGGTCGTACAGTCGCTGCAATGTCTTTGGGCGCAAACTTTTAGTGACCTAGCTTTTGATCCGAAAGCTTGGATTAATATGGTAAACCGTACATTATTTACTCTGGGTAGTAAGCAGCCTCACACCTTGACCTTAGGTCTAATGATTTTAGAGGAAGGCAAACTGTCCTACTATTGTGCAGGCCATCTGCCGATTTACTTGGTACGAGACATTACTAATCCAGAAACAGTTGAAGCTAATGGTGGAGGCGGCGGCCTTTTAGGCATCGGCCCATCCCTTCAGATCGAACCAACCATAGTGAACCTGCCCACCCAAGGTAATTATGCGGTCATGCTGGGGACAGATGGTGTCTTTGACTGGTCCGTGCGCAAGGGTAGGCGCAAAGTTTTTCAGTTAATGACAGATCTCTCTCTTAGAGGGCGAGACGCCATTGTGGATCGCGACATCGACGATGATAAGATCTTGGTGCTAGTTCGTAGCGGCAAGCTTGCCGCTTAAAGGACCCGACAGAGGAGTCCCTTTAGGTAAAGCGATTCGGGAAAGGTTAGTAGCACTGGGTGATCGTCTGCCTGAAACAGATAGGACGTGATCTGCGCGTTACGATCGGCATCAATCGCAGCTCCAAACACGATCTTCTGGTAGAGGTCTAAACTTATGTGTCCTGAGCATGAGAAGGTTGCCAACATGCCGCCCGGGTTTAGTAGTTTGAGTGCCAGCATGTTCAGATCTTTGTAGCCGCGCGCCGCTTTTTCGACTTGCCCGCCGCTAGCAGCAAACTTGGGAGGATCCAGGGTGATTAGATCAAAGCGCTCACCAGACTGCACTAGGTCACGCAGCACTTCAAAGGCATTGCCAGCCCTTTGCTGAAAGCGCGCATCGTCGGCAGCGAAACCATTAGCACTGAGATTTTCCCTGAGACGAGCGAGTGCGGGCTCGCTGGCATCGACACTCAGAATACTGGCGGCGCCGCCTTTGGCAGCATGCATCGTAAATCCACCAGTGTAAGAAAAGCAGTCCAGTACTTTACGGCCTGATGCGAGGCTACCAATGAGGGTGTGGTTTCGTCTTTGGTCCAGGTAGAATCCGGTTTTATGCCCAGCTCCGATGTCGATGCGAAAGTTAACGCCTTGCTCCACGATTAAGACGTCGTTCAACGCCGCTTCGCTGCCGTGAAGTAGCCGATTGATTCGCGGTAAGCCCTCAAGATCACGAACGCTATCGTCGCTGCGCTCACTGATGGTGAGGGGCGACAGGGTGTTGTGTAAGGCTGTGACGATGGGCGCAATGTGGCGGTCAATGCCAGCGGTTAAGGCCTGAATTACAAGATGCTCGCCGTACTTATCGACGATAAGGCCCGGGAGTTGATCGGCTTCGCTCATGATTAAACGACAGGCAGTTTGATCTGCGGAAAGCAGGGGGCGACGCCGAGCTATGGCGGCATCAACGCGGCGCTGCCAAAATGCAGAGTCGATAGTCTCAGTCGGGTCCCACGTCAGGGCTCTAGCAGTTAACTTGGATGCTGGGTTGGCATAGCCTCTGGCGAGAAAGCTTCCCTTATAATCGAGGATATCGACAATGGCGCCGGGAGGCGCTGCATCGCTCCTTTGGATGGCACCGCTAAACACCCATGGGTGACGCTGTCTTAGCGGTTTTTCGCGACCTTGCTTAATATAAATGGCGGGAGTCGACATCATGGCCTCACTGATCGGGTCTGGGTAGCCTTGGGCGGAGGTTAGGTACCAAAAAAATCGCCTCTTAGCGACCATTAGCAGGGCTGGTCGGGCCCTAAGACAACGGAATCTTGCTCAGAGCTTGAGTGTTAGTCTCGGGAAAGATATAAAAAGAAAGAGATAAAAAGTAGGTAAAGCCGAACAGTTACGACGACCAGTGACAACGATCCAGTGACAACGATCCAGTGACACTGATAAGGCGGTGAGCGATGGCGCGGCGGCAAGCGGATAGGCAACGCATACTCGTCATTCAACTCCGCCAGCTCGGCGATATCCTGCTGACCACTCCGTGTGTCAGGGCGCTCAAGGCGGGCGTCGATGTTGCCACGGAATATCCGGGGGAAGTTCACGGCAAACAGGCACCGGAAATTGTCTTTTTGAGTCACCCGATGGGGCGTCTGGTGCTGTCCGACAATCCCTATATCGATGAGCATGTGACCTACGATCCAAACGGCGGCTGGCGGCAAGAAGTGCAGTTGGCGCGGCAGCTCCGAGCTCGTCGGTTCGATCTAGTCTTAGATTTTATGAACAATCCACGCAGTGCATTTTATGC
>JAPLFY010000137.1 GCA_026390435.1 Pseudomonadota bacterium
TGAGTTAAAGCTCACGCTGACCACGTCGCAATTCGCCTTGCTCGAGAGGGCACGTGAAGTTTTAGCTGCTGCTGGCTCCGTACCAACCGATGCGGAAATCTTTATGAAAGCCGTGGGCGACCTGCTCACCAAACGAGATCTCATGCGCAAGGCCGAGCGCGCTGCCGCGCGGCAGCGAAATCTTGATGATGATCTGGGAGGCCGAAACAACAATGTTGAGAACACTTTCGAGAATAATAATGCCGCAGTGGCGTCCCCACACGACGGTCCCACTATCGCTGCCGCGCGGCAGCAACAAAACAACGCAGGTAGATATATACCCGCTGCCGTGCGGCATCAGGTTTGGCTGAGAGATCAAGGGCAGTGTATGCACATGCATCCGGATGGGTCTCGGTGCCAGGAGAAGATGATGATCGAGTTAGATCATATCGATCTTTATTGTCGCGGCGGCGAGCATTCCGCGAGCAACTTGCAACTGAAGTGCAGGCTGCATAACCACTTTGCTGCCGCGGCCGCATTCGGAAATGAGTGGTATAGGCACAAACGCACGTCCGAGATTCATAGAGCCCAGCCGGAACAGCCAAGCAGCGCGGCATTTTTTGAATACTAATAAATATTTGTTTTATATGCAGTAAAAATAGTTTTTTACCAAGTGACGAGCGTTAAGTTCATAGCTTAAACTTTTCTGCAGAAGATTCCTGTCGGCGACGTCACCGGCAAGGGAATACCAGCCGCCATGGTAGTGCAAGCTGTGCAAGCCCTTTGGGCACACTCGCTGAGCCAGCCTACTTTTGTACCAGAACAATGGATAAACAGTGTAAATCAGACTTTATTAATGACTAGTTTGGGTCGAGTATTCCCCACTTAAGCAAGCTGCGTAGCAGCGGACAAAATACCATATCACCTTAATAATATTGGGTAATTTATAGCAATGAGCAAGAAAAGATGGGCTTTCGGCAAATGAGAGCTGACCCCTCTCTCGATGGCCGCTACATTACCGTCTTTAAGTTGCCACTTTAAGTTCCCAAACTCTTAGGAACTAAACGGAGATACTTTTATGTCTAAGGCCCTTCTCATGGCCGTTTTGGTTATGATTAGTTCTGCAAGAGGAGAGCTGACTGCCATGGCCAACGGTGTCAGTCCTGTCTGGTACCAAGGATCACTCGAAGCCGGCTTTGCTGAAGCCAAACGCGATACAAAACCTATATTAGTTTATTGGGGTGCCGTATGGTGCCCACCTTGTAACGAGCTTAAAAGCCAAGTCTTCAGTCAACCGCGCTTTGCTGAATTGATGAAGCCTATGATTGCTATCGCTCTGGACGGTGATACCGAGCAGGCTCAAGCTTGGGGTGAAACCTTGCAGGTGCATTCCTACCCCACCGTGCTTTTACTTTCATCTGCCGGCAAAGAGCTGATGCGTTTACCTACTAGCGTAAGTATGTCGGAATTCGAGACAGCTTTATCGGCTGCTTTGAATGACGGCCAAAACTTTGCTGAGGCTTTAAAACGTGGGTTGGACGGCAAAGCCACTCTAGCTGACTGGCGCATGCTGGCATACTACAACTGGACTGAATTGGCTCCTGCACCAGAACCCACGTTCGACCTACTGGCGACACAAGCCAAACTTTTGGACCAAATAGCTGAGATCCCAAGTTCTACCAACCTAGTGGCAGAGCGCGCATTATTGAGCGCAAATTTTTTAAATAGCTGTCTCAGCACTGCACCGGAGGAGCGCAAAAAATATCATGCAGTTGGTAGAACTCAGCTCAGTTGGCTACTGGATCATTCAGCAGCCGCACAGGCGGCGCGCTCAACCTTAGCCTATAATATTGAGATCCTCGGCTGGTTATATCCAGATAACGATAAAGAGTCACAAAAGATGGACCAACTTTGGTCCAAGGCAGCGAAGCAAATTGCCGAAAATCCCGAAACTTCGATCGATGTCAGGCTCTGGGCGCAATGCGAACCCCTACAACTGTTTCGCCTTAGACACAAAGGTGCACCTATCACTCCAGCATTAAAACTGCTGGTCATAGACGCTGTGGCCACTGCCGATAGATCTGCTAAATCAGGCTATGAGCGCCACTCCTTCGTCTCTGGTGCGGCGTCGCTGCTACAAGATGCTGGTGCCGTAGACGCAGCCAGAAAACTGCTTGATCGGGAACTGCTACACACCAACACGCCGTGGTATTACCAGGCTGCATATGCAAGTTTGGAAAAGTCAGCAGGCCGCGATGCGGAAGCATTAGCAAGAATTCAAAAGGCGAGAGAGTCCGTGATCGGGCGCGCCAGCAAACTGCAATGGATCACCGCAGACCTAGCGATGACTGCCAGTACTAAATCACAAGATCAACAGGAACGCTTAATCCGCCTGGTCCGAGAATATTATCAAGAGGCCATGCAGCTTCATGACGGCTTCAAGGGCCGCAACAGCAAAACTGCAGCTCGCGTCCTTGAACAGCTCAAACCCTGGGTAGCTCAACCGCAAGTCAGGCAAATAGTTGAGCAGTATGCAGCCAAGTGCAAGACCGCGGACGCTCCCGTGGGGTGCAGCGCTCACTTTGCCGCATTAGAGCCCCCAAACGGCGACAGCACGGCGAAATAATGCCATTAATGACAAAGCCGTGGGATCATCATACGATATCTTAATTCAAGAACCTGGGAGCTGAAAGTGGACTTACTACACACCGCCATCGATCTTATTAGACATTTAGACGTTCACTTGAATGCATTGCTGGGGTCACTCGGCGCATGGTTCTACGTTCTTTTATTCCTAATTATTTTCGCAGAGACTGGCCTAGTGGTCATGCCATTCCTACCAGGTGATTCACTGCTATTTGCTGTCGGTGCCCTCGCGTCGATCGCGGACTCACCACTGCAGCTACCTCTGTTGGCTCTAACCTGCTTTGTCGGCGCTCTTCTAGGTGATGTCACCAACTACAGTGTCGGCAGATTCTTTGGGCCACGACTATTTAGCAAAGAAGCCTCCCGCATATTTAACCGCCGGTATCTGACCGACACTGAGGCTTTCTATGAGAAGCACGGTGGCAAGACGATTATCATCGCCCGCTTCGCGCCAATTATCCGCACGTTTGCCCCTTTCGTGGCTGGCATAGGCCAGATGAGATTCGCACGTTTTATCTCTTTTAGTGTGGTTGGAGCGGCACTTTGGATCGTGCCATTTTTATCGGGTGGATTTTGGTTCGGCAATAACCCGGTGATGAAATCAAATTTTCACTACGTGGTCGTAGGCATTATTGCATTATCCGTCACGCCCGCTTTACTGCAAGTGCTCAAGGCAAGGCGCGCTACACGCCTCACCGCAACTACGGCTCAGCGGTGAAGCTTTTGATGTCCGGAATTCGACACACCTGCTGAAGTGACAAAAGCCACAGTCGAAGCAATCAGCCCCGGTACTACTAGTGCCGCGCTACCTGTTGCTTCGGCAATAAACACTGCTGCAAATAGCAGACTGTTGTAACTCGCACCCGTAAAAGCGGCGATCCCCATCAGGGTGAAAAGACCGGGTTGCATGGACGGAAAGAGCGAATCACATGCAGCACCAAGAGCGGCTCCTATCGTTGCAGATGGGATAAAAAGCCCTCCCACCCCACCGCAGCCAAAGGTAATCACAGTGGCAAGCATCTTAACCAAAAAAATGAACAAGCAGATTTGCAGCGTATAATCGCCGTGCAGCAGCCGCCGGGCTTCAGGCAGGCCAGCCTGCAGAGTAACTGGCTCACCAACGACATAGCATGATGCGTAGGCGAGCAAGCTTAAAAGCACTCCGCCAAGCAAATAAAAATAAAAACGCGGAATTTTACTCGCGCTAGTTATGCGCTTGATCGCGGACAATGTACCAAGAAACAGATGCGATGAAAGACCCGCCACCAAGCCAAGGGGGACGCACACAAGCAGATCCCGCCAATTTAATGTATAGGCTACATGAATCGAGAAATACGGTGTTGCCGAACCAATTGCCGTAAACGTCAGGTAACTCATTGCCGACGCAACTAAACCATGCAGCAGAGCCTCATGAGCCATGTCATGCTTATAAGGTGACTCGACTCCCATGATGGCGCCGGTGAGCGGTGCCCGAAAAATAGCCGAGATTCCTGCCGCGGCACCCGCAAGCATGGTGATCTCAACCTTTGTGTGCATGAATCTCCACCGCCTAAGACGGTTTAGTTTAGTCTGGATAAAGCCGCCCATAATGGCTCCAACCCACTTACTTGCGCCCTCCATACCGGCACTGCCGCCAAAACCCATGGTGGCCAGAGAGGCAGTTAATTTCGCTGCAGACTGGCGATAGTTGAGACCCTCGTCTGGATGATGGTAGGCGCGCACCACCTCATCAGCCATGCTGGTCCACTTAATATGACCGATGGTCACGACCACCCAAGTCAGAAGCATTCCAATGATGGGCATCAGGCACAGGAGGGACCGCGACAACTCACTGGAGAGATGCCCCCACAGCAAGGTGTTGACGACGTAATCGTAGCCCGCAATAGCGACCCCAACCAACATTCCAAGCGGTGCTGAAACTGTCAGTAGCTGCACACCCAGTTGCAGATGATCAGCAATATTTAGATCCGACAACCGTCCATTAAACCGAGAACGCGTTGCAGAGGATTCTTCAGGTGGCATAGTCTTTTGCTCAGTGGCGACTGGAAAGTAGACGGTCTTTCTGTATCACAGTCAGCGGGTCAACTGAATCCCCAGCGATCGTTCTGATCTCAAAATGCAGATGGGGGCCTGTCGCGCGGCCGCTATGGCCGGAAGCGCCAAGCTCCGTCAAGCGGTCTACCCTATCACCAGGTTTGACGCGAGTACGCGCCAAGTGAGCGTAAAGAGTTTTAAAATGGCGATGGCGGACAATGACAACTTTGCCATAGCCATGCTGCCATCCTGCGAACTCAACCACTCCCGGAGCTGCACATTGCACTCGGCTCCCCGTCCTAGCCCTAATATCGATGCCGTGATGAAAGCGACGCCTCCGCTTGCCATACTGCGAGCTAACCTCGCCTAAAAGAGGCCAATCCAGAGTCTGATCGTTACCACCGTGAGTAAACCCGCCGTCCCCAAAGAGTAGGCCCCGGTTACCCAGATGCCTCCCGTCAGCGTAGTCATAGATTAAATCAGGCTCGTCCGCACGGTCGTCGTCATCACTAGCGCTCTCCAGTGTCCTACCATCAAACTTACCAGTGCCGTTGCTAGTTATGCAGGCAGCAAACAGCAACGGCATCAAGGCTAGGCTAAACCTAAGCGCAAGACGTCCGTAGTGGTGCATGAGACCTCCATACATTCAAACACAAACAGCAAAAACAATTTAAATTGGCAGGGGGGGCCGCGAGGGCGTGGACTAATTAGAGCAAAAAATAAGGGCCCAGATACTGGGCCCGCGAGATCAAAACATCAGAGAGGATTGAATACGAATGGATAGTTGACACTAACTGGCTGTCCACCGCGCGGCTTGGGGAATGCCCAACGCTGCATCTTGCCCGTCACACAGCCACGCATCATTGAGTCATTCACCGTATCCTGCGCAACGCTAACTGAGGACACTCGACCAGCAGTATCGATGACAAACGTGGTCCCCATCTTACCGGATGCGCTAGGCGAGCGTTGTAGTAGTTGCTCGTAACAGTGTCGAATCTGGTTCAAGTTAGCGCGGATAACGGCCATGATCTCTTGGGAAGTCAAACCACCCGACACTACTGGATCCCCAGCCGGCACGCTTACGTTCGCTCGCCCGTGACCACCAGCACCGCCAGTACCCCCGGCGCCGCCATTACCGAAGCCTGGTCCAAGCCCAGAGCCGCCGTTTCCGCCAGATCCACCTTGTCCGCCTAAAAGGCCGCCAGAACCGGAACCGAAATTGTTCACTGCTCCACCAGATCCGGCCAAACCAAGAGACTTACCGGAACCGAGTCCGCCTAAACCGTAGGTTTTCCCTGCCGAACCCATACCACCGCCAGCTCCGCCGGCTGAATCCTTGAAGTTGGTACTGATGGCACCAGCACCGGTCTTACTCATGATCTTACCGACGCCAAGACCCAACTTGGACAGGTTAACACCCGAGGCTTTGTCGTTATTAACGCCTTCAACACCCATGGTACTCGCGTTGCTCTTACCTTTGATCGGTGCCCCTGCTTGATTCATCCCAGACCCAACAGCACCTCCAGACTTACCAATTGCCGTATTGGGCAAGGTTGGTCCTGCGGCTTTGAAGTTAGGAGCTTTAGCCCCAGTCGACGGCATACCAGCTGACAGCTTGTTGAGGTTCGGCTTGTCTGCTGCCGCAGCCTTAGGCTTACTCTCTGCTGGTTTAGTCTCCGTCGGCTTCGGTGGTGTCGGTTTTTGCTCGGTCAAAACTTCCGTAGGCTTTTTTATCTCAACGGGCTTTTCGACTGGTTTAGTCTGAACCGGCTTTTCCTTCTCCACAGGCTTAACCGGCTTGATCTCCGGCTTTGGCTTAGGTGGCGGTGGCTTCTTCGGCGGAGTTTTAACTTCCGCGATTTTCACCTCTGGTTTCGGCTTCTCTGGTGGCTTCTGTTTTTCCTTCTCTTGTTCCTTTTCAGGCACCTGAAGCACCTGCCAAATGTCGTCCTTATCCTTCTTTTCTGGCGGTGGTACATGCGTCCATGCCAAAGGCATCATGATTGCATAAAAAAGAAAGGCAAAGCTCATTAGCCCGATAAAGAAAGGATCCCGGACCCCTGTCTTTGGAAAATCTAGTGGTGGCGGCTTCACGAACATCAAGAAGTAACTGACGGCACCGAATTTGATGTGAGCAATGTCACGGTTACCGAGCGAAATATCGCCCGGCTGGTTGACCTTCTCAACTTTGCCGCCCTTACGCAGGCGGGCAGACATACCGTCTATCAATGTGACTTTGTAACCACTGCCACTAAACCGCGCCATCTGATGCAACTCTACGTGGGTCTTACCGGCGGCGATAAGATGAGCCTTGGTAGGGTCGCCGATCGTAACGGCTTCAAAACCTTTGAAACTTGGATGAAACAACTCTACATCGAGGACCGTATCACCCCAATAAGCCACCACTTCCAAGACATCACCACTTGGACGAGCTTTGCGCGGGGAAAACAGTAAATCCTTCTGACGCTCCCTATTCTCTACTTTAACATCGGGGATGCCCGCGACTAAGGTGCCGTCTGGGGTATCGCGGCGCCCTCGATTTTCAGACGACTTTACCGTCGCACCATGACGACCAGCTGCACCATCAGAGACAACAGCTGCTTGCGTTTGCAACTCGACCACATGCAGAGTGACGCTGCCAACGACGATTGTGTCACCGTCTTTTATCGACGACTCAACATCGATCAGCTGATCGTTAAGTCTGACACCAGCGACCGATCCAAGATCGGTAATGATTACCTCACCAGGGCCAATCTCCTCGATCAAAGCGTGAATCGGATCCACACCTGGTGCACGCAGCACAATTTGATTGGACAGCAGCGCACCAATCTTGATGGTTTGCTGGTCCAACGGCACTTGCCGCTCAACTTGACCTGGAATGGTGAATCGCAACTCGAGAGCCATGGGAATCCTTCCCGTGCTAGATACCGGAACTTTTACGGTCAGATCAATCGAAGTCTATAATTGGCTTGTGTTTATCTTCTCTATTATCCCGCGTGAGGCAGCAAATGAAAAGACTCAAAAGCATTTAGTGATGATTATGATTATTTTTCACCACTTTCAGCGCCACCATCACCAGCCCCACCACCCTCGGGTTGTACTGCGGGTTGAGTCTTGCCCTTCTCCGCAGGAGGCCCCACAGGCGCAGCCTTAGCCTTGTCAGCAGCTGCTTTTACTGCGGCTGCCTTGTCATTTACCACTTTGTCCGCGGCTGCTTTAGCTGCCTTGCCTAGCATCTCGTCGCGCTTAGCCGTCGCCTCTTCAGCATCGATCTGGGAGATCAGCAGGAACGCTTTCTCATTCCACCCCTCAGAGGTGAGCTTAGCTCGTCCGGCTCTTGTTAAGTACTCTTTAGCTTTAGCTAAATTGTGTTTATTTTGATATTCGACTAAACCACAATTAAACAACGCAGCGGAATGCTCTGGTTGTTTTTTCAGCACTCGATCGCAATTCTCAAGAGCCCCACCCACATCGCCATCCAAACGCTGAATGGAAATCATACCGTAGGAGACGAACCAGTCATTTTCAATCTTACTCAAAAGCTGCTTCGCCATTGCTATTTCACCACCCTTGAGCGCAGCGAAACCAAGGTTAAGAAGGGATGGTTTATAGCCAGGCACAGCCTTCAAAGCTTCACGGAAATAAAGCACTGCCTCTGGGATACGGTCGTCACGCAATGCAACGACTCCCATAGCGTTGTAGGCACCAGCCTTCACGTGCGCAACTTTTGAATCTGTAAGCTCTTGGAGGAAAAACTCAGCCAATGCAAAGTTTTTTGCCTGCAATGCCCCTAATGCTATTTCAAGCTTCACTTCAGGGCCAATCGTTCTACTTGCGCCCTTTTCCATCTGCAATTCAGCCAGCTTCTTCGCACTACCTAATATTTCCCCCGGATTTTTGCGGGCTAATCGTTCCGTAGATATCACACCTTGCAGGGCTAGCTCACCTTTACCATTGCGAAAGCGGGCCAACTCGGACTCTGCCTTAGCCGGCGCAATCGTCTGAGAAGTGAGAGGGTTATTAGCAAGACTGGTAGTAAGAGTGACGCGTGTAGCCGATGCCGACTCCGGCCCTTCAGCCTCTTTGCCTGTTTCACCACTACTAGTGCGCTCATTGTCGGATTTGCTGGAATTGTCTTTCTTCTCTGCCGTAGAACAGGCAGACAAGGCGCAAACACCCATCAAGCACAAGTAGTTTTTCCAAACTTTGTGCCCGAGTCCACTAGTCAACGATCTTCTACTGAGCGTTTGCATCAATCTCCCTTGCCTTTAACCGCTTGGGCGATGTTCTCTGGAACCTCAGCGCCAATAAAGTCTGGTCTAACGATCAGGTCATCGAAGCCGATTTTTTTGCCTTGAATACGCGTCGAACCGCTCAGAGCTTTCGCAGCCCACTCATTATAAACAAGATATTTGCTAACGGCGTCCAACGCCTTTTTGTAGAAGGCTTGTGCTTCAGCACGCGCAGCTTTGGCATCACCCGCTAACTGTTTCACCACATCGGCATGAGGTGCACCTTTAATCTCTGGTGGATTCTCGAGATCCCTAGCTAACAACTCGCGGGCAAACCCGAGCTGATAAAATGCAGCAACACCCCAGTAAGCATCTTTTGTCGCAAGGACCTGCTCGTATGCCCCCTGTACCTTTGGTAAAGAACCGACTTTTTGCTGAATCGATCCTGCCAGGGCATCGACAGTGCCACCTCTTAGTCGCATTGCTTGGAACTGCGCCATGATGCCATTGACGCGGCGAAACACTAACCCACCGACTGAGCGCAGCGCCTCGCCGGAAACACTTCCACCAGATTTTTTGAATGTTTCTAGGATTTCATTAGCTGCTTGTTGGGCCGCCGCACCCCGACTGTTCATCACCGTCGTGTACGCTTGGATACGCTCTTCAGCACTGAGCTTAAATTTACCATCCAGTACTTTCGCCAGCTGCAGGACCTTAGCTTCTTCTCCAGATGAGAAGGCCGTGCGCTGCATTCTGAATAAGATTACTTTGGCGCTATTCGGATCTACCTGCGCAAACGCTAAGCAGGAATTGACTGCACTTTCCGCGTTTAGACCCGCCTCAATTTCGCAACTGTTTGCTAGCGCAGCGGCGGCCTCTTTCTCTTTCGGGTAGCGCTTAGCAAACTCGTGGAACATCCGAGCTGCAGAAGCCAATTCAAGACGATTTTGATCCAGAATAGCCACCTTCAGAAGGGCCGGCTTAGCACCTTCTGACTTGGGAAACTTTTCTAGGACGATCATGTAGTCTTTGATAGCTTCACTGACTTTATTACATTTTTCCCAGTCTAGTGCGGCGTTATAGATGAGAGCGTCGCTATCTTTGGCGTTGGGTTTCTTCTTGAAGAGATCCTCGCCCTTCTTGGCTCTTGAACAAGCATTCTTGTCGCTTTTAACAGCATCTACAGCAAGACCGTGATCTAGGTTTTCTAGTTTCTCGCCAATCTTACCTTTTTGATAAGCAGGAATCTTGCGGAGCTCAGCAATAATAGCTGCTAACGCCTTTTCATCTTTACCGTAAAGAGGAATCAAATTCTCTATAGCCTCTTGGCCCTCTTTCTCATTGGGGTACTTCTTTGCCAACATGAGTAAGTATTTTTCGGCCATTTTTTTATCGTTACTGCGGTAAAAAACCTCAGTCAGGTAAGTGTCACAGTTTTTTACATTCTTTTTTTCATTAGGATAGGACTTCGTGTAGTACTCGCAAGCCTTGACGAAATTTCGCCCATTTTCTGAAACTGGCTTCGGTCCTTTGGAGAAATCTGGTTTAACTTTAACCAGAACTTTCAACTCAGGTTCAAAGGTCCGGTAGTAAGAATCCAACATATATTCCGCAGATTGCTTGTGAATATTGGTGGTCTTATTAGTTTTCGAGTCGTAGATCAGGGCTTTATCGTTACCCATTAAACAGATATCGAGATAAAGCTTGCCAGCTTCTCGGTACTGTTTCGTAAAGTAATAAATATCTGCCATGTTATATTTAATTTCGGCAACTTCACGCGATTTTGGATAATTTTTCAAAAAGAGATTATAGCCACGGAGCGCCTCTACATAGCTCCGCTTGTTATCGTCTTTTTGCGCGTTTTTGTGTGTTAACTTGGCGTAGTAAATGATCTGATCTTTAATCGTCTGCTGGGTCTCGTCGAATAGTTTCTTGTCAGCTTTATGACGATCACCCCAAGGGCTAATAGGACCGAACAGACGCGGATATCGATCGAGCTCAACCCAAACATCATTCACCCTATTAAGCTCAAAGAATAACGCAATGATGCTTTTTTGAGTGTCTGGAACATCATCAGCAAAAGGAGCTACTTGCTGATACCGACGAAGGACCTTGATAGCCTCTGCGTATTGCCCTTGATCAGAGAAGGTGTCAGAAAGGAGCAGTAGGAAGCGGCCGATATATTTATCGCCCCCATTCGCTTTGTAATAGGCAATCGCTGGCTCAATCTCGCGAAGCTCAGCAAATGCATAAACCATGTCGCGCAGAGCTTCTTCGTTAAGCGCCATGCCCATCTTACCGGACCTTTTAGCCTCCATGACAGTCTGCTTCCAATAGGCTAGAGACTGCTTGTGCTGGCCTAAGTTATAGCTACACCAACCCAGCTTAAACATGGACCAAGCAAATGACTTGGACTGCTTAAAGCGCAGAGCGTTCTTATAGTTATTCATCGCATTGCTGTAGTCGCTTTTATCGAAATAGAAGTCACCCAAGGCGTAATAAGCATCGCCTGCTTTTTGAGAATTCGGAAAGCGGGTAATTAATTGACTGAAGATTCGCGCCGCTTCTTTATCTCTCTTGAGGACGTTGTAGGCCAAACCAATGTTGAACATGGTGACATCGGCATTCTTGCTTTTGGGGTACTCAGCTAGGACATTTAGGGCATCTTTAGCTAGCGTCTGCCACTGACCTTTTGACTGCGATTCATCGAGTTTAGGCTCTCGTCCCTTGCGTCCGCCATTGTCCCAGGCATCCCAAGCCTTCTCG
Organism: Pseudomonadota bacterium; assembly: GCA_026390435.1. GTDB lineage: Bacteria > Bdellovibrionota_B > Oligoflexia > Oligoflexales > CAIYRB01 > CAIYRB01. The sequence goes on from JAPLFY010000137.1 coordinate 11,658, forward strand.
TACTGATGCATCTCCTGGTTTGTGTAATAGACCGCGCCTTCGAGGCGAAGATTGACGAGACGGTCTTTCATCTCCAGGCGGGTCGAACTTTTCTTCGGCATGCGCTCCGATTGCGCCGATAGATAATTGGTTGCTTTGGTAATTTCAGAAATTAGCCGAGTTTCGGTCGCGACCATGAATGCTTCATTGGCATTCAACTTACTGGACGCCGCTTTTTTGGCGGGCTTCTTTTTGACGGACTGTTCTTTTACATCGTTTAAATTAACTTGAGTGGTCTTTTGCGTAGTAGCTAAAACTGTGCCAGCGAGCACGACCATTAAAGGCGCGGCCGCTAGCGTTTTGAGCATTTTTTGTAGCCATATTCTACGCAAGATTCCCACCCTCACTTTTTAGTGGCCGCGACTGGCTAAGCCTTAGGGGCCACTATTTTTCAGCTTTGACTGCCTTTGCCGCCCCGTTGCCGCCGTTGCCGCCGTCGCCGCCTTTTCCACACAAGCTATCGATGTTGTAGACATAGCCGCCCAGCTCATCTTCCCAGTATTCTCCCTCGAAGGGCCAATACTCTAGATCTTGCGAGACGTTGAGCTCCTGGAGCCCACCAATGAAGTTGGCTTTTTTATCTGCGGTTCCCACTTTTAGCTGGGCCCTCAGGGCATCGACTCGACCAAGGACCATCTCTGTATTGATCCCGATAGTCTGATCTGAGAGCTCTTTCAAATAAGCGTAGTAGCCTGTTGCCTTATCAAATAACCGCTTACCGGCATCCTTAGTCGCCACTGTCTTTTTATTGCGCAAGAACGTCCCGATGTCGTCCTGGAGTCCCGTCCGCCCCCAAATTGCGCTGTAACGGCTGAGTCGTGCCAACTCGTTGTCAGCGAATCGGACCGTGGTACCCGCCTCTTTGTAAATATCGGTACGCGACAGAGCGTCTAGTATCGACCAGGCCCTTTTGTAGTCATTGAGCGATCCGGTTTTATAGTCATAAACTAACTTGAAGAAGCCCTTGGATTCTGATTTATTTTTCTCGATCATCTTCGAAAGATCGTCAAACACACCTTTGTAACGAGTCTTAAATCGAGAGAGCGATAACTTTACTTGTTTATAGCGGCACAGTCTGAGGAAGGTAATCGACTGCAGAATATAGCTCTCTGGGAAGAAGCGATTCTCGAAGAATGGGGAGTGCAGGGTATGAATCGTTCCTAACGTATTGTTGTGCTTTTGCATCATAAAGAAGGCCCAAGCAGCCTCGAAAAGAGCCTCAAGCCAGTTATCTGAATCGCGAGGAATCTGAGCATAATATTCAATCGCAGAGCGATATCTCTTAACTTCGTAATTGACACGCGCCATGTTCAGATTGGCTTGCTCCCGAATCCACAAGCCCTCCTCGCCCTTGTCCGCACTAGCTCTGACTTTTTCGAAATAAGAAATTGCTTTGCTATGTGCGCCACGAAGGTTTGAGATCACTCCCATGTGAAATTGGGCTTTGATCAAGTAGGGTCCGGACGGGACCCGTTGAAAATAGGCGAAAGCTTCTTCAAATTTGCGCTGATTAAATGATTCGATACCAAGATAGTAGAAATAAAATCCCGCCGCCTGCTGAGGTACCATCGCTGGATCGATACGAGTCTTGAAAAGCTGAACCACGTGCGATTGGCCCAGGTTAATCGTCGAGTTGATTTTACCCAGCTCCTCTAGAGCCTTAGTGAAATAAATATTACTAGCGATCGGACCACGTCTTACGATGACAGAGTAGTATTTGGATGCTGAATAGTAAAAACCAAGTCTCTCCAAGCTTTGAGCTAGCCCCCATTCGGAACGCTCCTTCTCACCCGGGGCCTTGGGATAACCAAAGGCCTGAAAATACGCATTAGCCGCTGAAACGTAATCGCGCCGTGCATAAAAAGCGGTCGCAGCACGGTAATCAGCGAATGCCGGACCGGCCGCCATCGACAAGGACAGCCCCAAACAGATTATAAATTTAAGTACTTGTCGCACTCTGGCGCTCTCCACTTCCGGAGCTAAATCATGCCGGCGCTAAAAAAACGTCGACATTCCAAATTGCAGGGTCACGTTCTGTTGAGAATTAGTGCCCTTTGGCACCGTGGGATCACAAGATCCATCAGCTAAATTATATATAAACAGGTAATCTCGAACATCCCAACGGATCGCAGTATCTTCCGACAAGAAGTACTTTTGCCCAAAGCCGAGTCCGACACCCGGATACCCTTTGGTGGTTGGAGCCGGCTTGGTTGTATTAGGAGATACGCACTGAGCGTAGTCATAGGAAATACCTGTCATGCCGGCTTCAACGCTTAGAAATGAGTCAAAATAGACCACATCTCCGCCTGGTAGCTGCGTTTTTCCGTAAATCGGTGTCCAAAGCAGGCCACCAGCCGCGATATAAGCGGTGCGTAGTATCTGAGTACTAATTTGGAAGTCCCGCTTGAGTAGCGTTTTATCCTGTTTATCTATAGACGCACCGTAGGCTCCATTAATTTCCAAAGCCCACGACTCGCTAAAGTGATAATCCAGCAGGCCGGAGGCTAGATAGGTATAAATAAACGACTGGTTCATGATAAAAATACCCTGCGCACCTAGCTCAAATCGATTTGATTTGGTCATAAAGCGAGGGCGAATCACTCGTATTTCGTATCCGTCAAAGCGGTCGTCGGCTGCACTTGCCATCGTCGCGGCCACTACGGTGCTAAAAGCACAGGCCAGGCACATGGACTGTACCATGGCTCTTACGCGACTAGTTTTTGACTGCACGTTGATCAAACAAGAATCTCCGACTCTGCAAACCCGTTACTCACCCTGCCTAGCTACCATCAATTTGAACGTGATGTACTCAGCTTGTTGAGCTGCTAGCATGATGCGCTTCATCAGTTTAAAGTTGTGCCCCTGATCCATTTCCATGGTGAGCGTAGACAGCCGAGCCTTATCAATTTCAGACATTTTACCTGCTAGCGTTCGCTTAGTCGCCTCAGCCATCTTCTGGAGTTCCTGAAAGACAGGGAAGATAGCGCCCTGACTGCGGCTGGCTTCGTCCACGTCACCACCGACGATAGCAGCAATTTTCTTATCATTGATGATAATTTCAGTTCTCGTGACTTTGATCGTCGGAATCTCATCCAGCGTTGATAGCGTGATAGACTCTGGCAGTTCAACGCCGTTATTGACGTCGTAACTCACTGGATCGGTCGAATAGCTCATCAGCAAAAATGTGATCAAGATGCTGAAGATATCAAGCATCGGCATCAGATTTAAACTGAGTGTCTCGCCGGAATCTGTGGAAACTCCCGCCATGCTACCTCTCCATCAAGTCGCCGCCTAGGCCGACCTGCGTCTATCTTAGGATTACACTGGCCATCACAACTTTGGGGAACAAGAATTCTGCAGCGAGCTTTTTTTGAAGCTCACTGGCGCCTGCCGGAACTACAACTGGATCTGCCGGTGCCCGTACCTTAATTGTATCGAGGACCATGGAGATATCTTTCCAGATCACGTCATCTTCAGTAAAAAGCTGGACCTTATCTGCCTCGGGGTTGGCGCGACGCAGATCGACAAGAAACTTATGCATGTTCGGCATATCGGCCTTATCAACCTTAAACTCGCGCTTCTGCTCATTAATCGGCGGCTTACTATAGGCAGCAATCACTTCGACTTTCGTTTTCTCCATATCGACTTTGATATCGAGGACACGTTCGTCTGCTTTTTTATCCGGAGGGGCCGAAGTCAGAAATGGGATTTGAACTTCCAAAATTCCGACTGAGAGAAATACAGCCGACATCAGCAGGAAGGTATTCAAAAGGGAAAAGACGTCGATGAACGGCATGATGTTCAATTCGATATCGCGGTATTTAATCTTCTTTGTTTTCTTCTTTTTTGACATACATGCCCCCTCCGTCTGACTGACATCCCACCGTAAACAATCAGGGCTTAATCGGCGCTAGCGCTAGATGACGAGGAACTGCCACCGCCTTTAATTTTCATCTTCCGGGTGTAAAGCAGGTCAATAAGGCGAGCGGAATTCCGGTTAATATCGTCGACAATCGCTGACTGTTTCAGAACTAGGATACCGTAAGCCAACAGACAGACCAGCGCCGTGCCAAGACCAAACGACGTCGCAGTCAATGCCTCGGAGATACCAGCAGCAAGAGCAGTTTGCTTAGCCGAACCGGTCAGCTTTGCCGCAGCACCGAAAGACTTCATCAGACCAAACAAAGTTCCGAGCAATCCGAGCAGAGTCGCCACGTTGGCCGTCGTACCAAGGAATGGTAATACCTGCGTCAGTTTCGGCATCGCCGTCAGCGTCGCAGTATTTAGTGCGTTTTCGATTTCTTCCGTTGAATCATTGGCGCGCTTGAGCCCCTCGGACATGACATAGGGCAACAGCTTCGGCCGCGCCTTCTTACATAATCTGATCGCATTCTCGATGGAGTTGTTCATCACCATTTTCTGCACTGCAGCCATGAAACCCGAGCTGTTAGCTAGGTCGTACTGCAACCAGTAGCGATACGATCGCTCGATGATCAGGCCGATTGACAGGACGGCTACGAAACTAATGGAGGACATGATTTCATGGCCACCTTGCTCAAACTTTTCAGCAATAAAATCCAACATCGCTTCGCCTCCCAAGTCCCTTAGGAAATTCCCGGATCGCACCCTAAAAACCTTGCGCTGCTTCAGTTTTGGCTGTTCCAGCTGGTCTATCCAACCCGCCGTCCACCGCCACTGCGTTAGTGCAGAGGTTAATATTTTGGTTTTATTAAATTTTAGGGAGCTATCCCGGTAGCTGTCAACCCACAGCTCAAGTTTTTTGGGGTAGTAGCTTTCAGATGTGGGTTGGCTTACAATCAGGAGGTTTAGAAATACTGATTTCAGCTTTTTATGTCGATTTATTGAAGTTCTGCGTTGGGCCAGAAAGAGCAGCAAACAGATTTAATTTATTGAGTATTAATTTGATTATTGGCAAAAAAGCGAACGCAGCTCGGTAGTATGATGGGAACAAGTTCATGGTTATGAACGTCGTCTGCCTCGATGTCGCCGGTCGCAAACCCCTACCCGACGTCAGCGTCTTGCGAGTCGCCGCGTCCGGTGCGGAAATTACCTGTGTGAGCGAACCCAAAGCGGCAGCCGCCATACTACAGTCGCCGAATACCTTTGACGTGTTAGTCGTGAACACTCCGAACAAAGAAATACTTAGCTTGGGCCGGGCGCTACACCCTAACATACGGACTGTGTTGGTCACCGACGACACGATGGAGCAGTATAGCCAAGCCCTGGCAGGTGAAGAAGGTGAGTTAGTCGACCACCTAGTCGCCAATCGCGCACCATCGGAGTGGACCATCCACGAATTACGCGTGACGCTGCAGAAGTTGCTCCGCAGGGACCATTTTGGCATAGGCAAATATCTGGCCACGTCAACGCACATTAAAGAATTGCCTGTTCGCGGTTCCGCCGACCGCGAACCCTATAACTCGAGCGTCATGTACTGCGCTGAAGAGCACAGGCTCGGACAATTCATCTCCAAGGCTGTATTCGGCATCACCGAAGAGTTACTCATGAATGCCATCTATGATGCTCCGATTGCTGGTGGCCGCCTGCATTATGGCGAGCGCCCGCGCACCGCTTCCGTGCAGTTGGACCCCAGCGAATATGCGTCCCTAGCTTTTGGTTGCGATGGAGCCACCTTTGCGATCGGTGTCACGGATCCCTTTGGCGCCCTCAAGCGCGAGAAGCTCTATCAGTACATAAAGAAGGTTTTACGACGTAACGATAGCGCGAACCTCATTGACACGAAAAAAAGCGGTGCGGGCTTAGGGCTGTTTAAAATCCTCTACAGCAGCCACGCCTTGGTCTGCAATATCGAGCCCGGCAAGCGCACCGAGATGATTGCCCTGATCGACCTCCAGCAGCCCTTACGAGATTTCTCGAAAATGCCGCGCTCTGTACACTATTTCGAGGTGAAAGCGGCTGGTTAACCGAACTCTGGTCGGACCGGGCTCATGAACGTAGTTGCCCAAGTCTGTCTATATGCTACCTTGCGAAAGCTACAAGCATTGCAAGGGAGTTGACTGCATGAAGAAGATCAAAGTGGCCAAGCCGGTTGTGGAACTCGACGGCGATGAGATGACACGTATTATTTGGCGGATGATCAAGGACAAACTGATCCTTCCCCATCTCGATATCGACCTCAAGTATTTCGACCTGAGCATGGAAAACCGCGACCTCACCGACGACCAAGTCACCGTGGATGCAGCTAAAGCCATCCAGCAGTACGATGTGGGCATCAAGTGTGCAACGATCACCCCTGATGAAGCTCGAGTCAAAGAATTCAAGCTTAAAAAGATGTGGAAGAGCCCTAACGGCACGATCCGCAACATCCTTGGCGGCACCGTGTTCCGCGCTCCGATTATCTGTCATAACGTTCCCCGTTTGGTAAAGAACTGGACCAAGCCGATCGTCATTGGTCGCCATGCATACGGTGATCAGTACCGCGCAACCGACGTCAAGATTCCTGGCGCCGGCAAACTGACCATGATGTTTGAACCCAAAGGCGGCGGTGCCTCGACCACTTGGGAAATCAACGAATTTACCGGGCCGGGCATTGGCATGGGCATGTTCAATACCGACGAATCCATCGAGGGATTTGCCCGCTCAGTGTTTGAGTACGGTATTTTGGTGAAATATCCAGTTTATCTCTCGACCAAAAACACCATCCTCAAGACCTACGACGGCCGCTTCAAGGACATTTTCCAGGCGCTCTTCGACAAAGAATACGCAGGTCGTTACAAAGAGCTTGGCTTAACCTACGAACACCGTCTGATCGACGACATGGTAGCGCAAGTCCTAAAGTGGGACGGTGGCATCGTCTGGGCCTGCAAAAACTACGATGGGGACGTACAATCCGACACCGTCGCTCAAGGCTTCGGTTCACTCGGCATGATGACCTCCGTACTCATGTGTCCAAATGGCCGCACTATCGAGACTGAGGCTGCACACGGCACGGTAACACGCCACTACCGCGATCATCAGGCCGGCAAAGCGACCAGCACCAATCCGGTAGCTAGTATTTTTGCTTGGACACAGGGGCTGGTCCACCGCGGCAAGTTGGACAACACGCCTGAGCTGATCCACTTTGCCCAAACTCTCGAAAAAGTATGTGTGCAAACGATCGAAGGCGGCAAGATGACGAAAGACCTCGCGGTCTCCATCCACGGCAACAAAGTGCCAGCTGATTCGTACCTGAATACCGGTGACTTTCTCGATGCTCTAGCAAGCAATTTAGAGGCAGCGCTTAAGCATTAAGCCCGCGCTACCCCAGCCGGTCTCTCGATCTGACTCAATGCAACTCTACGGAGGTTGGCACGTCTCGTGTCAGCCTCCGGGTGCTTTGGGGCTAAGAAACTTGCTTTGTACCCACTGCCCCTTAGCGATCTTTACCCATTTACCTTTTTTGGATACGACCCGTACTTCTTCGCCTGCCTGTAGCTGGCGTACAACGCTCGCTTTCACGCTGGGTTTGCTGCGGACATTTAGCGTGCTTGCTTTGACGTAGCGAGTGGCTTTGCCCTTGCTGACCTTGCCGTGTTTACCACCTTTGGCCTTGTGCTTGTGGCCACGTTGGCCGGACCCTGACGACTGGTCCATCGGCATTTCATTGGCCTGAGGACCTTCGCCCAACCCAGCCTCTTGAAACGGCGCTGGTGCGGCCGAATCCATAGCCACTGCTTCACCGTCTAGGGGCGCTTCAGGCACAGGTTCAGAATCGGCTAGAGGTTGCTCACCCTGTTCACTGGTAGCTGCAATTGGCTCTCGAGGAGTTGCGTTTTCTTTAGCGTCATTCGGTGCGACAGCAGCCGCTTCGGCAGATGCTCCTGACTCAGTCGCTGCTGAGTCGCCAGATACTGACCCGGTGACGGCAGCTACCGGTTCTTGAGGCGACTTTTGATCGCTATCACTACAAGCGGCCAGCAGACTAAAGGTAGCTGTAAACCATAAGCTCAAGAAACCCTGACGCTGCCTTGCCGTCATGACTGCGACCTCCGCTGATCGGTTTAGAAAAGTGTACGTAGATGATGCCTAATACTACCGCTGAGGCACCGCCTTGTCGATGAGTTCTTGCAACGATTTTATACCCTTAAAGCCAATCACCTGACCCACCTTAGACTTATCTTTAAAGACAAAAAAAGCCGGCAACACCTCGGTATCGGTGATCTCTAGGATTTCCGGGTGGTCATCCGTTGATATCTGCCCAAAGCGGGTTTGATGGGTATCGGCGGCCACGATGCGCTCAATGGCGGGAATGGACAATTTACAGGCGCCACAGCCCTTCTTCCAAAGTTTGAGAAAGACGGCGGCTCCACTCTCGATCTGCTCTTGGAGTTGCTCAGGGGTCCAGTTTTCCAATGCTTTCAGCTCCTTGTAAATCTTCCTTGCGCCCTAACCTTAGCGCAGTAGAATGCGCTCGCGTCGCCTCCAACCATACCGCCAACGGGCCGAAGTGAATAGCCCCGACATCGCAAGGTCTTACGATGCTAAAAATGATAACGATTTGGCTCTCCCTCTGTCTGTCCGCCACCGCTTTTGCCAACGATCAGCTGGTCATTCTGTCTCCGCATCGGAAATCGATGCAGGAAGAATTCATCCCTAGGTTCAAAGACTTCTATAAAAAGACCTTCGGTACTGCCGTAGATGTCGAGTGGCTCGATAACGGCGGCACTGCCGACGCGGTCCGCTTGCTGCGCACCCGCTTCGCTAAGAACCCACAAAGTGCCAATGTCGACCTCATTTGGGGCGGAGGAACCAGCGCCTATTTGGACCTCAGCCGTGATCAGTTGCTCGCCAAAATACCCGTGCCAGTTGGTCTAAGCACCACCATTGCCGGCGTGCCGATGTATGACCAGACCCAAACCTGGTACGCCACCGCCATGTCGTCCTTCGGCATCTTCACCAACCGCAAAGTTTTGAGTCTCGAGGGCCTAACGCCGCCCAAGCACTGGGAGGACTTAGCAGGCCCCAAATTCCGCGGTCAAATCACGTTGGCAGACCCACGCCACTCCGGCACCGCCCTCACTATGGCCATGATCCTGCTGCAAGCACACGGTTGGGACAAAGGCTGGTCCGTGCTGACTCGCATCGCGGCCAATACGCGCGCCTTCACGCAATCAAGCTCAGACCCGATTAAAGCGGTCGTTGCCGGCGATGCTGCGGCTTCAATGGCAATCGATTTTTACGCCCAGCCGAAAGTCGATGAACTCGGCGCGGACAAGCTGGACTTTCTACTGCCTGATTCCGAGACCGTGCTAGATCCAGATCCAGTCGCTGTCGCAAAAGGCGCGCCTCATGCCGTCGTTGCTGCACGTTTTGTTAATTACTTACTGAGCCTTGATGCTCAAAAGATCCTGATTTTGCCGAAAGGCGCTGCAGATGGTCCCCGTCTAGCAACTCTGGGACGCATGGCCGTGACTACAGCAGCTTACGAAGCCACCGAAGGTCGACGCGTCAACGCCTTCAATCCCTTTAAGCAAAAGAAATTTGTCGCCCTCGACTTGAACAAAACAGTAAAGCTCGAGCACATCCTCGGCGACCTTCTCGGCGCAACCCAGATTGACCTACAAAGAGAGCTCGCGGCAGCTTGGATGGCCGTCATCAAGCGCGGACTCAAACCTGAGGAGGTCGCGGACCTGACGAAAGCACCCGTCAGTGAGAAAGAGTTGCTGGCGCTATCGGCAAAATGGGACGACAATCTCGTTCGCAACCAAACTATCAACGCCTGGGCTAATGCCGCCAAGGCAACCTACAAACGCATCGCTGGGCAGTAACGGAAGTCCTGAACGGAAGTCGCGCATGGAAGTCGTATTCGATAACATCGTAAAGAAGTACGGCGATGTCACTGCCGTTGGCGGTGTCACATTGCGGATAGCGGACGGTGCCTTGCACTTTCTGCTGGGACCGTCTGGCTGTGGCAAAACTACCGTGCTGCGTATGCTGGCTGGCCTCGAGACACCAACGGGTGGCCGCATCCTATTCAATGGCCGCGACGTCACCAACTTGCCAGCCGCTGCGCGCGGCATCGGCATGGTATTTCAGAACTACGCACTGTGGCCGCACATGACTGTGCGTAAGAACATCGAATACGGTCTTTCCGTACAGAAGATGCCAACGGCCGACTTGCGCAAGCGCGCGCAAGAGGCACTAGAGATCACTCAGCTCAGTCAGTACGGCGAGCGTTTACCTGGACAACTTTCTGGAGGCCAGCAACAGCGGGTCGCGTTAGCTCGCGCCCTCGCAGTGCGGCCATCGGTACTTTTGCTAGATGAACCACTCAGCAATTTGGATGCGCAACTGCGCCTTGAAATGCGCGACAACTTAAGCCGCATCCATAAACAGCTTGGAATCACCACTGTCTACGTGACGCATGATCAAAAAGAGGCCCTGTCGATGGGGACGTCGGTCAGCGTGCTAAGGGCTGGACGCTTGATTCAATCTGATCCACCGCGCCAACTCTATCACTCACCTAAGACACCATTCGTAGCGCGCTTTGTCGGCGAGACGAATCTAGTCGAGGGCGAGTGCGTCAGTACTGAGTCGGGTAAGCACACCATGAAAACAGCCTTCGGTTTACTCACCGCCAGCCGCACCATGACGGTCCTGAGAACGGGGCAAAAATATATGGTGTCCATTCGCCCCGAGGCAGTGAAATTGCAGCTAAGCGGCGCGTCCCCGAGCCCGGCAAATCCACTAAATTTAAAGCTAGAGCATTTAACTTACCTAGGTGAGTCCGAGCAGTTTCAACTCCTCTCCGCCGATGGAAGCGAGCTCCGCGCCAGCATTTTTAATCCGCCCGATCATAAATTAGCTACTGGCGACACGATCACCGGCTGGGTGGCTCCAGAAGATGTCTTAGTACTACCGGTAGAGACCGATCACTCAGCGAGTACCTGAGCATGAGTCAGGCCACTGGCACACGGCGCCACTTTGTATTCACCGAGAGCTTACTAGGCTATGCCACTATGCTAGCCTTGGTGGCTGTATTGGTGACGTTTCTGATTTTGCCCGTCGGGGTGATTTTGGTGAAAGCCTTCCGCGGACCGTCGGGCTTCACTCTTGATTACTTCAAACTGCTGTTTGCCAACGAACTCCACATGGAGGCGACGCTCAACAGCCTTGCACTCGGACTAGTGACGGTCATCGCCACGACCATCGTGGCACTGCCTTTAGCCCTGGCCAACACCAAGCTAGACTTTCCCGGCAAAAGCCTTTTGACTGGGTTGCTCCTGATGCCCATGGTAATGCCGCCTTTTGTCGGCGCGATTGGCATCCAGCGCTTTTTTGCCCGACGTGGCGTCGTGAATTTACTGCTGATGAAGCTAGGCGTGACCGAGACACCGATTGAATGGCTCGAAGGCAGCAGAATTTTCTGGGCAGTTGCGGTCTTGGAAGCGCTGCACTTGTATCCGATCCTCTATCTAAACCTAACGAGCGCTCTCGCTAATATCGATCCCAGTCTAGATGACGTCGCCGATACGTTCGGTGTCAGCAGGTGGAAGCGCCTCAAGGACATCACCTGGCCACTAGCTAGGCCGGGCTACTTCGCCGGTGCGATCATTGTGTTCATCTGGGCTTTTACCGATCTAGGCACGCCGCTACTAGTAGGCTATCAGCAAGCTTTACCAGTACGCATCTTCAACATGATCAGCGATGTGAATGAAAACCCCGTGGGCTTCGCCCTCGTTGTTTTGGTGATCGTCCTCACTCTCGTTATTTTCTTCGTATCGAAGGCAACGCTGGCCGGGAAAAAGTACGAGATGCTAGCCCGCGGCCATGTCACCAACCGGGTGCAGAAATTGTCGGCGTGGGGCGCCATTCCCTGCTACCTGATGCTAGGCACCGTCATATGCGCAGCGGTAGTACCGCACCTAAGCGTGCTGCTCACCAGCTTCAGCGACAATTGGTTCATGACGATTTTGCCGGAGCACTACACGCTCGAACACTATCAACAAGTGTTGTCGACTGAGCTTCCCGCCATAGGAATCAAAAACAGTCTGCTGTTCTCCGGTATCTCTACCGTGGTCGATTTGGTGCTCGGCGTGCTCATCGCATATGTCATCGTGCGCAAGGTCGTGCCTTTCACGCAGCTACTCGAAGCCATCACCATGATGCCGCTTGCCCTGCCAGGGATCGTCCTCGCATTTGGTTATGTGGTGACCTTCACCGGAACAAAAATTGACCCTTTTATGAATCCTATGCCGCTGCTCATTATCGCTTACGCGATTCGCCGCCTACCCTACATGGTGCGCGCTGCGATCGCAGGTCTTATGCAAACCAGCCGCAGTCTAGAAGAAGCATCGATGGTATTCGGCGCTAGCCGCTTCACCACACTACGCCGCATCACCATGCCACTGATTGCTGCTAATCTAGTGGCTGGGTGTCTGCTCTGCTTTGCCTACGCGATGCTAGATGTAAGCGACAGCTTAATCCTTGCCATGAAGGACCGCTTCTATCCCCTCACCAAGGCCATTTACTCGCTGTTTCTTGAGCAAGGCCGCGGTGAGCTAACCGCTTCAGCATTAGGCGTGATCGGCATGATCATCCTCGCGGGATGCTTACTTGGTGCTTCGCGCGTGTTGGGGCAAAAGATGGGCGAGCTGTTCCGCAGCTAATGGGGTCAGGCACTTCGGGTAACCTACTGAAACCCTAAGACCTTACTAGGGTCCGCCGCACCAAAGCATTGAGATCGGTATAAACGTACCGCCTCCTGGCAGGCGGTATATCACCAAATTCACGCCACTAAGCCAGATACGTATTGAGTCATAGGAAAATGTTACCGAAAGCGGAATAGATTTTGCCTGTTAGGCTGCCTCGTCTGGGTCTTTGGGAATCCTTCCTTGGTTCAGCTTGTGTAGCCTCTCTCCAAACAGCCGAAGCTTGGCATCCAGGCCTCGCTTTAGCACCAATGGGTCGAGCAAATCACGGTCCGTCTGCAAGCGCTTAGTTTGAAGCTCCGAGAGCTTGCCCGAGTCAAGCAGACGGTCACAAGGAGTCTTCGGCTTGTCATAAATCTTCCTTAGCCTTCCACCGATGCGGATCTTCTGCGTGAGCTTGAGAACTGGACAAAAGAAGTTCAAAAATGGATTCCAATAGTTCTGATAAATGTCGTTCATTAAATCGACTAGGTCTTGCTCCTCTATCCGGTGGTAACCAAATAACTGGCGCACGTGAGTATTATTTTTCTGTTCCACATGGGCTGCGTCGTTCTTTTTGTATGGACGTCTGCGGACGAATTTCACCGGCCCATTCTTTTGGCTTTGCATGTAGCTAACGAGAGATTGGTTGATAAACTCGGAGCCGTTGTCGCAGGCAAACCCCACCATTCTGAAGGGCAGACCGCCACGAATCTCGATGATTTTTGCAAGTACGCTAGCAGCGTCTTTGCCCAGTGTGGCACGATTAGCAGTCCAGCCAGATAATAGGTCGGTTACCGTTAATGAGTTGGCAAATAAACCTTGTAAGGCGTTTCCACAGTGGGCAACCGTGTCTGCCTCGACCATCCCAGGTCTATCGACGTGTTTATCTATTAGCTCAATTGGGATTTTCGACTTTAGGAAGGCTCCTGCCTTTGTCGCCGATAAACCTCGGTTGCAGGTGGTCTTAACCGGCTTCAGCAGCCTGTCTATCGTGGACGGACTAACCTCGTGAAGTTTACGCTCATCCTCGGGCGTCACGGCTACTGACTGCTTGTAGTACGGCAACCAAATTGGGATCGCCACTTTCATCTTAACCGAGCACATATAGTTCATGAGCTTCCACAAAGAGACCAGATGGTGCACGCAGCTAGGGTCATATTTGGCCTTGGGACCTGGCTTTGAACGTGGTTCGCCGGCCCGTTCCCCTAAGATGCGGATGGCATGCTTCCGGGTGTAGCCACAAACCTGGCAAAACTCGTCCAGGATCAAGCCTTGCTGCTTTCTGGTGGCATTTTTGTAGCGCATACGAATGGCGGCGAGGTATTGTTTACGAGCCTCGATAGTCACAGTGAGTCCTTTCACTAAGCGCCGAGAATAGCCGGGAAAAGCTTGGTTCTCGGTGCGGGTTAATGTGATTTATCGAGGCAGCCTACCAAATTATTCCGCACCGGTCCGGTGGCATTTAATTCAACTCAACTCGTTATAGCCAACATTGCTAAAGCCGGCAGCTCCAAAGTTGGCGGGTTCGCTACTTCCCTTACTAAAGGTCTGTCAGATGACAGTTTCGCCTTCAATGGAAAAACTTTCGGTAAACTTAAATCATCGCTAAATACGAACGCCAAAACGCTAACTGCTTTTGAATCTATAGGTAAACCATTCAAATCGATGAACGACCTGTTCGCTGCGCATGGTTTAAAAGGCTCGATCAAAGTTGATGAGATGAAGGCATATGTGAAGGTCGCAAGCGCAGCGCTCACCGCACTATCACAACCAAAGGCTTCAGTGCCTCGCCTTGACACAGCAACTATGGCCCGCGCACTACGCGTCTCGGTCGCGCTATCCATTGTCGCAGCAAAGAAAAGTAGCGCTGGCCTGAACCTAGACGACAAACCAGCATGGGGATATGCGGGTGCCTGCAGCACCTACAACCAGAGTGCTGCTAACAATAAAAACTGGATGTGCTATCAAAAAGAAATTGGCGGATCGATTGGCTATATCAGTGCTGGCAACAAAAAGCAGTGGGAGGACGCTTTCGATCCTAGTAAAAAATATAAGGTTTGCGATGCAGCATCGGCGCCCAAAGGCAGCGGTGCCTGGGGATGGATTGCAGACCCGAGTGCCCCGGGTGGCGGCGAATCTTGCCACGTGGATGTACCAGTTACTGATTCTAGTCTTCAGCCAATTTGCGCTAAATATAAGGACATAGACTCAGGAGACTGCAAGCCTAGCGCGAACCAAAAGACTGAGAAGTCAAATACTCCTGAAAACTCGGATGAGGACTCTGATCAGGAGTAAGAAACAGTACTGATTAGGTTCAAGTTTAAACGTGAAAATAAAACGCAGAATCAGGGTCTCTTAAAAATCTGATTTATAATCGTTCCTAAACCACCCGGAGCTGGTGCCGCCTGACTTAACTGCACCGGAGCTTTAACTGGGGCTGCATTGCCAAACTTCAAGTAGGTATTCATCTCTAGAGGGCTACTTGTGCCGTATGGAGTCATACTCATGCCCATCAGATCGATATGCACAATGATCGCATTCGCTTGCGCTGCAAAACTAACCGGCTGATCGGTTTCGTAGTGGTAGTAATTAGGGCCTGAATTACCGAATAGATCGTTACCTTGAAGATTATTCAAGGTCCCTCTAACGGTATGACTTGAGTCTCCGGCATCAGTAATCACGTACGTCAGGTTAGCTTGTGCCCCAACGTATGACGCCAAGTCAAAACTAACTGCACTGGCTGTAAACGGTATTTGTTTACCATCGCAGTCAGTAACCGTCATTTTGTATTCGCCAAAGTTACCAGCAACTCCGTTTTGCACAGTGTTAGTCAGCAGCGTGACCTGAGTTGCCGCATCATTCTCGCACTTTTGTATCTCCGGAGCACTAAACTGCGTTTCTTTAGACTTAGGCACGGCCACTTTCTGAACGGGAGCAGGCACTGCATTAGCGCTGCGTTCAGTCTGCTTAGCACTCTCACTGGTAAAACCAGTCGCGCCGCAGGAGATCACGAATGCCACGGGGCACAGAGCCAAGGGCAGCTGAAGCCTATATCGAATTTTGAGCATAGTTAAGTTTCCTCCACAGTGCCGAAGCTTCGACAAGCCCCGGACACTAGGAGGATCGGCGGGATTTGGTTTAACTTTAATTAAACAAAATAATAATTGTGAAAACAAACTCTTATACAAAATTCCTAGCACTACCAAACCAGTCTACACACAGACTGGCTTAGCATTTCAAGATCAGCTTACCGGTGTTTGAACCATCGAAGAGTTTGTTAACAGCACGCGGCGCGTTCTCAAGACCGTCAACGATATCTTCCGCATATTTGATGCGGCCCTGTTTCACCCATTGGTACATCTCGCCGATAGCCTCTGGCCAGCGGGCAGCGTAATCACTGACGATGAAGCCTTGCACCTTGAGGCGCTTCATCAAGATCAGCGAATAATTTCTCGGCCCAGGAATCGGCTTGCCGTCATTGTAGCCAGAAATCATGCCGCACAGCGACACGCGCGCATACATGTTTAGGTTAGACCAAACTGCTTCCGTTGTAGCACCGCCGACGTTATCGAAATAAATATCGACACCTTTAGGACAGAGCTCAGCGAGAGCTTTCTTAACGTCTTGGGTCTTGTAATTAATAGCTCCGTGAAACCCGAGTTCTTTGGTGAGCCATGCGCACTTAGCGTCTGTGCCGGCGATGCCAATGACGCGCAATCCTTTGATCAAGCCAATTTGACCCACGATGGAACCAACCGCACCTGCAGCACCAGACACCACTAAAGTTTCGCCTGCTTTCGGCGCTGTGACATCAAGTAGGCCGAAATAAGCGGTCATTCCGGTCAAACCAAGCACGCTAAGAAAAGCCGTCGGCGGGATGTCCATCTCTTTCGGTAGCGGTCTTAAGGCGGCAGCTGGATGTAGCGAATAGTCTTGCCATCCAAGTAGACCCATGACGAGATCCCCAGCTTTAAGCAAGGGGGATTTACTTTCGGTAACCACGCCCACACCACCGGCACGCACCACCTCGCCGAGAGCAATAGGCGGCATGTATTGTTCCATGTCACTCATCCAAATGCGGTGGGTAGGATCAAGCGACAGATATTGGTTACGCACCAAGACCTCGCCGTCTTTTAGCGTCGGCAAAGGCTCGGTAACCAATTTAAATAAATCGTCGGCGATCTGCGCCTGCGGTCTTTTATCTAGGATAAATTTGCGGTTGTTCATAGCGAGTCCCTCTCAACTGGACGGTGCCTTAATGGGTCACTGGTTCCTATGGTGACCCACCTTAACACAGCTTTGTGCTGCTCGCTGCCGCAGGCTACGGTAAGCACCCCAGCATTATTAGTGGGGACGCGGTGAATGGCTTTTTTGTACCGTTGCGGTAAAAAATACCCAAATTAAGCACCCAAGTGGTGGAGGGCGCTTGCGAGCTAGACATTAGTTAGGGACCGGGCTTGTGGCAGCTGAAAACTTACTAACGCTGGCCGCACCCTTTACTAAGTCTTGCTGTAACTGCAGGTCACCCGTCATGATCCCATCTGCCACCACCACGTGATGGGACGGGCTATCGTCAGCATCGTCCATGACGAAGTTGTACACTTGTTGGTTTGGAACGACCGGCAGCCGACGCAACTCTTCCAACCGATGGTACTTGCCGTCGGCTCCAAGTAACTGCTCACCGGGGGCTAAATCTTTGGCGGCCTTGACACCAGTTCGCGTGAGCATTGAGTGCTTAGTCGTCACGTGAACCAGTTTGCCCTCGTAGCCAAGTTCAATCATTGGCTCCGCCTCGGGGCCCTTGACCATGCCCTTCAGCTTAGCCGCACGCTTGATAAGTGGGTTGTAGATCAGATCGCCAGAGTGGAGTGTATCGATCCGCCGACGCGATCCGTCGGCCATCTGTATTTTGGTTTCTGGCGAAAAGCATCCTTCGTCGCGAAAATTCCCGTCGTCACAACCGCACCCGCCGCAATCCCACCAGACTGTTCCTGTGCAGTAATTGTAGTGTGGGCCATACGTATTCCACATAACCCAGGAATTTTCCGACCGTTGGTAACACTGACCCAGATAAAAATAGTTGCTACCCTCGTCCATGGTGTGTTCGCGACATAGAGTCTGACCGATGTTAACTGTAGCCGTGTTGCTACATCCTTGCCAGGAGCCAGGCGCCAAACCTGGACCGGTGACACGGCCCCAAATGTCGGCTGTACCATATTGATTACCGGGGCTGAATCCAGCCGCCCAAACATTGCCGCCACTTTGCGACGTACCTTGCCAATTACCAACGTGTTGCCACCCCCAGTTACCGGCACCGTTTCTTGCACTGTCGAGGGTGTTAACGGTGTTATTGACCGGCATTTCCATTTGAGGCGTGCCAGAAACCATGCCAGATACGCCCATGTAGATTGGGACGGATCCTAGTTCCTGAGTAGCGTAACTGGTAGGACTAAACCAGCAACTCGGCGGTCTATACGCTGGCACTTGCACAATCCTCTGGGTAGTACCACCTGGTCCCGTGGCGGTGACGAACACCGAGATAAAGCCAACCGAGTCATTGTAGCCCACATCAGGTGTTTGAAAGTTCACGGTACACGAACTGAGGGAGTAGCCACGCCCACGTATACTTCTGGAGTCCGCCGGTAGAGTTGGTGTGCAGGCTGCGCCAGGATTATTGGCTGGTACGATGCTGACGCTTGTCATGACGCCAGACCCTTTAAAATAAATCGTCGCAGACTGGCCATATGCTAATGGATTGTTGACATTCGGCACACCGGACCACTCAACCTCAGGCTTTGGAGGCGGTGGCACTTCTATTTCTGCCTCCAAATAATTGGCAGAATTTCCGCTCGTACTCTGCGTCAAGGTGGCCGACGATGCCACACGGATTTTTTCTATCAATGTGCCATTCATAGCAGGGATACTCATCAGCGTCACACGACTGTTGGCACTCTGAGCTCCAGCTCCCGTCGTGACCGTGGCGCCAGACTGAAAGGCCTGATCCATACTGGTATCATTCAGTTTTGCGTTATTGAAGCCCTCAACTAGAATCCCACCACCTCCGTCTGCGCTCCACCGTGCGTCTGCCGGAGCTGGTTTCATTGCGACTAGCTTCACTTCTGAGGCCGAGCTAAAAATATATGGGTCGGGATAAATGCTTGGCACGTAGTTTGGGTTAGTGGCGACTTGCTGGTCGGTAGGGAGCCCACTCGGGAATCGCATGAGTGCCGCCAGTGCGGGAAGATTAGTGGCATTTGCCTGCTGCGAGGAGTCTCGGCTCCGTTGTACCTGGGATTCTTTCAGACTGCGGTCGCTATTCTCTGCCATGTAAGCAGCGACTCCACCGGCGACAGCCACTAACGCCAAGGAGAACACGACCTGAGCGCTGCCTTGTTGCCCTACTAAAAACCGAGTTTTTTTAATTTGCCCCATGACTGACCCCCACGATGTACAATAAGAACATCGGGACATACCGTCCGCAACTTGAGACAATCACGTAACCCCCTGCATTTTTGAACTTATTGCATCAACATTTGAGGGCGGCTTGCAGCCAATTTTGGAGAGAGCGATCAGAGTCCAAACTTCTGCCCCCTGCGACACTCATCGAACCTGCGGAGGCATGCGGTAGTATCGTTCACCAGGCAAACGTACCGGCTGGACTCCCTTGGGTGGCATCGGCGCCTGCGTGGCAGGCTTACTTACCACTTTAGGACATGCTGCGGCTTGATCCTTCATCGACAGAATTAGGCTCAAATCTGTGGGCGTTGAGGCCACTGGTATTGATGTCACCTTTTGATTTAACTCGCGCACCCGCTGAGCGACGGTCTGCGCCGATCCAGCCGAACCTAACTCTTTAGCTAACACTGAGGTGATCTTTTTGTAGCCGTTGTCGTCGAATTTGGTACCGACCTGGACATCTGCCGCAGTCGAAGCTAGCAAGACATGCTGGAAAAAGTAAACTCTATAGGGCGGTTTATAAGCGTTCGAAAGTTTACCGTCCCCAAGCTGACGGGGAGCCATCACCGCCTTATAGGCAGCGTTGATATCTTCAACCTTTTTGTTGGCACAAGAGTCGCCCTGACCAGTGTCGCTACAGAGGAATACCCCCACACTTTTAGGGCTTTTGAGCGCAGGGAAATCAAAGGACTGGTCAAACCCGGCGGCGAGCTTTTCAAACGTGATGGGCTGCGCGATCGGTTTAAATTCGCGATCACCGGGAACTAGAGATTCTAAAGTGAGAAGCAGACGCGCTCCTGAGTTGGCCACTAGTTCGCCGCGGATCAGATCCAGATCACCCCAATTGCAAGTCTTCTTTATTTTCACATGAACATTGAAATGCGCCCCCTTGCCGTCAACAATCAGAGGTGTCGGCGTAAAGCCAGCCTCGATCATAGCTTGCTGACGATGAACCACCGCCTCAGTATTAGGGCCGGTGACGCGAGGGGCACTTCCCTTGGACAGAGATTGCGCTTTGCCAGCCTTGCTATCGACAGCTGCTACAGACTGCTCAGGCGATTGCGACTTCGTCGCTGCATGCTTACGTTTGACGAAAAATATGACGCCAACCACAGCAATTAGTGCGATCACCGCCAGATACTTTTGGTTTTTCTCGCTCATGTCTCACTCCTAATGCATAATTTGAATGCCTGCAGTCGATGCGGTCGGTAGGGTCAGGCTGTGTTTTAAATACTTTATTTGTGAGCGCGACTGCAGGTAGTAAAAATAGATGTTGGCCGATAGCGCCGTGGTCGTAGTCCGGCGGAAACAAGCCATAGCGCCGACACCGTGATTAGTGACGCTGCCGCCGACCGACTGAGCCAATGCAGGGTAACTTTTCGTGCCCGCGGTGCCCGGATAAGTCACCTCGATGATCGGTTGTGTGCCAGCGGGACATACAAAACTGCAGTTCGCAAATGCTTGTCCAGTGGTAGGAAAGCTGAGTCCCACAAGTTTCGCCGGAATTGCCGTACACTTTTGATTGTGAACTACTGTGCCGCTCGGGGACGATGGGACCCTGCAAGTTTGACCGTTGCAGGAGGTCTGCATCAGTCTGTTGTAGTCGAGCTTTTCGATGTCACGAGTAAAACGAGCAACATACTGATTCAGCTCCCGCTGGGCGTCACGTCTAGCCTCTTCGGCAGATGTATAGCTAGACATCGACGATGTCACACTGGACACCACGGAGCCAATGATCGCAATGATCCCAACTGCCACGACTAGTTCGACGATGGACATTCCGCTTGATTGAGCCAATGGTGGCCGTTTGAGTCTACATGCTGGGCGCATAAAAAGACCCATTTGAGCGTTTGTAAATATTAGGTTTCCCGCGGCTGTACCAGTAAATTGAGTATTGGACCTCCACCGACGAGGAGCCAGACTTGTCCGCAACTAAGCACGGTGAGTTACTAATGGGCTGGCATAGTGGGTTACAAGATGCAGGATTAGCGCGACAATTGTTGTAGCTATCGCGATTAAACCGATAAGATTGAAATGCATTGTAGGCACTGGCGTATTCACTACAAGTCAGAGGCAGCCCGGAATCCAAATTAAGCACCCGGGCACGCACCTCGGCAATCGCCTTTGGCGCACCATTGAATGACGTACCCGAGTAGTTGGCGTTGCCTATGCCCGAAAATTCCACACAGAAGTAGAGATCTTGGCTGCTTGGTAGGGAACGAAATCCCGATGCACACCGCCTCAATGCTGCAACATGCTTGGCCGGAGCATCTGCTGGCCACGCCGCGATTGCGGTCTTGGTCGAGAACATGACACCGTCGTTGCCAACCTGGCGGTTGACGATTGAGATTGGTGCCCCAGAGCACACCCCTCCTGCGACGGGTTTGAGCATCCTGTGGACTTCGTCCACTAACATGGTTTGAAACGACGATTCGATATCTTTGTGACTACTACTGGTTTCAACGATGCGGCGAATAAAAGCAGAATTCCGCATCGACATGGACAGCACGTAAATGAAGATCCCGATAAAAGCGACCATAACTATCGCGCCCACCAAGGTAAACCCTTCACTGCCGCTCAGCGTCTTCGCTCCGAGTGGCCGCACGGGTTTCAAGTCGCTACTCGCGACTTGCGGTTGATCAGCACGGTTATGTGAACTTATAGAACCCATTTGCGCCCCTTAGTCCCCTGCCCCGGAACCCAAGACACTCAAACGGCCAATGTCCATGTGACCAAGTCCTGAGTGCCATCTAACCTTTCGGAGGTGCTCGGCGTAACTTTAGAGATTTAATTTAAAGTCAAAAGATTACAAAAACTTAAACAAAAACAGCGTCGAGTTGCGGCACCGCTTGTAATATCGATATCCCCCAGTACCAATACCATCGAGAACAATGATGCCGCATTGGCACCACCAAAAGATGGCCCCAATATCGCTGCCGCGCAGCCAATTCGGGGCGAGATTCATAGAGCACCGCTCCGTTATTGAGCGGACCACCAATTAAATACAAACAATTGATATTATGAGATATTATAACATGTTTTGGGGTTTCATTCGACATATTGCTTAAGTTAACCAAACGGGCGCCGATGAACACTGTGGGCGATCAAAGGTTTGGCCGCGCCGCATCTAGCGACTGGCACGGGACTTAGTCAATGACTGCGAAGCAACAGACGACTGGACTGATACTCACCGGTGGTGGCGCCCGCGGCGCCTATCAAGCCGGCGTGCTCCAGGGCGTGGCAGAAATTGCTAAGAGCAGGCAGACAGCTTTGCCGTTCGGGATCGTGTCTGGCGCAAGTGCCGGCGCCATCAACGCCAGCTTTGTTGCCGCTACGGCCGATTCTTTCATTCGCTCTGCTAAGCAGCTCTCCGAATTTTGGTCAACTCTACGTTCGGAGGCGATCTTCCGCACCGACATTCGCTCCCTTAGCCGGATTGGCGTAAACTGGGCAACCGACCTCACCCTGGGTAACGTCCGCAAACGCAAGCAGGCCGTCTCACTCCTCGATACCGCACCGCTCATGCGACTTCTAGCTCACAACATTCCGTTTAACCGCGTTCCCAAGCACTTAAATAGCGGACTAATTTCCGCTTTTGAAGTGTCTACACTGGATTATAAAACATCCGAAAACGTCTCTTTTATCATGAGTAAGAAGCCACTCGACGCATGGATACACCCAAGACGCCGCTCTGCTTTTACACCGATCAAGGTGGAGCATGTGATGGCCTCCTCGGCAATTCCACTGATTTTTCCGCCTGTAGAGATCGAGCAGCGCTACTATGGTGACGGCTGTGTGCGCAACCCGGCTCCGTTTAGTCCATCAATCAGATTAGGTGCGAGAAAACTATTGATCGTTGGGGTACGCCACGGCCGCGATCCAAATCAGCCCCGACCAGAGCTTGAGGCCACAGAAAAGCCAACGGTCGCCCGCATCCTTGGTGTGATCATCAACGCCCTCATGATGGACACTGTCGAGTACGACATCGATCGTTTAATGCGGATGAACAAATTAGTTGCCTCGGTACCTGCTGAGTTCCAGGATCAGTTACCACTAAAAGAAATCGACTACCTAGCCATTCAGCCTTCTGCAGATTTAGCCGAGCTGGCAAGCCAGCACTTTAAGCGTTTGCCGGGAATGATTCAGTACCTGATCGGTGGTCTCGGTTCACAGTCTGAAGCATCTGAACTGGCAAGCTATCTGTTATTTGAGCCTGCATTTTGCGCCTACCTCGTCGAGCTCGGCCGCCAGGATGCGCATGCGCGCCGAGATGAAATTGAAGCCTTCCTCTTTGCGGATGCTCGCTGAGCATAAAGCAGGTAGCAATGAGGATCACTCACTACTTATTATTTAGCTACGTGCTCGTTGTGTGCACCGGTTTGGCACCAGGTAATAACGACCAAAACCTAGTAAAACCGGTAGATGCAACCAAGGATCTACGCGCGGCATTGACTGGCAGCTGGTCAAGCGACTGCATAAAACCCTACTCGCCTGAGCAAAACCCAGTCAGCTCGACCCAGTTCAAGTGGGTCTATGCGGATGGTCAGGCTATTTTTGTCTACACATACTTCTCCGACCCGAGCTGCACCCAGACCTGGAACGAACTCAAGTTCCATTATGTCTATAAAATCGGCAGCCCAAGCCGCTCGGTACCAGGGACCGTGGATATCGACTTTAAATCGATGAAGACGACGGCAAGATACACCACAGATTTTGGCGTGGCAGGTAGCAACCAACTAAATATGTCCTCGCCCAATACGGAATGTCGTAAGGCCAGTTATAAAACAAATATCGAAACTGACATTACTGCATGCGCGGCGAAGGCACCTGGTGAGGCCACCTTCAATATTTTTGCGATCGACGCCAAATGGCTCTGGATGGGCGCGTGCAGTGAAGATCAGGTACATTGTGGCAAATCATCCGCCGCAAGGCCTAAATCGGTAACGGGGCCATTTGTCAGAAATTGACCGTCCTACCCGGGTAAGTCACTATCACGACTAGCGCACGGAGCCTCCAGATCATCACCCCCGACTTATTTTTGGTTGATTCGGGGACTTAGCTAGCGTAGGTAGCCCAGAGCCACCAGTACGGCAGCTGAGGATCCAACGATGCACCACGATGAAGCGCGAGCATGGCTACGCGATGTCTACCAAGGCGACCGAGTACGCCAGCTCTCCGTACGCTCTGTAGTCAGCGGTATGCTGATTGGGGCAATTATGTCGGTGTCGAATCTATACGTTGGTTTAAAGACCGGCTGGGGCCTCGGCGTCACTATCACAGCTTGTATCATTGCGTTCGGCGTCTTCCGCGCATTGGAAGCTGTGATCCCGGCGTACAAACGCAACCCATTCTCCATTCTCGAAAATAATACGATGTCTAGCGCTGCCAGTGCGGCCGGCTATATGGCCTCAGCAGGCTTGACCTCGGCATTTCCGGCTCTTTACCTAACCACTGGTCGGATCTTAACTTGGTGGGAGATGATCGGCTGGCTATCGACGATTTCCGTGCTCGGCGTCTTTATGGCTGTGCCACTCAAGC
Organism: Pseudomonadota bacterium; assembly: GCA_026390435.1. Classification (GTDB taxonomy): domain Bacteria; phylum Bdellovibrionota_B; class Oligoflexia; order Oligoflexales; family CAIYRB01; genus CAIYRB01. Next base: position 36,344 of record JAPLFY010000137.1, read on the forward strand.
GCCAATTGATCAATATCGATAAATTACCGTTCCCATCAGGCATAGCCACCGCTGAAACCCTGCGCTCGATGCACTCTGCTGGCAAAGAATCCATCGGCAAGGCACGCTCGCTGATGTGGAGTGCGGGACTTGGCGCGCTAGTTGCTTTTTGGCGTGATGGATTGGGTCATTTAGGCGCTTGGCTAGCCATTAAACTCGATCGCCCGGACCTCAAAAGCACTCTTGAAGGTGCGGCAATACCAGATTCTGTACCTCTATACCCTGGCGCTGGGGGTCTTTTAGAGCGCTATACGATAGGCTTCGAGGGCTCATTGATCATGATCGCAGCCGGTGCGATTATGGGCATTCGTGTGGGCACATCGCTACTTTTGGGCGCGCTAATCTACTACGGAATTATTGGCCCACAACTGGTCAACAACGGCATTGTCGAACCCGGATATAAAGGGATCGTTTCGTGGACCATGTGGCCTGCGACATCGCTCATGGTCACATCGAGCATGGTATCGCTCGGCCTGCGTTGGCGGACTATTGTGCGAGCCATGTCAGGGCTCAAAGCCGCCTTCAGCAAAGACAAAGCTCCTGTAGATCCGCTGGCCCATATCGAAGTACCAACTTCTTGGTTCGTTTGGGGCACGCTAATTTCAGGCGGAATGGCCGTTTATCTGGGTCATGCCTGGTTCGGGGTTACCTGGTGGATGGGTATACTGGCGGTTATAATGACTTTCTTCCTCGCCATTGTCGCCGCACGGGCAACAGGCGAGACGGATGTCACCCCAGTTGGGGCGATGGGTAAAATCACTCAGCTGTCTTACGGAATGATCGCTCCGTCGAATATGACGACTAACCTGATGACCGCTTCCATTACCGCAGGAGCATCATCCCATGCAGCCGACCTGCTCACAGATCTGAAGGCAGGATACTTACTGGGTGCAAATCCGCGGCAGCAAACGATTGCTCAGCTGTTCGGTGTCATGGCCGGGAGTTTACTGGCGGTCCCGGTTTACACCTTGGTAGTGCGGCCAGAGCAACTCGGCACCGCCGCGCTGCCGGCACCCTCAGCAAAAGTGTGGGCTGGCGTGGCCAAAATGCTAGCTAATGGCTTGGATTCGTTGCCGGCCGGAGCCTTCGCTGCCATGGTGGCTGGTGCCGTATTGGGCGCTGTTTTAGCCGTCGCAGAGGAATACCTGCCACAACGCTACAAACGCTGGCTGCCGTCAGCCACAGGACTTGGCATCGCGGGTGTAATACCCGCCTTTAACGCCCTTTCGATGTTTATTGGCAGCCTGCTCGCCTGGCGTTTAGTCAAAACAAAACCCGAAGTGGCTGACCGTTATCTGGTCACTGTTTCTTCGGGTCTGATTGCTGGTGAATCGCTGATGGGTGTCGGGATTATCTTGGCATCCCAGGGCGGCGGTATGCTGCATGAACTAATGAAAGCATTCGGTGGCGGCTGATCACAGCGCCACGCTTAGATCTTTATGTTCAACCAGCTCGCCCCTGGCACTGTAGGTTCTTGCTATCCCAACGCGCACCGCGCGGGCAAGAGCAACTCTGACGAGTGGTGTTCCAGGTGCCGCGGTTAAACTCACTTTCGCACACGTTGCGACTTGGCAATGCATGTGGATCCATGCAGCTTTGGTTCAGCCACATCTGACCATTTTGGCAATGGCAACGTTTGTGACTTGAGTCCCAGGTGCCACTATTAAAGCCACTTTCGCAAATTACCGCTGAGCTTAATCGCGACTGCAAAGCACAAAGTCCAACTAGCCAAATGCGGCCACTAGGACACTGACAACGGTTCTTCGCGAGATCCCATTTGCCATTGTTCAAGCTATTATTCTCACACGCCTTTTTCAAACTCGCCACTTCCGCCGGCGAGAGAGCCGAGGCTTTTTCCGTCAGCTTTTGCTCTGGGATCACAGCTTTAGCTTCCGGCATTAAAGTTGCCGGTGCCATGTCCTTGATGTCATTCTGTGGCGCCTTGGCCGCTTCTTGAGCAGCTAGCTCCATCTCTTGTGGCTTAGCCGCGGCCGCAACTTCAGCCTCACAGCGACTACCGCTCCATTTTTGACCACCACTGCACTCGCATTCATTGGTCGTGCTATTCAGCGTAGCACCTGCGGCGGTGCAAAGACTGCCTCTGTCTGCGGCTTCGTTGTCCCGTGAAGCCGGCTCATTGTGACAGGCAAAAATAAACAACATTAAGTTTACCATAAACAGGCGCTGCACGTGGCGCATCGAGCAGACTCCTAACAGTGATGGAGGGAGAGAAAGAGAGAGATAGCTTAATTATACAGTAATTTATTGATGGCGTCCCAAGGCAGGAGCACGCACTGAGCCCTGGTCGGATATCTGCGCAAATCATAAAGAGCGACTAAATCAGCGCTAATATTAGGCGGCAAGGCCGGTCCAGGAGTCGGGAAGGTGGTTTGCAGCAACCGCACCAAGGCTGCAGCAGGTTCCATGGCTAGACCTGATAACGTGGACACCATGACCGATGCACTAGCCTTGCACAGCAGACAGGCTTGGCAATGAAAACCAAGTTCTAAAAGCCCCTCCGCCGTCCAACGCCGCATAACTGTGACCTCATCACCGCAAACTGGATTGGCCAGCGTCACGCTTTCGGCCCGCTCCAAGCTCTGACAGTAGCCCCGTGGCGACCTTGCATGTTGCAGAATGATGTCCTGATAAGGCTGCTGAGTCACTTCGTGCGGACGCGCTGTCATTAAATCATCCGCGCCGACAACCGCGCATAAGCATTAACCAGAACTTTAAAATCCTGGTCATCACCTCCCTGCCGGTCAGGGTGCAGCTTTTTAGCCATATCGATATAACGCTGACGCAATAGGCCGGCAGGCGGAAGTTCACTAAAGCCCATGAACTGCATTGCCGAAATATCCGCCGGAGACAGAGCGGGAGCCGCGCTTGCGGCACTGCTGCGCCGCCGCCGGAACTCATCCCGAAGATCCTGAGCGGCCTGAGAGCTACGCGACCTCTTGGGCTCCTGCGCAGCCATTTTTCGTTGCTCCACCCACAGCTTCAAACTGCACTCGCGTAACTGCTGATAACAGTTGTTCAGTCGATCGCGTGCCACCAAGATTTCTGTGCGCACGTTCATCAGAAAAGAGGCTAGAGCCCGACTATTCAATGCCGCAGGGATGCCGTCAGGAAGTACATCCAGGCGCAGCCCAGCGAACGGTCCTTGCAGACAGCACATCTCTTCTAGCCTTGCGTTGTGACTAAGCAGGGTACGCCAGAGACAGCCAGAGGTTTCCATAAACGGCAGATTAGGAGACTGTCTAGATCGCCATGCCGCAGTCAATCCTTGCTCAACCTGGGCGACATTGCTTGGCTCGTAAGCGGCGAATACCGGCTCACCGAGGAGTGTCGCCTGAAACGGACCGGTCGTCGTTGATGATGGAGCCCTAAACCAGGCCACTGGTCGCTCGGGCGACAGCATAGGTAATCTAAAACGCAGAGTATTTTCTAGAGCGCGAATCTTTTGCCCTAGATCGGTCACCGTATCGACCGCCGATGTTTCCAAAGTAAGGTTTTGTTTGAGCATGGCGATAAAAGAGCGGCGAGTGTCCAGCTCACTCAACAAAGCATCCAAACAAGGTCCAACCGGGCCATCATGCGCAATAGCAGTCAGGAACCAGTCCCTTGCGCCAAGTTCAGTGTCATTAGTCTGTTCGTTTGGTTTTGCCATGCTATATCTTCGGCGCTACTTAACTTGAGTGTGAGGAGCACCCTGGTTACGTTCCATGGTCTCAGACAGGCGATTCAGTTCTTCCGCGACTTCCGCGAAGGCATCACCCTTGCGGAGATAGGTGCGCGCATTATACCGCCCTTCAGCAAGCGAACGGATATGCCTACGAAACGCAATGGTCGGCCCCACTAACCTGTGCGTAAATAGTACCGATATGGCCACGGTTCCGCCGATATAAATGAGACATGACAGGTATACCCAAAGCTGGGTTCCGCGCCAGTAATCCATGAACAAATCGCGTACTTCGTCTTCAGCATCGGTCAGTAAAACTACCGAATTCACCAAGCCAGCAAAATTGTAATAAACAATCCATGCCAGAGAACCGGCAAAAAGCAGTGAAATGATGATCGAATAGAGACCAATTTTTATTTGCAGGAGAGGCTGCAGCATAAAATTGTGCAAACGCCGTTTGGCTTTACCGCTACCTAGCGGCGCCTGCGTTTGTGGCGCCTGAGTTTGCGGCGCTCCCTGTCCCGGACCTACTGTCTGATTCGTCACCGCGCTACCCTCCCTTGGGTATGTTTGCTGCGAGTCGCTATTACTTATTATAACTACTTCACATCGTAAGTATAAACCAGCTCCCCAATCATGTTCTCGTTTACAGGAAATTGCATTCTCGACAATTCCAGAAAGACACATTCAACTAGCTTAGGATCATTCGCCGTGCCGCCAGTGTTTTTCAGCTTGATCATCGTGCCAGTCTGTTTCGACAACAGGAATGTGAAGCTTAAGGTACCACGCAAATCGTCATTAAAATCAAGTCGATCGGTATAACACCGGCGTAGGTTAACATCGTTAGTATTCAGCACCCCTGAGATAGCTTTGCTATTATAATTATGGCGAAAAAGATCGAGCTTATAAAACATCGCAATCTGCCGGTTAAAAGTAATGGACCGGCGGAGCTCATGGGTGCTCGAATAATCGGTGTCCGCGCCCGTCAGCACCCGCGAACCACCAAAGGCCTCCTGAACCAGACCGTTAAAACCATCCAAGACCGCTGCAATGGAGCTATCTTTCTTCGTCTTGCCATTTTCTCGAAATACGTTCGGAACCATGCTGAAGACTACTTTAAGACTGTCCCTCCCTTCGGGAGCAATAGTCCAGCGCCCCAGGTTGGATAGGCACTGCCGTTTGACGACAAAGTCGCGATACATCGCGCTGCCAGACCAGGTCCTTTTGATACCCGACCCATCCACGACCACTATACTTTCCACTTGATACTTGCCCCTACCGGTTGCCCAGATCTGTCCAGCCACCGAGCTGGGGTCACGACTTGGATCGGCACTTACAACAAAGGTCTTTTGCCCCAAGATATCTCGCACCGTCACCAGGACGTCCGTTACCATCCGGTTTTTGCCACGAAAATTTTTCATGTCCAGGGAGAAGAAAAACCCGCCCTGCTTCTTGTCAAAATATTCTCCGTGCCACTCCTTAAGCGAACTGGGCAACTGCGTCTGCGCGTGCCCACCGGGCACGGCTAAAACAGCGATAAAACCAGCTATAATCCAGGACCGAAGTGACACTCGGGTAGGTTTCCGTAGCAGGAGGTGGCTATAGGGTCTCTTAAGTATACCAAAATCTACGCGGTTTTAGGGTGCATGGCGTTAGATTACATCTTGCAGACGGGATTGCGTTTTACCCAACCTAGGCTAAAATGCGCCGTAGCCGTGCGGACTAGCGTCCGCTTCGCTATACTCGGAATCGTCGTTTAAAGCTTAATTAACTCATGAGGAACGATATGGCCAACGGACTCTTTCACGCTCCACCGCCGGTTAATGAGCCCGTCTATAATTACGCCCCTGGCAGCCCCGAGCGCGCCGCTTTGAAGGCCGAACTGAAGCATCAGAGCAGCACTCCCGTGGATATCCCGCTGGTCATTGGTGGGCGTGAAGTCCGCGGCAAAAGTACTGCTGAGGTGACGATGCCGCACCAGCACCGACATGCCATAGCCACTTACCACAATGCCAGTGCCACTGATGTAGAGTCGGCAATCACGACAGCTGTTTCAGCCCAGCGGGACTGGTCACGGCTGCCTTGGGAAGATCGCGCGGCCGTCTTTTTGAAAGCTGCGGAGCTGCTTTGCGGCAAGTACCGGCAAGTCATGAACGCGGCGACTATGCTTGGCCAGAGCAAAACCTGCTACCAGGCTGAAATCGATGCAGCCTGCGAATTAGCTGACTTCTGGCGGTTCAACGTTCACTTCATGACCGAACTCTACCGCGATCAACCCATCTCATCGCCAGGCGTCTGGAACCGAATCGTAGGGCGTGGCCTTGAAGGCTTCGTCTTCGCCGTGACCCCGTTTAACTTTTCCTCCATCGCACTAAATCTTGCCACCGCTCCAGCACTCATGGGCTGTGGCGTGGTTTGGAAGCCAGCCGCCACCGGCCTTGCCGCTTCCTGGGTCGGGATGCAGATCCTACGCGAGGCTGGGTTGCCAGACGGCGTCGTCAATATGCTCAGCGGTGACGCAGCTGCAATCAGCGCCCAAGTCCTCGCCAATCCGCATTTGGCTGGTATCCACTTTACTGGCTCCACCGGGGTGTTCAACAGCATGTGGCAGACTGTAGGCCAAAACATCAATAAATACAGAGCCTATCCTCGACTCGTGGGGGAAACGGGCGGCAAAGACTTCGTTTTCGCGCACCCCTCCGCAGACGCGAGCAGCCTGGTGACCGCTTTAGTGCGCGGAGCTTTTGAATACCAAGGCCAAAAGTGTAGCGCCGCCTCGCGCGCCTACATCCCAAAGAGCCTTTGGCCACGGGTGCAAGAGGCCTTGGTCAGTCAGGTATCGAGCCTAAGCGTTGGGGATCCAGCAGATTTCCGTAACTTCATGGGGGCAGTCATCGATAAGCGGGCTTTCTCTCGCCTGCGCGGCGCCATTGAGGAGAGCAAGAAGGCTCCCGGAGTCAAAGTACTAGTGGGCGGCGAGACCGATGACAGCGTCGGCTACTTCATAAAACCGACCGTTCTAGTCACCGAAGACCCTAAATACCGCACCATGAGCGAGGAGCTGTTCGGGCCTGTGCTCACCATTTACGTCTACGATGATGCCAAGCTCGACGAAACCTTGGTCCTGGCTGACCAGACTTCACCCTATGCTCTTACTGGCGCTATTTTTGCCCAAGATCGGCTAGCGATTCAAAAGCTGACGGCAGCCTTAGAACAGACTGCCGGCAACTTCTATATCAATGACAAACCAACCGGTGCCGTGGTTGGCCAGCAGCCTTTCGGCGGCGCTAGGGCCTCGGGCACCAATGACAAAGCTGGCAGCAAGCTCAATTTGACTCGCTGGATGAGCCAACGGACGATTAAAGAGACGTTCGTGCCACCAACCAACTATGCCTATGCACACATGACAGAACCGTGAAGATTGACAACACGGTTCGGCCGTGTTTGATTCGACTCTTAATTAGGCCACAGGTGGCTAATCACCAAGGAGACAACGCATGTCCGTTCTTGTAGGGAAAAGCGCCCCCGATTTCAAAGCAGAAGCCGTAGTAAACGGTGACTTTAAAACCATCAGCCTCTCTGACTACCGCGGCAAGTACGTCTTGCTATTTTTCTACCCTCTAGACTTTACCTTCGTCTGCCCAACTGAACTGCACGCCTTCCAAGACAAGTTGGACCAGTTCAAGAAGTTAAACACTGAAGTCTTAGCCGTCTCGATCGACAGCAAATTCTCGCACTTGGCGTGGCTGAACACCAAGCGTGATGATGGCGGCATCGAAGGCGTGAAGTACCCCATCATTTCCGACTTGAACAAAACCATCGCTCGCGATTACGACGTGCTGATTCCGAATGATGGCGTTGCTCTGCGCGGAGCATTCCTCATCGACAAAACCGGCAAAGTGCGTCAGCAAACCATCAACGACCTGCCGCTCGGCCGTAATATCGACGAGTTCCTGCGTCTAGTCGAAGCACTTCAGTACCACGAAGAGCACGGCGAAGTTTGCCCAGCCAACTGGAAGAAGGGCGAAAAAACGATGAAGACCACGCAAGCAGGACTGAAAGCTTACTTTAAGAAGTGAGCCTTGCGCCCTCGACTCTGTCCGCGAAAACGTCGGACAGGGCGAGGGTGTCTTATATCTCTTACCACCGCCTGCCAGACCTACCCGGACTGTGACACATTCATCATGTGACAGACTAAAGCAGCAACTCTGGAGACCGGCTCTTGGTCACTTCGGAAGTATTAAATAAAAAATATCGACGCGCCTACGTTGAAATCAGCAACATCTGTAATCTCAAATGCAGCTTTTGTCCTGAAGTAGAGCGTGCTCAGCAAGTCATGGATGCAGCGACTTTTAAGCGTATTGCCGCTGACATTGCGCCGCTCGTGGACGAAGTTTGCCTTCACTTAATGGGCGAGCCGCTCGGCCACCCGGAACTTGCAGACATTATCACTGCCTGCACCGATCACAAGCTACCAGTAAACTTAACGACTAACGGCATGCTGATCACCGGCCATCGGCGAGACCTGTTACTCTCGCCGATTGTTCGTCAGGTCAATATTTCCGTCCACAGTTTCGAAGCTAATTTCCCAACGCGGGACATCGAACCATACCTGCAACGAGTCCTGAGCTTTGCCGGCTTAGCTGCGGAATTACGCCCTGAACTCTACATTAATCTGCGCCTGTGGGATCAAAAGCAGGGTGAGAACATACCCGAAAGCAACGCTCTCATCAGGTCTACGTTAGAGCGCGAGTTTGGCGTCGATTTGTCCGTCGGAGCTATCGACGTGCGCCGCCGGAAACAAGTCCGTCTAGCCGGTCGTTTGTCAGCGCATTTTGACTCGCGATTTATCTGGCCCGCGATGAATTTACCGCACCGGTCCAAGCAAGGATTTTGTCACGGCCTTGGTAGTCATTTCGGTGTCCATGCGGACGGGCGCGTGGTTCCTTGTTGCCTGGATAAAGAAGCCGTCATAAATCTTGGGAACGCACTCAAGACTCCAATATCCGAGATACTTAAGAGCCAACGCGCCGTAAATCTACGGGAAGGATTTGATCGCGGCGAACTGGTTGAAGACCTCTGTCAGCGCTGCCCATTCATCTCCCGTTTTGATCGACAAGCGCGGCGACTTCGGGCTGAATCAAGCGCCAGCGGTGGGCGCCCCAAAGTCTAGAAATCCTAAAAACTGCAGGAGACCGCTAATCTATGACACAGGTAAAACAGATGTTAGTGTCGGCTTTGCTCGCCCTAGCGGGAGCCACCACTGTGCAGTCATTATCAGTATTGGCCGATACAGCAGAAAAGCCACCCAGCTTTGCCATCCACGGTAACCAATTCGAACTCGATGGCAAACCATTCCTAATTCGTGCGGGTGAGATGCATTATGCGCGAGTGCCGAAGGAGCATTGGCGACATCGCATGAAAATGCTACGTGCGCTCGGTCTCAACACCCTAACCACATATGTGTTCTGGAACCTGCACGAGCCTCAGCCTGAGACCTATAATTTTAGTGGCCAGTTAGATATCGCGGAGTACATAAGGACCGCGCAAGAAGAGGGATTATTTGTCATCCTGCGGCCAGGCCCGTTCGTCTGCGCCGAGTGGGAGTTCGGCGGACTACCTGCCTGGCTACTCAAAGATCCGACACTAATGGTACGCAGTGGCGACCCGCGATTTATTGCAGCCTCAGGAAGGTACTTGAGTAAGGTTGGCGAGCAAGTCAAAGATCTAATGATCAGCAAAGGCGGCCCAATTATCTTAACTCAGGTAGAAAACGAATACGGCTCCTTCGGCGCTGACCGCGACTATTTGAATGCTATCCGCGCTGCGCTTACTAACTCTGGCATCGACGGCATTCTCTTTACTTCCGACAACGTGCTTGGACAGCACAATATTTTGACGCTACTAGAGAGAGGCTCCTTTCCGGACTTGCCGTTGGCAATAAATTTCGGTCAGAACGAATCCGCTGCGAGTGCTTTTGGCGTTCTAGATAGTTTTCGTCCCGAAGGCGTTCGGCTGAACTCCGAATTTTGGTTCGGCTGGTTTGACCATGTTGGCGGCAAACATTCGAACAAAGATATGCAAATGGGTCTAGATAGTCTGAAATGGATGTTGGATCGCAAGATCAACATCAGCATCTATATGGCGCACGGCGGCACCAACTTTGGCTTTATGAACGGAGCCACTTCTGAGCATGGTTTCTACCGCCCTGATACCACGAGCTATGATTATGATGCTCCGATCAGCGAGGCCGGACTTCCTACGGCAAAATTTCATGCGATTCGGGCTATCCTTCAACAAGAGCAGCCAGGGGCGACGCTACCAGCTATTCCTTCTACGCCCAAAATGCTTAAGCTCGCACCGTTCGCTTTTACAGAAAGCGCCTCACTTGACCAACTGCTTGGACAGCCGATCATCTCCAAGTCACCGAAGACCATGGAGGAGGTTGACCAAGCCTATGGTTTCATTCTCTATCGTCATCACGTGAAGAAGCCTTATGACGGCATGCTAGCACTTCGGGATGTGCATGATTATGCATGGCTGCGTCAAGGCTCCAAGCTACTTGGCACCCTCGATCGTCGTTACAATCAAAGTACTTTAGATATCCATCTTGAGGCGGGAAAGCCGCTCGACATCTTAGTAGAAAATCATGGGCGCCTAAACTTCACTCCGGAGTTAGCCTATGATCGTAAGGGCATCACCAAGCAAGTTGTGAGCGACACTGGTGAGCTGACTGACTGGGAAATATACCCACTACCACTCAACAACCTTTCCGCCCTTCACTTCACGAAGGCGAAAAAGCTAGGCCGTCTGACGGGTCCAACATTTTTTCGCGGCTCCTTCAAATTGGCTGAGGTGGGCGACACATTTATTGATACTCGCGGCTGGGGCAAGGGTGTGGTGTTTGTGAACGGACACAATCTTGGGCGCTACTGGCGCATCGGACCGCAGAGAGCACTTTATTGTCCTGGCTCATGGCTTCAAAAGGGCAACAACGAGATCATAGTTTTTGAACTCGAAAATGCTTCGATGGCTTCGATGGGGTCAGGCACTGGCGCTAACCTCCCAACATGATTGTATTTCGGAAACGGATCACACACAGCGCGCGCTTTTAGGAGCTTAGCGTTGGTGCCCCAACCCCACTCACCCCACTCACCCCACTCACCCCACTCACCGTCGGCTCATCCGGCGCATCAGCTTGGCCCGTTACCCGAATACAGACTAAAAGCGCATGAAACCGACCCAGAACGAACCATCCCACCACATAACTCGTCACATAGCCCGCCGCATAACCCACCGACATATAAAGATAAATGCCGAACCTCCAGCACCACCTTGACCGCCACACCGGTCTGAGGTTATGACTTATATCGACACACTACATTTAGTTTAGACAATGCTGTGCTCCCCCCACCGTAATATCGTGAGTTCTAATCAGTCGCTTGGCGTAACGCCCTGTGGGGTTTTCTTATGCAATTAAATCTACTTTTTAAGGCACTTCTTCTATCTCAGCAGCTTTATGCGAGCGAGGCGATAACCTCAATTCCGCAACTAAGCGTTGAGCTACAAGAGGCGAATTATTTCTCGAATGACCCTGCCACCTTCGTGACGGTGTGCCGCGGCTCAACCTGTCAATCAGCAGCCGAGGGTTACACGGGAATAGGTCGTCAGGAGCCCGTAACTCTGGACAGCTTGGTTACGATTGGTAGTAACTCAAAATATATCACCGCTATTATGACCCTAAAACTTGTCGATCAAGGCCTACTTAAGCTGACTGACAAGTTAACCGACTTCTTCCCCGAATATGGCCAATGGGGCGAGGTCACCGTGCGTGATCTTCTCAACCATTCCTCGGGTATTCCTGAGTACGTATTCAGTAAAGAGGGCATCAACCGTATCTTGCGTAGCGCCTTCAACTGGCATTCACGCAAGTGGAAGCCACGCGAATTAATCAACGCTGTAGCAAAACAGCCCTCCATGTTTCCGGTTGGGACTAAAGTTGAATACAACAATACCAATTACGTCTTACTTGGCATGATTGCAGAGAAGGTCACCAGTCAACCTCTGGATCAAATACTAAGGACTCAGTTATTCGAACCGTTAGGTATGAATTCCACCTATCTATCTCTGCCAGAAGACCAAAAGAAATTCCGCGTCTCGGGCTACATGGTGGCAAATTTGCCGTTTCCTGGGTGGTTCATTAATACGTTTTCGCGCAAGATCAAAAAAATCGGATCGTACCTTGATACGACCAATATTTTCGACAGCTCCTTCGTTTGGGCTGCCGGTGGCATCATCTCAAACACATCCGACCTTACGCGACTGACCTACGCACTCTTTCATGGCGAGATCCTAAAACCGGAAACGCTCGCTGAAATGAAAACAACTCGACTGGGCTCCGTTCTGGGAATGCCGCTGCAGTATGGACTCGGCTTGATGAAGACACCGTCGCTTATCGGCGATGGCTTCGGTCATGGCGGGTTGGTACCTGGATATCAGACGATCACGAATTTCTTTCCCGAAAAAGATCTGACTTTAACCATGTCATGTAATATGGGTCCGTCGCAGCTTTATGCGGTGTATAACGATTTTCTCTCTCGGCTACAAAAATCCGAGGAAGACAAACCTTTCGTCGAGTCAGAGGCGGTAAAAAGCGACAACCTAAGGAGCAAAGGGATTCACTTGCGCCTAAAGGGACACTTGGCTGAAGATACTACCAATAAAGTCTTTTTCCGGGATGCCTTTGGCTACGCCGAAGTTAAAGAAAACGGCAGGAGCTCACTACCTTTCTCCACTTTCGAGGCAATCGCAAAAGAAGCCAATGGACGCTCTGAGCTCGAATTACGCATCAAGGGCAGTCTCACCTTCCTCGACTTGCAGGCACAGGCAACAGTGAGCCTGCCATTCCTCACTGTCATCATTGACCAAAGCGAACTTCATGGCGCCACCGAGACTTTAATAGAGTCAAGTGATGCCCGGCGCATATTTGCCTTTAAAGGCTTGGCACAGGTGGCTCCTGGAGGCAAAGAAGATCTATGTGTCACAGAAATTATCGATCTTGCTGAGACTACCGCTCTCCAAATCGCTGGCACAAGTGAACACGGTTTCCACTCGCAAGACAGCATCAAGCTTGCTGGCAACATACCTCTGCGCAAGGTGGCAAAAGACGAGAAAGTGCCGGAGCTAGAGCAGCGCAACCTAAAGGTTTGCTCTAGCGCTTCACATTAGTCAGTTACGTCACCAGTAGTGTGCCGAGCCTCAAGAAGCAGCTATAGCTGTCCGTGGGGTAGCTCTTTGCTGAAGTGTGGTTCGGCAGTTCTGTAGGCGAAGAACACAGCTGCCGACCCCAGGACGAAAAACAGATCCAAAGTGATACTGGTTTGGCAGTCGTTTTCGAAAATTGCCGCAACTAGGGTTTGGCCAAAAGAATTTAATTCTGCCGCGGAAGACGTCACAAATATACGTCCAATCTGAAGCAAAAGATAAAGTAGCGCGAATATTGCGACACTTCCGAGCCACTGCGGCAGTTGTGTTTTTTTAATCCCAAGTCTTTTTGGTTCCGGCATTAGTGCAATGAGCAGAATGATGTGAAGAAAAATAAGGTTTACTATGTAAGCCAACGACGAGGTGGACAGTAGGGGACTTAAAACGATTGATGCCATGGCTAGGATGATACTGAACCCTAAAACGGGACCAATCGTGTGCAGTGGAGAGGGTCCGACATCGCTCATATTGGTGGATAATGTAGAGTCGATCCCACTTTTAGAGATTTGCTCTCGACACACCCAATCTGCCAAAAAAAGAGCAAAAGCCACGCTTATCGCACCGAGAAACCCCAGCAAGGCAAATCGCCATGCTGGGCGACCACCTGCGCTCTTTAAAATACTGACGAAGGCACAGGTGGCAATTAGGAGTTGTGACGACCAGAACCAATGTTGTGGTGTCTTGCTCACCAATCGATAGGCTTGGATAAATAAATCTGATTCGGATATCCAAAGTTGCCAACTGCCACTTGCAACAGTTGAGAAAGTCCAATCAAAGAATCGAATAATGTAATACCAGGTGCTCAGCCCTGCAATCAGAGCAATGAGCATGAACACCGTCGCGAATATAATTCCTCTTCTCGCTCTGCCGTCACCTTTCTTCAGACTCTTGAAAAGCTTCAGATAGGAGGAGAAAGTACGTTTGCCGACAGCGAAAAATGCGTACGCCAGCACGCTGAAGTACATGGCGACCGAGGCAGCACCAATCAGGATTTTTACGGTCACCGAGAACCCATATTTTATCGTTCATGTTTGAGAGACATCAAGCAGCGCATTTCCAGAAGCTCTTTAGCGAGTTAATAGCTCCAGCGAGACGCGAGTGAGCAGCGTCGTCAAGCGCGCCATATAGTCAAAGTTGACTCCACTGACTTTGTCACATTTCCTGTGGTAGCAAGGATTTGCATCCCCTCCGAAGAAATTCTCCGAAAGCACTACAGCTGGCTTACCCGCTCGCCAAAAACTCGCATGATCGCTACGGCTAGTGCATGCAGCAACTGGCTTCAGCTTTAGTTCAGGGTCGCGCGCTGCTACATTTTTAAAGACTCGCGATAGCTGCTCGGATGAGTTCTCATTACAGTCCATGACGTGAAATGAGCCATCGCCGCGCGCATTATAGCCAGTCATTTCCATATTAATCACACCAACTACCCGATTAATCTCACCGCTATCGGCCAAGGATTGTGCATAAGCTTCCGAACCGACTAGGCCTAACTCTTCCTCATCGAATGCAACAATTCTCAGATTGTATTTCAAGGACGCATCTTTCAACGCTCTAGCCATAGCTAGGGCCGAGATAGTCCCAGAGCCATTATCATCTGCACCGGCATTTCCTACTGAATCAAGATGAGACGACACGATTAGCACGCGACTAGTATCACTGCCGGCCTTTTCGGCCACAAAATTTGCATTGGTGCCGAAACTTCGACCTTGATACGGTACCTCTGCAACGGTAAAGCCCAACGCCTCATATTGCTGACGCAGCCAAGCGCGCGCGTGGGCCTTATTCTCATCCAGTCGCCGCTCGCTGATCCTAAGCTCCTTACCATTTAGACTCACAGGAAGGTCGCCCGACAGTTGACGCAACTCCGTAACCAAAACATCCGGCTTAATCACAAGGCCACTAGCCAATTCGGGTGAACCAGCAAATTCCTGCTCCGCTGCGGTAAATTCCATTAGACTTTTGTCAACAGCTGGCGAGGTGCGTTCCCGCGTTGCCAACTCCTCACCATAAAGCGTGGGCACACCAGCAACCATATGCAAATCAGCATCATATGATGCCGAAATCACCGCAAAATTACCGAACCGATCGAGCTCGCCAGGCAAAACCGCGGGGCTACCGGAATGGAGTTCGACCATGACTAGACGCTCATCCGTTGCCGGGAAGAGACGCGAACTCTTTAGTGCTCCCTGCACAGGCTGAGAGGTAGCAACAAATTGGAGCTGATTATCGGCTAATCTATTATAAAACCGCGCCACACTGCCTTTAGTGACTAAAGAGAAATAGGCGCCACGAGGCTCATCATGCCCCCGCAGTCGGTAGTCTGCATCAGTGCAAGCCGTGCCAGCGAGGAGAATTCCAAGCAAACACACCCTAGCATTATGCAGCATAGCGTTAGCTCCCAAATCAGTTGATCGATAATCAGACCAATCATACCGCATACAGGTACCGAATCTACAATTTTAATATTACGCAATATCGCGATTGATTTGATCGGCTGCGAGGTTATTACGCGGAGCTCCA
Organism: Pseudomonadota bacterium; assembly: GCA_026390435.1. GTDB lineage: Bacteria > Bdellovibrionota_B > Oligoflexia > Oligoflexales > CAIYRB01 > CAIYRB01. The sequence continues at coordinate 51,849 of JAPLFY010000137.1, forward strand.
TACCGCTCACGCAGCAGATCATAGAGGAATTGACGCTGTCCTTTGTTACCACCATAAATCTTCAGACCATGCTCGAAGCCAGATCGAATCACCTTTCCCCACCGAACCTCTACGGTAACTCCGTCCATTAATTTTGCTTGGAGTTTCCTATTTAATTCGGCATCAGATGTGACGATTTTCACAGAAATAAGAGATTTCTGGCCAAACAGCCTGGGACCCGTCACTCGAAACCCAAACATCGAAAGATCCACGACCACAAAGGTACCGTATGAGCTAACTAAATTAATCGCGCTTGGATCCTCGACATCTACCGACTTATCAAAGGCGCGAACACCCAATTGATCCAAATGAAAGGTCTCGGCCACTTTAAGCAAGTGCGGACGCTCGTAAAAGGGGTCACACTCACACGCCTGGACTAGATTGGCATGATGTTTTACCGCGATCGCAATATCAGAAAAAAGTGCTGGACTAACCCCAGCCTTTACCAACTGGTCACGACACAATTTACTTACTATCATTTTGAACGGACTACAGGCTGTTTGCAGACGGCGAGCAAAATTAACTCCTGAACCGACCATCGTGAAATCAACAAGGGTCTGTCCCCCGAGATTACCAACGCTAACTTCTGCTGAGTGAATCCCTATTCGAACAGGCATAATCATCACATCCCGCCCTGCGGCAGCGGCTGAATTAGCCTGTGAAACGGTAAGTTCCTGGATCTTAGACGCAGCTAAGAACGCATTCATTGTATTTTTTTCAGGTTCATCAGCACCTTCGCTAGCGAAGAAGCACAAAAGTCCGTCGCCCAGCGAGCGATCAACTGCTCCACCGTGCGCCTCGACCACAGAACCTATCTGACTAATACGACGAGAAAGCTCATTAAAAACCTTACGTGACGGCAACGGCGCCGAGATTTGGGAGAAGGAAACGATATCCACAAACATAATACAAACTTCAGACACCTCACCAAAGTCGTCTACAGACGATCCGGCGGGAACGGCGGGATTACCGTCTCCGGCACTCCTCTTTTTAGTCAGAGATGCAATGATTTTTTGCCGCTTTTTTTCCAACAACCGTAACCGGATCGCCAATGACGAGGAAAAAACAGCACTTACTATAAGCGCACCAATTTGAAACATATAATTACGAACAAAAGTTGCCTCGATCCAACCAAACCAGGCGGCATATGTCACAAACCAAGATGAGGAAAAACCAAGAGTCAACATAAAAAACTGCAGTGCCTGCGGATGACGCAGATACCTACGCAACACCAACTGCTTCCAAACTAATATGCATGAAGTAATAAAAATTATTACCAAGGTATGCAACTGAGCGTTAACAAATGGGGCAAGTAATGCCAGTGCCAATACCCCGCCTAATGAGAATCTATCCTGAATCTTCAGAATTCGCAGATGATTACTCATCCGAAAAAACGACTTTTGAAATAAAATTACAGCCGCAATTGTAAGGAGAAAAGCCTCCTGTCCAAATAGTAAAAAATGCCCATAATGATGCCCAATCGGCGGGTACAGAAGACCCAATGAGCCAGATAAAAGCAATGCGACGGCAAGTAAAGATGCGAGAAAAATGCTGTAATATAAAAATATCTTACGTCGAACAAATACAAACAAAAACAGATTAAATAAAACCATCCCCAGCGCAGTACCTAGCATCAGACCCAAACACAACTCACGTGTCCTCGAGTACTTGATAAATTCGCTATTAGTCCTTATCTTCAGTGTCGCGGGTGACTGCCCAGCAGTCACTGTCTTGACGTAAACATATCGCTCAACTTCTGGCGAAGCCTTAAAGGCAAATGCACTCGTGGTTCCTAAAGAACGACGCTTAGTATCGACTCGATCAAATCCGGCCGCCACTTCATCGATCACCCGACCTCGCTCCACCAGGTAAAAATCGACTGATTTATGTAAAATGAATTCCACTTCGGCAACAAAATCTGGATCCTGTGCTTGGGTGGAGACCGGAACCGTAACCCTTAACCAGCTATAGACATCATCGGGCCCCGGATAGCGCAGTTTATTACCGTTTTGCTGACGCCAGAGTTGGGGTGAAAGCTGCAGAACATCTCCAATTTCATCCGCACGAACCATAGACTCGTACTCTGTAACTGGCCATTGCAACCCTTTATCAGCAGTTGTGGCTGCAAATAAAAAGGCGAGAATCATGGGCAACAAAACAGGAAATGCCGTAGATGCTATAAGAAGTGACTTTTTATTCCTCACTAGAATCACATTCGTCCCCATTGCCACGCCTTAGATTTAGGCCGCATCTATATCGTCTGGAAAATCATTTGGTATATCATTCTTGAGAGCCTGCAGACTCACCTCAACACCCCGCGCTGCTTCAACCAGAATCCCCATCAAGAAATGCCACTGAGACTCAGTGCCCCCGAGCAGCCTCATTCCGTGCAAAAACTCACGGCCATTCTTACGGCTCCATCTAACCTCGACAGTCAGGTCGCGCATTAATTTTTCACTGAGTTTTAAGTCTAATTCGGGATTCTGCGTATCGATACAGACTTCAACCACAGATTTTTGTGCCAAAAATACGGAACTCACCACTTGAAAACCACGTGGTGAAAAATCAATCATTCGAAACGAAGCACCACTAGAGACGAGATAAATATCGGGCACACCTGCCACCCGGAACCTATCTTCGCGCGAACTTTCTCCTAACTGCTTTCTGTACATCTTCACAGACAAATTCATTCGAGTCGGGTCGTAAGCAAATGGATTCACCTCGTAAGCTTGAACTAAATCCGCTTTATTTTTTAAAGCAAATAATATGGATTGAAACTGATCGCGATCGATCCCGTCTGACATCAATTGCTGCCGACATGACTCACTAAGCATGATTTTAAAGGGTGCACATGCTGACTCTAACTGGCTAGTGAAGTTGACGCCGCTACCAACCATCGTGAAGTCAACAGCTTGATCGCTACCTAGGTTGCCTATGGTCACAGTATCCGTGTGAATTCCAATCCGCACTGGCAACGGGAAATTCTCTTGCTGATCGTGGCCATCGTCAGCGACTTCGCTCGACAAATCAACAGTGTCTTGTTGTATTTTAACTGCAGCATTGAATGCGTCTAACGCATGCTTACTCGACTGAACTGCTGCGCCGTAACCAAAGAAGCACAGAAGACCATCGCCCAGTGACCGATCTACAGAGCCGCCAAATTGATGGATGGTTTTGGTGATTTCATCAAGCCGCTTAGATAGTTTACTCATCACCTCATCAGGCTGCAAAGTAGCAGCTAACTGCCCGAAAGACACAATATCAATAAACATGATTGTGACCTTAATTTCGCTAGCTCGATATTGACCGCGGTATGTCTCTCGCAATACAGCGTTAAGTCGACTTTTCGGCCCACGACTCTTCAACGTGTTAACTACGAGCTCGTTTCCTTTATGAACATCTCTGACCCGCGCTGCTATCGCCATCGTCAAGAATAGTCCAGCCCAAATCAGTCCCACCACATACATTCGATCGACCACAGCCGAACCAGAGAAAAGTCCGAGCCACGAAGCAAAACTTATTAATCCGGCAGCGCAGACCCCCCTTATCGCAAAGCCAAAGTAGCGTGCTGAACTGAATTCAAAATGTATAGAGTTAGAGTTGTTATATCTGGTCAAAGATATGACAAGAAAAAGAGCAGATCCGCTGATAAGTAATGGAATCGGCAAAATAGGCGCGGCAAAAAGAAGAATAATCGGACTGAATCTTGCGAATTTTGAGAAACTACTCTTTTTTGGAGTACTCCTTCGAATACTCATGAAAGATTCCGCAAAAAGAGCGGGCGCCATGATCGCCACCAGGATTAATTGGGATTCAACACGGACTAATTGATCGAATCTGATATCAAATCCTGACCACAGTGCACTTGCGACTCCGTTGCCAAAGAAAGCAAATGCGATCAATACAGCCTGAAACATTGCGTAATAAACGTAATTTTTTCGTCTCAGGACGGAGTAGAGAACGACGTTATAAGTCAATACACCGATCGATACTCCAAGCAGTAACCCAATAAAGATATTTCTGAGGCTCTCAAATCTATTGTGGGTGACCTCCTCGCGAAGTGCGATTGGAGCAACCATGAACACTTGTGATGCAATCCTTACGTATAAATCCTGTTGAAATCGGGTATTTCTGCTGAAGCGGAAACCAAAATAGAGACCACGATCACGGTTTTTTTCGTCGCCCCCATCCACACCACTGATCATCGAATCAACGATTCGATTGTCTTCCACTAAGTAAAAGTCAACATGCTTAAGCACATAAAAACCGACATCAGCAACGAAACTCTGGCGACCGCCACCGCTATTATTTGCAGGTATTTTGATGCGGAACCAAGCTTCTTGCTCCGCTAAAGAAATCGGTGCGAAAGCATGTTGCTTCAGCTTAGACCATTGCTTATCTGGCAATCGACGGACTTCGTCTATGTTACGATGCTCAGTCGCTAAGCCAATTGTTTCGACAGAATAATAAGAACCTATCTGCTCCCGCGAATCCGAAAGCAAAGCAGCCACGGCGACAAATAAAAACACGGGCAGCCAAACGACCGCCTTCGAAAATATTTTTTTTATAGTTGTGTCAGTCACTGCAACCCGCCGAAATGAGCTAGAAGCTCCCGATTGTCGTTCGGCTAGTTCCGCATAATTTATGAATAAAGACTAACGCCCAGTACTTGGCACTTAGTTAATTTTGAACGAAAACACTGATGAATCTTATAATATAATAAAAACGGGGAGCCTTAGAAAGAAGCCCGAACCAATCGTTTCAAAATACCAAGTCCGTGGCCTTTAATTGAACCACTGTTCTTTTGGCAGTGCCCAGAAATACAAGTTATCGATGCACTCGTTCTGCCAAAGTTTGTTTAGACTTGCGCCTAAATCCGGCCATACAGCTCGTACTGTCCGATCTAATGCATACAAATACCCTTGTTTCTCTCCTCGACAGAAACTTCTTAAGTCACGAGCAATAGTGAAAGGACTGGAGTCGCTGAAATAATGACCATTAAATATCTGCTTATCTACTTCCGCGAGCGATCCTGTAACCTGTTGCACAGCGAAAAAATCGAGATTATTGGCGACGATTTGCCGCCGCAAACCAAACAGAAACACTAGAGCAAAAATGATACCAAAAAGCATTTTGCGACTATCCATCCAGCTGTACCTAGCCACTGAACGAAATGATTCGAAAGCGGGAATGACCGTTATAGTTAGGGCTGGCACTAGGTAGCGTGGCCCCAAACACCATTCGCCGTGATTATTTTTCCAGCCACCAGCAACAACGATAATCGCCAAGAGATTCAGCCAAATCAGTGCGCTCTCCCTTGAATACCTCCGCCTATGCGCACGAAGGCCAAGGAAGCTAAAAATGATCATGGGGACAAAAAATAATATGCTCGCATTTCTTCCCCACAAGTAATCAGGGATAGAATCCTTAAAGTGTTCCAAAGCATACCAGTCACTGCGTGACCGGGGAAAAGCTGGACCAACCCCGACCTCAAATAGACTACCAAATTTGTAATAATTCACAGCAAGCTGACTCAAGCCACAAAGTCCGAGTAAAGCACAGCCGACCAAAGCTAAATTCCGTGCATTTTTCGATCCAAGACGCCCGACAAAGAGGCAAATTAGCGACAAGATAAAGAATAAAGAAAAATATACCTTCGCGTGAACTAGAGCGAAGAGAAGCAAACTAAATGCGACCATGGTCCGCCAAGACTGCCACGGATGAGTGCTTTCATCAGCATAGCTGAGAGTGTCATTCAATTTACGGAATGCCACCAGCGACCAGACCAGCAGCGTCATTTGGATAATTTCTGATGCCTGCGCCCGCAAGTAGTAAAAAAGCACAGTACTAGTCAGAAACCCAAAAACACAAAAAATCGACCACAAGGGCGAGAAAGCATTGCCAGCCAACAATAAAAGTCCCGTAGCCAAGGTGGTTGCGAGGGCCACATTGAAGGTATTAAGTGCCAGCACTAGCGGTTTGGGTTGTGCATCCGGCCCCACGACCGATAATGGAATGGCAAATGCCAATGAGTTCGTCAGACCCCACCTTGAGAAATATTTTTGGCGACTGTCATTTCGCCAAAAATACTGATCTGGCTCGCTAGCCGGTGGCAACAAGTTTTCAGGTAGCTGATCCTTAGCGTCGTAAGGGATACCAATCTCTTGATGCTTAAGTAGAAATCTTGTTTCGTATCTTATAGCTACCGGATCGCCAGCCAATAAAAAGTAGGGCTGAGTGATCAATAATGCTAAAGCGAACAAGGCCAGAGATAGGCATCCGAGTGGTGAAATCGACCGCATTGAGATCACTCTCCTAGAGGAAAAGAGGCCTCAATTCTCTAGCGACCGCACTCGATCTCATGCTTGATTTCAGAATCTTTTTTCACCTGGAAACTTGTCGAAAGGATTTTCTTAAACGGCTGCTTAGGATCGAAGTCATCGTCCATCACAACGGTTAGCTGCTTAAATTCTGCACTATATTTGTCATTACCGGTTAGCGAGAACGTCGGTCTCTCCGAATGCGCTGCGTCCTTGCGGATAAACAATGCTGTCATAGCGTTAGTCGATCCGGCAGTCTTGATTTCTTTTTTGTCCTCTGCTTTGGTGAAATCCATCAGATTTACTTGCTCAGTCATCCCCGAGCCAATAATCAGAAAGTCTCCGTCACCGATTCCCTTGGTGTAGCTGAATGAATAGCTAAATGTCTCAATCCCGGTGCTGCTCCGTATCTGATTTGAATCTCGTTTAGTGTAGACAAAACCACATCCTGGCTCTGATTTTCGCAGAGCATAAATAGAATGGCCTTTCACAACCGTGACTTTATCTGAGCTCCAGGTATCACAGCCAACGACACAGCCCACTAGGTTGGCGGTCGCATACTCACCGCCACAGGTTTCTTCGCAGGCAGCTCGCGAGGTAGTCAGTTCAGACACCGACCGCACGCCACTGCTACTTGGTGCGGAGGCCCGACATCCAAGTGACAGGAGAACTAGACTAAGCATAGCTCTGCTCTTCATATTGCCCTCAATCATGTAGCGAAGATAATTTAAGGCAAATGATAACATGCACTTTGCAGAAAATCGAACTATGAGCAAAAAGCGACCCAGGCCAATTACGGTTGCTTGAGCGGTGCCTCAGCCCCGTTTAACTCATCTATCGGCCAGAATCGCCCTTCGAACTTACCGTTATAAATCCACCAAAGAGTGGCATTCATACGATTTGCTTCATCCTCAGTGAGGGGGCCGACTTTTACCGAATCGTGCCGTTGCTTTAGCACTTCGGCATATTTTCCTGCCTGCCCATCTCGCCACAGGCGTTCCTCGATATTGCCATCCTCCCGAGCCATCGCAAAAGGCATAGCACGAGCGACCTGATGCACTTGCCAGCTATCTTGGGTTTCCGGCACTACGACCACACCGCTAATATCGAAAATAGGGGTTAAACGAGGTGGCAACCTTGCTGCCTTTAGCTTTGACAACAGCACCTGATGCGCTGAAGCTTCACGCCGAGCCGTAGTACTAAATAATTGTTTAATCGACTGGCGCCAATTCTTATCTGTTCCTCGCCGGTCCGCCAACTCACCACGGAAGAATGCATTCAGCGTTGGCTCCATGCTCCGCGGCAACCGCACTCCGTGACGACCGTGCTTGACCCCACAGGACTCGGCTAAGTAATCGAGTAACTCACTTGCTACCCGACGATCGCGCACCGGACCATAGGCTTGCGTCGTGCCAGGCATGATTGGCCCAATACCAACCACGACTTCATGACCGTCAGCTGCCACAAAAATAGTTTGAATGGTCCGCTGGTGCCAAAGCGATGGGTGAAATCCTACGGACTGCCCCTCTAGAGCCTGGCACTCCTCAAGCAAAGCAGCATAGCCATTAGCACTGCGACTTACTTGCAAATCGGATGCTTTGAGCACTAGGCGCAGCAGCGGGCGTGGCAATTGATCGAACACGCGCAAACGGCCAACTTCGCGATGTAGGTGCAGTGCACTGCTTAAAAACATCAGCTTGTTCTGCTGATCATACAGCGAAAACACACCCGGACCGGGAGGAACCGCCGCTAAAGTCGCTGCCTCCAGACTCCAGCCTAGACGCATGCTGGACTCTAAATCGCCCTGTAATCGGATGGCAGCATCGATGCGATCGACACCACGATCCCGCAGACGCTTAAGCAGCACCTTAAATAGATCTAAAGTAACGTAAGCATCAGCTTCTGCCCTGTGCAGCTCACCGGTGCTCAGTTCGAAGAACTTTGCTAGACCACGAAGCGACTTATCCGGTGACTCCGGAGCTAGTTTTTCTACTAGTAAATGCGTACAGAGATAAAAGTTCTCCATTTCAATGCCGGTAGTGGTCTTGGCAAAATGGCGGAGAAACTTCATGTCGCCTATCGTATTGTGGCTAACCAACACGTCGCGACCGACAAACTCAAGCAAACCAGGCATCACGGCATCAATGCGAGGTGCGCCACGCACCATTTGGTTATTAATCCCAGTCATCCGACGCACAATAGGTGGAATCGGGATACCTGGGTTCACCATACTGTAGAAGGTGTCCATCACCTCGCCCGCTTTATAACGGACCGCAAAAATTTCGGTGATGCCATTACGCTCTGGATTACCGCCCGTAGTCTCGATATCGAAGACCACATAGCTGCCGGTCGATAGCGGCAACTGGAGCAGAGCCTGGGCCTCTTCACTCACCTTAGGAATACTGAGAAGCTCCCGTCTTTTACCACTACTGCGTCGACCACGGGACTGAGAGCGACCATTATTATTTGACGTATTCATCCGACTCCATGTCCCGACTTTTCGCGACAGTAAACTTGACGACCTACATTCCAGGTCGCAACGACATCGCTGGGCAGATGCCAGCCTGCATATGGGGTCCAGCCGCATTTACTGACTACATCAGTCGACTGGACGGTATGTTCCTCATCACTCAGCAGCACTAAATCGGCGTCATAACCCGGTGCCAAACGCCCTTTATGCCGCCAGCCAAGCAGCGCCGCGGGGGCCTCTGTGGCCATGCGCACTGCTTGCGCCAGGGGCAAACCGGTGCGTCGACTTACCGCTATCAGGAGCTGATAAAATAACTCAACACCGGGAACACCGGAGGGCGAATGCGCCACATCCGAGTATTTTTCTGACAACAAATGTGGGGCATGATCCGTCGCAAAAATATCGACAGCACCCTGTCCCACTAAACGGTTCAGTGCTTCCACCTCCGCCAAGGATCGCAGAGGCGGATTCATCTTCACCAACGGTCCAAGACGTTCATAATCGGCCGTTGAGAACAGTAGGTGATGAGGTGCCACTTCGCAGGTCACCTGTACACCGCGCGCCCGAGCCTCTGCCACTAACTCGACCTCTAGGGCCGTGCTCACGTGAGCAATGTGAATCGGGCGTTTATATACGGTACGCGCCCACTCCAAGATTGTCCGGGTAGAGAGATGTGCCGCTTCGCTACTGCGGATCGCTGAGTGCACCGCGAAGGCTGCATTATCTTTTTCGTGCAGGCGGCGAGCGTACTGTTGATGATTACAGTCGATCATACATTGATCTTCGGAGTGAAAAACAACGACTTTGCCGCCGTGTTCCGGGAGCACCCGAGCCAAGGTCTCCAGATCATCGTAAAGTAGTTCGCCAGTGGTCCGCCCATAAAAGACCTTCAGGCCACATAAGGGCAGCTCTGGGTCAACCAGAAGACCGGAAATTTGATGGATATTGCCAAGTCCGACCCCGAGAAAGAAGGAGAACTCGATGCCCGACGCGCGCGCGCGCTCGGCCTTCACTAAAACCGACTCACGGGTCATTGTCGGTGGATTCGTATTGGGCATGTCGGCAACGGCGATAACCCCGCCGTGCCAAGCTGCGCGGGCTAAGGTTTGCCAGTCTTCTTTGTGGGTTAGACCAGGATCGCGACTGTGCACATGAACATCGATAGCAGCCGGCACCAAAGTATAACCGCCCGCATCTACTAGAGTATTCGGTGCGAGTGCGGCAAAATCGCCCACCGACGTCATGGGCACTGACTCGGGATTTACCGGGGGAGGTGCCGCTGAAGTTTGCACGGCATCTACACGGCCGCCCTGCAGGCTTAGTTCCAGCCACTGCCCGTCTATTTGTTTTGCATTGATAATTCTGACCATGACATCCTGTCCGTACTTACAGCGGCCACCATAACCTTAGTAAACCCGCACAGGCAAGACAGTAAACCCGCAAGGGTCCGCTCTTAGGCGCATGTCTGGAACTGCATCCGCTCCAAGTTGCCTCAGAAAGCCTTGGCCTTGCTGAATCCTTGCAGTTGAGGTACCCACCTTATTCATTCCAGGCTTGCTTGCCAACCTGGTGATATAAGATCTGATAGCCGATACGCAGCAAAAGGGTGCGCCCGAAGCTCAGCCTGTTGGGTTTTATCAAGATAAGTTCTATCATACGAAGCCACATCAAGAGGGGATCGATCATGGGTGCTCAAGAAGCTCTGCAACAAATCAAAAACGACATCGAGTCCAACCCAATTTGCGTCTTCATAAAAGGCACGCCGGAATCGCCACAATGCGGTTTTTCGGCGCAAGTCGTTCAGATCCTCAACTCCTACGGCGTCAAATACCACGCGGTCAACGTTCTAGCTGACTGGGATATCCGCGAGGGCATCAAGCAATACACCAACTGGCCGACGGTCCCACAAATCTATGTAAACGGCAAATTCATCGGTGGCTGTGACATCACCGCGGAAATGCATCGTAAAGGCCAATTAGCGGAAGTACTGCACGCAACCGCAAAGTAAATTTGGATCATCACAGGAGTCCGGCATGGCGATCGACCCAAAGCACTACACTAAAGTTGTCCATGCCGGAGCAAACCCCGAGCCCCTAACCGGGGCCATCATGCCGCCAATCTTTATGACGTCAACGTACGTCCAGCAAGAGCCAGGCGTGCACAAAGGCTATGACTACTCACGCGCTGACAATCCGACCAGGGCAGCTTATGAGACGGCACTTGCTGAAATTGAGAGTGCGCGTCACGGCTTGGCATTCTCCTCCGGCCTAGCTGCAGAGCAAGCGATCGTCCAACTCTTATCGCCAGGCGCCAGGGTCATTGTTTCGGACGATGTCTACGGTGGCACGGGTCGACTGTTCCGCCGCTTGTACGCCAAGTACGGAATCGACTTCCAGTTCATTGATTTATCCGATGAACAGGCCGTAAAGGCGGCTCTCACGCCAGAAACCAAAATGCTCTGGGTAGAGACACCATCGAATCCGACCATGAAAGTGATCGACATCCGCAAGATGGCTGCCCATGCTAAAAGCGTCGGCGCGCTGATCGTTGTAGACAACACCTTTGCAACCCCCATCTTCCAATCACCTTTGGCTCTCGGTGCCGACATCGTCGTGCATAGCACCACCAAGTATATTGGAGGCCACTCCGATATGATCGGGGGGGCGCTGATGGTCAATGATGATGAGCTATTTCAACAATTGAAGTTTGTCCAGTTTGCTGCCGGGGCAGTTCCTGCACCGCTTGAATGCTTCTTGTTACATCGCAGCATCAAAACACTGGCTGTGCGGATGCAGCAGCATGAGCGAAATGCCCTGGTTATTGCCGAGATGCTAAGTCAGCATCCGAAAGTACGTAAGGTTTACTATCCTGGGCTACCTAGCGATGCAGGTCACGCACTCGCGAAGAAGCAAATGAGTGGATACTCCGGAATGGTGAGCTTTGACCACGGCGGCAGTTACGCCGAGGTAGTCAGCTTTCTCCAACGCCTCAAGATTTTCTCATTAGCAGAGAGCTTAGGTGGCGTCGAATCCCTCGCAAATCACCCGGAGCGCATGACTCATGCCTCGGTACCGGAAGATCTGAGGCGTAAATTAGGCATCGGTCCGCAGCTAGTGCGCCTCTCGGCGGGCATTGAACATTCCGATGATCTCGTCGCCGATTTGCGTCAGGCTCTAACTGGTGGGTGATTCGGATGAAAAAAACGTCGTCTCTTGAGTGCAGCCGCCGGCAGTTCCTACAAGGCTCAGCGGCACTGGGTGCCTCGAGTGCGACTGTGGCAACGCCGGCCCTAGCTGATGTCACTACCGATGACTACGGTGCGAGGCACGGTACTCTCACGGGAGCACCGGCCTTTACCAATTGGACACGAAACATCAGGTGTCATCCCAACGTCCTAGTGACGCCGACGTCTCTTACGGAATTACAGGAATCCGTCGCTAAGGCGAAATCAATGAAAGCGGTGGGCTCTGGCCACTCCTTCTCTCCCTGCGCCCATGCTGATGACACCATGATTGCCACTGACCGGCTAGACCGCATCCTCCTAGTGGATCGCCAGGCGATGCGAGTCAAAGTCGAAGCTGGCAAAAAACTGCATGCATTTAATGATGAGCTAGCCGCTCTGGGTCTGGCCCTACCGAGCATAGGCGACATCGACAGGCAGTCATTAGCGGGCCTCATTTCTACAGGTTCACACGGTACAGGAATGAAGTGGGGATCTTTTTCCGACCAAGCGAGCATTCAGGCCATCGAGATAGTACTGGCTGATGGTTCACTGCTCTCACTTAATGCCGACAAGCCGGAAGACGCCGAGCCACTAATGGCAGTAAGGCTTGGCCTTGGTGCACTGGGCATCATCTACTCCATCACGTTTAATGTATTGGAAGCTCATAATCTCGAGGCACATAGTTGGCTCATGGATTTAGAGGATGCCCTCGATCCGCGTCATTATCTTGAGAACGATCATTTTGAGTTTTTCCGCTTTCCGTTTACGACTAAAGTCAAAGCAATCAGCCGCAATCGCACAGATAAGCCGCGCTTAGAACAACCCATACGCACATTTATCGACAAGATATTGCTTGAAAATGTTGCCCTCGGCGCAGTACTAAATGCAGCCTCTTTCAAGCCAGATGTCATGCCTCAAGTATCGAGACTGTTGACTCATCTGGTGCCGGACGAGCGGCGCATAGATCGCTCAGATAAAATCATGGCATCAACTAGGCTAGTTCGCGCATACGAGATGGAATACGCTCTGCCTATCGCTATGGCGAAGCAGGCGCATGAGCGACACGCTAGCGTTGTAGCGGACTTTTCCACTCGCTCAGACGGAGCATTTTTCGCCACCTTCCCCTCAGAATGTCGGTTCCTACGCGGCGATCAGGGTAATTTCCTTAGTCCCAGCCAGGGGCAAGACACCTGCTTTTTTTCGGCGATGTCTCATGTCGCCTTCAAAGACTATGAGCCGTTTTTCCGTGCTGTTGAAACTGAACTGTTAGCACTTGGTGGCCGTCCGCACTGGGGCAAGCAGTTCTATCAGAATCCAACATCACTTTATCCAAATTGGACGAAGTTCCTCGGCTACCGTGACCGCTGGGATCCAACCCACAAGCTAAAAAACATCTTCATGGACCGACTACTGAGCGGCAACGAGATGCTAAATCATATTGCGTAGTAAATCCGGTCGCAATTCGTCGTAAAGACGCGACAGCACCCTCAGGCCCGAGATCAAGGCGCGTAGCACCGAGATAGGCAACCGCTCGCTCACAGGGTTCGGCGTAGAAATTTTGGAATTACCTCTGATCATCACTAGCCCGTGCCGCGCGGCACCGTGCTTTTGTCCGTCCGCGACATGGCAGCGGTCAAAGCCGATGTCACTTCGGTAGTGTGATTCGACTCTGATAAGAGAGTTGCTTTGAGTCTCAGGGAGTCAGTCCATGAATATATCAAGGCAGAAAATAGGCACATGTCGCAGTGGTAAATTGATATGCACGTTTACGACTGATGACTGGACTGTGATTGCGCAGCAGGTTGCGAGTTATAGGTCCGAAGATCACTTTGATTGTTGGGTGGTATTTGAGCGATTGACAGTGCGGGAGGTTCGACGCCTAGGTGAGACTTCGGCTGAGTACTCACGATATCTTCGCTATGCGAAGTTTCACGCGGAAAGTATCACGGATGAATTCATCGAAGCCGAGAAGTCACGTCTTGGGCTTGTGACGTCGCCGGATCTGGTTAGGTTCGCAGCTAAGCTTACTGAAGACGTCTTCCTCGATTAAGTGATGCATAGGATCGATCCACGGGTTATGAGCCAAGTATGGGTTCTTATCCCCAGTAGCTAGCATATAGACTCTTTGATCTGGAACGTAACGGTTCACATATCGATGGCCAGACGTATACGTCACGATATGGTACTCAGGGTTGTTGACGCAAAATTCAAGTAGCGATGGGACATCGCGTTGTCGAAATGAACCAATTTGACTGAATGGGTCAAATCCTAGCCAAAGTATCTCGTCGCGATCAACGATGATACGTACGGCCTTGTGAAAGGCATCGGCATCTAGAATTAATTCAACGCGGTTGTCGTTGGCCACTGCACCCATCGATAAGCTCTCCCTAGAGGCTATCGGCTAAAGCGCATGTGGTCCTTTAGCTGTGAAGCGATGGTGACTTTCTGGTTTGCTACGAAGTTGCAAAAAAACTCAATTATTGAGGGCTATTGGGGCTAGGGGGGGCTAGGGGGTCGGGCACTGGCGCTAAGCTATTGAAAGCGCGAGATCTTATGAAGTCAGGTTTTGTGGTGTTCTAATGGTGTCAATGAGTTGCCATAAGTGCCCGACCCCAAGAAGCCCAAGAAGCCAAGAAGCCCACCGATTAAGGGCCTGCTTGGTAGCGCACGATGACGGTCCCACTTCCACCACCACCCGACATGCCATTTGAACCGCCAGCAAAGCCACTACCTCCGCCACCACCACCGGTATTAGCCGTGCCGTTAGCTGCATTTGTAGCGCCATATGACCCGGCGCCGCCGCCGCCAACTCCGCCACTGCCTGCAGCAGCAGACGTAGAAGAGCAGCCACCGCCGCCGCCACCAGCATAATACTGCGCGTTCCCGGTGATGCTTGAAGCAAAGCCTGAACCACCATTGCCGGCAGTTGCGACACTGACCTGCGTTGCATTTCCACCCGCTCCACCCGCACCACCGCCACCGCCACCTGCGTAGTAACTCTCACCGCCCGACGCGGAACCAGAGCCGCCAGCATAGCCTTGGCCAGATACGCCGGCTCCGCCCCCACCTGTATTGCCTCCTCCGGTTCCACCACCGCTACCGCCTACTACACCTGCTGACACCATGTTGCTGCCGCCACTACCACCGCCGGTTGCCGATATGCTGCCAAATGATGAACTTGACCCGGAGGGTCCCACAGCAAGGTTGTTTGTGCTAGTAGCTCCTCCCGCACCCACAGTCACAGTAATCGGTGATGCACTCACAGAATAAGATGTCTGGTAGATCAGTCCACCAGCTCCACCTCCTCCACCATGGCGCACCCCACCGCTAGCACCACCGCCAACGACGAGGACGTCGACTGACATGGGCGCCACGGGAGTGAATGTACCGCTACTAGTGAAGGTATGAACCCTATATGCAACTCCATTCACAGTGATATTTGTGACCGTGCCGCCAGTGGCCATAGGAACGCATGTTCCTCCACTTACCGTGCCATTGCTGTCGGCATAACCCGAGTCACAACTAACCTTGGTCATTCCATCAGTTGGTTGCAGCACGCAAGAGCCATTTACTGTCGTACCATTGCTATCGGTGTATCCATTTATACATTTGATAGGTGTTGTGCTGCCACTACCACGCAACGGTATCCCTAGGGGGAAAGCTGCATTCACTGGGGTTGAGATCAAAACCGTCAAAAGTATTACGGTGGCACGAAAGAAATATGATTTTTTATCCCTAAAGGCCATATTAGCGGTCCCATCAAGCGAACGCTTCTTGCGCTTCAATTATCGAAAAAAATCCACTAAACATAATCATATTCCAGAGGCCCAGCTTATATACGCATCGGCTCCCACTACGATGAAATTGTACATCGTATGTTTATTTGCAATGGTTGCTCCATGGTCGACTGGCATATGTGCAGTGAGTCCGGGAATTGTGAAAGAGCATGTGGCCGATGTAGCTCCCTTAATCACTAATAAATAACTGCCACTATCCGCCATGTTGTTTAGTGTCAGTGCGCCGCAACTACCCGTGGTGTACTGAATATTTCCAAGAGCGAAATCAATAGTCGTGGCGCTACCATTATTAATCGAATTTTTTAGCAACAAACTACCGTTAGCAATCTCAAGTCCGGCGCGCGGATTGGCAGTTCCTATTCCTACGTTGCCGTTGGCATCAATAGTCAGCCGGTCCGATCCATTGTGATTAATGCGGAGGGACGTATCTGATGCAACACTCGTAAAGGCGGACTTAAGTGTGCCATTTATTTTCATTAATAATTGTGAATTCTGACCAGTCTGAGAGTTTAGGCTGATCGCGGCGGTTGAGGCAGCAGCGCTGTTGTCGACGTCTAACTTCGCCCCAGGAGCCGTAGTCCCAATCCCGACGTTGCCGGAAGAATTGAACGTCATCCTGTAGGTCGTGTTGTCTGCAATGCTGAAGGAACTGCTTGGCACCGTGCCGCCGCCAGTCCCTAACCACCACCCATTGGTGTTTGATGCGTTGCTATTGAAGATGCG
>JAPLFY010000132.1 GCA_026390435.1 Pseudomonadota bacterium
GGAAACCTGTTTTTTGGAGCCGCACCTACTGCTTACTCACCGTCGGTGGTGCGCCCTTATCTGTATTAAAGCAATACATTGAGAATCAAGCCGAGGTCGAATAAATGACCGTTCACTTCGCTCCGCGAAGCTCACGGTGAGTCGGCCCTCACCACCAACCAAGCCTCAGGCGCATACGCGCCCTACGGTATGGTTGGAGTACTGGCCGACTTTCCGATAGAATGCTATTCGATGTGACTAGCCTTTGACTTTAGAAATTGATGTAACTACCTGTACTAAAAACAAAAAAGGGCGCCAAATCTCGCTCCAGTTACGTTAACATTTTCTTATGTTTCAATCCGATATGGATAAACCTCCTACAGACCTGACAAAAAAGCCGATCATGGATCGGCATCCTTATAAACTATGGAGCTCGGGATGATATGCCGCCATGACATTAAAATCTCGATATATAAGCCTTTTTTTATCTTAGGCGTACGAGGCTTCGGCAACTTCACGTTACTGAACCCACGACTTGATAAGGATCGCACGCACACGATTAAATTTGCGCTTTGTTAATGACTCTCAAACTGAGCTGACATAACCGAGCCAACTGAAGGTTCCAGGCCAACCATTTCAAAGTTCTGAGTCAGTACAAATTTCCGCCACAAATGTGCCAGAAACCTCGCTATTGGAATCTTTGGCAGTGATGGAGCCAGCAATTTGGGATTTATCGAGGGCAGTGATCTCGATGGCAGCGCTAGTGCTAACGTCCCCGCCCCCGCTTCCATCTTCATCTTCATGCCTGAAACTTACCTGTATCGACTTATTCTTGTATGGCAATCTGCCGATGTCAGCTTTTCGTGGAATGTCAAACTGCACAGAAACAGACTTGCCCTTTACCGTACTCTTAAACACCTCACCATTGTACACATCGCAGCTGCCTGGGCTCGGTTTTCCATATAAGCCGATGCTGATTTGGTCGGGATTCGTTGGGCTAACGTAGGCCCAACCTCGACCGAAAACAAACTTAGCGTCACGAATGGAACCTTTGAGAGTGGAGGCAGCGGCACTGCTGCTAGAACCTTGTGCATTAGACCCAGACTTTTTATCAGGAGTTGAACCTGACGGCTGCTTCGACCCAGAAGTCGGCGTTTGATTTTCTGCCGGAGTCGGTTTGCAGCCCAACCAAAAAAGAGCCATGACTAGGGCAATAGAGTTTCGCATATTATAGTTGCTCCTGAGTCTAAAAGTGAATAAATTTCCTAAGATCCGAAGGGTCATTTTACCATCTAATAATGGTAAACAAAATTAAAATGTTCATAAAATTATCCGCGCCATGAGCGCGACATAGAAACCCTATCTCAGTCGCGGAAAATCATATGGGTAATTCATAATTTGCCGTTTACAGCGGCCCTTAGAATTTAACCTCTATTGCGTGGTTAATTAGCGCTCCAAGATTCGCAGTTCCGACTATCCTATGCTGCTCGTTTAGGTGACCAACTAAGTGCCGATTCGAGAAATGCCCGACTAAATTGCCCCCGCAAGGCCCTTAGGCCAGTCACGTCTTGAAGTTCTTCGAGGTCCAAAACCTCCGCCTTACTCTCTAGCACTCCCGAAGCGGTGAGGTAATGAAAGTAGACTTCATATTCCCTTCGTTCGCTCTCCTGGGAAAAAACGACGGATACGGTACCAGGTTCTGTTAACCGCTCACCACTTCCAGAGATCGTAGCCTTATCGATACGTTTTTTAATAAGTTCATAGCGAATATTATAGGCTCCCCGTACATCAAAGCGCTTCTCATCGTAGCGAAACTCAATCGACATCGGTGATTCTTGAGCCACAATTAGCTGAGAAGTTTTTAACTTAACCGGGAGACTTTGACTTACCTGATGGGCAATCCGAGCCAGTCCACAAACGAGGTCAAGCTGCCATAACCGCAAATTATGGACGTAACTCATGTGAAACGTCTGTCCAGGGACAAGTGCTTTGCCGATATAGATACTGTGGTCAACTCCATCAGTCACATGCTTTTCAAAAAAGTGAGGATAAACCTTTTGTGCCTTGGCCTGTTCAGTGTCGATATAGTGACTTAAACTAAGATTCAACTCAGCAACAATCTTATCAAAGCGCTGGCGCGCATGATCGATGGTGCCATGAAGGGAAGATTAGATCACGAGTCACTTACTGCCGCATTAGCGGCGTCAATAAGCGGCAAAATCGCCTTTGGCCCTAACGCAGGCAAATATGTCCGAAAAATAGGCGGTGGCTTCGGTTATGAGGGCGAGGGTCCACTAGCTAAAAGCCAGCGCTGCTACTCGGTAAACGGCTTCTCACTCCACGCTAACACCGCCATTAACACACACGCTCGCGACCGACTTTATAAACTCATCGAATACATAGCCAGAGGCCCGCTATCCAATGAACGTCTTGAGATCATGGCAAATGGCGACGTAAAGCTAGCACTCAAAACGCCGTGGGCAAACGGCATCACTCATCTCGCATTCATTCCGTCCGAATTTATTGAGAAATTAGTGGCACTAATACCGCCACCTCGCAGTCATCTCGTGCTTTGGGCTGGGGTGTTTGCCCCCAATTCACCGTACAGAAAAGACATCACCCTCAGGCCCGAGATCAAAAAAGGATTCCAGTTTAATAACGATGCTAAAAAGGGAGAGAAAAAAAGCCAGTTCAAGAATTACACTTGGTCAAAAATACTCGCGCAGGTATTCAAGGTCGACGTCACCAAATACGATCAATGCGGTGGCAACCTTGTCAAAGTCTGCGCCGTCACAGACCTCATGCAAGCTAGACGTTATCTAAAACACGTGGGCCTAGACTAAGAGCCTCCGCCCAGGGCGCCACCGCGACACGAGCAGGGAGAGTTCACCTTTGAGCCTCCTCGCATTCCTCGGTCACGCTTCTTCCCCGTCCCGGCGTCACGGTACCGCAACCGCGCGCCGCTCGGCTTTAAGAAAGGCTGCGTCAAAAGTCATGACCTGGCTAGCACCATGGGCCTGTGCCTCGGCAAGCACCAACGCATCACCAAAGTCGATTTTACCTTGGCGGAAGATTTCCAGCGCTTCACCGACTATGGCGCTGCTGGCGAAGCTGACGCCGTCACTCTCAAGGAGATGATGCAGGATCTCGTAGATCTCAGATGAATGCTTCCAACGTCTTAATACCCAGGCGAGTTCAAGGGCGACTGCGGTGGTGATAAGGACACCGTCTTTGGCCGCCAGTTCCTCGATGATTTTTCTGGCACGGGGTGACTGGTCCTCGTCGTCTTGCAAGATCGCGCGGGCCAGCACATTGGTATCGACGGCGATCAAGGTGCTCCTCCTGGCTGCTTGGTGCGGGCATCATCGGCTTCCACTGTCTCGGCTATGGTGCTGTCGACATCCACGGCACCCGCAGTGACCCGGGTCGTACCTTTAAATATGAATAGGTCGCCGACCTTGCGCTTCAGTGGCCTTAGCTCAATGACGCCGTCCTCACGGGTTCTGACCAGGATCTCGCTGCCGCCGTGGATGCCGCAAGCGTCGCGCACCTCCTTGGGGATGACCAGTTGGCCGCGTGACGAGACGGTAATCTTGCTGCTGGGTATGATAGTTTTTAAATCCATAAATCACCTCCGTCTACTTATCGTAAGATACACATTTTTACTTTAGAACAAAATGCCTTATTTCCTTCGACCGCCGCTATTCTATCCATTCCGTAGTCAAATCGGGCTGTTTCAGGGGATTGGTAGCAAACAGAAGGAAATGGGGAGAAAGGTCGTCTGCAAAAACGGCATTTGTAAAAATCTTAGTATAATTAGTAGATTATGGTGACATTCAAGATTTTCATCAGACTAGCCTATAGGAGGTTGTGCTTCGACTGATTCGACCATTTCGAGTATTTCGACAAAGTATTGTATTAGCCTGGCAGGTCATGCTCAATGGCGAGGACTTTAAATGAACACCGATGAGCCAAGCCTAACTAAATCCGGGAAGTCGTTTTCATGACAGGGCGTCGCTGCGCTCCGTGGTGATCAAATTGCGCAACAGACTGGTCAGTAATCCTGCAAACGAGCATTGTTTAGCGCCGCCAAGCCTACCGGGTCTTTACCGATCGCCACGTCAATCGCTACAGCCAACTCTTTGACCGCAAGGACGGGACGGGTCGAGTGACGCCATCCGGGAACTTTGCAACGAATGAACTACCGTCTTCATCTTTCAGTATTTGGGCGCGACACTCGATGACTTCGGTCGAGATCTTGATATCGATCACCTGCCTGCTCTCTTGAGACGGCTACTGCCAATTTACCGCTGTTGTCTGCCAGTCAAAGCTGGCCCAAAAAGTGGAATCACTGGGACAGCCAGCCCGAAGCCTGAAGCCCGAAGCCCGAAGCCCGAAGCTGGGTGACATTTAAGCTGCTCATACTCATGTCCCTTCCTCACTCCCCATAGCTCGTTATCAAAGCTCAGGCATGTCAACTGCTGCCGCCCGATCTTGCGCCTATCAAAGTCGGGGTTCAGAAATTTCCTAGCAGTGGCCTCCGGAACATCACACCAACAATGTCCCATCGAACAATAATCGGCAAAATTCAGCAACCGGATAAACCTCGACATCCTCGGATTTGAGACAGTCATCGCCGAGGTAGACGCCGATAAGCTTAGAGAGCTGTCGCGAATCAGCTGCCGAATGGAGGCCTTTATTAAATTTTCGATCCCACCTCTTTGCGGCTTTGACCTCAATCGCCCACTTGGATTTTGCTTTACTGACTACAAAATCGACTTCGGCACCGCTAGGAGTGCCCCAGTAGTTAAACTCAAACTTCTTTTGGTAGTAACTAGAGTAGGCCCGCAACTCATTTAGTACGAATGTTTCAAGCAAATATCCGATTCTATCGCCTGGATTCTCGTCCAACTCCCCAGTTATGGCTCTAACGATTCCACAATCAAAGAAGTAGAATTTGGGATTAACCACCTCCTTAGCTTTTGCCTTTAAATGTAGCGGCTCAAGGAAGGTTCCGAGGAGGGTATCCACTAATATGGCGAAATAGCTGTCGACTGTTGATCTGGCTATACCTGCCTCTCGCGAGATATTGCTCATATTGACGACTTGCGCATTCATAAGCGCTGCGTGCCGCAAAAATCTGTGATAATTCTGCAATTGTCTGACGGCAGCTTCTCGGGCGATTTCTTCTTGCAGATAAGTCTCGACGTAAGCGTACAGAAAATCGCATTTTTCCCCGGGATCTCGGATATTCAGAATTCCGGGTAGAGTGCCAAAATGCAAAGCTTCCTTGATATCAAACGCGTCACCCAGTTCCCTGGCGCACAGCGGGAACATCTCTCGCTTGAAAGCGCGACCGGCCAACATGTTGGCATCAGCCTGCTTAAGTTTCCTAGCGCTGGAGCCGGTCAGTGCGAACTGGTAGTTGTCCCGATAGTCGAAGATCAGTGAATGTACTTCATCCAGTAAAATGGGTAGCTTCTGAATCTCATCAATGACAATTTTAGAGCCCGGTGGCAATGCTTCAACCCGCGAGCGAAGCAAACCAGGGTCAGCCGACAGCTTCAAAAATTCCGCTGAACGCAATAGGTCTACAGTCAAATCCGGCTGAAAATGATCGCGCAACCAAGTCGACTTGCCGGTTCCTCTAGGCCCGAAGAGGAAGAACGTCTTCGATGGGCATTGTAAAATCCTCGAGAAATTCATTGGTTGCATTGCCTTCCATCAATTCTGTAAATTTTACCGTAAATTTTACAGGTTCGCGAGCACCCCTTGGTCTGTGGTTTTCCTATCCAAATTTTCTACAAGGCTACTTGCGAAACGATTTCATAATCAGGTCCTTTCAGGAAAACACACAGCTCACGATTAGTTGGCCACGATTAAGAACTGGCAGCCCTCTGCCATGGGCAGAGATGAACACTCGCTCCTTTATTTGACCTACATATAGCGTTGTCGGGAGAGTCCATTGCCTGGCATGAAGTCACTGCATGCTTCGAACGATACCTAGCCCACCAAGAGGCAAGAATAAAACGCGCAACAGTCTGATCTGATTAGGGAATAGACAAAAATTCGGCCGAGAACTTTTTTTGGCTGCCGCTGCAGGCCGAACTAAAGATTTTACGTGGAAATGACGATATAGTGTGTAAGTGACACTGTAGTGTTGTTTTGGTATAAACCCAGTATCGCTCCGAGGAAGAAGATCATTACCCTCGATGACCTGACCAAGAAACGACTTATGCTGTGCCATCAACGCGTCAAAGAGGTGTGTGGTAGCCAACCTCATTTTTACGGAAATCTGCTCGTTGACCGACGTCACATAGACAAGAGAGCCGCAACGGAACCAGATAGTCTTCGGCTGAACATAGGCGATGAGCAAATAGCGTCTGTAATTCTCAATGGCAAACTGAACGAGGAGAGATCAAGGATCAACGGTAGTCTGGCAGAAATAGTTGTAGAGGGGATTTTTAGGCAATTTCCCTGGATAGACCTTAAAGACAATAATCGGGAAAAGATTGAAGAAGCAGTTTGTGTGCGGGTGATAGTGCGTGAGGGTGGCAGAAGGTATGTCGTGGTGACTGCTTATGTGCCCCGTCACGAAGCACTGAATCCGGACGACTTCATCGAGGTGGCATATGAGATTTGGTAACATTGATCTTTTGAGTGAAGAGCAACTGCAACAACACTTTGCCGACGCGCATGCGGACCCGGACTGCTCGGGGTGCTGGAGCATTGTAATCAAGGAGTCGGTCCCGTATCAAGTTGAGAGCCTAGGTATGATGACTTTAGTGAAGGCTCCGTTTGTGGTTTGCGATCGTTGTCACTCTCTCTACTTTTATCCAGGTACAGAGACAGCGATTCGTCATGGATTGGCCGCGCGACTCATAAATGATGGTCATGCACTCGATAAGAAACAGCTTCGATTCTTGCGACTGGTATCTGGGTTGACACAGCAGCAGGCTGCCGAAGCGCTAAATATCGACGTCAAGGAGTACAATAAATTTGAGTCGATCACAAACACCACGCGGCAGCTCAGTATTGATCGTCAATTTCGGCTTCGCGTCATATATGCCCGACTTCTTGGGTTAGACCTAAATCAGCTTGCAAGTTTAGCTGATCACCAGCATCCAGATGAGTTGGTTGTATTGTCGCAGCGATTTGAGCCAGATCCCGAGCTTTTACGAAGCATAGTCAGATGAGTTGACATTCAGATGTTGATTGAGAGAGTTAAGGTGGCGGTACGACCATGAAGTACTTCACAAGTGATACCCACTTTGGGCACTACAACATTATTAGTTACTGCAGCCGGCCATTCGCCTCCACGGCAGAAATGGATGCAGTCATGATGGCCAATCTCCAGGCAAGCATTGGCGAGGATGACGAGCTTTATTTTCTTGGCGATTGGACGATGAATAATCTTCATTACGCTCAGATCAAAAACATCCGCTTTAAACATCTTTACTTCATTCTTGGTAACCATGACCGGCCGACCAAGCTGGCCGCACAGTTGGCTTTGGATGGTCTGAGTGACAGAGTGACTGTGGCAAAAGAAATGACAATTGATCTAGATGGTCGCCCTATCCATTTGGTACACCGACCAATGGATGCGTCAGATGACATCAGACATAAAGCATGATACATCATCCCGAAAATGGTTGTTTGGGATGATGTATCATATATTAATCCGGCTAGAGATCTGACGTGCCATGGCAAGATGAATCCTTTTCGTTAAGGATGATGTATAATTATTTATAAAAGATAAGGGATGATACAAGATACCTTATCTGGGATTGGAGCTCACTGTGCATTCATCTGCGAACGATCTTCTTCCGCCTCGACTTCGGCGTGCGTTGGCAAAGCTTGGCAGCGACATTAGCCTGGCGAGGCGCAAGCGTCGTCTTACAATAGCAATGATGACAGAGCGTATAGGTGTGTCGAAGCAAACGTATCAGCGCGTCGAGCGCGGCGACCCAACTGTTGCAATGGGTACATATGCGCTTACTATTTTCGTCCTGGGACTTGGAGAAAGGCCTTTTGATATCGCCGATCCAAGTCAAGACGAGCAAGGGCTGCTCTTGGATGCAGAAAGAATTCCGAAGCGAGTTCGTGCTAAAAAGGGGCTGACATCACGATGAAACGTTCCATCGAAGTTCATCTCGGTGAAAAAGCGCAGCGAGTGGGTACGCTCCATTATAATCAGGATGGCAATCGCGAGAGGTCAGCATTTGAATACCACGGAGATTGGCTGGCAGGATCCGAA
Source organism: Pseudomonadota bacterium (assembly GCA_026390435.1). Lineage (GTDB taxonomy): Bacteria > Bdellovibrionota_B > Oligoflexia > Oligoflexales > CAIYRB01 > CAIYRB01. The sequence goes on from JAPLFY010000132.1 coordinate 8,237, forward strand.
CCGTTTCCGATGAACTACCCCGACCAACCCTCACGCTCTCTCACGAGAGCGCTCCGGTATAGTCGAAGTTTCGTGCTTCAGCGGGCGGGCAACCCCACCCTCCACACCTGAGGACGGTTCCCGTCCCGTGACAAAGCCTGTCAAAGCATAATTCAAAATCACTCGTGCAGCATTCACATCCCGATCAAGCGTAAGCCCGCAACACGCACATAAATGTGTGCGCTCGCCCAAAGTCTTTTTTTGGACGGCTCCGCAGCCGGAGCAGCTTTGTGATG
>JAPLFY010000084.1 GCA_026390435.1 Pseudomonadota bacterium
CGGAGGTCTTCGCTGTTGTCAGAACTTAACGACATGACTTCTTGACCTTTTAAACGATCTTTTGTGACCATCTCGTACTCCACTTGCCCTACACTAATTATTGTAGCTCAAGTGTCTCACTCGATACTGACACGGAGGGCAGCATGGTCTTAACGGGAAATGACGTTTTCGTCCATGATCGAAGCGCAGATTTTTCGGTAGGTCCGTACACATTCGAAATTGGTGGGCCGAACAAAAAAAAGAAGCAAATCAGGAGCGAGAAGCAGACATTCGTTGTGAAGGATGAATGGGGCTTGTCGGCAGATCCTAGTGTAGTACCGCTGTGGGTATTTGGTATGTTAGGGCCGAGTTGATTTGGCGCAAAATTGGCGATGGTGAACACCACCGCCTAGTGCGTCTACCTTGGCTTAGCGAACACCGCGCCAAGACTCTCAGCGTTCTTGAAGAACTCGCGACTCGCAGGACTGGTAAGCTTCACAAACCAACCATGCCCTAGCCGTTCCCACGATTTTTCCCGTCGTTGAGCATGGTAAGAGTCTTGCTGACCATATCTTCATAGGCTAGATGCCAGTTCGGCGCGATAAATGGATTGCATACAATATATGGATCTGGATCGCCCTCGGCGAGGTGATAGAGAGCCTTTGGGCCCTCCACATATTTATTCACGTAGCATCCAGGACTAGTAAACGTGACGATGTGGAAGGCAGGATTTGCTCGAACAAAATCCAGCAGCCTCTTGGTTTGGCTTGGCCAGAAGGAACAAGTCATGTTAGTCCTCCGTTGAAGCCAACTTATTGCGGGTAACCAGCATTTATCCACGCTTGCAAATTTGCGATGTCTTGCGCAGGAGCGCCGCCTCCTGGTGGCATACTGCCTCGCATCATGGCGGCTAGGCTCGCTGCTGCCCCAGCTTGAACATTCGCGTAGGTTCTGAGCGCAGGTGCGCGGCCGTGACAGCCTGCGCATCGAGCATCGAAGTATGGCTTAATGTTCGCTGTATAAGTGATCGTGGGTTTAGCAGGCGCTGGTGCGGGCGCTGGTGCGGGCGCTGGTGCAGGCGCTGGGCTAATACCACTGTTGTTTGTGGTCGGTACCCCGCTAGCTTGTGTGCCGGCTGCTTGAGACGGCGATATTACTATTGTCTTACAAACAGTTGCTGTCGCAGCGGGTGATTGAGAAGCTGGAGAAGTAGTCTTGCCTGACTGAGCATTTGGAAGTGATTCTGGAGTGCCACCAGCAATCCATGCTGCGAAGGTCGATTTCTCGAGGGCGGTTGCACCGCCTGCTGGTGCTGGAGGCATGGTGCCCTTGTTCATAGAGGCAAGCGAGGCTGCCGCAGCGGCTTTAGCCTTGCTGTAGCTCGATAAATCGGGCGGCAGACCACCTGTTCTGTGGCAGCCAACACAGGTGTCTTCTAGATACGGTTGAATCGAATCGGTGTAGCCCACCGTCGCTGCTGGCGCTAAGTCTAACTGCGTCTCCTGTTGGCATTTGGCGTTTGCTTTGGCTTCAAGATTCGAGTTTTTACCTTCAAAATTTACGCTGTCCGTCGGTGCCGTTCTTTTGGTGGATACTGTTGTTGGCGCACCGCAATGAACCGCCGTGAACATTAATACAATCACCGCGGAGCAGCTCTTGATGCGTGATTTTTTCAAAGTTTATTCCTCCAAGTCCAAAAGCCTGAGGGGCAATCGGTGGGAAAAAGAATAAACTTTAACATTTATTTATTGGGGTCAGTCACTTGCGCTAACTTGTTGATTTTCCAAACTCTAGACGCCCAGGCCGCTCGTGAGCGTGAGCTGAGGATATTTAAACAAAAAAGCGGAGTGAATGACTACCCAGCATTTCCGCCCACCCCCAAGACTCAGACGTCGGTAAATAAACTCTCAGTAAACGAGAGATCTTTTGCAGTCGGTACCAGATTTTTTGTGGCTAGCCACTCTGGGTTAAACAGCCGAGACAGATAACGGCTACCGCTATCACATAGAATAGTGACAATGACGTGTCCGGGGCCGAGTTCTTTTGCAAGCCTGTAAGCACCGCAAAGATTTAGTGCAGCGGAAGAGCCAAGGAATAAGCCCTCTCGCCGTAGCATCGCGTAGACCATTTCGACGATGGGTCTGTCGCCGATGCGGTAGGCATCGTCAATCGGTGCATCCGCGATATTTGCCGTGACGCGATTTTGTCCAATGCCTTCGGTGATTGAGCTGCCAGCGTTAAAATCAAGATTACCGCGCTTGATCCATGACCAAATGCCAGCTCCATGGGGGTCCGCGCAGACTGTACGAACAGAGGATTTTCGACTTTTCAGATAGGTAGAAACTCCGGCAAGGGTGCCGCCAGTGCCTACAGCTGAAACGAATCCGTCGACTCGGCCGTCGGTCTCTTGCCAAATCTCGGGACCGGTCGTTTTGATGTGCTGGTCACGATTGGCTGTGTTGTCAAATTGATTTGCCCAATAAGCGCCGGGAATTTCTGCTGCGAGGCGTTTTGCCACGTGATTGTAGTTATCTGGATCTCTGTATGGTTTTGCTGGTACTGCTCGTACGTCGGCACCTATAGCTTTCAGGTACTGAATCTTTTCTTGGCTTTGGGTGTCGGGTATCACGATAATGGTACGGTAGCCGCGTGCGTTGGCCACATGAGCGAGGCCGATGCCAGTATTTCCCGCTGTACCCTCAACTACAGTGCCTCCCGGTGCGAGTAGGCCCTTTGCCTCTGCATCTTCGATGATCCCCAACGCTGCACGGTCTTTGACCGATCCACCGGGATTTAAAAATTCAGCTTTACCCAAGATCTCGCAGCCTGTCGCCTCGGATAAAGAACGAATTCGGATCAACGGCGTCCTGCCAACGGTTCCAGAAAATCCGAGTCTTATCTGCATAGTGAACCTCTATATTTCACGTAACCTACGCGTCGAATATTACTCTTAGGAAAAATCCCATCCAAGATCAATCAGCATAGCAGCAACAACAGAGCCCGGTCTAGGAGGGCTCATCGCATCAATGTCACGGTCATCGCTGGTAAATGCCAGGATCCTTTGCCCTTCCAACTTTCAGGAAGCCAATGAAGATCACACCGCCAAAGGATATGGTAACGTCGCTCGTGAGCGACTGCTCGTTGTAAATCAACTCCATTAATACTTCCTGAGCAAGGATCACTTTCTTGCTCATGCTGCCACCAAGTTAGTTGCAGGTTGCAACGTAATGGACCTTTGGCGGAGTCCTGCCGCTTTGTACAAAAGTGATCAATAGCCGCAGCGGGGCTGGTTAGGATACGCCGACGCAGTGCCAGCACCTCGCGATAACCGGCTTCAAATTGTTGTGCGCCAAAATCAAAGATAAATGCTTCTATCCATAAAGCAGCAATCACGAGCCATGTGAGGCTGTTCATATTTAGGACCCTTGATTAGGGTGAAAACGGATTGCTGATTTCGGGCTGTTCGCTACTACCCAACTTGCTAGCCATCGTGGCTAACTCCTCCTTGATGATTTTGCTGACGAAGCCGAGAGCCGAAATAGTGACTACTGCGGCAAAGGTGCTGACTAAAATATATTCTAATGCTGCTGCACCGCGTTCAGGGTTATCTGGCAGTTTCAGTCGTAGCCATCTCGGCCTATGCTGTAGTGACCGCCTCATGCCTCGTAAATCTAAACTTAAATTAACCCGCACCTTGGCAACCTCCTGCGTTAGTTGGTAAGTGAGACCCCCCCCCAAAAAAGAAGCGGGACGCACTCAATCCACACAGGATGCTCGAGTGAAGATGGAATTACCAAGGACATCTGGAAGTCAGTCGGCGACTTTACAGGGCTTGGATATTCGAAATCCTTAATCTTAGCGAGTTCGGTCGATGTCACTGGCCAGTCGACTTGCCACCGATGGATTCTTTGTAATTGGAATTACGCACCACTTTATCCGCGGCTTCGGCCAATCCTTCTTGTTTCACTAGTTCTAGATCAATCCGAATTTTAACTAAACTAGCGAGGCCGGAGGTTGCTCCTTCTACAGTTTTTCCGAAGGAGTCTGTACTATTCGCGGCAGCAGCTGCATCCATAGCGCTGGATGCAGCTAGAAGTAAATTTAGTGGTGCCTGAATCGACAATGTGGTGATGGCGGGAGGGTAGGTGCTAATTCCCAGCGTCATCGAGTCAAAGAGAAAGTTGGCGCCTTTGTCGATCCCGTCGAAGCCAGTATTGGTGACGGTGAATTGAGCTACCTTTGGTAGCGTTAAATCCATTCCAGCAATCCTATAAATTTCGTCGTAGGAATTCATTTTCACAGCGACAGTACCCGTCGATACCTTAGTGGGATTAGTTAGAGTTAATGTGCGAACTAAATCAAGATTCTTTAAATCGTTTTTGCTCGATGCCAGCAGAGATGGCAATATTGGTCGAGCAGGTTTGTAATTCCCAGTACCTAAACTCTCCACAGAGAGTACGTTGTCTACAGTTATAAAAGGATTCTTCGGAGTCCCGCTGAAACCCTTAGACAGACTCCCAAGAGCCTTTTGTAAATCAACTTGACCAACCAAAGCGCAGTTTATTACCGCTTTGGGGAAGTTAAGTAGTTCCTTGCCGTCGCTGCCGAAGCTGCTGTTGACCTGAATGGCGATATCTCCATCGCAAACCTGCGCGGAATTATTTGCGGTGCCGGATGCATTACCTGTGACGATACCAGCCCGAATTTTATAAGTGGCGTTAAGAAAAAGTGCGGCGGCATTCGCGCTGTTTTTGTTTTTATCTGTTGGAGGTGTGGTGCTCTCTTTAGCCTCGGTTACATCACTACTAGGCTTCGAACCTTTCGCGGTTCCCTTAGATGCAGCAGAATTCAGGCTGGCCCCGCCGCAGCCATTAGCCGTGACTGCTACTATCACGGCACGAAGCCCTGCGATTTTTATAGAATTTATAAATTTTAGTCGCATACTTCCTCTACTCCTGCACCCTTATCGGCAGAGTGACGTCAAAACTTTAGTAGAAAGATAACCTCGCCTTCGCTCGC
>JAPLFY010000007.1 GCA_026390435.1 Pseudomonadota bacterium
CTACCAAGTGGTAGAAGTCTCGTCGTTGCCGTGATTTGGGCTTTAGGTGGCAGTGTCCTCGTGGCTCTGCCGACGTTGGTGCGATTGGGTGGAGTTAAGCCGGCGCAGCTCTTTCAGGATGCTGCCTTTCAGGATGCGGGTCAGAAGTGGTCGTGGCTGTCGCAGGGCGCGTGGTGGCTACCCGCGCTCGGGTTATTCTGGGTGGCCGCAGTGATCCAGGCGAACTCACCGCGTGTAGGTACTTTCTTTATCGTTGGATTTTTTGCCGCCTCAGCAGTGCTGGCATTCCTCGGGCAGGCAGCTCTAACTTTGCTGGCGAAGTTACCTAGACCAAACTCTCTTGCGGTAGAGCTCAGTATCCTAAGTATGACGCGGTACCGCGCCGCAACTCTGCTTTGTTTTGTATCGCTGGCTCTCGGTACGCTGCTCCTTAGTTTAATTCCCCAGCTACGCACCGGGATTGCCCAGGAATTAGTGCAGCCCGATCAAAACAAATTGCCGGCGCTGTTTCTCTTCGACATACAGCCTGAACAATTGCAGCCGCTAAAGGCGATAGTTCAGCAGCAGCATGCAGTTCTTGGTCAAGTGTCGCCATTGATCCGTGCGCGTCTTGATGCCATCAACGGTAAGCCACCGGTAGAGCGCAATGGTCCATCTGCATCGGGGGAATCTTTTAGCAGTCGCGAGCGTGAAGAGGCGGAGCGCGCGCGGAGTCGCTTATATAATCTTTCCTACCGCGATGGCCTCTCGCCCTCCGAAGAAATCACCGCGGGCGAGGCCTTTCCGGCGCAGTTATCACCCGAACGTCCGCTGATTTCTGTCGAAGAGCAGTTTGCCAAACGGGTTGGTGTCAAGCTCGGTGACAAGCTGGCCTTTGACGTTCAAGGGGTCACCATCGAAGGCACCGTAGTAAACTTTAGGCGCGTCAAATGGACGAGTTTTCAGCCGAATTTCTTTGTGCAATTCCAGCCCGGCGTTTTAGATGATGCGCCGCAAACCTTGATCGCCTCGGTGCAGTCGGTGCCCGATAAAGGGGTGCTACAGTCGGCGATCGTGAAGGAGCTGCCCAATGTCTCTGTCATTGACGTGGGTGCTACTATTCAGCGAGTCCTCAATTTAATCACTCAAATGTCACATGCTCTTAATCTGATGGCAGTACTGGCAGTTGTATCAGGATTAGGCGTGATATTTGCGATGGCTCAGGAGCGTGCGCAGCAAAAGCAGCGTGACATAGTCTTGCTCAAAGCGATCGGGCTATCATTTCAAACTCTGCGCTCAAGTATTCTGCTTGAGTTTGGCTGGTTGGGGCTGGGTGCCGGAGCGCTCGGCAGCGCGTTGAGTATCGGGCTGTCCTGGATGACGGCGCGACTGATCTTCGATCAGATCTGGTCTTGGGATCCCTGGATTGTACTCAGCACGCTAATGGTTTTACCTGCGATCACGAGTGTGACTGGTCTTTTAGCTACGATTAGGCCGCTGCGGTTGCCCGCAGCAGCTGCACTTGGGGATTAGCGTGAGCCGGGACCGCGCATTTTTTGGCGGAGGCGCAACTTCTTTTAGCAGTGTTTTGAGCTCATCAATTGATAGAGCCGAGTCAGTGCCAGCATACTTGGTAAAGTCAGCGGTAACTTTCTCTGTGAGTTTAGCTTTTGCCTCGTCTGCTAAGCTCTTATCTTCTGCCCGTTTTTCAGGGCCGACGAGGAATTCTTCCAGGGATAGGCCGCCCGAGGAATCCTCGTCCAGTTCAGCGAATAGGCGTTCTGCCATTTGTTGCAAACGACCAGGCTCGATATCTTTCTTTACGGAATCGTCCACGTCATCACTGGCGGCCTCGGCAGTATCAACGGCGTCGGTGCTTGCTGAGGCTTCCGTTAGATCATCAAGGAACAGCTCGTTGGCACCCTCATCGGAACTGCTATAGGCAGCCAAGGCTTGAGTCGCATCAGTACTAGTTGGCACTTGGCCGCAAGCGACTGGGATCAAGGACGATAAGAAAGCGAGTGTGTAAGTGGTTTTCATCGGAGAGCTCCTTGCTGGGGTGGTTGTAGGTTTTCAATTTCTATTTAATTCTGTCCGAATTTTTGTCCCCATTTGCTGGTGACAAGTAGCTTATCGGCGTGTTTTTTGAAAACTTTAGAACAAAATTAAAATCATATAAAATCATATACTTGCAGATTTATGTGATCCATAAATCTTGGTTTTTTGAAAACGACTGCGCTATGGGCGGGTGATTTTCAAAAAAACTCAAGTTTTCTCGGGATGCTGCCGATACCTCTCCTAGAGAGAGGGAGTTATGGCGCTGAGCAAAACAAAACTTCGGGAGATCGTTCGCTCACTAAATGTGACCGATCACAGTGATTACTGCGATTTTCTGGCCTTGGTTTTCGCCGCAGCAAAGGCTGAGGATCCTAGCTATTCATACGTTCGCTTTTCAGAGGATCTAGGGGTTGGTTCAGCGAACGCCCAAAGCATTATAGTCGGCCGCAGAAAACTCACGCTTAAAGCTGCCGAGCGCTTGTGTGAGGCACTCACTATGACCGGGGTGCAGAAGCGCTATTTCCTGAATCTGGTTGAGCAGAAGAGGGCGAAGAGCGCTAATGAGCGTGACGCTATTTTTGATGAGAGATTAGAGTTGAGGCAGCGTTTATTGCCCACTGAATTAGACCGTAGGCAGTTAGCTTTTTTTGAGCATTGGTATCATGCTGCGATATTAGAAATTTTACGCTTGGACGAAGCAAGAGACGATGCCGCTTGGCTGTCTAATGAACTGAGCCCAACTGTGCCAGAGAGTAAAGTTGAAGAAAGTTTAAAGCTACTCACCGAGCTTGGTTATCTCCGCCGTGACGACCAGCGTCAGAGGCTGTATCCTGCGGATGTCACCATCACCACGGGCAACGAAGTCATCGGCCTAGCACTTGTCAGCTACCATCGCCAAATGCTCAAATTGGCAATGGACGCGATCGAAGGCGTGGCGGCAGAAGAGCGCGATATCAGTGCCCTGACTCTGATGGCAACGCCTGAACTAGTGGCGCAGTTTAAAGAAGAGATAGCAGGAGTTCGCAAGAGGTTTTTGGCTTTGGCAGCTGCGGAGACCCATGCAACTGAAGTCGTTCAGTTAAACATGCAGCTGTTTCCTCTCAAGAAGAAGACAAAAGGGGGCACCCCATGATGCGAGTAAATAAAGTGAATATACAGCTTTTGA
>JAPLFY010000010.1 GCA_026390435.1 Pseudomonadota bacterium
TGGGCGTGGTTGTGGGCTCATGCCCATGGTTCAAAACTGATGAGGGTAAAGAGAATGGCTGGTTTGCAGGCTAGTTTCGTAGATTAAAGACTTGGGTGGCCGCTATGTTGGCGCGGTTGATCAGGAGGCATTATTCCAAAATAGGCCTTGAATGCCCTACAAACCGGATCAAGGCTATCAAGAAGCGAAGGCCGTCTGATTTAAAATGGAACGGTCCATCTCAAATGGACTGAAACACAACAACTAGGTGCGGAAAAGACGCTCTTATTCGTATACGTCTTTTCGGTGCTGTACCCTCACAACTTCTACCGTGACAAGATCGTCATCGATAAAATACAAGATTCTAAAGTCACCAACACGCACACGATAATCGTCCCGCCCCTTGAGTTTCTTGCATCCGTCGGGTCTAGGATTGATTGATAAGCCTAAAATCGCTTTCTGAATGCGCCTAAGAACTATATCAGGCAACTTTTCAAGGTCCTTAATGACACTCTTTTTAAGAGTAACTTGATACTTCTGCCCGCCCCGCCTCATCGTCTCTTATTCCATATTCTTGAAAAGGCTTCTTCAGCTGGAATGCTATCTTCGTCGCGAAGCAGGTTGACGTTAACGCTATCCACAATATCCTCCAATTCTTCTAAAAGTCCTTTAGAAGGATTTTTCTGCTTGGATAAACGTTTTACGGTTTTCTCTAGTTGAAGATATAGCCTAATAGTGTCCTCAACGAACACGGAAGCATTACCACGGTCCAAGACAGCCTGCTTGTACCTCCTTGGCAACGTAATGCTGATACGTTCTTTTTTTACTTCATCTTTCAGTTTTGGACGCCCCACGCCGAATCTCCTACTTACAATTTACTAGCATTGTAAGTGAAATAAATCATGATATCTATCATATAATTATCCTATTATTATCGGATAATTATAATAGTTAGAAAGTCTGAGTACCTCTCCTAACCGCGATGACAGACCAAGACGTCGCCACCATCATCTCTCACATTGCAGAGCGCGTCCGCCGCCTATGTATCCGCCGCGGTTACCTCGATCCTGACGGCGCGATTGTCCAAAGCCCTGACGCCGACTCGCTCTTTGCTGACCACGATGCTCTGACGCAGGCCACCCAAAGCTCGATCGCCGGCAAGATTGCCTTTGGAGCACGCGCTGGTCAGTATGTCCGCCGCATCGGTGGTGGCTTTGGCTATGAGGAGGAGGTCCCACTCGCCAAGGGCCGACTGTGCTTCGCCGTTAACGGCTTGTCGCTGCATGCCAATACCGCCATCAACACGCACGCACGGGACCGCCTCGCTCAGCTTGTCGAATATTTGGCGCGCGGGCCCATCTCCAACGAGCGTCTGGAAATCATTGCAGACGGTCCGGATGCGGGTGACATCAAGCTAGCCCTTAAGACGGCCTGGCGAAGCGGCACCACTCACCTTCGGCTGTCGCCCAGCGAGTTTGTCGAAAAGTTGGTCTCACTTATCCCGCCACCAAAATCCCATTTAGTTCGCTGGGGCGGCGTCTTCGCATCCAACTCACCTTACCGGAGCTGCATCACGTTGCGTCCTAGCGTTAAGAAAGGGTTTCAGTTTGGCCACGCGTGTGACGAAGTCGATCAGAAGGGAAAGAGCGGCGTTAAGTTCAAAAATCATACCTGGTCAGCCATGCTGAAGCGGGTCTTTAAAATCGATGTCACCATCTGCATTGCCTGTGGTGGTGACATGCGCAAGGTCGCAGCCATCACCAATCCAATGGAGGTTCGCCGCTACCTGCAGCATGTCAATATGGACTACGAGCCACCAGCGCGGGCGCCCCCTCGGATGGTGCAGGGTGAGCTTGATCTCGTGGATGAGCTGAGCTACGGGGATGAGCATTAGTAGAGCGCGGCGTCGGTCCGGATCTTGGGATCTGGCGCGGGACAGCTATTGTCATAGTGGGGATAAAAAGGCTGATTGAGAACCAGGTGCAGACTGATAGGGCTTCGGTCAGGGGAAATCTAACCGGCAAAAGGGCTAGGGGCGCTTGGTCATGCCCGTCGGCAGGGGGGTCTGGGGTAGAAATGGGTTTTCATTTCCCTACAATCCAGACTTGGATTGCCTTTGCCTTGTTCAAAGGCAATGACCAAATGCGGTGCCACACCAGTAAACTTCGCAAATTCATGCTGATTCATCCCTAGTATAAACCGAACGGGGTTGCTGCGAAAGCGGATTTGGCACCAGGAAATAGGAGCGAAAATCCGTTAATTCTCCTACAAACTAAATTGAGGCTTCATGTCAATCGGTCCATCGACAATCACTGCCGCATCATCAGTACCTATGGTCAACCCTTGCTCTAAAAGGGCGGCAAGGCCGTCTACGATTTGCGACGCGGTGACGGTTGCTTTGACGATGAGAAACAGCCCGTTCATGACACCCAGTCAGCCCTTGTGGCAAGGCTTAAGGGAGATGCGCCACGTTTGG
>JAPLFY010000120.1 GCA_026390435.1 Pseudomonadota bacterium
AGAATCAAGCCGAGGTCGAATAAATGACCGTTCACTTCGCTCCGCGAAGCTCACGGTGAGTCGGCCTTCACCACCAACCAAGCCTCAGGCGCATACGCGCCCTACGGTATGGTTGGAGTACTGGCCGACTTTCCGATAGAAACTCGTTCAACTTTGAAAAAACTCGCATTTTTCGGAAACAAGTTGAGCGTTCGAGAAATTTTCTATTCCAGAGATCCGAATAAATCTTTGGAGAAGACCTCAAGTTGTGAGCTTACAAAGAGCTAAGGCCGTTGGTAACTCCGCCTCGAAGAGGACTTACCACTGACTGCAAAGAGCTTAGTATAGAGGCATAAAATAAGGCGGCCATTTGGCCGCCTTTAGTCATTTACTGATTATGATACTGCTTAGGATTTATACCGTACTTCTCTAGCTTGCGCAGTAATGTCACTTTTGTCATTTGCGTATGTTCAGCGGTCTGATTGATTCGCCCGTTGAAAGCCTTCAAAGCTCGGATCAAAAACCCCCGCTCGAACTTTTCTTTTAATTGCGGATAATTCAGTTCCGATGAACCCGCAAGTGAACCCGCAAGTGACCCAGCAAGTAAATCATTAGCAGTGTCTGACTACGTCCTTCCCCATGTGATCGGCTTTCCCGACCGCGGAGTACTACGCGAGTTCCGAATTCCTTGGACCATCACCAACCACTGTCGGCCAGCTGACTACTGCCTCGCAGTCAGATCCAAGGACCTCCCAAGTTCACGTGTGGGCATTTGTGAGCATGCTGTGGGTCGTAGCCCCCGGCAGGTACCCGTCGTCCTTCCAGCTTGGAGCGGGTTACTGTCTTCCCCAGCAATCAACCTGGGTCGACACCTGCAATTTAGTAGGCTTTCGGGGTAGCCCCATTCGCCTCATCGGCTCCGGCCTGCTCACGCATCTTTCCCGGCTTCAGCCCCCTGGTTACCCAGGCCCGCTGCGGGATCGACTTCACCGCTGTCTGGTCTTTACGGTGGCGCTCTTTGCATGACGCCTGCTCCTTCCACGCGCTTCTTGGCGCACTGATTGCCCTACAAACTTCCTACGAGCTACGAGCTACGAACAACTCGCGGATGGACGCCAATACAGTCGCGCCACTTTTGTTGTCAGTCATACATCACCGCCGTTATGTTTTGGATTACATAACGGCGGTGATCTTAAATGACGGTACGGCCGTGTCTAAGTTGGATGCAGGCAGTGATGCGCTGGTTACCACATGGAGCGTGATCTGGCCTCGGCAGCCGGTGACTGCCGTAAGGAGGACTAGGAGCAGCCTATTGAGCAGCCGATGTCCGAGGTTGGCATGGTCAACAGCGCACTGTTTTGTTTTTTAGCCGAGCATGTGGGGCGATAAAGCTAATTAATATCTGCGTATAGCACCGATTGACCTCCGGATTTTTAGCATTGACTCTGCTGACGATCTAAATCCCTCACTTATTAAAAACGGGACCGGCACAGGAGAGGAAAAACTTTGTGGTATTTGGAATCGGCGGGGGTAAGCGGCGGGAGGGGTTAGGAAAAACAGGTGGTGGCCAACGGCAGAGGGCGGGCCTGAGACTGGCGACCCGCCTTTTGGATCATTAGCTCCGTGACTAATCCAAGCGAATGATCAGGGCGTTTACTGGGTGGTTATGCTTTCCGGCTAAAGGTTTTCCTATATTATTCCGATACCAATAGTGAAATTTAGGAAAAATCGCATTTCCTAATATAACCAAATTTTGCTAAGCTGATTCACGAGCAACTTGCCGGAGGAACCTCTATGGGCGAAGCACAGAAAAAAATTGTCTCCGTTGGGAAAAACGGCCAAATTTCAATTGGCAAAGAGTACGCTGGTCGTACCCTTGAAATCGTTTTTTTTGATGATGGCCGTGCCATGCTGTCGCCTGGCCGCTTTGTACCAGACCACCAAGCGATATTTTTTACTCCCGATGCTGATGATAAACTCGCCAGGTTCGCGGAATGGGAAAAAGACCACCCGCCAGAGGGGACTTCCACTGAGAAGCTTCGGGCCAAAAAGCTAGCTGCCCCCAGTAAAAAAACGAAGGCTGGCGGCAAATGATCCGAGGAAAGAAAAAAGGTGGTGCAGTCGCGACGGCCACCCAGGGTTCAACCCATCACGACCACGTCGCCATCGACACGTCATGGCCAGAATTTCGGGAGGAACTGTTCAGGATCACCGATCGAGGCGAGTTCGACGCTTTGCTGGACACTCTCGACAAGGTTCAAAAAATGACCTGGGATGATGTACTTAAAACATCCACAAAGGACCCGCGGGATAAACGGGGACTAAATTGGGAGCCTATTTCCAGTCAACAGGTTAACGGCAAGCAGGTGTGCACCATTAGGGTTACGCAACGCTTTCGGGCACGCGTCATCAGGGACGGTCGTTTTATGCGATTCATCTCTTTGCACCCTGATCACGATAGTGCGTACCGGTAAATGGTGGCCACTCGCTCGGCAGCTGCCGAGCTTTTTTTTCGCGGCCTCCTTTAAATTTTTAGCCACGATTTGCATCACCGCTTGTGTTACCGAAGCCCATCACCGGGGTGATAACTCAAAGATAACAAGGAAGTTCTTGGAATGGCGGCCGCAATGGGGGAATTTAATCGGTGACGAAACCATTAAATTCACTGAGGTTACCCCCGTGTCCATTACGGCCCGCCTCGGCCATTCTTTGGGCGCAGCATCACCGCCCCCCAAACCTACAGATTCCGCAGGAGGGCCTGAAAAAAAATAAGGTGGCCATTTGGCCGCCTTTAGTCATTTACTGACTATGATACTGCTTAGGATTTATACCGTACTTCTCTAGCTTGCGTAGCAAGGTCACTTTTGTCATTTGCGTATGTTCAGCGGTCTGATTGATTCGTCCATTGAAAGCCTTCAATGCACGAATCAAAAACTCTCGCTCGAACTTTTCTTTTAACTGCGGATAATTCAGTTCCGATGATGCCGCAAGTGACCCAGCAAGTGAATCATTAGCGGGTGCTGATGATCCATCTACAGACGACTCCGCCTCAGCTGAATTTTGGCGACTGGCGCGCACCAAACCCTGCAAATGATCGGGCAAAGATTCCAGCCGAATATTGTCTAAATTTTCGATAATAAATGCATGCTCAATCACATTTTCGAGCTCACGAATATTGCCTGGCCAGTTATAAAGACGCAGAGCAGCCAGAGAGCGATTTTCAAAGCCTTTGATCGAACGCCCATGGGACTTGTTGAACTTCTGCACCATAAAATCGGCAAGCGGCGCTATATCTTCGCGACGATCGCGGAGCGGCGGCAAGGTAATCGGCATGACATTTAGGCGGTAAAAAAGGTCAGCTCGGAACGAGCCTGACTCAATCATCTTCTCAAGTGGAGCATTAGTCGCTGCCACTACCCGAACGTCTGCGCGAATCTCCTGGTTAGAGCCGACCGGAGTAAATATGCGCTCCTGCAAAACGCGCAGCAGCTTGACCTGCATTTGCTGCGAGATATCACCGATCTCGTCAAGGAAGATTGTTCCACCTTCCGCAAATTGAAACTTACCGAGTTTGCGCCGATCGGCACCGGTGAAGGCGCCTTTTTCATGACCAAAAAGTTCGCTCTCGATCAAGTTCTCAGGAATTGCTGCACAGTTGATCGCGACAAATGGACCCTTCATGCGATGGGAATTCACGTGAATTGCGCGGGCGACAAGTTCTTTACCAGTTCCGCTCTCGCCACGGACCATCACAGAGGTCTCGACCTTTGCCAGACGGTGGATGATCTCAAACACTTTTTGGATTTGAGTCGAGCTACCAATGATCTTCCGACCCTTGTCAAACTCCAACTGTGGCGCCGAGAAGCGTAGCTCCTTAACCATGGCTGTTGCAGCCAATGCTGAATCCATCACCTTCAAGAGTCGTTCGCTGTCGATCGGCTTTTCCAGATAATCAAAAGCACCTTGTTTGATGGCTGCGACCGCATCTTGGACATTCGAATAAGCCGTCATGATCAAACAGAACGTCGTCGGACTGAGCTCTTTGATTTTTGCCAGCGCATCTAAACCGGACATCTTTGGCATATTAACGTCGAGCAAGACAGCGTCGTAAGGGCCCGAGGTTGCGACCATGTTCACGGCCTGCTCACCGTCCTCAGCCTCATCGATCTGGTAGGCACGCTCTTCTAGTGCAGATCTAACGATCAATCGCAGTGTCTCATCGTCATCGACTACCAGTACCCGCATCCGTTCCTCCGCTGGGGTCATAATCGGTGCTCACCCGCACGTATGGGGAGGCCCGTTGGCCGCAAAACTTATATTTTGTGGCGGATAGACCTCAAGCTCAATCGATAAGATTCGCTTGATAAGATCAATTTATAATAAAGTCAACAGTTTTATAGAAACTTTTTAAATTCTATCGAGATTTGAATATTGTATTAGTACGGGCTGGTGTCATGGCTGGTGTCATGGCCGGTCTAGGCCTTGTCGGTCTAGGGCTGCTCGTCGAGCCTAAGCCACCCAAGCCCTTGAGACCCTCGCGGAGGCCGTGGCACAGGCTGAGGGCCAGAGCGTCGGTAGCATCATGAGGTAAGGACCCTCGCTTGAATCCTAGGAGGGTCTGCAAGGCCAAGCTGATCGCTTCTTTATCGGCACGGCCGTTGCCAGCTATAGTCCTCTTCACATCCGCCGGCGTCAACTCAGCAACGGGCACACCGCAGCGCACGCAGGCAGCCATAAACGCACCGCGTAATTCGCCTAATTTGATGGCGGTATTTGCATTTTTATCGACGAATGCCCGCTCTATGACACAAACGTCTGGCGAGTGCTGACTAACCAAATCGAACACAGCCGTGTGGAGAAGTCCCAGGCGCTCCATAAAGGACAGCTTCGGGTCCGGCCTCAGTACACCAGCCTCAACCACCACAAAATCATTAGAGGTGAAGGCCGCAGGCCGTTTAGCGCGCAGCAGGGCGAAGCCAGTTGCACGCGAGCCCGGGTCGATTCCAAGAATTAGTCGCATGTTTTCGGCCGCATTGCGTGATCCTAGCTGGTTCGCTGTTTGCTATTCAATCATACTCTGTACAATAAAGACACCCATCGTGCACCAAGGAGAGCTGCATGCAACCATTTGGCCGCTACCCGCTCCGCCGCCCGCGCCGGCTCAGAGTTGACGAATTCACACGCCGCCTGACGCGCGAAACCAGACTAAGCACCGACGACTTAATCTACCCGGTGTTTATATTGGACCGCGCGCGCGGCGATGAATCAGTGGCATCTATGCCCGGCATCAGCCGCTTGGGCTTCGAAAGCCTTTACCACACGGCAGAGCAATGCCAGCGCC
The DNA here is from genome assembly GCA_026390435.1 of Pseudomonadota bacterium. Lineage (GTDB taxonomy): Bacteria > Bdellovibrionota_B > Oligoflexia > Oligoflexales > CAIYRB01 > CAIYRB01. The sequence continues at coordinate 5,321 of JAPLFY010000120.1, forward strand.
TTGGTATACCTGCCATAGCACTCTTTCCCGTCATCGATCCTACGCTCAAAAATCTCGATGCTAGCGAGGCCTTCAATCCCGCGGGATTGGTGCCACGCGCGGTTCGCGAACTAAAAAGCCGTTTCCCGTCGCTGGGCATCATCACCGATGTGGCCCTCGATCCTTACACCAGTCATGGCCAAGACGGTTTACTAGACGACACCGGCTACGTCACTAACGACGCCACAGTTGACGTGCTATGCAAGCAAGCTGCAGCTCACGCAGAGGCAGGCGCCGATATTGTCGCTCCCAGCGATATGATGGATGGACGGATCGGAGCGATTCGGCTTGCGCTGGATGAAAAGGGCCACATTCATACGCGTATTCTTGCTTATTCCGCCAAATACGCCTCCAGCTTTTACGGACCGTTTCGCGATGCAGTTGGCTCCAAGGACACACTTGGTGGTGGCCAAAAGCACACCTACCAAATGGATATCGGCAATAGTGACGAAGCTCTCAATGAGATCGCTCTAGATTTGAGCGAAGGCGCCGATATGATCATGATCAAGCCAGGCATGCCTTATCTCGACATTGTTCGCCGCGCTAAGGACACCTTCAAAGCGCCGACTTTTGTTTACCAAGTCAGCGGCGAATACGCGATGCTAAAGGCTGCGGCAGCGAATGGATGGCTAGACGAGCAAGCAGCTGTCATGGAATCACTCATCTGCATTAAACGCGCTGGGGCAGACGGCATCCTCACCTATTTTGCGGTCGCTGTCGCGGAATGGCTTAAAACCGGAGCCGGGAGCTAAAAGGTGAGCGAATCTTCACTAGAGGTGCGGCCACCGGATGAGCAGCCCAGCATGCGAGAGTTTCTCGCTTTTCTTCGCCGCATCTGCAACCTGCTGATCCAAAGCGGGTGTTCATCTAATCGCGTTGAACTGCTGACTCAGATCCTTGGTGACTCATGGGGCTACGAAGTTGAGACCGTGGCCATCCCGACCGCAGTCTGGATCAATGTCAGAACCAAGCAAGAAACACTGCACGAGCTAACGCGCGTGCGCAGGTGGTCCATCGATCTTGACAGATTGGCACGCCTTAATGAGCTGGTAGAGTCAGTTCGTCAACATCAGCTAAGTATCGGTGAGGCAAATGCTCGCCTGAATGCGGATGAGGCGATGCCGCCACCCTACGGGAAGATCCTGACTTTGCTAGCGGGTGCATTAACCAGCCCCATCTTGATCTTTAGTTACGGTGGTACTCCACTAACGGTTGCACTTGGTGTCCCCGCTGGCATTCTAGTCCAATATTTGAACAAATATTTATTTTCCTCAGAGCAGCGACGCTACCTCGGTGATTTTCTCATTGCAGCTAGCATGGCGGCGTATGCCTATGCCTGTCGCGCTTTTATTCCCGCGGTAGATGCACCACTTTTGATCATCGGCGGCATTGTCGTCATAGTGCCTGGGCTGACCCTAGTAAATGCTGTTCATGAGGTCGCTCAGAAAAATCTAGTGTCAGGTGCCGCCAAGCTACTTGAGGCACTCATGATCACAGCTAGCCTCGGCTTTGGCGTGGCTTTTGTATTGGCAATCATGCAGATCTTCATCAGCACGAGATTTTAGATGACTCAAGATGTCCCTCTATTAATCGCAGCGGCTCTCCTTGGTGCCGCTGCGTTCGCCATCGTTTTCCGCACACCACGGCGCTATTTTTGGCTAACGGTGCTCATCGGCGCTTGTCCATTTATTCTGATCAAGCTGATACCAACTGACTGGAACGTTGGCTTCGCCTCTTTTTTGGCTGCACTACTTGCAGGCTGTCTGAGCCACATAGCAGCCCGAGTCACTCGAGCTCCTGCACAGTGTTTCTTAATCCCAGGGGTGATTCTCTTGGTACCAGGGACCTATATTTACCGTGCCTTCAATGCGGCTCTCAGCCGCCGCTTTGAAGACGCACTCAGCCTAAGCCTGAGCGCTGGCGCGATCACTTTGGGTGTCAGCTTTGGGATACTACTCGCTAACTGGGTGGTGCCGTCACGAAAGGCGCTTTAGTGTCACCCTTTGTCAGCAAAGCCAAGGTCACCTAATCGAGCTCTGGGCAATGTTGCGTGGGTGCGCTATTAATATGCAATGATTATAGATCCGACTAAAGCCTCAAGCGATCATTTAAGTGGACGACTAACACATGTCGGTAACTACATTTATAGCTAAGCGTTATATGCAAGCCGGGCGAGACAATCGTTTCTTCTCCTGGATTTCCGTCCTAAGTATTGCTGGGGTAGCGATTGGCGTGGCTGCCATGATTGTCGTCTGGTCCGTGATTAACGGCTTTGAAAGTGAACTAAGAAGGCGCTTTCTTGAGGCTAATGCGCACGTCATGGCGTACCGCTTTCCCCATGGCATTACCAACGGCGATCAATGGGCGAAAGAGATCAGCCACGACTTCAAACATGTAGTTCGCGGGATCTCCTTATTTGTGCACTATGAGACCATGGCGCGCAAAGATTCGATTCTGCACGGTGTTTTGGTGCGTGGAACCGATCCAAAAATGCGTGAGACTGTGCAGAGCCTAGTGCCAGTCACTAAGCCGACAGGGGCTCTCGATCTCTTGCAGCAGGAAATTATCGACAGCGCCGCTGGCAAGGCGCCTCCGGAGATTCCCAGCGTCATCATCGGATCTGGACTCTTATCACTCATGTCAGCCAAGGTTGGTGACACGATAGAACTCGTCGAGCCTACGAAAGAAAGCTTGGCTGCGATGAAGAAATTTAAAGTCGTGGGCATTTATGATTCTGGCCTGAAGCATTACGACAATAAGTTAGTCCTGATGAGTTTATCCACTGCTCAGCGATTTTTTAACATGGGCAAAAGGGTCACGGGGCTAGAGATCGGCCTCGAAAAGCCGTGGGACAGTCCCAAAATTGCTGAGCAGATGAGCGCAAAATACTCGCTTTCGATCAAAGAGTGGCAGTCCTTCAATCGCCCCCTCTTTGAAGCTATGCAAATGGAACGCGTGGTGATTCTGCTGATCACCGGCCTCATCGCAGGAGTCGCGGGGTTTAATATCCTCACGACGATTTTCGTCGCCGTAAGCCAAAGGCAGAGAGACATCTCAATTTTGAAGGCCCTTGGCGCAACCAACAATCAGATATTAGTGTTGTTCATTAAGCAGGGAGTCTATATCGGACTGATCGGCGGCCTCATCGGCATGGGCTTGGCCGTCGCTATTAGCGCTGTATTGGAGCGCTATCAGTTCATCGATTTACCAGATCTCTACTTATTGGCACGCTTACCTATCTCTTACGAATGGTGGGTATATGCTGGGGTCGGAGCTGTCAGCCTTGCGATTGCCGTACTAGCAGGACTCTTCCCTGCGTGGATTGCCAGCCATGTGAATCCGGTGCAGGGCTTCCGCGGCAACGAGGGAGCATAAGACCGGCTTTATGCACCTAAAGCAGTCAATTGCCTTGGGTGCTGGCAAATGGTAAGGTCGCGATAAGCTTCATCAACATATTATCAGCAAGTAACAAGGATCCATCATCGTGGTTGACACTCGCGCCAATACACCTCCTGCTGAGTCGACTGCGCCCAAGACCGCTAAAAGACTGCCCCGCGGTTGCTTGAAGCTACAGTTTGCTGGTGAGCTGGTGCTGGTGCGCAATTCCATGCGCGATTTAGCCGGACTGTTTCGCCGCTATGAAGCCTTATTTGAATCCTTCGCGAATATGGAGCGCCCTGAGCGCATCATTAATTACCGCTTTATGAATGCACTCATGCTGACCAGTCACGCCAAGAAAAGCGAAAGTCCTGAGGAGCGCAAACTGCTTTTCGACCTCAAGAACAAGCTATTTCTCAGCATGGCTAATGACCGCGACTTGCGCCGCAAGTTGGTGTTTAAATACTTAGTGTCAAAGCACTTTCGCGTCACCGAATTCTGCACTGAATGTACCGCAAAAAATACTGCCGATGGCACCAAACGGCACGTTTGGAAGTTCTGCAAGAGCTGCAAGATCGATCGCAACTTCTACAACGTGGTGTCGATGCACCATAAGTTTAATGAAGGCTCTGCAACCTTGTTTTTAAGCAACGATCTGATGCCAGAACTAAAGGGGCTGCAGATTACCAAGAAAGCTAAGCTGGAAGAGGTCGAAGAAGAGGCCCTATTTCAGCGCTACCATTACAACGTACGCAATCTAGACGCCGTTGATTTGAACTCAGTGCTTGAGTGGAATAAGCGGCTCTTGCCTAAAGGCTAAGAGCCGTCCTTCTCTCCGCAAGAGTATCTCTTAATCACGAAAAATCTTGTGGAAGAAGCTGCCTTGATGGCCCGCGTCTTCTCCAGATACGGCAGCAAACTTCTCGAGTAGCTCGCGCTGCTCTTTACTTAGTTTCCGCGGTACGACGACTTCTAGCTGCACATGAAGATCGCCACGACCGATGCCTTTAAGATGCGGCACTCCGACACCCGCGAGAGTGATGCGGTGACCATGCTGAATTCCAGCTGGGACATCGATAGTGCGCTCACCATCGAGAGTAGGAATGATCAATTTGCTGCCAAGAGCAGCCTGAGCCATGCCGATGCCGCGGCGAAGAATCAGATCGTCTTCATCGCGCTCGTAAAGCTCGCTCTCTTTGACATGGAGCACCACGTAGAGGTCACCGGACGGTGCACCTTGACTGCCTGACTCGCCCTCACCGCCCACGCGCAAGCGCAGACCCGTATCGACACCGGCTGGGATCTTAACGGAGAGCTTCTTCTTCTCCATGGTGAAGCCCTTGCCAGCACATGGTTTACAGGGCTTCGAAATGGTCTCGCCTTCACCGCGGCAACTAGGGCAAGCCGTCTGAACGGCAAAAAACCCTTGGCTGCGCCGTACCTGACCGACACCACCACAGGTGCGACAAGTTTGCTTTCCACCTGGCTCAGCACGACTACCTTGGCAGGTGCTGCACTCGCAGGCGCGTTCAAACTCTAGCTCTCGCTCGACCCCACGGACGGCCTCTTCAAATTCGATCGCTAGGTCGTAGCGCAAATCAGCGCCGCGCCGCCCACGGCTACCGCCACGTCCACCACCGCCGCCGCTAAAACCAAAGAATTCTTCAAAAATATTCCCGAAGCTCGAGAACACATCGCCAACATCCTGGAAGCCTTGGAAGCCCTGACCAGACAGACCGGCGTGGCCGAAGCGGTCGTATGTGGCGCGCTTTTGCGCGTCACTAAGAACCTCGTAAGCCTCGGAAGCCTCTTTAAACCGGACCTCGGCTTCATGGTCCCCAGGATTGCGGTCCGGGTGATATTTCAGCGCCGACTTACGGTAAGCGGCCTTAATCTCTACTTCAGTAGACGTACGCTCAACGCTGAGCACTTCATAATAATCGCGTTTGGTAGTGCTGGACATGAACTCTTCGCTTTGCAGTGCTAAATGGGAGCTCGACGCTCCGGTCAATCTTTAAAACTATGTTCGGCGGATGGAAACGAGCCTGCCTTGACTTCCTGATCGTAAGTACTGACGGCATCCCGCACAACCTTGCCTAAGTTAGCGTATTTCTTCAAAAACTTAGGATTAAACTCCTCGTCGAAGCCGAGAATATCGTGCAACACGATGATTTGGCCATCGCATTTTGGCCCGGCACCGATCCCAATGGTCGGGATTTTCAATGCCGCCGTAATACGGCCTGCTAGTTCCGCCGGGACCATCTCTAAAACCAGGGAAAATATACCCGCTTCTTGCAATGCCAAGGCATCGTCCATCATCCGCTTAGCCGCATCAGCACCGCGCCCCTGAACCCGGTAGCCACCCATGGCATGGACGCTCTGCGGGGTCAGCCCCAGATGCCCCATCACCGGAATCCCCGCCTGGACCATAGCCTTCACCTGTGGGGCAATGCTGGCGCCACCCTCGACTTTTACCGCCTGCGCCCCAGCCTCCTGCACCAAACGACCCGCATTGGTGAGAGCCTGTTCGACAGAGACGTTGTAGCTAAGAAAGGGCATATCGGCGCAGACAAAGGGCCGGCGCAAAATGCGCGTCACAGCAGCCGTATGGTGCACCATGTCGTCCATTGTCACCGGCAAGGTGTTGTCGTAGCCGAGCATGACGTTGCCCAGGCTATCGCCGACGAGCACAAGATCGACACCTGTTTGCTCAATTATACGGGCAAACGCTGCATCGTAGCAGGTGATAGATGATATTTTTTTACCTGCGGCCTTCGCCTGAACAATGTGGCTGACCGTGACTGCTTCGCTTTGGGTGTATTTGCTCATGGCTGTACCTCGCAAGAAGGGTAACAACCTAACATGAAAAAACAGCGAGAAACAGTGCACAGTGGGGTCGGGCACTCACGCTAAGGTGCTGAAATCAAAATACTCCCCCTTAGGCACCCCTCCCCCAAGCAACTGGTGATCCTAGTTCACCGAGTTAACGACCACAGCGTCGAGCTTAACCCAAGCGCCGCCTAGCCAGCGCACGCGCGGTTTGATGACGCCATTGTCGGGAACCTGAAAGTCGAGAACAAAGCGCTGGAGTTGATGGTTAGCAAAAAAATCCTGACGGTTGATCGTCTTCTTTGCCAAAATGTTTTTTCCGTTCGACAGGAGATCAATTTCTAAAACCGGCTCGTGAACGCCATCGACATGGTCAATCTCAAGGTAAAAGATAGCCTGACCTACATTACCCTTAACTTGCGCCACAGATCTTTTGTGGAGAAGAAATCCTGGCTCATTTTTCCCGGGATTTGATCGAACAGACCAACCATTTCCGTCGCGACTGCCAACTTGGTGCCAGTCACTCCCTCCATCCTCAGCTTGCAAGACAACACTACTAATTGGTTTGGTGGTCGCGCTATTTCGCTGTCGCTCGAGAGTAATGGTGCGCATTTGCTCCATGCCGCGAGAGGGGGAATCACCAGACTTTGGCGGAATATGCTGCCCCGCCAAAACCGAGCCAGTAAACTCAAAACCACCGTGGACGATGCATAAGCAAATACCAAAGTCCTCCCCGGCATGATCAATATTCTGAATCATTCCGATCGATCGCCCATCCTGCAGCTCTGGCGTAGCACTGAGAATAAGTCGGCCTGCGCCATGGACATTGATCAAATCACCTGACTGACCTTCGCCCAAGTAATTCAGCGGTGAATAAAGTGAAAGATGTTCACCATTCCACGCAATGTAGTTCTGGTATTGTTTGAGGTAGTGAGGGTGTGGCCAGTCCGTGAGCAGCTGACCGCCGATAAGTTTCTCCATGCCCTCATTGGCAACGGCGTGATCGCCAGCATTGACCATTTGATAATGACGACCTATGACCGGCTTATTCGCATACATGGTGTAAGCGGTGGCGAGACGCAGTTCTGTAGTGTCGTGGTCATTTACCGGATAGGACGTACCGCAGGCGAAGGAATCTTCGTGAAATCTGGCGACGATTGTCAGCGGAGCCTCATTCTGAAAGATGATTTCGCCGTCGCCCAATATAACCTTAGATGCACCTATAGGAGTGTCCCAGCGCGTTGGATCGTTGTTGGCATTAATGCACTGACGCCACCACTTGGGAGCATCAGTAAAATGGTTGGCCTCTATAATACCAGCCTGACTATCATGGCGCCCGTTTTTGAAGCGGGGAATCTCGTAGTGCTCGGCACCATTGTAAGCGCGAGGCCATTGTCCATCGCCGTCTTCTCCAGGGAGGAGCATGCTAATGGGGCGCCGCCCCATATGGGTAGGCTCGCTCAGAGAAAAATCTAAGCTCTCAATTTGACCGTTAAGGGGCCAGAGCCCATTCAATTTGCCGGAAAATCCAGTGTTGTCGATCCAAGCTAAATAATACCGACCGACAAATATATAGTCGCCGCCTCTCGGACCTTCCCTAGGGGGAAAACCCAAACCCTTTATTGCCCTCTCAGCAAGTTCGTTGACCCTAGCTGGATCTGCGACGCCAGTGCAGTCATACAATGTCGGGCCTGCCAATGGCGTGTGCATCCGACACGACGACTCCGACCTGCCTTGTAGCTCACTATTAGCATCAGAGGACGAGCCGGTCTGGAATGGCTTACAAGCTCCAGAAAATAATAAAACTACGGAAATTAATACTGCCGGTCCAACTTGGGCTACCCCTTTGGGGGAGTGGCTTATGTTAGCGTCCAAGAAATGTCTCACGAGCATCTCACCATCCGTTGCCCAAACTTACTTGGTCCGGGTGCAGACCCCCGAGCCCCTCAAAACGAGCAGAATCTGATGCTAACGATTTTTATTTTTCCGGTTATTTTAAAAAGCTACCGTAGGTGGCCACTCCTAAAACCCCTTTGATCCAACCTCTGTAAGCAGGAACGAGTGTATAGATGCCGCCACGGTCACAAGAGTCTGGGCCGCGCGAGGTGAGACCAACCAAAAGCAAGGTACCATTTTTTGACTTAACAAAAGCTGGACCGCCGCTGTCACCGTTACAAGTATCTGGTAGCCCTTTGCCGCCAGCGAAAAACTCTGAGGCGCTTAGCGCATCTTCTTCAGCGCCTAGCCTTTTGGAAAATTTAGTCTCAGCCATTCTTAAATTATGGCGGGCCGAAGCCGGCTCTCGACTGGACTGTTTACCGTATCCCATGATGACTACCGATTGTCCGTCGACAAAGGCGTCCAAGACATCGTTAGGATCAAGTACCCGAGCTGTATGAACATCCCGAACAGGCTCACTCAAGGTCCAGATGGCGATATCGCGAGCATCGCCCGGCTTCACATCGTCAGCACTCTCGTCCGCAGTATTTTCGGAGCTATAATCTTCATGGACGGCAATCGATTGGACGGAGTGAAGCTCGACGTTTTCCGATTCAGGATCACTCTCATTGGCTACGACTGACACCGACGCAGGATCAGTTAATTTGCCGTCATCGCCGAGTGAACAATGTGCCGCCGTGAGAAGATGCCTAGGGCTGATCATAACGCCGGTGCAAAAAGATGACGTATCGCTAGCGCTATCACCTTCGTTCAAAGACACAACCGGATATAACTTAGCATCGGCATCGCGACCCTTTACGATCTTGGTATGACTCACGGATTGCGTTGCGGCCGAGCAGCCGATCACGGTCACAAAACCAGCAAACACTGCAGCAGTCGGCTTAATGCATCCAATAAGATTCATGAAATTGACCTCGGCCCGCTAAGTTGCCCTATCCGCTACCTGTATGAATCAAGAGCGACCAGTGCATAGTTATGCATAGAGACGGGTAATTATATAAGGATATATGCTCCTGTCTACAAATAATTACTAGTATTTATGAGAATTAATGAGCGTGCATAAAATGATAAATTATACAGAATTATACAATCGAGGGGTGGGATATATTTTGGCCAACTACAGGCGTCGCATGGCGCCGCGCCCCACTACCCACTCAAATCAACACTGCATATCAATTATGACTTTATGATGATGTTGCAAGAGTCGGCTTCAGCATCAAAGACCAGGATAGCCTTACCCGATCGCAATTGGCGCATCACTTGGTCGATTTTTGCCTCAAGGGAGACCTCGTGAGCGCCATAATCCGTGCCTTCACGCGTGATAAAATTTTCCACCACGCTACGAAGTGTGTCTGGGTGAAGCATATCGATCGGGATCTGCATAGAGTCGCATACACTTTAATGAGGAGTCTGAGATTCACACATAAAAACACAATTGCCAGCAGAATTGATACAAACTTTTGAGTGATCCTCAAAAGTGCAATACTCGTAACTCGGGGACCCTCCCGTAGCTAAGGAAAGTCCTAAACCCTCACCGAAGTAGCTGCAATATAACCGCCAAACACCACCCTGCACCGCCACTTCAGCCTTGAAGAGCGGCATCGATGCCACGGGAAGACCGGCAACCTCAAGCCCAGAGAATGCAACTTCATCCGATTTAGAGTAATAAAACGCATTAAATGATCTCGGTATTTGCCACGATATGATCGCAGTGGGCTCCGGACAATGGATCAAAGTTAGGCTTGCGGTCGGAGTTATTATTGGAAAACTTTGGCTCAATGGGTAAGCCCAGGAAGTCTGCGGACAAACAAAGCCCGAACCTACCAACATCAGACCACATAAAGCCCTAGCAGGGTGCATAGTCATCTTGGAGGTTACTCCATTAACGGAAGTTATCTACTGCCGCGAGAACCCGTGACTCTCCATATGGACTTGACGACTACCAATTCTCGACAAATTAGCAAGCTCGGTAGTCAGCAATTCGTAAAGATCATCCGCCGCAACGATACCCTTGAGATTGCCCGAGGAATCAACGACCGGCAATCTCCTGACGCCCGAGCTTTCCATCATTTCAGTAGCCTCGAGTAGCCCGTCCGTGTCACGCGCAATGCGCGGCTCAAGTACCATCACTTGACTAACTTTGGTTTCTTCAGGACAAAGCTTTTGCGCCAAAACCTTCAGCACCAAATCACGATCAGTCACAACACCAAGCGGATCCTTGGGATGTTCGGGATGCTTAACAACTACCAGCGTGCCAACATGCTTCTCTTTCATAATCAGTGCTGCATTCAATACGCTAGCATCGGGACTAATGCAGACTACATTGCGATTACATACATCCTTGAGTGGCATAACATCCTCCTGATTTAACTTTTCTTCATCAAGTGAGAGCTTTCTTCACCGCAAACTGCGACGTGAATCAGCCGTATCTACTTGTATGCAAGAGTTAGTCCGATTCAGATAAAAAAAGCGGATGCCGAAAACATCCGCTCAAAAAAATTATTCCAATTCGCAGCACTCGATCTCATGAGCCGCTGCCTACTTACCGAATATTTCTCGCCGTCCGGTATCCTGACTCACTGGATTGATGAGTGGCCCGCGATCAAACCCTTTTTCATAAAATGACCCAATAGACGTCGGGTACTGTGACTTTTTTTCCAGGTCCCAGCTAATGCTCACGACACCCTTGTCATGGATCTCCAAACTAACTTCACGAATGATCTCGGTGGCAGTCCAGGACTTGGTGGTACCCAGCAACTTGGCGCTACCATCTTTAACACCGACGGCCAGAATCTGCCCACCATCTAGTGGATAGTAATCTTGACCCGGATCAAGCACCATCGGTGTCTTCGGCTGCACTGTGAATTCGATGCTTTGACCAATAACGTGGCAGCCATCTGATAGTAGAGTTAATTCTCTTTTATCTACCACGATCCCATCCACCTTCAAAGACAGCACATGATCGCCAATCTGCTCAAAAGCCCCCGCATAAGTCAGGAAATGGGACAGCTTCACTGTTCCGTTCTCTAGAATGCGACTACCTTTTAGCCACCCCATGTTGCTTAGAATATCAAGCTGGCCTTCGTAAACATCTAACAGCTCAATCTGGGGCTGCTCGCCTAGCGGAATAAATACCGAGACGTTAAGGCCGCTCGCAGCTCTTGCATCGCAGGTTCCGCTTGCTTGAGTGTCGGCAGAAAATGACGGGCTACTTAGACCTCCACAAGCTAACAACAAGAAGACTGGTATCTGTAAAAAAATTTTCATGACACGTTTCCCAAGAATTATTTGTTTTTCACACACCGAGAAAGAGTAACGATACTCAGAATGCCAAGGCTTTGAGCACCCCCTATCATGACCTCTAAGGTACTATAATATTTTGCTTTTAAAACCATTTTTTGCAAATAATGTGGCACCTGCATCCTGCTCCCCGCGAGCTGAAGGCCCCAAGACATTAAGCCCCCCGAAAAAACTAGCTGCTAGGCAGTTGTATTTCAGGACGACAGGCAATACCTTCAAGTCATATTTTAGCGATCAATAAGAGATCTTGGAGACTATTTTTGAGAAACAGGCTCATCAATCAGCGACCTTTCGTAACAGCAGTTTTTCTGGGACTAGGATTCTTACCGCTACAAAAGGGCACGTTAGCCATGGCTGCGCAAGAACAAAAAAATGACGGCTCGTATCTTTGGTTAGAAGAAGTTGAAGGAAAAAAGGCTCTAGACTGGGTCCGCCAACAAAATGAACGCTCCCTTAAAGAACTAGAGCACCAACCGAACTTCGCCGCATTCAAAGACGATTCGCTGCGAATTCTCCAGGCTAAAGATAAGCTCGCTAGCGGCCAAATTCAGGGCGACTATGTCTATAACTTTTGGCAAGACGCAGGCCACGTCCGCGGCATCTGGCGGCGCAGCCAATGGGACACCTACCAACAGGGCAAACCTGAATGGGAGCTAGTCCTCGATGTCGATGACCTAGCAAAAAAAGATGATAAAAATTACGTATTTCACGGGGCAACCTGCCTACGCCCTCGTTACGAACGCTGCCTCATCAGACTGTCTGTCGGCGGCAGTGATACAAGCTACTATCGCGAATTCGATCTAAGTACGAAAAAGTTTGTCGAAGATGGCTTTGCCCTACCGCCCTCGAAATCGGAACTAGTCTGGATCAACCAGCATCAAGTTTTCTTAGAAGACGCCCTCACACCAGAGCAGCAGACCACCTCTGGTTACCCTCGCATCGTGCGTCGTTGGCAAAGGGGTACAAAGTTAGATTCGGCGGTGCAAGTGTTTCACGGTGAGGCGAGTGATGTAGCGGTACATGCCTCAGTCGTCCACGACGGCGACAAAGATTATATCTTCTTTGTGCGGGCGCTAAGTTTTTTCACTGAGCAGATTCATTACGAGCGCAACGGGCAACTAGTGGAGTTACCACTGCCGAAAGATATTCATTTTGAGGGAGTCTTTCATGGCAAATTTCTGTTCACTAACCGCTTAACCATAGCGAACATTGTCGCAGGCTCCCTGATCGCAGCAGATCTCGATGCCCTAGCTGCTGGCAAGGCCGAATTTACTTCACTCTTTACCCCAACTGCTCAGCAGGCGCTAAAAGGCGTGGCTCGCGGCGAGAATTACCTCTACCTCTCTCTTCTTGATCAGGTCCGTAGTAAGGTGCTGCGCTTAGAGGAAAAAGGCGACAAGGGCAGCGAGACCTGGGAGCGTCTGGAGCTGCCTTTATCGGAACAAGGCTCAATCAGGCTCACAGCAGTCGATGAAGACAGCAATCGGCTGCTCATTACTTATGAAGATTTTCTGGTGCCACCAAGGCTATACGCTATGGATGGGCGTTCGCTTAGCAAAAATTTGGTACAGCAAGTACCGCCGCGATTTAATGCCAAGGGACTCATCATCAAGCAGGAGTTTGCCACCAGCAAAGATGGCGTCAAGATCCCCTACTTTATCGTCCACAGCGAAAATCTTAAATTAGACGGCAGCAATCCTACCCTGCTTTACGGCTACGGTGGCTTCGAAGTAGCGATGCAGCCGAGCTATATGGCCGCGATGGGTAAACTTTGGCTGGAACGGGGCGGCGTCTTTGTACTCGCAAATATCCGCGGCGGCGGTGAATTTGGCCCAAGCTGGCATCAGGCCGCGCTGCAAGAGCATCGGCAGACAGCGTTTGATGACTTCGCGTCTGTGGCAGAAGATCTATTGCGTCGGAAGATCACTAGCCCACGCCACCTTGGGATTCAAGGCGGTAGCAACGGCGGGCTCTTGATGGGGGCTACCTTCACTCAACGGCCGGAACTCTTCCGGGCCGTCGTCTGCCAAGTGCCGCTTCTCGACATGCTCCGCTATCATAAACTTTTGGCGGGAGCGAGCTGGATGGCTGAGTATGGCAACCCCGATGACCCGGGCATGAACAAGGTACTGCGCAAGTACTCGCCGTTCCACAACCTGCACTCGGACAAGCAATACCCAGAGGTATTTTTTGTAACCTCTACTCGAGATGATCGTGTTCATCCAGGCCATGCGCGTAAGATGGCTGCGCGAATGCAGGACCTAGCCAAACCATTCCTATATTATGAGAATATCGAGGGCGGCCATAGTGCCGGAGCAAACCAATTGCAACACGCCCAAAGGTACGCTCTCGAGTTTAGTTATTTGTGGTCGCGCCTCGGCGCGTAATGCGAACTATTTGAAAGAGCGAAAATATTCCAGGGCGCTGCTCTACCGCGCCTTGGAATTTGCATCTAAAACACGACAGACCTGTCGCAAACTTGCGACACGTGAAAAAACATCAGAAATATTTCATCACTGCTTCCTTATCTTCTGCAATCTATAAGCAGCAACCGCTGTAGCCCTCACAAAGCATAACAAAACAAGCAATTCGAATCCTTACAACACTTGGCATGTAAATTGCTGTCGCTTGAAGATCCATGCTTCGAAATGTACGGACGGTCTGTACGAAGAGGCGGCATTTTTTTGGAGTCATTATTTACGAAGCTATTGCGCAGCATCCAAAGAATTGCGACCAGATCCAAAAATCGTTCTGTCAAATGAGTTATCAAAAAAGGAATCATCTTGATGAGTATTCTCACCAAACTCACAACCATCATCACCGCAGTAACAATGGCCTCCACTCTAGCATCGGCTGACCACGATCATGATAACGATGACAAAGTGGCAAAGACCGTAAAGTGTAGGGTCCTTGATGCGACAGGAACTGAAATCCCCCCGACCTCACTCACAAGCAGCTATCAAGGCAGTAAGCTCGTCATCACCGGTGAAGGAGACCTATTTTCTTTCAGCGCGGATCTCAATGAAGCAGTCGCCCTAATATCTCTCACAGATAAACGCAGCGGTCACAAAGTAACTGTGAAGGATGGCGATTTTGACATCGACGAAGTGGTTTCCTTCAGTCTGATAACTGACGAGGCTCCGAATGCTCCGATCAGCCTAGAGTGCGTCGGGAAATAGTTTTCGGGATAATTTTTTTAAATCTTATGTGATTGCAAAAAATATATTTAAAATATTTATACAAAGACAGTGTGCAAATAAAAAACTTTTAGAGATGAAATTTTATGTTGTCACTAAAAAACCGCACCATGATACTTGCATCAGTAATTTCTGCACCACTTTCTTGTGGAGCCCTTTCTTTATCGGCTATTGCCGACGAATTAGACAATTCTCAACTTGAAGCTGCTGACTTCAGCGATAGTCAAATCGCTGGCGCTGTTAACGCTTCCAATGAACATTGCGTCGGTGTCGGAAAATCCGCACAAAAGAGCGCAAAAGACCCCAAGGTAGTGGCCTACGCAAACCTCATGGTCAAAGAACACGAAAGGATTAATGAAGAATTTGCAGCTCTACTCACAAAGGTTGATGTGAAGAGTGAGGTTACTGCTACCAGCCTCGGCATGCAGGCTGAGCTTGCACGCGATCTTGCGACTCTATGCCTCTTGAGCGGAATCAATTTTGATAGAAAATATCTACATCAGCAAACTATGTTCGAAAATCACATGATCGAGCTACTCGACTCTAGTTTGATTCCATCGGCGAAAAACCCTGAAATCAAAACTTATCTCCAGTCTGTAAGAGCCGACCATGAAAAATTCCTCGCACAAGGACAGGCTCTTCAAGCTGAAATTGGCGAGTAACCGACACTGTTGATTGATTTGTTTCTGGTGATAGTTTGCCAGAAACAAACCAAATTTCTCCCGCCGTTTACGCTCAAGCCTCGGATGGCCCGGTCCCCAATTGGAGGCTACCGGCAGTAGTCCGAACTATCACCAGACTAATTTTATCCATTTATATCAATTAGTTAAATCTTACGCCCTACCAGAGCAGCACCTTCTCTAATATATCCCACCCGATTACCGATACCTTTATTAGGTTACCTCAAAGAGGTAGATGTATGGGCGCCAGAGTAAACGAAAACCGAATAGAGCTCCTCGTAGACTCTGGCGAGTTTCGCGCGCGCGTAGGCATGATCGAGGATTATCTTGAGCTCGACTGGTTGGGGTTTAAGTTAAATAATATATGCGGCATCTTTAGATCACAGGACCTACCAGATCTGATCGCTTTTTGCCGCGATCATCCCAATTACCATATAGTCAGCTCTCTAGGATCCGGACGATATATTAACAAATATGACCCCAGCGCACGGTCCTACGCACTTGCCAATGGAGATAAAAATCGATCTTTAGCTCTCAACTACTTCCTTAACCCGCAGTGGCCCCTAATCGTCGAAGATACTATCAGCAAGGCCCTTACCGAATTGCAGAATATCAAAGATCGTAATAAGAGATAGGGCCTTCATCTCTGATGATCGAACATTTTCCGGCAATTTTTCCAGATGAAATCGGGTTGCGTCCAGATACATTGAGATCGAAGGCGCATTCCTACCATTACGCCTTAGTTCGCGGCTAGTCAGATACTGAAACAGCGCATACGCATCAAAGTGATCGGAAGAAGTATAATCTTGAAGATTATCAATCTGCGACTGACCATTAATCTTAATAGGCTGAGCGATAGGTTTTCCAGTACGTGTAATTCCCAATCGCATGAAAGATCGGTTCATAGAGCCAGCTTCGTCCTTAGAGTTATCGCTGATGCTTTAAGCGAACCAATAATCGTGAATCAGCGACTTCGTGTCCAAGGACATCGCAAAGACATGGACTGACATGAGTATTTAGACGTGAAATTTCACGGAACCAAATTCACATCAGTGACAGGATGTAAATTTATCAGTGAGTTACATCCGGTGCCTGACCCCATAGGTAAGGCCGCGTCAGCGACTCCTTAACAGCCCCCAGGCCAGCAGGTGGCCCCTCGTAGACTAAATTACCACCGCCTTCGGCGGCTTCCGGACCGATTTCCACTAACCAATCAGCGGCTCTCAGTACGTCTAAATGATGCTCAATAACAATCACAGTATGACCGCTGGCCGTGAGACCGCGCAGCTGCTGCATTAGACTAGCGACATCGCGGTCGCTGAGTCCGGTTGTCGGTTCATCGAAGATCAAGATTGCCGGCTTAGCCGTCGTTACGTCACGTACGCGACTGATTAACTTCAGACGCTGAGCTTCACCACCGGAGAAACTGCTCGTACTCTGACCCAGAGTCACATAACCAAGACCCATGCCAATGACTTGATCGCAAACGCGCACCATCTGCGGCCGATCATAAAAGAAGGTTCGCGCCTCGCTCACCGTCATCTGCAAAATCCCGATCAGATTTTTACCCATGACCTCGACAGACAGGACACGGTCCTCAAATCGACGCCCATTACAGGCTGGACAGGTTACTTCCATTTCACCAAGAAACGACAGGTCTTCTACCACAGTGCCCAAACCACGACAGGTTTCACAGCGGCCGCCTGCGGTATTGAAACTAAAGGCACCAGCTTTAAGCCCAAGCTTGCGCGCCAACGGCTGATTAGCCAAGAGCTTGCGAATCTCATCCATAAGTCCGAGGTAGGTCGCAATATTTGACCTGGAGCTGCGCCCAAGTGCTGCCTGACTGACCAACACAATCTCGCTATGCAGGCGGATTACCGCTGCCGGACCGACGCCAGACGCCTGTGGCTCTGAGGTCGCGGAACGCTCCACACTTTGACCAAGTTGCCTCGCGATCAAGGGAAACAGAGTGTGTTGAATTAAGCTAGTTTTGCCACTGCCGCTGACCCCGCAAACAGCCGTGATCTTAGCGACAGGGATACGAACGTCGATCCCCTTTAGATTGTGTGTCTTGGCTTTTTTGATCTCAATAAACTGGGTCTTACCCGTAATCGCCGATGCCTTCGGCGCGACCGGCAAGGCACTCGCCACGGCCGGTGGCTTACCAGAGAAAACTACCTTCCCACCTTCATGACCAGCGGCAGGACCAATCTCAATTAAGTGATCTGCGCCAGCGATCAGTTGGCGTTCATGCTCCACCATCACCACGGTGTTGCCCTGATCACGCAGTTCTTTTATGACCGCAAGTAAATTGCCGCTATCGCGAGCATGCAGCCCGGCAGATGGCTCATCTAAGCAAAACAATGTATCGGTTAGAGCACTACCTAAACACCGCGCCATATTGATGCGCTGCAGCTCGCCGCCAGAAACCGTTCGCGTTTGCCGGTCTAGAGTCAGATAGCCAACACCGACGCGGCACAGGTAATTAATCCGTGCGCGCAGTTCCTCGGTCGCCTCTTTTACACCCAGCATGCCGTGCTCTTCGCTCGTCACGACTGGTGCGTCTCGCTCTATAGACTCGTTCCAATCCTGCAGCGCCGTCACCTGCATACGACTGACCTCGGCCAGGCTGAGACCCTGCACTTTGCAAGCCAAAGCAAGCGGATTTAGTCGTGAGCCCTGACAAGTCACACAGACGACATAACGACGAAAGCGGGATGCATGGATTCGGTAGTGAGCCTTATATTTCTTGCTATCTAGGTAGGCAAAAAAACCGGCGATGCCATCAAACTGGCGGCCTTCTCCGTTAATGAGCCAGTCAAGCTGCTCCTTGCTGTACTCCTCGAATGGCTTGTTAAAAACCCAGCCGAGTTTTTTAGCACTAGCCTTTGCCCATGTGTAATACTCGGTAAAGGCACCAAAGTTCCATGCCGCAACTCCGGCGTCAGCAAGCGACGCACGTGGGTCAGGAATCACCTTATCCATATCGAGGTCACTGGTTAAACCAAAGCCCTGGCAGGAGGGACAAGCCCCAAGCGGGTGATTAAACGACAGGAGAGCCATCGAGGGTTCACGGTAATCAATATTGCAGCGAGGGCAATCGAGCCCCTGCGAGTAAACTTGCTTACTACCGTCCGCAGCCACCAGCCAGCATTTGCCGCGACCCACTTTAAATCCGAGAGTGAGCGATTCACTAAATCGACTCAGGCTGTCGGCTCCGACAGTAATGCGGTCGACTACGACCGCTGCACCTTTGAAGTCTGCCGCTTTAGCATCAGGCAACTTGATGATATCGCCCGCGGCGGTAAGCAAGCGACTGAAGCCGGCCGCCTCGAGCTGGATTTTGAGCTCCTTAGCGGCAACTTTCCCCCAACGCTCTAGAGGGGCGGCGACCAGCACTTTTTGACCACTAAGCGTGGTGATTGCCTGTGCGCCAATGGCCTCTGGCTGGTCCTTGCGCACAGGGCCTTGGCACTGATAACAGGTCAGGGTCGCCAGGTGGGTGAATAGTACCCTGAGCAGGTCAACGATCTCTGTCGCCGTGCCAACCGTCGAACGATTCGTCGCAGTTGCCTGCATCTGCCGCACGGCTATGGCTGGCGGCAAATTGCGCACCCCGGTCACAGCCGGCTTAGGTAAAGCCTGCATGTACTGCCGCGCAAAGCTCGACAAGCTATCGACATAGCGTCTGTAGGCCTCGCCGTAGAGCGTGTCAAAAACCAACGAACTTTTACCTGATCCAGACACACCCGTGACCACCGTCATAGCTCCTAATGGGAAAGCCACATCGACTGACTGGAGATTATTGGTCGACACCCCCGAGAGCTCGATCGCATCCGGGTGGGTATTGCTTATTTTTTGGTCGGCCATGGAGTCATTCCGCCTTTACGCCCTAGAGAGTCAAGCATTGCCGCACCCACTGGGTAAGGCTTTGCCCCTAAATAACAAGCAGGTCATGCCCAGTTAGGCAATCCAAGATATACTGGAAGTCATATCACGAGCGAGCGAGAGGAGTCAGTGTGTTACATAAGCGACTACAGCTTTCCCCCAGCATTCGGATGGCTATGGCATTTGGACTGTTCGGGATTTTAGTCGCCTGCGGCATGCTAACCATCTTTGGGCTGCCGCAATATAGCGGGAAAAGGGCACCAAACAAGACCTCAGTCGCAGCCACAGAAGACGCTGATGACGGGTCTTTTTTCTATCAAAGCATAGGCCACGCCGGTACGCCTACTGACGACACGCAACCGGCAACGACAAACACGGCCGAGATTAAAGAAAAGACGCTCTATACCCTTGAATTTAAAGTTTCTGAGCACCGTGAGGACGCCGAGAGTATCGTGGCTACATTGCACGATCAGGGTATCGACGCCTATTACACGCCGCTATCCAACGGTGGCCGCGTCGTCTACCGCGTTCGCCAAGGCATGTTTAATGACTCCAATGCGGCAAAAAGTGCGGCCATTGCTCTACGCCAGCAGCGAAACGTCACCGCGACGATCGTAAAGTTGCAGTGAAAACCCATTGGGATTGCCACAGCCCTCAAGACTCGACCAGCGCCATCACATTATCGGTAATGGTGTCGCAAATAGCATTCAGCGGCAGGTGACTGAGATTTTGCTCGGAAAACGGGTTTTGCAACTCAGCACCGATCTCATCTAGGCTGAATAGTGGATACGAGGCTAGTGCCATGATGAAGGGCGTAAACCAGCCAATGCGCTCAACCAGCGCGAGCGGCAAAAGAGCCAGAAACATCAGGATGAAACGTCGGGTCTTGATGACTAAGACCAGTGGCATTCGAGTGTTTCGGATACGCTCGCAGGCACCAATAGCATCGATTAGCTGGGATCTCTCGGTCTCGGCCCGGTGAAAGGCTACGCGGTCCATACGGTGACGTCTAAGCTCGTCTAAAAGCTTAGCGATTTTTTGACCGACATAAACTGGCATGTGCTGAGACTGCCGGATAGCATCCGCCTCCTCAGGTCCCAACAACTGCACAACCTCGTGCAGATCTTTTTCGTTCCTCAAAGACTGCCGCATGACGTGCGGCCACGCCGCGATCAACTTAAGCAATTGCTCGATTGTGTCCTTTTTGCCGCCACCATAAGACGACACCACAATAGCCAAATTTCGACTTTGGTTGACAATCGATCCCCAAATCTTGCGAGCTTCCCACCACCGGTCATGGCCGGCATTGACGCGCATCACCAAAATCAAGGCAAGAACCGCACCTGAATACTCAAACGGGGTGATCGGAATATAAAACTCGTCGACCAATTGGGCTAACCCGCAAATCACCGCCGCAAAGACAGAGGAGAAGACAACTCTAGGCAAGACAATCGGAGTCACTGACCCGTGCCAGGCCAGCGCAGCAGCCAGAAAAGATTTTGGCTCTGGTTGGTTTGCAAGTGAGCGAACTTTATCAGTAGTCACCGTGCTTACTGACACCGCTCGCTCGTGATCAGAGAGCAAATCTTTCAGCATCTACAAAATCTTCCTTAACTTTATTTGAGGATACATAGGATTTGACTCGCGGATCGTAGATCGATACCGACCCCGTCTCAAAGTTGTAGACCCAGCCGTAAATTCTTACCTGACCTGACTGCAGTGCTGCGGACACGGCAGGGTGCGTGCGCAAGTTGTCAGCCTGAACCAAGACGTTTTCCTGCACAACTTCTAGCAGATTTTCCATTCTAGGCGTCCCTTCCAGACGACGCTTGGTCGCCTCAGCATTGCTCAGCCACCGTTTCACGGAAGGAAGCCCATCTAGGTTGACATGATTGGCCAAGGCAGCCATGGCACCGCATTTGGAATGCCCACAAATTACAATGTTGCTCACTCGTAACCCCGCGACGGCGAATTCAATGGTCGCCTCCTCGCCGCTACTTGCCGCTCCGTAAGGCGGCACAATGTTACCGGCATTTCGAATCAAGAAGATCTCACCAGGCTCGGCTTGAGTGACCAAGTTCGGATCAATTCTGGAATCAGAGCAGGCGATCATAAGTGTGTGCGGAGCTTGACCTTGAGACAGAGATTGGAAAAGCTCTTGTTTCTGGGGGAATACGTTTTCTCGGAATCTGCGGAGGCCAGGGATCAGGTTGTTCATCGTTAGTCTCCCGTTCAAAAGTTACTTGCTGATTATCGACATGCCTCATGATTTACTGAAATCGATAATAATAATGAAATACTTCGCTTTTAACAAAGCATTCGGTGTTATGAATTCGGTAATCAGCATTGGAATTAGGTGCTTATCACCAGGACCGAATGGCAAGGTCAGTCGCGCTATTAAAGGCCGCCGTCGAAAGCTAAGGTCCTTAGAGGTCGCGCCCTTTGATCACGAATTCAACTGCACACAAGCGGTGCTCATGATCATCAACCTTGCCAGCTCAAGCTAGCAGTGCGCTGCACTGCTGGGAAGTGACATAGGTAAGTCATTAAATGACTAGTGAATTATTTACTAAGGAAAAGAGATTGGAGGTGAGGCGGTTACGTGATTACAAGGACTTGCCGAAAGTGACTGACCCCATATCAGGCGTAAGGAATCCCGCACCGGGCGCAGTGGCCTTCAAAGAACCTGTCACCGCTGCATTGCTCGCGGAGTCCTGTAAAGTATAAGACGGTGACGTATTCGACCCGGTAAACGAGACTACGCCCGTCCAACTATCGACACTGAGCTCGATCTTGCCCGTGCTGCGCCAGATATTATCATCTGAAGACGAGTCGCTGGTGACACCTAAAAATTTGTATTTATATATATCGTAGTAACTCAAAGTGGCTGACGGGGTAATAAACGAATAATCATCTTTGGCGAAGTTGATGCAGTCATCGGCGCGAGACTCAATATTGTTGTTAACCGAGAACTTGCAGCCAGTAAGGGCATTGGTGCCGTCGAGACTGACCACTCGCCGTTTAAAGGTTGTTGGAATGAAGCCGTAAAGCAACTCTGCAGTCTGTTCTGAGACAAATTGCAGATGGAAAGTACCTTCTTTGCAGCCTGTTTTACCCAAAACTACGTCCTGCAAGGACGTGAATGGCTTACCCTTGAGCCCAGACACATCGCCAGATGAGCAGCTCAGATACATGTACACTTTCAAAGTAGCTGTTAGTGAATTGACAGTCAGACTGGGGTCTGTGAGTTGCTTCACGCAATTGGACACGTCAAGATTTTTGATAATCTTTGCCGATACCTTATTGGCATCAATCGTTGTCGTATCTAGTTCAGACAGACAGCTAGTAATGTTGGTTGGCAGAGTCACCTGTGCCTTCGGTTGGTTGTTGTAAAACACACTAGTTTGAGAGAGCGTGGTGAGGACTTGTTCAGCAGTTTTGCTGTTAAGCTTATAGCCTTCAGTCGGGACCAAATCCGCATCAACCAAAAATGCACCGGACACTGGTAACGGTGTCACAGCAGTATCTGGCGGTGGCGCGGAGGGTGCGGGTGAGGTTGTCTGGCTTTTGGTTCGCTCCGAACTAGCTGGCTGATTACAGCTCGCAGTCAAAACAAAAAATACCGCTATAGCGATTAACGAAGCCGCTTGTAATACATCTTCCAATCGCGCCCAGCGCACTGGGGAGTAGCCGCTCTGATATGCACCCATGAGCCCTCCGCTCGCTCCACCTAAGGTCGAAATCAGCAGTCACAAAGTAAACTGTGACTCCCCACCGTATCGTATCGACCAGAAGATAAAAAAACATTAGGTGAAAATCTTAGACTCGTGAGAAAAACCAGACAGAACAGGTATCTATGCTAGCAAAATTACCAATTGATTGCTGACCTGTGGCATGGTCTACTGAAATCGAACAAAAATACATAATACTTCGCTTTAAATGAAGTAAGGCTTTAGGCCAAACGGAAGTCAAATGTCGGCAAGACCATGGGTCAACTACCACCATCTACTTTATTTCAAGACCATCGCTCTGGAGGGCGGCATCGCCAATGCTGCCAAGAAGTTGCGGCTGGGGCAGCCGACGCTTTCCACGCAGCTGAAACAATTTGAATCAACTATTGGGCACCAACTTTTTGATCGCTCAAAAAGGCAATTGCAGCTGACCGAAGCCGGGCGCTTAGTCTTGGGATATGCGAACGAAATTTTTCGCCTCGGCGACGAGATGTTAGACGCCATAAATGACCGCCACATGGCAGCCAAGCTACAGATCCAAATCGGTGTTGCTGACACTGTGCCTAAGCACTTGACTCTGAGTCTTTTTCATAAAGCGCAGGAAGCACACGACTGTGTCGTGTCGATCACAGAGGGCCACGGTCACGAACTGCTACGAGAATTACGAGCGCACAGGGTCGACTTAGTTATGACTAACGATGCTCCACACGCTGCAGATGCCACAGGTATCTTCGCAAAAAGCATAGCTCGCATGCCAGTCGTGGTGTGTGGCTCGAAAAAATTCGCCCGCTTAAAAACCGGGTTTCCCGAGTCCCTTAAAAACCAACCATTCGTGATGCCGTCTGTGCACACCAAGCTACGCCATGACGTGGAGCATTTCCTTAAGCTCCGTGACATTAATGTGGATATGGTGGCGGAGGTGCAAGATACAAGCTTACAAAAGCTAATGGGCTCGCACGGCGATGGCTTAATCCCCATCGCGGCACCAGCAGCTGAGGAAATGATCGGCAGCAAATCGTTGGTAGTGATTGGCACTCTTTTGGATGTTTACGAAGAGCTATGGTTGATTGCAGGCAAAAGACGCCTGCAAAATCCTATTGCCGCACAGATCATGAAAGACTTTCGACTTTAGAGCTCAGTGACTTCAAAGCTCAGTGACTTCAAAGCTCAATGGCTCTAAAGCTAAACACGGTGTAACGATGCCTCCCGAACCCATGTCGATTAATCAGATATCCCGCACAATCTCCAAAAAAAGATTTTTTATCGTTGCCCTAGCAGTGCTATCGCTGCTGCTTTGGCGCATCTTTTATGGCCTAAGCCAAAATTTTTGGCACGAAGATATCGTGCAAATTTACCTACTCGGTCTTAAGTACGCAACCACAGGACTTTGGCCTTATTTTGGCCCGGACATAGTCCACACCAATCAACAAATCCCCGGCGCTCTGCAGTCTCTTATCATCGGCTTACCGCTGCGTCTGACACAGGTCGCAGAAACACCCTTTGTCGTGGTCAATGTGCTGTCGCTAATGGGACTCGCGCTTTTGTCATGGTATTTAGCGCGGCGCTTCACCCAATTTTCCTGTCTGCTACTTCTTATCTGGCTAGCCACGCTACCTTCCACACTGCAAATTTCGACGAATACTTACAACCCCTCTTATCTTTTGTTCCCAGCGTGCTTGTTCTTCGTAGGCTGGTTCGAATCACAAGCAAAATTCAGAACTCTGCATTTAGGCGCATTTAGTGTGGGCGCAAGTATGGGTTTTGCAATCATGTTCACTTTTCAATTGCATATGAGTTGGCCGCTATTTTTTCCCTTTGTACTCAGCGCCATATTGCTCCCATCTAAGGAGCTATCGCGCTTGTACTTAATACTGGGCTTAGCTACCGGAGCAGCGTTAGTCTCGACTCTTTTACTTCCGACCCTAATTGCATACGGTGTATCCTCACTGTGGACAGCCGGAACCAGCAACTCGGGTCTGCACTTCAGTCAACTACTAGAGGCCCCAGCTATACTCGCGCGCTATGTATCACTCGGCTCTTACGAATTTTTTGGCTTTAATCTCAGCGCCAGTATCGACGAGCGCCGCCAATTTATACTTGAGCGCCCGATACTGATCCTGAGCGCCGTCGCTTTAGCAGCCGGATTGCTCTGGCAGTTTTACCTGACCCTGCGCATGATCACTGATTATGCCCGCAACAAGAACAGGCGTTACCCTGAATACACGCTATTCCTGTTAGTGCTACTTTGGGTCACCATGATCTTCATGCTGACTCCAAGACCTCCAGTGCTGCGCAATTTTTACTTAATGTTCCCAGTAGTCGTGCTGGCCATGGTGCGCCTGTTCACTGACTTAGGGAACGCTAAGGTCGTCAAGCGCTTGCTGACGGGGCTCATCGCTGCGAGCAGCGTTTTTCACAGCGTTGTGGGTATCACACTGATGCCAGATATCTCGCTGTACCGCGACCGGTCAAAAATACAGCGCGCTTTAGAAGCCGCCGACTACCGCATATTCGGCGAGCGGCGTCCGGGCCGATATTAAGGTATTCGGTACTGGTTAGTGATGGCTACTCGTCCACCGTTAACTGCGGATGGCCGTCGCCGAGGAAGTCGAACATATAGTGCTGTGGTTGGCCGTCTTCGCCGAGCACTTCCAGCATGCCAAAATTGCCACTGCCATCGAAATCCCAACCGCGGAAGCCTTTTTTGACCTTAGTTTTGCCGTTGTCGTAATGCCAATCTACGTAAATATCCGTCCGCGTCGGCAGAGGCTCCCCCTGAACCACTGGCTTATCAGCGCGCAGGGTATAATACAGCCGCGCCGGCTTAGGCTTCGCTACCGTCTCGGGTGGCGGTGGAGTCGTGGCGCAACCGGCCAAAATGGCAAAGATAACGGGGAGGGCAACGGCGACTCCAAGGCTCGGAAAGGACTTAGGAGAAATTCGCATGGTCGAGATAACCCGTGAAAAAATCGTGTTTAAAAGATATCCTGCTCCTCTTTATCGGTAGAGACTTAGTTCCTTTGAATGGGCAGCCCGGCCCGCGAGCGAGACGTCAGCATGGAAGATCCTAAATTCATTAGAAATTTCTGCATTATTGCGCATATCGATCACGGTAAATCGACGCTTGCTGACCGGCTCATTGAGTTTACGGGCACCCTATCCCAGCGCGAAATGCGCGAACAAGTCCTCGACAGCATGGATATCGAGCGCGAGCGGGGCATCACCATCAAGGCCCAGACTTGCTCGATGATCTATAAGGCCAAAGACGGCCACTCTTATCTGTTTAACCTCATCGATACACCCGGACACGTGGACTTCAGTTATGAAGTGTCACGCAGTCTGACCGCCTGCGAGGGCGCCTTGGTGGTGGTCGACGCCAGTCAGGGAGTGGAGGCTCAAACGGTCGCCAACGTGTCGCTGGCCATGGCCTCCAATTTGACCCTAATTCCGGTCATCAACAAAATCGACTTACCGAGCGCCGATCCAGAAAAAGTCCGCGGCGAGATTGAAGAAGAGCTAGCGATGGACGCCGACGAGGCAGTACTCGCCAGTGCTAAGACACGAATTGGCATTCACGACGTCCTTGAGGCGATCGTCGCCCGTATTCCACCGCCGTTGCCGAAGCGGAGCGAGCCGCTGCAAGCACTTATCTTCGACAGCTGGTTTGACCCTTACATGGGCGCTGTATCTTTGATCCGTGTTATGGCGGGTCAGATCCGCCGCGGTCAACACATGCTCATGATGTCGACGGGCAATAAATTCGAAGTATTAAAAGTTGGCAAACTGACACCACGGCAGGTTGAAGTCGATATGTTGGTTGCCGGCGAAGTGGGCTTCGTTGCCGGATCTATCAAAGGCGTCGGAGACACCCGCGTCGGCGATACCATCACCGATCCTGATAATCCGGCGAAAGCGCCTCTAGCCGGCTTTAAAAAAGCCAAGCAGATGGTATTTGGCGGTATCTTCCCTATTGATTCGAGCGACTACCAGGTGCTGCGGGAATCATTCGAAAAGCTGCAGTTGAACGACGCATCACTGACTTTTGAAGTGGAAAGCTCTATAGCTTTGGGCATGGGCTTCCGCGTTGGCTTCCTCGGCCTTCTCCATATGGATATTATCCAGGAACGCCTTGAGCGCGAGTATAACCTCGACCTGATCTTTACCGCACCGACTGTGGTCTATCATGTCTTCTCGGTCGACGGTACAGAGATGAAGATCGAAAATCCAGCACGTATGCCCGATCCAACAAAGATCGAGCGTATCGAAGAGCCCTATGTGCTGCTAACGATCCACACTCCCGAAGAATATATTGGTGGCTTGCTCAAGCTCCTTACAGAACGTCGCGGCATTCAAAAAGGCCTCGACTACCTCACCGCCAAACGCGTGAAGATCACCTACGAAATCCCGATGAATGAGATGATCTTCGACTTCCACGACAAGTTGAAAAGTATCTCACGCGGCTATGCTTCGATGGACTACGAAATCAACGACTATCGTCCAGGCGACCTGGTGAAGCTCGACATCCTCGTGAACAACGAATCAGTGGATGCCCTGTCCTGCATCGTCCACCGTTCGACTGCACCACACCGTGGCCGCTCGCTGTGCAAGAAGCTCAAAGACATTCTGCCACGGCATATGTTCCAGATCGCTCTGCAAGCTGCTATCGGCAGCAAAGTGCTGGCGCGAGAGACGGTGGCTGCTATGCGTAAAGATGTGACGGCCAAGTGTTACGGCGGTGATATCTCTCGTAAACGCAAACTGCTCGAGAAGCAAAAAGAGGGCAAGAAGCGGATGAAGTCGGTCGGCAAAGTCGACATTCCGCAGGACGCCTTCATGGCGATCTTGCAGCTTGATGACTAAAAAATTAGTGTCTGGCGCGAGTGCCTGACACTAATTAGTTCTGATGCTCTTCGGGTAGGCCCTCACGCTTGCCGACTATAGGCTGCGCCATTCTAACCTGCTGGAATAGCGATGTGCGTAGCGCTAAGGATTCCAACAGGGCATCTAAGCATGCTTCGGGACTTGTGAGATGAGTGCGCAGATGCAAATCTGGGCTACCAGGGGTCTCGTGAGTCGCATCTAAGCCTGCTACTTGCGTCACCAACCCGCGCGCCGCTTTATCATATAAGCCGCTTGGATCGCGCTGGCTACAAACGTCTATCGGACAATCTACAAATACTTCCATGTAATCGTAGTCATCAAGCAGCTCTCGCAGAAGCACGCGGTCGCAGGCAAAGGGCACGATACAGGCCACGATGACAATTAGACCCGCATCTGCAAATAAACCCGCGACCTCACCGATCCGGCGCACGTTCTCTGCATGATCAGCATCGCTAAAACCTAGGTCCTTATTTAAACTATGGCGCATCAAGTCCCCGTCGAGGACGTAAGTCGCCATGCCGCGCATGCTGAGAGCATTTTCCAGTGAATGAGCCAACGTCGATTTACCCGAGCCAGATAGACCCGTTAACCAGATCACATTGCCTCTATCCACGGATAATTGTGACTTAGACGCGCCGCTGCGTTTCTCATGGGACCGGATTGACATCTGGGAGTCCCTCTAACTGATTGGTGATTACATCCACCTTAGCGACAATGATCGCTACAGCCAAAGCTTTTTTTCATGAGACTGGCTGACTGTTTACACCGCACTGAAGAGGTGACTCAAAAACTAGCGATCACGGAGCCCCTAAGACGTATCGCAAGCCTTGATCCAGCGTCTTACTTAAGTCGAAGGCGCAGTGTCCTGTGCCGCGCGGATGCTCCCCGCTCACTGCCAATCCACGATCGCGCCAGTAGCTTACCCCCTCCATAGTCTGACGGGCTAAAAAATCACCTCCGTGGATGTAATAAAATACTCTGAAGCCAGCCTTGGTCTGCGCCGAAATAGGGAGCGAATTTTCTGGCAAAGTCGGCAGCACTGGTGGACCACCACCGCACAGCAAAATCGCACCGCCCTGATATTTGCCAACTTGCGATGGCAGAAAATCACCACTAATGAACGTTGAACCCGCTGACCAACCAACGAATACTGTGCGCTGCCTCGAGAGCTCTTTGTGCACACTGTAAACTTTTTCTTCGAGAAGTGAGTTAACGTAGTCAACATGACGCAGCTCAGAGCCAGGACCCGGTTCCGCCCATGAGCGCGTTCCGTTGGGAGCCTGGATCATCAGCAAAGCCATTTTGTAGACATGTGCAGCGCGCGTTAATTCATTCAGCTGAGATGTATAATGCGGCCCGCCTCCCGCACCGTGAAAGTACACAAGTAGCCATGTGTTTTTTGGCAAGGGGCTAGCAGGCAGGATCAACGTATATTTGCCATGCCTGTCGAGTTTGACTGAGGTGAACTCGGCTTCATCAGCTTTCGCCGAAATGGAAACGCTCAGCAAGAACAGGATAGCGATCAATATGCGACAAATTCCCATCTCAACCTCCTCCCTTGGGGCCACAGCAGTGCCTTCGGCCACTTTCCCCAAGTCTGGGTCTCGGCAATTCTAAGGGTTAACTGTAATTTCAACTGACGAATCTATAGACACTATCCCGTGGGTGTCCAAAACGTAGCCAAAAATGTGCTGAGTCTGATCTACAACTACCCTGAACTACTGGCCCCTTGTTCGGAATGATTTTTGCTTACTTAATGGAATCGGTAGTCGAAGGCAGAGGTACAACGAACGAGGGCCCTATGAAGCACCTATTTCCCCTTGTATGTTTAGCTCTCTCATATCAACTGGGATGCACAGGACCCGTGGCTCAGGAAGGGGCCGTCCAGACCGGCGGAAAGAAGTCGGCTGCGAGCAAAGCCAATATTGGCGAGACCAATGACGATGCAACTAAAAAGAACGATGACTCCGCTTCAAGCGAAGAATCAGACGACGATGGTCATGGTCACGATCGTTCGCACACTGATGCCAACACGGAGCTAGCGACTGATGCTACTAACATCAACTCGAACGCTCTAGGGACACCAGTAACGGCAAGTACGACACCGACTCCCTCAACGGTACAAAATGGCAATATTGTCGAGTTTCGCATTAAAGCCGGCACCGGTAACGGCCCTTGGAACGACGAAGCTAGCAGAATTAACGTCAAGGTCGGTCAAGAATTACACATAGTCAATGACGACGATCGTACCCACCTCATGCATACCAACGGCGCCCCTTTCTTCCACCCATTCGTGCCGATTGCTCCCGGGGGCAAGGCTGTTTACAAGATCGCATCGCCCCTTCCAAAGGGAACGCTATACGATCATCAGACTAAGGGAAAAATCTACATTAATGCCGAGCGCTGAGTCGGTCCGGCTAGCTTAAATGTGCGGGATTGCGATTTCTGTCACGTTTCTCTATCTTGAAGTCTTGCCGCCAGTCTTCTTTCCTGTGGGCGGCTCTTCATGGGGACCGCAACGTGCCAAAAAAAGCTGCCTACACCTCGACCGAACAACGTCAAAACCTCATTCGTTCCGCCAGAGGTGAGATCCCTGCCGATGTGGTAGTGCGCAATGCTAAGTGGCTCGACGTATTTACCGGCAAATTCCGCAGTGGCGATGTCGCTTGGAAGGACGGCACCATAGTTGGTGTCGGGGAACATTATGAAGCTAAGCAAGTCATTGACGGCACTGGCCAATATATCGTCCCTGGTTTCATCGATGCGCATGTGCATATTGAAAGTAGTCTAATGACGCCGGTACGCTTTCAACAGGCAGTCTTGCCATGTGGCACTACAGCTGTTGTGTGGGATCCGCATGAGATCGCCAACGTCAAAGGCACGGCAGGGATTCAGTGGGCGCTTGAAGCCTCCGAAGGACTGCTGTTGGACGTTTTCGTCATGGTGCCAAGCTGCGTCCCATCGACCTCACCTAGCGCTGGTTTAGAGACTAGTGGCGCGGCCCTGACGGCCGCCGATTTACTGCCGTTCCGCAGCCATCCACGGGTGCTAGGCTTGGCTGAGATGATGAATTTTCCGGGTCTTTTATCTGGCGACTCTGACATCATGAACAAGCTAGATGGATTTTCCGCACTGAAGCTTGATGGTCACTGTCCGGGACTCAAAGGCAAAGATCTGAATGCCTATGGAGTGGCCGGAATTCACAGCTGTCACGAATCGACATCTGCAGATGAAGCAGAAGAAAAAATGAGTAAAGGCATTCATGTACTGATCCGCGAAGGTTCATGCGCCAAAGATGCCGACGCATTATTGCCGTTGCTCAATTCCTATACTTCACCCGTACTCAGCCTGTGCAGTGACGACCGTAATCCCGCAGATATTAGTGCTAGCGGTCACATTAATTGCATCATCGATAAGGCGCTGCATGCCGGAGCGCGCCCTGAAGATATCTTCCGTGCCGCTAGCTTTGCTACCGCCTTAACCTACGGCCTAGAAGACCGCGGCGCTGTGGCGCCAGGCTATCAGGCGGATGTCGTCTTAGTCGCGCCGCGCTCTGCGGCAGGAGCGACTCAAAGCTGGGGACACGGCGCAGACATCAAAAAAGTATTTAAATCAGGCCAATTGGTAGACATTGGCCACCTAAGTCACGCCGCGAGTGGCCGCAAGTCACATTTCGATGGCCGCAATCTCAATCTGGCTGCCAGCAGCGCCAGCGATTTTAAGATAGCCGGGCTCAAAGGCTCAGCAACTGCGCAAGCAAGAGTGATTGGCGTCATCCCAAATCAAATACTGACGCAGGATCTGACTGCTCATCTCAGTATCGATCACGGAAGTGTGCAATCAGACCTATCTCAAGATGTGCTAAAAATCGCTGTGCTAGAGCGTCACCACGGCAGCGGCGGAAAATCTTGCGCCTTCGTTAAAGGACTCGGTCTAAAGTCTGGTGCTATCGCAACCAGCATAAATCACGACTCACACAACGTGATCACGGTCGGGTCGAGCGATGAGTTGATGGCTCGCGCTGTCAATGAGCTCCGTAATATCGATGGTGGCATCGTGGTGGTTCACGCAGATGGCCGCACCGAGTCCCTAGCGCTACCAATCGGTGGATTAATGACCGACGCCGATCCGAGCATAGTCACAGCGGCATTATTACGCCTAAAGGCCCTCGCAACTGACGCCGGATGTACACTTCACGAACCGTTTCTACAGTTGTCGTTCTTAGCATTGCCCGTAATTCCAACGCTAAAAATCACTGACAAGGGACTCGTCCAGGTCTTGGAGAGCCGCCTTGTCAGCGTAATTTACTAGACCATTACCCTAGGATTAGACGACGGTCTTAGCGACCGACGAGACCAGGAACTTCACTTGCCTGCTGACGCCTGTCACTAATACCGCGGTCAGCCAGGAACAATCGACATGTAGCGAGAATAGGCTCGTCACTGACGTCGGGAAAGCCCATTTCGGAAAGAGCACCGGTGAAGCGAGCGCGGTCTTGCTTAATATACTCATTCATTTCGGCCAATGTTGCGCCGTTGGTGCCAGCCGGGCTAGTTGGTGCATTCACCCCGGCAGAGTGACAAGACATGCAGGATTCGCCGTTGATCACGAATCCACACGACGCTTTTCCTCCTACGCAATGTGTCAGACCGTCTTGAGGGCGCCGCATATCGGAGGCAACAGGTAGCGAGCCAATACCGCTCCCGGCTGGCACATCGAAGCGGTGCTGATTGCCGAAGCCGACCAAATAATAGGCTTGAAGACCATTTGGTAGACTATAGATGACCTCCCCAGCTACAAAGTCAGGAATCGCTGTGGTCCGCAGACTACGCGGATCGTTAAAGCCACGTTGCATGACGTCATTACGGCCAAAGTCATAGGAACGCCAGTAGTATCCACCCGGCTTGCCGCCATTTTCAATCGGTACGCGCATTAACACACGCCCATTAAATGTAACGTCAGAGCGATCGGTGTTCACATATTTAGCCTGATTGTAATCAACTCTAAGTGTCGCGTCTAACATAGTACCTAACTGTGGAAGGCGCAGAAGGTAGTCATATACCTCTGGACGCGACAGCACATAAACTAACCAGTCGCCTTTTACGACGGTGGCGGAGCCGATACGAGACAGGTTTTCCTGCGCATATGGAGCGCCGTTTAGACGAGCGACTGCACCTGGCTGAGCAAACTCGTTAAAGTCGATGCGATAGACAGTTTTACCTGGATCAATCGCCACTGGACGCACGATAGAGGGCGCCGTTGACACACTATTCAGAACTTTAACCATGCCATAGCGAACCATGTTTAGTTCTGAACTTTGGCTCTTGTCGGGCGATAAGTGATCAATGCGAGCATAGACCACACTGCCGCCACCATGACTTGCCGCATCGGTAGCAATTAATTGCTCGACGGCTGATGGGTCGGGCACAACAGCATCCGCAGGGGGTGCCTCGTTGCCCACCGCGCCACCGCCGGTGAGTAATGAATTGACTCGCACGTCAGCACTTGCGTCCTTGCCTCCTTTCTTGACGCGTCCTGAACCCTTTCCGCCTGCCTCTAAGTCCGAATCTTGATTGCTCCCTGCAAATGCCGCCGACACTGGTTTGATGCCGCCCGCGCCCGATCCCGCGCTGCAGGAGATCAGGCCCGCTGCGGTCAACACGACACTGAGTCGATGACCGATAGGGACTCTTAACCACATAGTCATGCCGCTCTCCTTGGGTAATCTCTAAGCAGTCATCTGCAAAGAGTTGGGAGTCGCCTCGGCTCGCGCGGGGAAATCATTTAATTATATTTTTAACACATTGTTTTAACTGATAAATAAAACCATAATTTCTCAACGACCAATTGCAAAGCAAAGAGCCGCCGCGGGATTTCCATCCTCGCGGCGGCAGCATCATCTTGGTTATTTTATTTGCCGGTTAAACCCGAGACTTCACTTGCCTGTACTCGCTTGTCAGTCACTCCACTGCGAGCGCGGAAAGCATTGAGCGTACCGTAAATAGGCTCAGCAGCGTTGGGGTCGATACCCATCTCTTGCAGTGCCGAAGCAAACCGGGCGCGATCTTGGTTAATCAACTTGGTCATTTCATCTACTGTTGCATTGTTAGCCCCAGCCGCGCTTGTGACCGAGTTGATACCGGATGCATGGCAGGTCATGCAAGACTCACCATTGATCACGATACCGCAAGGCTGTTTACCACCAACGCAACGGGTCAAACCATCTTGAGGACGACGCGAATCCGACGCGACACCCGGCGAGATCCCACCCGCGCCAAAAGCAGGCACATCGTAGCGATGTTGATCACCAAAACCAGTCAAGTAATAGGCCTGCAGACCGTTTGGTAAGCTGAAAAAGAATTCGCCCGCGACGAAATCGGGGATTTGTGTCGTGCGCACACTGGCTGGGTCACTAAAAGCCCGCGCTTGAACATCAGCACGCACAAAATCATAAGTACGCCAGTAGTAACCACCTGGCTTACCGCCGATTTCTAAAGGAATCCTTGCTAAAACTCGACCGCTAAACACCACTTCAGAATGCTCAGCGTTGAGGTACTTCGCGTTGGCATAATTAACTCCCAACTGCGCATCGAGCATTTTACCTAGCTGAGGTAATTTCATCATAGGATCGTAAACTTCTGGACGGGACAGTGCGTACACCAGCCAGTCGCCCTTAACGACGGTAGCACTACCGACTGTCGACACGTTGTCCTGCGCGTATGCTGCCGATTTAATCCGGCCCAAAGCTCCAGCTTGCTTGAAGTCAGCAAGATTGACCCGGTAGACTGCCTTTCCAGCATCGATTGCTTGCAGATTAACAATGCTTGGAGCCATAGACACACTGTTCAGAACCTTCACTAAACCTTTACGAGCCACTTCAAGCGTTTCGTTTTGTTGTCCATCTTTAGATAGATGATCAATTGTTGCATAAATTACGCTTTGTCCACCGTTACTAGCAGCGTCGGTTTTAATAAGCTCCTGAAGTGCAGAGGCATTACCAACAGGTCCGGCTACCAAATCGGCCGCTATATCATCTCCAGCATCTGCTGCGATATTTTTCGAACGACTTGCACCGCTACCATCTGTACCCTTATCGGCACCATTCTCTCTAGAATACGCATTAGAGAATTTTCCAGCTTGCGGCGCATTGACGCTGGGCGTCGGTATACAATTACTAATTGAAAACAGCATCGACATCCAGGCAATATGTTTCACAGCCATCTTTGCGACTCCTAACCCGTATCACTAACGGGCATGACACAGTCCACAGAACCTCATTCTAAGATATATTCAAGATTGGTGCCAACAGTCTGCAGCACGTGAGCTAAGCATATAATCATGAATTTATTTATATTTTAGATGCTAGATGCCCACTAAAGAACATGAATTTACGTCCAAGGCTTAGTCAATGCGTAGTTTTCAGGCACTACGGCAGCATTAAGACAGAAACTCCGACTGAGGTGCAACTAGCCATATTTTTTCGACATTATGGAAAAATTCTCAAGTTAGCACAATCTAGGACCGATGCCTGCTCGACGCCATAAGGCACTCCGATGTACCAAAGTAAGCTAAAAATATTATACCCTCGATTTCTTAAGCCATTCCTTACCTTAGTCCCGCTAAACTACGGACCTGGTCAAGCGACAAGAAAGAAACATGCGTGGGAAAAACAACAAAAAAAATACCTCTAAATGCATTTTCTAGAGCTAGTCGCCTTTTGGCCTCGGGCGCCAAAGTCATGGTTCAAGAGGTCGCTAGTCAAATTGCAGGCGGTGATAATATTCTCGCGACTCGCCTTAGGCAGACGCAAGAGCTGGTTAGTACTATCGGTCAGCTGAAAGGCGCTGCCATGAAAGCGGGCCAAATGCTCAGTATGGAAGCCAGCGATTTACTACATCCGGAAATAGTCAAAATCCTACGTCAATTACAAGACGACACAGCTTTCATGCCTATCGATCAGGTTCGACTCATCCTCTCGCGACAGCTAGGTCGAGAAAAACTTGGCTACATTGAGGATCTAAGCTTCGAGCCGATTGCTGCAGCGTCGATTGGCCAAGTCCATAGGGCCACAATCGAAGGTCAGCCGGTCGCAATCAAAATCCAATACCCTGGCGTAGCCAAAAGTATCGATTCAGATCTCGCGGTACTAAAAAAATTGGCAGGCATCGCCATGAAAATTTACGGAAAGACCGGCGATGTCGATCCTATCGTTGATGAGATCGCGAAAAGCTTGAAAAAAGAAGTCGACTATCGCTTGGAGGCAACGAACATCGAGCTTTTTCGCTCACTCGTTACCGACCCTTCTTATATAATTCCCCAAGTTTTTGACAAATATTCTACCGACACCGTACTGACGTTATCGTTTGAGGAAGGGGTCAAGATCAATAATTGGATCGCCTCTCAGCCCGCCGCAGCAGAGGTTGAACACTTCGCCTCGCTGGTTCTCAACCTATTAATCGCGGAGATGGTCGAGTATGGCGTCGTCCAAACCGACCCGAATTTTGCTAATTTCCTCTACCGGCCTCAGGACCGCAAATTGGTACTTTTAGACTTTGGCGCCACAAACATGTATCAGGTCGAGCTGCGAGAATTGCTGCGAACCCTAACTTTAGCTGCATTTTCTGGTGAAGCCGACCTCGTGTTGAAAGAAATCATTAAGGCGGGTTACCTCCATCCGAACGAATCCGCAGAAGTCATGAGTCAGATGAAGGATCTGCTCGCGCTGATCGGCCAGCTCGCTGAGGAAAGCGCCCAACCCTTCCCCTTTCGCAACGACCCTTGGCTTAATCAGATCCGAACCATGGGACAGTCCCTGGCCGAGTCAGTCGAATTCACCCTACCGCCAAAAGATCTGTTATTTCTCGGCCGTAAATTGGGCGGTATGTTCCATATGCTAAAGGATTTAAATGCCAAAGTTGATATGATTGCAGTCAAACAACGGTTACATTCAGTGTCTATAAAAGAAACGGGGAAGTAGTAAGCCTGACTTTAAGAGGAGTCAGAGGAGGCAGAGCAATTGGATCCCTCAGATTTGATGCACATCTATAAAGATATCTTCGCTAAGAAGCTGGTCCTCATCACGGGCAAAGGCGGTATTGGCAAGTCTCTGATTGCAGCAGCTCTGGGCCAGTTCCTGGCAGAGGCAGGGAAGAACGTGCTTATCGTTCAAAACGCCAGCTTAGATCAGATCTCCCCCCTTTTCGGCTTAGCACCAGGCTACGATGACGCCGTGCGAGTGCAGCCAGGTTTAGATGTCCTAAATATCGATGCCATCGCCAACTTCCGTGATTATATTGTCGAACACCTCGGACAAAAGCGGCTCTATAAAACGGTATTCAGCAATCGCACCGTTAAGGGCCTTATTAATGCCATGCCCGGCTGGGCTGACGTAATGCTGCTCGGTCGCCTCCTGTTCGAGACCGAGCTCCGCCCCCGACATGACTACGTCATTTTTGATGGGCCAGCATCAGGGCATTTTTTAAACCTCATGACCACTCCAGACTCGGTGCTGTCAATGTCATTTGGGGGGCCGCTGGCGAAGGAAACTCAGCGCGTCAAAGACTTCTTGAGCGACCAAGCTAAGTGCACGATGCTATACGTTGGAGTTCCGGAAGAGTTGGTGGTTAGCGAGTGTCTAGATTTTCTACCACGCCTCCTAAAGGTATCGCCCGTCTCCGTGGGGGGCGTGATCATGAACCGAACACCCCCACCGATAAGACTCGGCCAAAATCTCGACGCCCAACTGAGGCCTGCTGAAACCTACGCTGTGCGACATAGCGATGCTGCGGAAGAGGCTCTAGCCATGCTAGCGGCCGATCTTCGTAGTGAGAAAGGCTCCTTAGATTCCATACCGATGTGGGCGCTCGCTGATTTTGGTTTTATTAAGGAACCTCTGCCGACTGGTTTTGGACGACAGTTTTTAACCCCGCTTCGCCGCATCGATCGCGTGGGGGCGTCTTCATGATCGAAAACAAAGACCTCATCTGCAATAGTAAAGTAATCGTCATGCTTGGCGCAGGTGGCGTCGGGAAAACGACATCAGCGATAGTCATAGCACTGGCTGCAGCGAAACTAGGCAAGCGCGTGGCGCTACTTAGTATCGATCCCGCCAAGCGATTAGCAGCGGCCCTCGGGATACCACTGAGCAATGATCTAGCTACCCTTTCGATCCCACAAGAATACGGGATTACCGGATCTGTTGCTGCGGCTATGCTCGATCAAAAAGCTGTATTCGACCAAATGGTAGATAGGCACGCCCCAACGCGAGATGCCGCTATAAGAATTAAAGCGAATTCCATATACCGTGCCGCCTCAACCAACTTGGGTGGTCCACTCGAATATATGGCCCTTGCAAAGCTGCAAGATCTTTCTGCGGACGCGCGCTATGACTTAGTGGTCCTTGATACGCCACCAGACACTCATGCACTGGATTTTCTCGCACGTCCAAATGTACTAGATGGGTTCATGGAAACCAAAGTCATGAACTGGCTAGTGCGACCCTTCCTCGTCGCCGGCCGCCTGGGACTTGGCAAATTACTTTCAGCGAGCGAACGCCTTATGGGCGGCATGGCAAGAGTATCTGGAGTCGAACCTCTACGACTTTTTGCTGAATTTTTGGTCTTGATGCAGGACGTGATCGAAGGCTTCCACAAATCAGGCGAAGCAACTGCTGAACTTCTGCAACGACCCAGCACCAGGTTTATCTTGGTCAGCATTCCAACGCACACAGCGCGGCGTTCGGTCGAGAATATTACTAAACAACTTCGTGAACTCAGTTATAAGCCGGAACTGCTGTTGGTCAACAGATGCCTTCCTGAAGCAGTGACTGCAGATCTCCTCAGCCGAGAGCAAGATCACCAATTAGCTACCTATGTCCTAAAGGCTAATGGGCAGAGGGAAGTGATCGAAAAGCTCGTGTCTATGGCACCCAACATCTGGCAGCTCCCAGAGCGCGAGCATGATCCGGGTGATCTCGCTGGATTGATGGACCTAGTAGCCGCCCTAAGCCATCAAAAATAAAAGACATTATTGCCAGCCATAGCATTTTTGCCACATCTGTTCTCAAGAGTTGGGCAGAAATTGCCGATGCGCCCCTTGGAACGCAGGGACTTACCGGGGAGGCAACGATGGCTAAGGCACCGCTCATGGAAAAGGCATTGGGGAAACTCCTCAATCTGTCCGGATTCGAAAGCCGAGTTGTTGGCGCTAAGCATAGAAGGCTACACGTATTCGTCGGTGAAGGCTCCGGATCGCTGCCACCGATCATGTTAGTCCATGGCATCGGTGCCAGTGCCTCATCTTTCGGACCCCTGATGCACTTGCTTCGCTCCTCGTTTAGCAAAATTATTGTCCCTGATTTCCCCGGTCACGGTCAGTCCGCGCCGATTCCCAATCTAAAGGGACATGAACAATTGTTTTCCGAGACTTGTGCGTCCTTAACCGAGTTTATTCGTGAACCGATTTATTTATTCGGCAATTCCATGGGTGGCGCCTTTTCGGTCTACTGGGCCGAACACTATAGGGAACTCACGCGGGGCCTTGTGCTTTGTTCGCCAGCGGGAGCCCCTATGGACAAGCGAGAACTTGACGCGTTTCGCTCACAGTTCGACTTAAGCACGCTGGCTAAAGCTAGGAACTTTGCCGGCAAGTTAACTCATACTATGCCGGCTCCCGCTGCCTGGTTATTGGCGCTCAGCCTGCGCGAGGTTTTTGCGACAAAAACCGTACGCACCCTCCTCGCAAACCTAACCCCTGGCGATGGCTTACACCCTGACGAATTAGCCCGCCTAGATATGCCCGTCATGTTTCTCTGGGGCAAATCGGAACATTTAATGCCAGAGGCACACTTTAATTATTTTGCCGCCCATTTACCCGGCCACGTCTACATCACTAGGCCGGAACGATTTGGGCATTGTCCCCAGCTAGATCGCCCAGCAGAGTTAGCACGGTACATCGTAGACTTTAGCTCAAATGCCACACAAGCCAAAGTTCGTGGAGCTGCATAGGCGCAACTTCAAAGGACGTATAGTTCCCATAGAAAACATGTTTAAAAAAATCAAAATAAAACTAGAAAATAAACTAGCTCGACTGTACCCATCCAAGGATAGTGGAGAATCTGCAATCGATCGTTACATGGTTAATTGGAACGGGCGTTACCGCAGCGCTTTAAACCCGACCTTTTACCGCATCACATCTTTAGTCCTACTCTTACCGGTTATTTCGCTTTATTTCCTGAGCCCCGCATCGGCACGGACATCTTTAGTTTTAACATATCTTTTGATGATATCGCAGGTGCTCTATCTTGGCATGCGCAGCAGATCCCGCTCTAATACCACCCTGACTATCTATATCCTAGTTAGTCAGTTCGCTTTGATCGGTCACGCCGTGTCATTTCGCTTAATCATGAACGGATCTTTAGATCTTGAAAACAGCATGATTATCTGCGCCATGTACACCACTATGGGATTCTTATTTATTATTCTCGCTCCGGTGTATAACGGCCTAGCTCTTGCCCTTGCTATGGAACACTTGGCATTGGCCTACTTTTCTTGGGGACCTAGCCATCCAGACAGCCGCACTTTATCGTGGATGTTGATCCTCTTATCATTCGATTCTTTTGCTGTTGGGTTTCACATCCTGAATTATCAAAGGATGCGACGCCATGCTGCTTTAGAACTGTCCGCGCACGAACTCCAAATTCAAAACGAACGCTTGAGAGTCGAGTCAATTGAAAAAGACATGCGCCTGGCTCAGCAAATTCAGGATTCGCTATCCCCGAAGTCCGACACGATCAGCTCGGGACGCACTACGGTAAGGTTCTTTCATCGTAGATACGACATACTCGGCGGCGATTGGATGGGCGCCCGCATGCTCACTAATGGTGACTTAGTTTTGGCTGTAGCCGATGTCTCAGGCAAGGGAATTGCGGCATCAATCGTCGCGCAAGCCATTCACACCTTATGGGTGCAAGCACTGGTGCAGGAGGCATTTGACGCAGAAAAATGGCTCAATGATGTGAATAATACTTTAATTATGATGGGACACACTGAGCTTCATACGGCAACTATTGGGCTGGCGATCCTCACCGAACACCGCGTTACTTATTATTCTTGCGGACATGTGCCGCTTTTCTTGATGAAGAAAACCAATAACACTACTGAATATGTACCACTTTTATCTCGGGGAAATCTGGTCGGTTTTACGAATGAGCTCGACCTCAAACCATTGTCCGCTGCATGGGACCAGGACGGCACTGATTCTATCCTACTAGGTACGGACGGCATCTTTGACCGTGGTGCAAGGACTAAGATTGCAAAGATAAACGATTTGCTCAAAGCCATTGAGGCATGTGGGTCGGCTGCGCTTAACAATGATGATGTTCGCGACGATAAGTTACTGATTTGGGTCAAGCGAGCTGCGTGATCTAAACTGCAATGTCTCTGCGTCCACTCGTCTCGGGCCTATCACCCCAGGTCTTATTGATCAGATCCGCAGCTAAACCCAAGACATCCTTACTAACCCCACCGCTTATTTTTAGACTTAAACCACAATATTCTGATAGACAGAGCGCTGCTAAATCGAACGCTTTCTGTCTGACCAAACAGCGGGACGCAGCTAACCAAACAAGCAATTCTTGGTTCAGACTGGGTAGCTGTGAACAAGATTCTAGACGCTTAGTTAGACGCTCAAAGCGGAGCTCTCTTGGCGTCTCTGAGTCATACGCCTCCTCCAAAGACTGCGCTATTTTAAATAGGCGTCCATCATCACCCATATCTAGGTCACCACGAGCAAGACTGCGAACTTTCATAACTCTGGCCATATCCTCGACAGTCACGATTCCTTTAGCCCATAGACCAGCTTCGAGAATATACCGCGATTCGTAGTGTGTTCCGCCACGCTTGATGCATTTATGCAATTTTTCAAAAGATCCAAGAGTGCTAGTATCTAAACAGGCATCTTCCCAGATCAGGCGATTTGCTAATTTTGAATTAGCCGAGTATTCAGTTTTAAATTTATCAATAAGGTCTCGCGCCTGAATAAAATTACCCGACAACCTTTCTGCCCGAATCACAGAGATTCGAGCAATCCCCTTGTGCTTGTTCTCTGGGTCACTATCTAAAGCTGCCTGGAAATATTTTTTTGCGAGTGCCATATGCCCGAGACGCAGCATACGGTTGCCCAACGCAAGATTATGTTTGGCAAACGTTTCTGGTTGCGAATTACGAGCATTTGACACAGCGGTCTGTTGTATTCTGACGGCTGCCCATGAACGACCGTCCTGCTGATTGATCTGACTGATAATTAGATTTAGCTCAGCATGTAAGAAGGATAGTCGCGAGGATAGAGGATCAATGTTACCTAACCGCAAAATGTCACGTGCGTGGGATGTGGTGTCTGCAACTTCCTTTGGAGACAAATCACCGTGACGATAATAATATAGCAAATGTAAAACATAAAAAAATCGCCGAATCTGGCTTCCCACGTCCAAACGGTCGGAAAGTAGATGGAGATTTTTCTGGATAGCATCCCTACGCCCAGATCGACCAGTCGCCGCCTCTACTTCGGCTAATTGGCTGTCAATCGCTGCGCTTTCGGCCATAACCGTGCGGATTTGCCATTTAACCTTCGATCCAATCATGTAAAGCCTCTAAATGGACGACTCGTTGTTATTAACCGAAAGCATCTGTGATGTGACCTTTATCGGACATTCTGGGTCAAAACTTTAGAGGAAACTTCAATTTAAAAAATATTCCGAACAAAATTTTGGCTGATTTATCAACCGAATGAATTAATCCATACGGAAAATTGATGTTCACAAAACTAAAGCTCAATAAAAACCACGCCGCCTTGGGGGCGACATTGTCCATGTCTGGACTCAAGTAACCGATATTAAAGACGAACCACTTCCCAACTCATCGATCACTTTAGATTTAAGCCAATAGCCGCGTTGACCGGATCACTTTCGTCCTCCGGTATGCCCAGTTTCTTGAGCGATTCCAGATAAAGTTGGCGGTCTTGGGCTAGCTGCGCGTCTAAAACAGGTGCCTCAACGTAAAGCTTCTGAACCCAGGCCAATGCATCTCCGGATAGTCTCGCATTGCTACGAACTTGATCTGTCGCAGGCTTGGTACCCTGGGAATGACAACGCATGCAGCTCACACCGGCAATGACTTTACCCTGCGCGTTACCTGGAACCTCGTTGATACGAACTCCAGTAGCTCCCGTAATGAAAAATCCGATCATTCCATTCGGCAATGTAAAAAGATATTCGCTACCATCGCTAACAAAAGCTAGCCCCGGAAAAGGCACGGGGGCGCTTCCTCCGCTACCAGCATTTCCACCTAGAATCGATGCCAACAAATTATTGTTTGATGCTGCACCTGGGCCCAGTGGAAAAGAGAATATATTGCGATTTCCGGTTTTAGATCCGAATTCAAAACTCCGCCATAAAAAGCCGTTGCGAGTTTTGTGATACTCAATGACTCGATGATTAGTCGACACCAAAGACTTACTGAAACCAGCCCGCTTGACCCTTCCAGCGCTGATATCGGCATCAAATGAAATACCGAGACGAGCAGCCAACTTCGCCGCATTTTCAGGTGCATTTCCAAGCTGATAATACAGTGGTGGACTACTCGCATTACGAACGAACCATTCCGCTCGAATCATCGGCTTTTGGCTCCCAGTCCGCTGCTTGAGAACCTCAAGCCCTGGGACTCCAGTGCCCGCGTCTGGATGGGAGGCAACAAGAGTGTCCCATGTCGCTTTGGTCCAGCCGAATTCCGAAAGTCGAATTTTCAGCACAGCGTTGCCCGGGTCTATGGCCGTCACCATTCCTAGGCTAGGCTGCCATGAAAGGCTATTCATTAATTTAGTAGTTGCCTTTCGCAGCGTCTCGAGATTTTCACTTGAAATACCGTTCGACTGCAAGAAAGCGAGGCTAAAGTAACGCACATCGGCCGCGGCCGGATCACTTGCTGCATCTTCAGCAGCAAGGTCGAATGCTCCATCTTCTGAAACGGGAGTTACCGGTCGTAAATTACCAGCTTTATCAGATTTA
The DNA here is from genome assembly GCA_026390435.1 of Pseudomonadota bacterium. GTDB lineage: Bacteria > Bdellovibrionota_B > Oligoflexia > Oligoflexales > CAIYRB01 > CAIYRB01. The sequence continues at coordinate 49,266 of JAPLFY010000120.1, forward strand.
GATTCGTTGGGTTGTTTAGTGGATGACTTAACCGTTCCAATCGAAGGGGCCGTCGGGCCGGAAGGGCCACCGCAGCCCATGCATGCTGCGGTGACTAAAATGATGTTTATGAATAAGGCTATTTGCATGGGATTCAAACTATTCCTAAACTTACTGGAAGTTTCTAGGTCAATTCCATCGCTTTAACTTTAGCTCTGAGGAACAAACATACAAGACACCACACCACCAACAGTAGCACTCGCTGTAGCCGCTGATGTTAAGCAAGCCGCGTACATAATCGGATTAGCGACTGTTTTGAATGGCTGAGCGTAACTTTGTGTGCGCTCTGCATTAGTAAATACGATCATGTAACGAGCCTGCCCTAGCTTCTTGGACTGTTGAAACCACTCACAAGTGTTCAGATCGAGGTTAATCAAGCCAAGACTACCCTGTGACGATGAACCGCCGCCCCAGCCACTCAAGCTGAGTGCCGTAGAACTAGGTGCAACAAAACCGCCCATGATCTTGCCGACCTTCTCGGGCAATGCGCACCCCGGAGTGGTCCCATCACCTGAACTCGATGGCTCGAATCCGCCTAAAAATGCGGAATCCGCGCTGCCTTTCGCTGCCTCACCATTTGCAGTCGTGCTTTCTCCAGCAGCACTAGCAGCATCTGTATTCGACTTCGCAACTTTTTCGCCTTGGCTGTCCGTTAGGTTTGCTTTAGCGTCACTTTTAGCTACTGAATTGCCCTGCCCACTAAATGCCGACCCACCGCAACCAACTGCAAATGTAACTACTACCGATATTGTGCTAATTAAAACTCGAGCTTTTGAAAAAACCTTCATAAAAATACTCCCCAATACTATTTGATTTATATGCCCGCCCGCACCTACACTTACTTATTCTTTAATTTTTTAGAAGTTGACTCGATTCACATTGACCGAGGAAAGCACGTTCACATCAAGATTTGCTGTTTGGTTGTTAGTGGCACTTAATATATTCACCGCAACTCTTGAATCAGCTAGATGAGCCTTGGTATGCAAATCCACATTTAGGCGTGTAGCCAAGTTGAAATCCGCTATGATGCAGTACCAACCGTTCGGGTTGAGAAAACGGTAGCGCGTTAAACTTGCTAGATTTACTCCGGCAACCAGCACTACTAATTCTGGCGCATCAGTCACATCGGTATCATTCACCGAGTTACCTAAGCTTAGGATTGAGATCGACGCTGAGATCTTCCGATACGATGATGAACCATTGAATGGGGACTTAGGTCCCCAGCCATTCAGGCATTTTCGGAGGCCATCACCGACGCGCCAGTCGGCTGAATCAATGGTGCCATCTCCGCCACCGGCCGTTGTAACTATAGGATTCTTGTTAGCATTTAGAGCAGGATCAGGCACCTGAGTGATGGCTCCACCTCCTTTTTGTGGATCTGCCGGCGCCGCTCCCCCGGCTCCAAGTGTTGGATCGGGGTGGAGTGGATTGGTGTTTTTTGTGCCCAAGGTAGGATCAAGCTCGGGCTTCACATAACCTACGGTTGGGGAAATTTTATTATCCTTAATGCTTTGAGCATTTGGATCCTCCGGACTTTCAGCGCTGAAGCTAACACCTGTGACGCCTAAGGCCCTGCCTTTTGTGCCACTGGTATTGCCGGACAAATTGCCATCGCCACAAGCACTCAGACAGACAGCAGCAAGTAAGCTAACCTCGAAAAAAAATGAATTCGCTGATCTGATCATAGCCACCCCTAATTCTTTCGTGAAAGAGTCCATTAAAACCCACTAATAGTTAGGATCTCTTACAGTAATTTCTAGCAGCGTCGATGTAAGGGTTATTGCAAACGCTGTGCCGCCGCCAGATATCGGTCTCGCAGAGACATCGAGGGCGTGACTCCTAATCTTTTATTTTTCGCATGTGCCGGAAGTGCTTTGCTAATTGGGAGACCAAAGCGCACGAGGGCAAAAAATGACGTGGACAATGGGTGTAACCATTGGCCCTAGCATCCGACGTTAATTCAAATTAAATTAGTTGTTTATACACAATGTGGTTGTAATCGAGTCGCAAAAAACAACTGATGATTAATTATTCACAGTAAACATCGATCTTTTTCTACAGTTAGATTCAATTAGCAAAATTTTGATCTAATCTGTCGAGTCCGTAAGCGAACCCGTGCAAATCGCCGGATGATTAAGCCCATAGAGGAGTATCCGCGTTTCTTGACAGGTGTGAAATAATCTGGCATGATTTTTTTGTGGGTGGTGAAAAACGCGGATAATCAAAAATGAAAAAAAGATATTTATTTCAGCAGGTTATTGAAGACGTGGCAGAAAAAATGGTCTTCATCGGTGGGCCGCGTCAGGTCGGGAAGACCTATCTTTCGAAGCAAATCGGCGCACAGTTTAAGGGTGGTTTCGCCTATCTGAATTGGGATGATGATGATGACCGTAGCTCTATTTTGGCCAAGGAGTTCCCTAAAGTAGGGCTTCTGGTTCTTGATGAGTTGCACAAGAATCGAAAGTGGCGCCAGCTTCTCAAGGGTCTCTATGATAAGAATAAGGATGTTCTAAAGATTCTGGTAACAGGCAGCGCTAGGCTTGATTACTACAGGTTTGGCGGTGATTCCCTGCAGGGGCGCTATCATTATTTACGTATGCATCCCTTAAGCGTGGCAGAGCTTGGGATCACCAACCAGACGGATCTTCTCGCTCTCTTGAAATTAAGTGGATTTCCGGAGCCTTATTTTTCTGGATCTGAAATCAAAGCACGTCGTTGGTCCAGGGTATATCGCCAAAGACTGATTCGCGAAGACTTAGCCGCGCTCGAGAAAACTGAGGATCTGGCGCGGTTAGAATTGATGGCAATGCGCCTTCCAGACTTAGTAGGCAGTCCATTGTCAATCAATGGTCTACGCGAAGACCTTGAAGTTAGCCATGTCACTGCATCCAAATGGCTTCAGATTTTAGAGCGTCTGTACCACGTGTTTCGCGTCACGCCTTTTGGATCTCCCAAAATTAAATCCGTCAAAAAAGAATTCAAGCATTACCATTACGATTGGTCTCTCGTTCCAGAACTAGGGGCACGATTCGAAAATTTTATTGGTAGTCACCTGTTGAAGTGGTGCCATTGGCTCGAGGACACCGAAGGACTTGATATCGAACTTCGGTATTTCAGAGACCGCGAACAGCGGGAAGTTGATTTTGTAGTGGTGCGCGAGAAGAAACCGATTTTATTCTGCGAGGTCAAATCCTCGGACACAAAGCTCTCGCCTCAATTGCGATATCTCAAGCAGAAGTTTCCCGAAGTCAGGGCAGTCCAGGTAGTTCTGGATCCTATTAGCGCGAAGATTAATGCAGATGGACTAGAACTGTTGGGCGCTCTTGAATTCCTGAGCGAGCTGCCGACGTGATCGCTAAGGCGCGCTGCTTTTCATTCAATAGTAGCTGTTTACTAAAGACTAAGCCGCAGCCCACCCACGGCCCCAATCTTGCGGTAATAGTAAGCACCCGGCAGCTCGCCCGTCGCGTCCACGCCAATTGAGGCTTCGGTAAAGGTAAGACCACCCTCAAGTGTTAATTGCCAATACTGAACAGGAGCGTTTGGCTTCTGGCTGACTGGCAAAAAGCCTATCTGAAGGCCACTCGCCAATGAGTAGTATGGAGCAAGCGGGGAAAGCCCAGCTACTGATTGTAAAAATTCCATGGTGCCGTAACCTATTAACGGATTTGTCCCGGTGCTACCAGGGCCGACTGCGCTAGGCTCAAACCTAAATCCACCCAAAGCATTTATCCGCCGATTCACGTTGAAAATAGCTCCGCTACGCACAGCAATTGTGTCTTGAACATCGCGGCGTTGTTTTTTCAGACTGACTAACGAAATAGTCTCTTGCGATGAGTCTTGACGCGCGTAGCGCAATTCACCCATCAGCGTCAGGCGGGGTATGAGATGTAATCTGATGCCGGCTAATCCAGAGCCAAACGAGGTCTGAGAGTTTAGGCCCGAGGTTAGTGATTTGACTGTCGCCTGAGAGTCATCACCCTGCAAAAGAGGAGACTCAACCTGTAGGTCAGCCTTCATCATCTGCAAGGCATTTGCTGCGAAACCAAGCCCAACGCGCCCACCTGCAAATTCAATCCGTGCTCCGATATTGGCATTCGCTATCGCCCCAGTGCCGCTCACTGTGGCTAAGGGTGAGCCCTTTTCGGCCTCTGTCATGACAGCAGTGAACCGTGCGGCAATATATTCGCCACCAAACCCAATCCCAAATTGGTCATTGAAGCGATAACCCACAGCTAAATTAGCAACGCCGAGTAACTCGGCTTTAATTTTGGCATTAAGATAAAATGGCTGATTGAGAAGAATTACAGGCAGCTTCTTCTTTTCAATCTCGAACTTATAGGGCACAGGAGGAATGACAAAACCACCCAGGCCTAACTTGGGGGTTGGCTTAAAAACCAGACCCGGTCTAGTGGTCGGTATGCTGATACCATTATTATTGACCGTAATTGGATCCAGCCCAGGGTAGCGCACGGCTATAGTCTCTGATTTTAACACCTCGCCCATAGCAGCAAAGCTGGTAGTAGGCAGAAACGAGGCATTCGCTGGATTATCGGCCACTGCCTCCGCGTTGTTTATAGCAGCCGAGAAGTCACCAAGTAGTGGTGTACCAAATGCAGGACTGCCCTCTAAACACAGCAGTACCGCAAGTGTTGATATAAGCAGATAGGTATTAAAATCACGGAAAACAACGGCTGGTAAGCCCAGTATCGACAGCCCCGCCTTGGACCGGCAACGTCCCTGTCTATACCTAGACAACCTTAACCTCCGCTGAAGTTGTATTCCTTCACCGTCAGCGTAATCGTAACTTCACCGACTAAATCAGACAAACTATCGGCTGACTTACCTTCAATGAACCCATTGACGCCTTCGAGAGTGATGATGATCTTTGGAATCATAATCGGCCGCGTATTCCAGCGCCACTCCCATTTTTTAAAAAGCAGACCATATTTTGACGGAACCCCTTGGAAGCCATCAGTTTCCATGGTCCAATGCATGACTTTATCAAAGCCCTTGGTGAGATATTTATTTTGATAAAACCCGTCTACTTCAAGGACCTTGGTAGTAAAAGTGCCCTCAGCTTTAAGTGGCTGGCCACTTTCTGGTTTCGCAACTGTCACGGTAGAAGGAGTGACTCGACTGAGTCCAGCAAATTTACTCGAATCCTGAACTATCGGACCGACTATAAACGGCCTTGGTGGATCGAAAGTAGCACCGGCAATCTCGGCAATAGAGAGTACTTGGCCATCGCTAGACAACTTATCTAGCCCAACCGATGACGCTGCCCCCTTCAATTGACCATTTAGTAACTTCGCAATATCGAGAGTCAATGAGGCACACGTAGCTTTTGAATCGCGAAGGCTGAAGGTAAAGTCCCCCATGATATCCAAGGTAATCTGCCCATCGCATGGCTTGGCGCCAGACGGCGTCTCAATATCCAGAAAATAGGTCGCCGTTGCTACCGGCTTTTTAGCGTTCGCGTCCTCTGCCAACTTCCCGTTGCCAGACGACACTGCGCCAGAGAGAGTTCCTTTCTTTTGCAAATTACTGGCAGATTTCACCAAAGCCTCGTCGGCACTATAACAGCTGACGCCGAGACTCCCGGAAAGCAAGATGATTGTTAATAAGCCATAGTTCATGATTTATCCCCAACCTTAATGAGCGTATCCACCATGGTCTTGAGTCCGGTACCAAATACCTGGTTTATGGCTTTATCAAGCGGCCCAGTTAAGCCGATGTTGTAGATTTTCATGTTGACGCCCATATCGAGGTAAATATCTTTCGCATAGGGGATCACTAAAAAAACAACATCAAAAGACTGCAGGAAAGATTTTTCGTAGGAAGGATAAGGCTTAGGTGTCGATATAGTCACAGCGATACCGTTACTGAAGACTTTGCCGTCAATCAAAATATCGTTTGATACGTTGATTGCTCCCGTAATTTCGATATTTAACTTCACACTAAAAGTGAGCTCATCAAGGTCGAATTTTGGAGCCTGAGTGATTTTTATGACTGGCTTGACCAGATTTTCTAGATCTTTGGTGGCGCTCTCTGGCAGCTTCAACTCACCGACAACCAATTGGTCTTTTTGTTTCATTAAATCAGAAAGAAGTGGCAACAGCTGCGGGATTTGCTTGTTCAGCCAAATTTGCGTACGGATTGACTTAGAAAAAACATCAGCTTCAGCTTGATCAGCAGCGGTTTTACCACCCGGAAGATCGTTGAATGTGAAAGCGCTAATTTTATCAAAATCTGTCGCTGTCAAACCTGCGCCTGCACAACCTGCAAGTTGTGGCAGCATACTTTTAGTAGTCGGTGCTTTCGGGCGCGCCGCAAGAGACTTGCAGATATCAGTCGCTATATCACCAACTGATTTTGGGGCTTGACTGAAAAGGCTGGACACTTCAGATGCACGCTTCAAACGAGAGCCACAGCTGACTGACAGCAGCACGAATCCCAGCATGAAAATGTGTTTGACCCTAAACATAATCTAGCCCTCAATTAGTCGCCTGAGGCACTGCCGCTCCAGCACTGAAAGTCTCGCCCCGACCACCCTCTTGACTAACTTGATCAAGCCCGTCTTGATTGGTCAGATTAATCGTGATGGTGGCGGTTATGTCTTTGCTTAATCCCATTAGTATTTGATTATCGATGCCCTTGCTGTTCACAGTATTTTTGACAATCGGTGCGATCGTCTTCAGAAGACCACTCAAAGCTTCGTCTGGGACCGAAGCAATGACCGAGATGAGTTTGTCTGCGCGACCCTTTACTTCAATTTGTGTGATCGCAATTGGAGCGACACTCAGGCGAAAATTCAATTGGTCGAAGATTAGGCCCTTGAGCGGGTCTAAACCGTCGAAACCAGATGCGGTAGTTGAGAAATACATGGACTTAGGAAAGTTAAAGCTCATACCAGGTGGCTGATACGGAGTGTCGTACTCCTTCATTTCTAGGCCGAAAGTTCCTTGGTAAGCTTTACCGTCAAGCGTTGCTGTTGTTGGATTAGATACAGAAAGCCGAGTTAAATTCTCTTTTTTACCTGCTAGTAAAGATGGGAATAAAGGTCTAGCTGGTTCGTAGCTTACCCCTAGTAGCGAAGTCAAAGCTAAGACATCCCCGACTCTCTTAATCGGCAGACCCTCTCCAGTCGGCTTAGCGGCAAAGAATCCTCCAAGAAGCTTTGAAATGTCGACACTACTTTGAATCGCTGGACAATTGATTGGTTGCGAAGCTCCAATCACTAAAAGTTTACTAATGTCTCCAGTTTTCAATACTTCAGGGGATGGGTTGACTGCGATATCGATGGGACCGTTACAAGCTTCCAGGTGAATCAAATTGGCCAGGCCTAGAAAACCACCTGAACCATCGAGTCTTACCGTCACTTTGAAAGAAGCCCTTAGCGCTCCGGACAAATCCGGCACAGCCAGATCTCCTGGCTCACCAGGCGTTTCATCTTTATCGATGTCGGAAGGTGAATTGAGCGCTCCCCGTGCGGGTAAAGAAGATCCGCCGAGTCTTCCCTTCTTTACACCTTCAGGGCTTTGACTCGAGCACGACGTCACTAAAGCGGCTAGAGCCAACCCAAATATAACTCGGAAGTTGATGTAGAAGTTTTGGAACATCACCTTTTCACCCAGTCTGCCCAGCGCATGTCGCTCAGCGGAAAATTACCCAACTGTTTTATGTCCACACGCTCTTATCGGTACGTAAACCTTAAAACTTTAGGTGTTTTTTTGTTGATTACAAAAAATCGGATAGGAAGCGCGGGATAAAGACGCAGTAAATTGTAATCACTAACTAAATTAGATATCTTGGCCGAGGCCAGGAAAGCGGTGATTCTGGGGAACATTTCGCTCGCCCTGGCCACGCCCTTAAGTGCCGTTAGGTGCTATAATAAATCTTAGAATTTTTAACAAAGGATGGACTGCCGATTATGCCTGGTCAGCTCACTCAGTACCGAGTAGCCAAATTTGGCGGCACCTCTGTTAAAGATCACACTGCGATTGAGCACGTGGCAGCCATTGTGCAGGCTAACCCTAAGGGTCTAGTCGTGGTTTTATCAGCAATGGCAAAAGTCACAGACCTTCTCTTAGGTGCCGCGCAATCAGCCGTCAGCGGTGGTTCGTTTACAACTGAACAAAAGACCTTTCGCGAGCGCCACAAACAGGCAACTGCAGCACTTATTAAAAGCCAACAGAGGCGAAGCAGCATAGATGAACGCATCGATACTGCTGCCGATGAGCTCGGAGCCATTTGTCACAGCATCGCAACGCTGGGCGAACATACGCCGCGGATTTTAGATATGACAGCTGCTCGCGGCGAGCGCATGCTGGCACAAATATTCTGCGAAATCATGCAGGATCGAGGAATCGACGCAGTCTATATCGATGCCACGCGACTGATTAAAGTCGAACGGCAGTACGGCTCACCTTTTCCAGATTTAGAAGCTTCGTCGAAGAACGTCGAGGATCTGATCATCCCGTGCCTTGAACGTGGGCAGTTAGTCATAGTTCCAGGCTTTATTGGCACAGGTAGTGACGGTGAACTGGTCACCCTAGGACGCGGTGGCTCAGATCTTTCGGCGACTGTTCTTGGCCATTGTCTAAAGGCCCGGGACGTGACCCTTTACAAAGAAGTCGACGGATTACTGACTGCCGACCCAAGACACGTGAAAGAGGCAAGAATAGTCCCTGAGCTACACTACCGCGAAGCTGCTGAACTAGCCTATTACGGCGCCAAAGTCCTGCATCCAAGAACGATCATTCCACTGCTCAAGCACCAAATTCCACTTTCGGTCAGAAGTACCTTTAACCCCACCCAAGCAGGGACTCGGATCGCCGGAGATGTGCCGCCAGGTGCCTTTCCAGTGAAGGCTCTAACGGCAATCGTCGAGCAGTCCCTGATCGCCATCGAGGGTAAAGGTATGATGGGAGTGCCCGGAATTGCCGCCCGCACTTTTAGCGCCCTTGCCCAGGCTGGAATCTCTGTATCAGTCATTAGCCAGGCCTCTTCGGAGGCAAATATTTGCTTTATAGTTCCGAGTGGAGAAGCACGGGCAGCTGTCCGTTCCTTGAGAGAGACATTTCGTTACGAGATCGATCACAAGTTAATTGATGATGTGCGCGCGACAGAGAATCAGGCTGTACTAGCAGTTGTCGGACTAGGCATGCAAGGAACACCGGGAATTGCGGCGCGGGTATTTGCCGCATTGGCACGGGCCGATGCGAATGTGGAGGCAATCGCCCAAGGCAGCTCCGAACTCAATATCTCAGTTGTCATCGGCGAAGATCGCGTACCCGCCGCGCTCGCAAGCTTGCACCGAGAATTTAGGCTCGAGAAGCTTCGGGCAATGCCACCGCAGGCGGATGGCGACGTCCACCTGGCAATCTTCGGCGTCGGTCAAATTGGTCGCACGCTGCTCCGGCAAGTTACAGCTCAAGAAGCATATTTTCGCGACAAAATGAAGCTTAACCTTAACTGCATCGGTCTCATTGACACGTCCGGAGTTTTAGCTCGCGAGAGTGGCTTTACTCGGCGCGAAGTCGATGACCTTTTAATTCTGAAAGACCGTGGCATCCGGATCAGAGGCGATACCCACAAAAAGCGCCTGAGCCAAACTGAGCTAGCCGCAGAGCTGCAAAGTAAATTCTGGCAGCTGCCAGTTAAGAAGGGGGTATTTGTCGACCTTACCGCCGACGACAGCGCCCCGATCATTCTCGATGCGCTTCATGCTGGTTGGCACGTTGCGCTCGCGAATAAAAAGCCGCTAGCGGTCAAGCAAGAACAATTCGATGAATTGTTTGCTGTAGCCGCAGCTAAGGGAGTACAGCTGCGCTATGAAGCAACCGTTGGCGCCGGGCTCCCAGTCCTAGATACCATCACTAAACTCAAAGAAGCTGGCGACGAAATAAAGACCATCCTTGGCTGCTTTTCCGGCACCCTTGGTTACCTCATGACCGAGATGGAGCATGGCGCGAGCTTTTCCGATGCAGTACGTAGGGCCCATTCTCTCGGCTACACGGAACCGGATCCGCGCGAAGATTTGAGCGGTATGGACGTCGCCCGAAAGTCACTCATCTTAGCCCGGACCCTTGGCATGCGCCTTGACATCAGTGATATTCGCGTCGAGCCACTCTTCCCAGCTGAACTCAGTCACGCTGATCCGCAACAATTTCTCGACAATTTGCGCAAACTTGACGACGAATGGGAAAATCGACTGAGCCAAGCAAAAGCGCAGCAAAAGACTATACGATTTGTGGCTCGAATCAGCCGTGAGCAGGTGACGGTTGGTTGTGAAGAGGTTGACATCACCTCTCCACTTGGGCGGTTACAAGGTACCGATAATCAAGTCGCTATCACAACTCGTCGCTACGCCCAAAACCCGCTGATAGTCAGCGGCCCTGGAGCCGGTGCTGAAGTGACAGCCGCGGGCGTACTGAACGACATTTTAGCAATAGCCCTAGCTTTAGATATTGAAACTCGCATACCTAGCCACAGGAAGTGAGACCCTTATGTCGTCCTCTGTAACTGTCTTTGTCCCCGGAAGCATTGGTAACGTTGGCCCCGGCTTTGACGTCCTCGGCCTCGCTATCGACGGTATCGGTGACCGCATCACGGTCGAATTAGTCGACGGCCCTAGTCGTGTCGCCGCTGTCACTGGACGCGACGCCGCCGATGTTCCTTTGGTTGCTGATCATAATTGCTGCAATGTTGCAGCAAACTCATTATTGCTGCGGCTGGGTGATCCCCGGCAGGCAGTGGTTACGATTGACCGCGGCCTACCCTTAGCTGGTGGCCTCGGTGCTAGCGCTGCGGCTAGTGTAGGTGGTGCCTACGCAGCTGCTCTGGCAACGGGACGCGACGTTCCGATCACAACTATTCTAACGGCGGCACTTGATGGAGAAGACGTCGTGTCCAGCCGCCACCTAGACAACATTGCACCGAGCCTCCTGGGCGGACTTACGATTGCACGCGGCACTGAGCCTGCTGAAGCTGTGCGGCTACCAATCAAAGGCGAATGGTGGGTGGCCGTAGTTAGTCCAGCAGTGCGCTTAACGACAAAGAAAGCGCGCTCTGTATTGCCACAACTTGTTACCCAGGCAGATTTTGTGAAGCAAATGTCTAACACTGCTAGTCTAGTCGCCGCATTCATGACGGGTGATCACGACTTGGCAAGCCGCTCACTGGTCGACATCTACGCCGAACCACGGCGCGCTTCACTCATCGGATCCTTCTTCGCCGTTAAACAGGCTGCCCTGAATGCCGGAGCCCTTGGCTGCACGATCAGCGGCGCCGGTCCAAGCGTCTTTGCCCTGACTAGCGACGAAAATATAGCTATCAAGGCTGCAAAAGATATGCAGGCTGCTTTTTGGCCACTAGAGGCGCAATTCCACATTGGACGCGTCGCCGACAAGGGAGCCCATCGTATATGAGTAGCCAGGAGACCGCTAAAACTGGCTCACAACAGGCACCAACCGTCGCGAACAGTGCGGGGGAATGGCTGCAGTGCATCAGCTGTACTGCTGCCTACTCAGTTGAGATGGTTCGCTATCACTGTGACTGCGGTGCCCTACTAACAGTCGCACGGCGACAACCTTGGTATGAACGCCTCACTCCAGAGATTCTGCTCGCTCGCCAAAACAGCTCCGATCCACTCGATCAAAGTGGAGTCTGGTCCTTCCGGGAAGCCATCGTGAGCCTGCCCAGGCAATCGATAGTCACGCACCCAGAGGGACGCACACGACTTTATTCCCGCTCCAGCTTATCCACCTATGCAGGAGTTGAACGCCTGACCTTCAAACATGAAGGCGAAAATCCAACGGGATCCTTCAAGGACCGTGGCATGACGGTCGCCGTTTCGCAGGCTAAACACTTGGGTCTAAAAGCTGTCGCTTGTGCTTCTACCGGTAATACGAGTGCATCGTTGGCTGCGTATGCTGCCCATGCTGGCATGCGAGCTGTAGTCTTTCTCCCAGCCGGCAAGATCTCGACCAGTAAACTTGCACAAGCACTCGGCTACGGCGCTATCTGCCTTGCGGTCGAGGGTGACTTTGATGCCGCTATGACTTTAGTACAAGAATCAGCGGATAAATTAGGTCTTTACTTAGTGAACTCATTAAATCCTATGCGCCTTGAAGGGCAAAAGACCATCATCTTCGAAATGCTGATGCAACGCGGTTTCAAGGCTCCTGATTGGATTGTCGTTCCGGCTGGCAACTTAGGGAACACAAGTGCCTTCGGTAAAGCGCTGCTAGAGGCACACGCTGCAGGATGGATTGACCGCCTACCGCGACTAGCCTCGATACAGGCAAGTGGTGCAAACCCGTTCTATCTAAGTTACGTCGATGCTTTTCAGTCTGCCCATACGGTCAAGGCACACACCGTCGCGACCGCTATTCAAATTGGTGCACCAGTGAACTATAGCAAAGCAAAAGCTGTGATAACCGCTACCAACGGAATCGTCGCACAAGTTAGCGATGCGGAGATTATGCGCGCCAAGGCTGCAATTGACCAGTCTGGCATTGGTTGTGAGCCCGCAAGCGCCGCCACCTTGGCCGGTGTCCAGCAGCTTAGGCAGCAAGGAATTATCCAGCCCAGCGACGACGTAGTCTGCGTCCTGACAGGCAACATGCTGAAAGATCCGGAGGCTGTCCTGGCAGCTACAAACAACAAGGTAAGGCCGATCGCGGCTAGCTTGGCAGCAGTCGAAGCAGCTTTAAAAGGTTAGCCTAAAGCTAAAAAAGCGAAAATTAATTAATCATTTAAGCAAGTTTTTTATCACCCTCGTCTCGACAGACTAAGCTCACTCAGCTAATTAACCGATTGGTATTAAGCGGAAGTAGAGTCCTAAGGTCGAGGGTGTCTGGACGATGACTTTTTTGATGCGAGTACTAAATTCGCGCTGGAACTGCGTAAGCCTCACGCTGGTTCTGGCATTGCTCGTTGTCAATTTATGGTCGTCACCGGCTAGCGCCGAGAATGAACTGGAGCCATTTGCGGTCACTATTCACGGCCATGAACGCACTCATACGGAATATATTGAAAAGCTGGTGCGCGATTGTCTTTCCGGCGCAGCCTACCCGCAGCAGCCGGGGTACCTCGATATCTACATGCGGCAGTGCCTCATCAACAGCAAGCTGTTCGAGAAGATTAAGATCCAATTTTCAGCCAAGACGATTGATGTCGAAGTCCAGGAACGATGGACTTTGATCCCGATACCTTATTTACAGGTGAATACGGGTAATTCGCGACAAATTGGTTTGATCGTGATCGAGACCAACTTCCGTGGTAACGGGAAAATTCTGGCTGGTGGCGCGTCGCTGTCAAATGTTGGTGCGAGCTACTTCGGTTACTACCAGGATCCAGCTATAAACTACTCCAACTGGCGTGGCGATATTCTCGCTGATCATGTCAATCAGGCACTTCGCCTTTACCGCCAACGCAATATTGTAGACAGCTTTATGGAGTCCACCAACGGCCTGCTGGCTGGGGGTGGCTATAAAATGAGCGACCTAATTGTCAGCACTCACCTAGGCACGCGACAACGCAAATTTACCTCTATAAATAACTTCGAGCCCCCCAAGAATCAGCGTTTCGGATACCTGAATATGCTCGCTGAGTATTCCAATAAAGACTTTCACTTTTACGGCAATCACGGTGTTTCGTTGAAAATAAATGCGACTAAGCAACTAGTGCGGAACGATCAAATTCCAACCGCCGCAAATGCTGACTTTGCCTTTAGCTTTGAAAGAATCGTAATAAAACACGCGCTGCAAGTACAAGTGGTGGGCGGCAAGCTCAATGGCGGAGCCCGCGAAGATGCCTACCGACTAGGCGGCGCAAAGGGGTTCCGCGGCATCGAGCGTGTGGGGCTTTGGGCTGACCGCTACCAAGTCATAGCTCTCGATTACCAGATCCCAGTGGAGTCGTTTCCTGCCGGTACAGTCACCGTGGGTCCTTTTAATGACTATGGCATCGTCCATACGGCCGGCCCCAATGGCTATGCGACCCACTATGACTCATTCGGAATTGCGACCTACTTTTTCCTGACCGCAATCGCGCTGCCGGGGATTGGGATCGAGGTTGGCATCAACAGACAGTTCCAAGGCCCATTCGCCAACCTAACGATAGGCTTGTCTATCTAGGCGATCTGGTGGCGGCGCCCCCGCTACGACCTATGTTAGCCATAGCGAAGGCACAACCAACTTAGTGAAAGACTAGTAAAAGACTACAGATTAACCAGCCACCCTGGTGGCACCTTCTGGAGCTTCTGCCCTGTAGGCATCCAGACGCCCTTGCAGCACGGAATCTTCTTCCTCAATCTCAAGCTTGAGCTGATTCAGCCGTGGCCAGGATTTATTGAGGAAACGCTCAGCATAGATCGCACGCGATGGATCATCTTCGGCATCCCACACTAGACACTGAGCTAGACTGACCAGTGACTTGATCTCGCAAATACGCTCAGCGTGAAGCAGTGCAGGGCCAACATTTTCAAATTTGATCAGGTCACGGCTCAACAGCTTAACCATGCGCATGAGATCTGTAGGCTTAGCCTCAGAAATCGTCGACCGGACGTTGGTCTTCAGCAGGCGCAGCAGCAAGGACATGATTGCACCGCTTTGCAACTGCTTAGCGCGGTACAGCTTCTTCCTCAAACCATCACCAGGGCGCAACGCCTGAACGCGAAGACCCAGAGCTGTTTCGACAAACTTACCCGGCGCCCGAATCACGTCTTTTAGGGTATCTTTGACGCACATCAGAGCCTGGATATGCGATGTGCCTTCGTAAATCGCGAGAATCGGCGTCTCACGCAACCACCACTCAGCCTTGTACTCACGGGTATAACCATAGCCACCGTGCAGAGCCAGGCAGTCCTGGGACATCTTGATGGCGCGCTCGGCGCCGTACCACTTGATCAGCGGTGTCCACTTACGAACGCGCTTGCGAGCTAGCCCGGCCTTACGCTCTAACTCGTGCTTACGCTCCTCAGTCAGAGTCTTATCACCCAGTAACTTCTCGCACTGATATAGAACGGACTGGTTATAAGCGGCTTGATAACAAAGACTTCGTAGGGCCCTCGTATCGACCTCCATGTCCAGCAGCTTCTCGGCCACCATCTCATGATGAGCAATCGGCACACCCCATGCCTTACGTTGGCTACAGTAATCTGCCGAAAGACGATATATGGCCTCCATGTTGCCGAGGGCCTGAAAGCCCACCGCGATCCGAGCATCGTTCATCAAGTGGAGCATATGCTGAAAGCCCTTGCCGTTCTCGCCCAGCAAGTAAGCTACCGACCCGTCAAAGTTGATTTCGCAGGTGGCAGAGCCATGTAGCCCTAGCTTTTCCTCAATTTTGTTGACGGTGTAGTTGAACTCAACCTTAGAGTCCTCTTGGCCATCGAGGCGGAAGGGAGGCTTGCGCAGACAAAGGAACATGTTGAGGTTGTTGAGACCCTTGACGCCTTTGCCATTCATCGCCAGCACTAGACAGACTTGGCTACAACCGTTGGAAATAAAGCGTTTTGACCCATAAAGCTTCCAAGTGCCATCGGGCTGCTTCTCGCCGTAAGCACGCAGAGAGCCCAAGTCACTCCCGGCATCCGCCTCAGTCAAACCCATGCTACCAGACCATTCGCCCGAGACGATGCGCGGAACGACGAAGTCCTTAATTTCTTCGCTGCCGAATTTTTCGACAATGGCAGAGATGCCACCAAACCAAACGATATTCAGACCCGTGGACGGACAGGCCCGCATGATCACTTCGTTGGCACAGGCTTCGACCAAGAATGGCAGCCCCATCCCGCCGTACTTAGGCTGGGCTCCGAGACTTGCTGCACCTAATTGCAGCAATTTTTGCACATTTTCTACGATAGTCGGAGGCAGAACCACATCGCCATCTTTCAGATAGATGGGCTCTTTCTCTACCTTCGCGGCGTTTGGTGCCAATTCTGTACCGCAGAGCTCGCCTAAAGACTCCAGCGAGGTGAGGATCAGATCCCGGTACTCATCGGCCGTGGTGCATCCTGAAATCTCGCGGTCCTCATCGGTGAGACCGGCAAAGAGTTCATTGAAATCGATCCGACGGGTTAAGTGATACCGAATGTCGGGGGTGTCGGTAACAAAATTTGCCTTCATCTGCATGGCCTAATTACCCCATGTTTATGCGGTTCGCGCGCCGAAGGTGCGCGCTTTCTCATAATGTCCATATCCAGCATACGCCCCTAGGGGGACAAAGATCAGCTTTTTTTCTTTGCTGTCCACCACCCGTTTGCTGTTTAATCGAGGTATGTTAATCGCAAAATCACTTTGGCTCTTATATGTAGCGACAGCTTTCGCCATGCCACCGGAGTATCAGGTGAACGCGCGAGAGGGCTGCAGACAGGCTATTGCCGGAGCCTACCTCGCCGCCTATGACGAGCATGAGCGAGCAATTAATTACATTGTAACGCTCAAAGAACAGATCACAGCACTTAAGGTCGCGTCTGCAAAGGCGCAGGCTCAAGCCAAAATTGCGGCCGCCGCTCTGGCCGAGCACTCCTATGACGTAGAAACAGCCAGGCGCAATGATGATGCTGCATCTGCCGCCCGGGTCATGGAGTCGCAACTGAAGGAATACCGCACGCTACTGGATGAAGCACAGCACAAGGTGCCCGAAGTAGCCGCTCGTGAAAAGAAATTGCGCGATCACGTTGTTAAAGTATTCAACATCGAACGAGCCGATGATGCCACCAGAGGTGGCTACCCATTTAGATTAAACTACCGCAGTACCTGTCCCAAGTATCGAGCCCTCTGTCCTTTACCGGAAAAAGAGCGCGAACATCTGATTGAGATTAAGATTGACGGTGCCGTGCCGGAAGAGTGCCAAAAGTATGCGGGGCAGTCGAAGCTTAGGTGACCAAATACTTTTAGATTTCTCATGCCCGATTAACAAGTATAGTTGCGGGCCAGTGCCTATAGGTTAAACAGCCTCGTGCACCGTGATCCTTTACGGTCAATAGCCAATTTGCTAAGATTCTCGGAGTTAATAAAGGATGATCAGTGAACCTAGACCCCGTAAAAACCAAGCAGCTCGTTGATTATTGGCTGAGAGGTTCTCTCGAGGATCTCAACGGCGCGAAAGAGATTGTAGATCACACGAGCCGCTATGCGAGTGGGCTATTTTTCGCTCATCTCTGTTTAGAGAAAGTATTGAAGGCGCTGTACTGTCAAAAAACTTCTCAACATGCACCCTATACACACAATCTGCTGGCTTTGGTAGAAAAGACGGGATTGCAACTTTCAGAGGCTGATATCCAGCTGTTGGCAGAGATCAACGAATTCAATTTAGAAGCTCGTTATCCTGATGAAAAATTTACAATTTATCAGCGAGCGAGCAAAGACGTAGCATCTGCTTACCTACGCGATGTGGAGAGGATTCATTCTTGGATATTGCAGCAATTAAGCAACTCGCCATAGAGCTCCGTGCGCGTCTGCGAGAGCATCAGATACCAACGGATTGTGTGATTCTCTTTGGTTCGCAGGCGAGGAAGCAAGCCCATGCGCAGAGCGACATAGATTTCGCCGTTATCTCGCGAGCCTTTGGTCGCGATAGGTTCGCTGAAGGCGCACTCCTGAACCGCCTAGCAGTCAAAGTCCATCCCGATATCGAAGCTATTCCCATCGGCTTGAAAGATTTCCTCAACCCTATCGCTCTCTCTCCCATTCTGCATGAATTAAAGACGACAGGGACGGTCTTGCTCTGATGGAGTTAGCGGCTACCCGGTTAAAAAAACGGGAGTACATTTGCTATTTAGCCAGCAATATTCACGAAGTTTTAACTTCGCAAGGCAGCTTATCTATGACCTCGCAGCTACCGGCTGATAAGTGACCACTACATTTTAAAGCTGTAACATAGCAATAAGCTCATCTGGCTCCCGCCAAATTTAGCTCCCCAACAACAACAGGCAGGTCTATGAATCGCTATCTTCGTGATGCGTTACTACTTTTGATGATTAGTTCCTGTCGTTCAACCAACACTCAAGATTCCAGTGGAATACTTCAAGCTAAAGATCTGATTGATTACAAAAACTATTCTGGCAGCATTGTCTGTCACCCCGGATCTGTCATTCAGGCAAATTCGATCGATGATGTTCAGAAAGCCGTACGCGATGCTAATGCACAGCACAAAACGATCCGAGCTCTGTCACTAACTGCTCCGCGCTCTTATAGCCCAGTGATTTGTCCCGAGGACGGCGACATCATCCTCAATGTTCAGGCGCTGAATAAAATCATCTCGGTTAATAACTCGGCTCGCACAGCCGTCGTCCAACCAGGCATTCTGATCAGTGAGCTCCAAGATCAGCTGAGCCCAAAAGGATTTACATTCCCAGTGACTCCTGACTATAACGGCGTATCCATTGCCGGGGGAATGGCAACGGGCGCTCACCACAGCTCACTGCAGTTCGCGACAGAAATTGCTGATTGGGTAGAAGAAGTAAAGATCGTTGACGGCGCAGGCGAGCTTCGTACCTTAAGCGGAGAGCGACTCGACACTGCGCGAGTTCATCTAGGACTCCTCGGCGTGATCGTTGAGTTGAAGGTTCGCATCATTCCGCAACACAAGGTCAAATATGGCTTTGAAAAACTCGCCGATGATCGCCTTGAGCAGGATCTTGAATCCTTAGTTAGGGCGCATGAATATGCGCGGATCTTGTGGTTCCCGTCGAAGAAAAAGTTCATTTTAGATCACTTTGATACAGTGCCCATGAGTACCCCTGGTGAGTCAACTAACAACCTCTGGACTTCGACTCCCGATATTTCAGCTCTGGGTGACATCCCCGTCGGCGCTCTGAATGTTGGTCAGGTAGTTCAGTGCTCGGCTGAATCACTGCGGCTAAGTACCTACAAAGGTCCATTTAACGTCGTCGATTCCGAGAAAAGCGAGCCCGTCGGACTCTCTCACAAAATGATCGCAGGCAGCTGCCCACCCGGTAAGTGCTCATGGGACTTCGGGGTTAAGACACGTACCGTCGAGGTAGGAATAGCACTCGACCGAGCCCAAGACTGGATCAAAGATGTCAGAAAAATGTTTGCCGCTCGTCGCGCCTGCTTCCCCGTCCTTGGCATTTATCTGCGCTTTTCAGCTGCCTCGAAATCTGCTTTAGGCGAGGCATCTGGGCGTGACACGGTTGTATTTGAAATTCATATACCGCAAACCAGCTCACCCAGTATCGAACCATCCAGCGATGTGTATGATGAAATGGTGCAGATGACTCTAGCCAAGTATGACGGCCGACCACATTGGGGCAAAAACAGCCTTCCCTACTTCTTGGACCTTGGCCCAAAACAGTACCCTCAGTGGGACAAGTTCGAGCAACTGCGCAGTGAGCTAGATCCGAACGGTGTCTTTACGAGTCCCTTCTGGAAGGCAATCAGATCCCGCGCTTCCGCGCCGCGCGTGGCTAAGTGCGCCGTAAGTAAGCAGTGTATCTGTCAACAAGACAGCGACTGTGGCTCAGATGCTATCTGTATCCCCGGTGCTTTCTTCAAAGAGGCACGTGTCTGTAAGAGAGACTAGACCCTAGCTCTTGGTAGCGCTGCACCAAAAACTGCGGCTGTTGGCGCTATAACTGACATTACAAAACCGACGCTGTGGCAGCAGGTTTTGCGTATCCAATAGCCTTTCCCGATTTATGCAGCCTACCCGGCTCCCGTTAAATCTTTCTCTGGTGTCAGCTGCTGCAGAAATTCTCCGACGGGTATGCAAGTCACTCCCGATACCACTTCTCGATGTTTACCTCGGTACAGGAGAATCCTCTCAGCCATAGGATAGTCCTGCCCAAACTCTCTAAGCCCAGACAAGTCTTCGGGTCGAACCTTGCCGCTATTTTTGATCTCAATTGCCCACAGGCCCCTCTTTCCGTAAATTACTACGTCGACTTCAGTGCCACCGCGACTGCGCCAAAAATATAATTTCTCACCCTCCTCCCGATAGGAGGCCCAGGCTCTTAGCTGCTGAATGACGAGAGTCTCCAGAGCTGCGCCGTCAATTTCTTGAGGTTGATCAAGTGGACCTGTAGGTCGGATGGCGCGGTAAACACCGGAATCAAAATAGTAGAACTTTTCGTGTGTCACTAATTCTCGTTTTGCTTTTTTAGTGAACACGGGCAGTCTAAACGCGACAAGTAGATCTTCAAGAATCGCGACATATGCTTGAATAGTTTTGCGATCGACTCCGCAATCTCTGCCTATGGCGGAAAAATTAATCAGACTTCCTTGCGAAAAGCTAATTGCCTCGAGGAATCTAGAAAAAGTCGGGAGGCTCTTGACCAAGCCTTCGGCCACGACTTCGGTTTGCATATAAAGTGCAAGGTAAGATTTTAGAGTTGCTTCTGCTCGTGTTGCAGCCAATACCAAAGGCAACATCCCTATCGTCAACGCGCGGTCAAGATCGAAATCCTTACCAAGCTCAGAGGCTAAAAAAGGATGTAAATGACACTCCAAGGCCCTTCCACCCAACAAGTCGCTGCTGGTGCGACGTAGTTTACGGGCACTTGATCCAGTCAGCACGAAGTGGAGTTGTTTTTTCTTCTCTATCAGTTGATGTATGAGCGGTAACAACTCTGGAATTCGTTGAACCTCATCAATGATCCAGTGCTTCACCTTAGGACTACCGTCGATAAATCCGGTCAGTCGATTTGGCGAAGCACTCAGTGATTGAAAAGTCTCGGGATCCAAAAGATCGATGAGCCGAGCTGACTTGAAGAAACCCGAGATCAGCGTTGATTTGCCGGTTCCACGTGGACCGAACAAGAAAAACGACTGAGGGGGTGGGGTAAAAAAACGGGAGTACATATACCGGAAATCCTCGAAAAACGGGAACTCATACCCCATTTTACGGGAAACAGGACTGAAGTCAACAACCGGGCGGCTCGTTATTAAACGATAAATTACAAATACTTATAACTGCGCACATCCTAAAAGGGGTAGTGGTTGGCCATGAATGCATGACACGGATCTTGTGGCCATGAGTAAGCAATGTATCTGTCAGGACCCTCCTGCCAAGCCGTCTAGGCAGGCGTCGTCATTAGAACACTCACAGTGTTGAATCGGAGCAGCCCCGATGACCTGTGGACAATAATGTTTAACATTCATCTCGTTGCGCGCAAATACCACGCCGACTGCTGCACCAACCAATCCCGCCACATTTCCCGCAGCCGAAACGCCTCCGGCAACTGCTGCGGCTGTACCTCCTCCCCAATTCGGGTAAAAAAAGGCCCGCTTACGCGGGCTCTTCAAAACTAAACTTTATTGTATTTAGCGCTTAACTACGGGCCGCTTTTCCATCTCCAGAATGGTCAGGTCCCGTGTAGCACTCATACGCAAGATGGCTGCAATCTTGTCTTTATCTGGCAAGCTAGACTCAGCCACGCTGGTGAGTAACTTGCTGGTAAAGTTGTCCTGCGCCATATACGTGCGTGCCGCGTCAAAGCGTGCTTCCGTTGGGACGTTGTCCAGCCAACCCAGACCCTCACGGTAAACGATGTAACTCGCCATATATGCCGACAGGATGGCAATCTGATGCGCGGGCGGCAAGCGATCGAGCAGTCGCTCTTTATAGCGCTCCACCAAAATTCGCGGCACGTGGCGGTAAATCATTTCTTGGTAAAACGGGCTCGCTAGCACTTCTTCCTGATTTGCCGTGAGATTCTCCAAGATGATGTCCGTGACATCATTGATCTGCCTTGAGATCGCCATCGACAGCTCGACTAGAGTCTTACGACCACCTTGCAAAGCATACTCTTGGAAGAGCAACTTGGCTTCCTGATCGGCCTTCTGGCGGAGTATTTCAATCACCTGTTGGACGTAGACGTCCTTAATGGCAAGAAACTCCTCAGTCGACAACGTCAGACTGGCGATGATTTCAAATGAGGAGCAAATCACACCCGTTTTATTCGCACTGGAATCCTTGATATTCAGGATGCCCTTCGTCTGCAGCTCGCTCCTCGCGTCGCTACTGAAGAAGATATTTGCTCCCTCTACCACGGCCCTACAGGTAGGTTTACCGTCACTGCCGATAAAGTGAGTCCAGTTCTTCTCATTCACTGTATAAGGCCGACCACCTGCCGGAATAAACACATCTGCCTTAGCCACGAAGTGCAAGTTGTTACGGATGCGAATATTCTCCGGTGTGTCCGCCTTGATCACAAATCCACCCTTGCTGCCACTGAGCATGGAGGAATTGAAATCTGCAGCCGATTTGCCCTGTTTAAACAGTCGCAGCAGTTCCGGCCAAGCTAGACCCTCTGGATCGTACGCTGCACCAAAGCCGTCAGCAATGGCGACGACCCGCGCATTCTCACCGTATTCACGGTGAAGAATTTTCAGCTCGTTACCTGCTACGTCACCGTCTGGGCCACCGGTCATCTTGATCGTGAACCGCTGCTCACGCGGATTGATTCCGAGATAACGCAGCATGTTCTCTAAGAATACGTTTAGACCCTCAGAGGTCACGCCGTATTCCTTATGATTGATCCCTGCTCCCGGCTTAGATGACATGAAGGCAGAAGCATAGCGATAACCACGACGTGCTGCTTGGATCGGAATCCACTCAATCAGATCGTTAGTAATGTTCTCGTCAGGGCCGAGATAGATAATCTCTTCTTTATCGTAGTAGCTGATGCTGGCAGCAGTCGGTTCGTCCGACTCACCACGGGCGACTAGTAGATCGAGGAGTGCGTTCACCGCACCGCGCACGGCCTGCTGACGGTGTCCCCCTGGCTTGAGCACCAACACGGCCTTAGAGCCACCTTCCGGAATGTCTTTGTTCTTGAGCTGCTGTGCATGGCTCAGTCCGTAAACTTCATCGAAGATCCCAGCCAGCGCATAGTCGAAGTCAGCGCCATTTCGCGGCATAACTACACGTAGACCGCCGCGAGAGATATCCTTCCACCGCATGTGGAAGAAACGGTAATCCTTGCCAACAATGAAAAAGATACCGAACGGCCGCATTGGATAATACTTCGGATTCAGAGCCTCGGGAGCGATGCGGAAGGCGAGCCCCGTCTTCGTCGGAAGGAAGTAATTCGTTTTCAAGGTGTGATCAAGCATGTTGATGGCCTCGAGAAGAATAGTCTTATCGACTTCGTCGATCACCTCTTTGGTCATCTCCAGCAGCAGCACCCGCTTTTCGGCGTAGCCACCGGCGTTGCGTTCCATCTCTTTCAAAGGATCAAATTTCAAGCGGAATAGCGCGATGAGTTCCCGCGTAAACTCGCTGTATTTGAAGAAGGTCGTCCGCACTTTGTGCGGGGAGTAATAATACGGATTCTCTTTCCCGAGCATGACATGCGCCCAGGTCGCGATACTCCGTATCAAGTTGGTGGCATTGATCGACAGCCCGTAAGGGGCTTTAGTGAGATCACCGTAGTCGTCGACATCCACCCAACCGAGAGTCCTGAGCGCCTTGTTCAAGCGAAGCACTTGCACAGCACCGAAATCTACCGGTTCTTCATCATTGCGTGAAACAATGATGTGAAACACGGAAATCGGCTCGTCGTAGCCTTGGCTGAATTTAACGAGAAATGCCCGCACCACGCTAAATTCATAGCGATTGATCAAATCGAGTACAGCCTCAAGGACGACCGAAGGATTGACGTTCTTCATTCCTAGGGTCAGACGGGCATTAGGACTATTTTCCACCGGCTCAAAGAACGTATGCGCGCCCTCGTGCTCGATCATGTAGCGCACCATGCGATACAAAATCTGAATACGGCCGGCCGTAGCATACATGACGAAGTCGTTATCGAGATTTTTGAGGTAATGATCGACCCTAGTCAGATCATCGGGAAATTCCTCAACCAAGATACCGCGCGCAACCTTGACCTTCTCCATGATTCGGCGATTCTCGCGATCAAGAGGCTTGTGGTCTTTGCAGTGAAAGGTCGAGAGAAAGAGCAATTTATCGCGGGAGAAATACAGAGATCCCATCTTTAATGGATTGGGCGCTAAACGCCGGGCCATATCGATGAGAATAGCCCGGTCGCCACCGGGACCGATGTAGGTAACTTTTGCCCGGTCACGGTCCCAAAGCTCGACCGTCTGCTTGGTCTCAAACACATGCCCCGTGATCACGGCCGACAGATGCCGCACCTTCTCGGGGCGCGGCGTCGTTTGATAGTAGGCGCGCGGCATGTTGTTGAAAAACCAGGGCGTTAGGATCGCGATACTCTGATCGAGCCCGATCCGCACCGTGTCAGCGATATCCTCGATGTAGGTCTCGAGATCATCGCCAGTCTTGATCTCCTCCCACGACGCCTGTTGGTTGTCGGGATGGTGCTCTGGTGGCTCCATTTCTTCATCAATATCGAGTGGAATCAGTTTTTTGGTCACGCTTTTTGGCGCCATTGGGAATCCTTGTTGGTCTTCCTTAGGTGAGTATTTTGGCCCACTCTTCTGACAAGGCTTGATAACCTGCGAACGAAGGGAACGGGGCATTCTCCTGGCGCAAAAGATCGAGCACGTCGTCGGCAGGGGTGCGTCCCCTTGCCGTAAAACGCCCGACAAATGCATGAAGTTCCCGCTCGGCACCATCCGACTTGAAACAAGGAGGAAGAGTGGCAAAGCCAGACTGGGCCAATTCGGCCACCGCCTTTGCAAGCGTTCTTAGCGCTGGATGCGCCAAGCCGTCCTCGGCTTTGATCAGTAAATCAGCTATGCGTTGCCGCTCAGGCAGCAGCAGCGCAAGTAAACCTTCTAATGTTTTGTCGTCATACAATAACCCGGTCCAGTAAGAGGCGGGCACGCTTTGAAATGCTCTTGCCTGGCAGTCCACAGAGCGCAGCTCGAGAAAGCCTCGTGGCCGCACCTCAGGGAATAGTAATGTGAGATGCGTAACGAAATCATCAAGTGTGGGCCGCACTCCCGCAACGGGACGCTCCAACCACTCACCAAAGCTAATGCCCGGGCACTGATAATCTAGCCCAGCGATGAACACCACCTGCGCCTTCAAAGCAAATTCGAGGTACTCGTTAATCACTGCTTCGCGCGAGAGCAACTTGGTGCCGATCTGAGCCTCGGACATTGCTGATAATGCCGCAATACTCGGAAGGCCGGTGTGCGTCGGATCGGTATGCCGCCAAATCCGCGTGCGATAACCGCGGATGCCTTGATTCACTCGGTTGACCACAGGCGACAGGGCAAAGGTCGCCGCCGCAATCGGAGCCAAAAGTTGGCTGCCGAGGTAGCGTTTGACTAGAGTGTCCTCGTCTGGCCCGAAATCGAGATTGACCTGAAACGTGCAGCTCTGCCGCATCATTTGCTGGCCATAGGGCCCGATCGCGGCGAAGTAACGATCCATCGCCCTATAGCGAGCCTTTGGCATCTGCAGACCAAGCTCATCGAGCGTGTGCCAAGGATTCACCCCGACCTGAACTAACTGCACGCCTTGCTCGGCAAAGATCTTGTCGATTTGCCCTTGCACCGTGCGCATGCGACGCAGCGCATCACCGAGACACGGATACGGGCGGGAGGAAAACTCCACCTGTCCACCCGGCTCGAAGGTGATCTGATCCCGATCGTCTAGGCCCACTCTTAACAGAAGTGGATGGGCATCGCTGCCCCCATGGCCCACATCTGCAGCGGTGTCCTCAGCAGTCCAACCATGGCCGGGTGCTGCCGCTCGCAACATGCCGGCGATGGACACGGCCGCACTAGCTGTACCATCTTGCAGGGGCACTGAGTCCGGAATCGCGGCATTCGGCCGCGGCTTAACCGGTAGCATCTCAATCTCAAGGCCCACCTGGCCAGGCCACTTGGGATATTTTTCATGATAATCGTTGGGGCGTAGCCGAAAGGAAGTATCGGCCAAATGCTGCCGACAAAGCTCTCTGGTCAGCACGTGGCTACCGGCAGCTCCAGCATCACCTGGGGCTACTACGGAATCCTGCGACTTGCCTGAGACAGACTTCAATCGAACTAGCTCCCGTATTTGCGCCATTTACTCCAGCTACATCTTACCGCACCTGAGAGCCTATGCCGCGTCTTTCGTCTGCGCAGCAAAGCCCTTGTTAAGGCCCACCAGCGCTGGATTCGACGTTAATTGCGAAGTCGGTTATACCGTGTTTTCTTACGGTATCAATCAATTTAATAACTGCCCCGTGCGGGGTTTCTTTGTCAGCAGAAATCACCGCATTCAGCGGCACATTGCCAGCTTTCGCCTGTTCCTGCTTAATCAGCTCGGGCACCTGCTCGATCGACACCGGCTTACCGTCCAGGTAGAGCTGGTTCTTGGCATCCAACACAAAGGCTAAATTCTTAGTTTTGTCGTTATTTTCACCGGTGTCGGCTTTCGGCAGGTTGACGTTGATCGAGCGATTGACGATGTAGGTCGCCGTCACCATAAAGATGATGAGCAGCACGAGCATAACGTCCACCAAAGGAGTGACGTTAATGCCGGTAATCTCATCGTCGTTGTCGCTAGCAATGCCTGCCATTGTTGTCCCGCTCCGGCTATTCAGCCACGCTCGTAGGAAGAAAGCACCATTTTCATCACGGCTTCAGCATTGGCCAGACGCCGTTTAACAATACGATTGAAGGCGTTGAATGCAATTACGGCAGGAATCGCCACCATGAGACCAACTGCCGTAGCCACTAACGACTCCGAGATACCGGCCATCACCACCGAGGGGCCGCCAGCAGGATTATCCGACAGGTCTTTGAACGACATGATGATCCCGATAACGGTGCCGAACAGCCCAATAAACGGCGCATTGTTGCCGAGAGTACCGAGCACCACTAGCCCGCGGTCAAGGATCTGGCGATTACCGATCAGAAAACCTTCCATGCTTTCGCGCATCGCGGTCGCGCCACGCTCGCTATAGTCCATGCCGCGGAGCACGACTTGCGCTTCAATAGCACCGCGATTGGCACACAAACGCTTAATGCCCTCGGCATCGCGGTCAATCAAAAGCTTCGCCAGCTGATTAGTAAAATCCGGAAAATTAATCCGCATCCGACTAAAAAACAGGGCGCGTTCCAGCATCACAGTCACCGACACGACGCTAAGCCCCACCAGTAACCATAGCACCCAAGCCGTCCCGAGCAGGGTAATACCCAGTAATTTATCAACAATATTAAAGCTCATGCTTAGCCCACTCCACCTAATGCTGGGAACCGTGACCAAAGGGGCTCGCTAACGAGATGAAAGCGATGCTACTGCTGGGATCTTCCCGTAAATATCTTCCCGTAGGATACTAGAATGCTGACTAGTTTGGCAATTTACCTGTAATCCTGGTCACCTGGATTTAGCACGTCAGGACCACCCCATTTGCTGCAGCAGCTTTTGCTCATAAACTGCCAGGGCCAAAAGACCATCGCCCATGGTGCGGCTGCGGACACGCGGCATGGTGACTCGGTCCTGCGCCACATAAAGCTCGACCGCATCGACCGACTGATCGTCCCGCAAGAAGAGATTGCGTTCGACAATCTTCTCGGCAGGAGTCAGCAACCAACCAGCGCCGGTGCGCTCGCAAAGCCAGCCCTTTTCCCCTGCCCGTTTAACAAAAAAGTACGGCCGCCCTGGCGCCAGCCGCCCACCCTCACGAAATACGGTCGGACCCGCCTGCCTAGCATCCATCGCGGCGAAAAGGCGCTGCTTGAGGCGCACAAAGATCTCATCAGCTTGAGTGCTCTGCTCAAGGAGGGAGTAGCGCTGCTCCAGCGATACCGGTCGGTCTTTAACCAGAGCCCCACGCCTAGCCTGCCCAGCAGACACGGACCCTGGGAGCTCCGGCAGTGCCGCGTCACCCATAGGCGAAAACCCGCGCCGAAAGCCGTCTCGACGCCGTGTCCAAAAATTTAACCAGGGGTGGGTCATTTAATACCTTGACAGTGACGGCTAGAATCTCTAATTAATCAATCACCTTGATGCGGGAATAGCTCAGTTGGCTAGAGCGTCGCGTTGCCATCGCGAAGGTCGTGGGTTCGAATCCCATTTCCCGCTCCATCAATCCCTCTCTCTTTCATTTCATCTCTAATACTTTAACGTTATTTAATTGAGTGGTCAGTAGGCAGATGCTGCAGCCTTTGCTATGCATTACGATCGCTCATATTTTACGGTGATTTGGAGAGAACGAATGTTGGGACTGATTCCTCAACTAGAGGGTAAGAAACATATCATCTGGGACTGGAACGGCACCCTGCTAGACGATGTCGACTTCTGCGTCGAAATCATCGCCACGATGCTAAGCGAACACGGTCTCCCGACCCTCGATAAGACGGCTTATCTAAAACGCTTTCGCTTCCCCATCAGCGAGTATTACGAAGAGCTAGGCTTTTCCTATGAGCACGTGCCGTTTGCAGAGCTCAGCAAACTTTTTATTTCGCGTTATAAAACGGGCATGCACTCGCGCACCCAACTTTACTCCGGAGTGCGCGAAATTTTAGAGCAACTTAAGTCGCAAGGCGTAGTTTGCTCGATGCTGTCGGCAAACCACGAAGAGGACCTCATAGTTCTACTGAAAGAACATGGCCTACGAGATTACTTCTTCAAGGTATTTGGTTTAGGCAATCATCACGCCGTGTCGAAAGTGCAACGTGGCCAAGAGTTAATGCAAGAATTAAAGACGGCATTAGCTCTCGATCCCAGCACCGTGATTATGGTCGGCGACACTGATCACGATCTCGAGGTAGCAGCAGCCATGGGCATCGATGTACTGCTGCTATGTGACGGCCATCAGGACAGCGACCGCCTAAAAGCGATCCATCATAAGGTCGCGACGCGAGGCTGAGTTAGCTTGCACAGAGCTCAATCCTTAGGCAGTTGCGGGAACAAGTCGGCACCGATGATCTCTTTATGCACGAAACTTCAGAAGATGATGCATGATTAACGGATCTGCAAAGCAGTAGTATTTATCCTCACGGTAGATCACTGCTTCGTCTTCAAGCTTGCCAACCACTTTGCGTATACCAGCGATTGACAAACCTGATTTAGAAATAAAATCTTTTCCAGTCAGTTGTGTCGCGCGGCCGCCGGCGCGTGCCAGTGTGATGAGAAGCTGTTCCTCTGCACCGGTAAAATGACTGATGTACTCCTCGATAGCACTACTCCGTCGGACTACTAATGCGCGGAGCGCCTCGTCTACGATCTTTTTATTGACTACCGTTTTAGCTGGACAGTCTAATGACAGCAATGCGTCCCCTAGTCGGTTCATCGCCTCTGGCACCCGGCCCATCAGATCTTGAAGATACCTAGAGGTTTCGTCATTTAACTGAAGATTTAGGTGAGCCAGGCGTTCGTTGGCATATGTTGTGTATTCTTCATACGGTATGAAAGACAATTCCACATGCTCACCCCAGTTGGCGAACGGAGCATTCGGCATCGCAAACATTTGAGAGAGCAAGTGCTTCTTCGAACCTAAAATGACCGTTGCTACGCTGCCAAGATGGGATTCAAGTACGCTGCGTATTAAACCTTCTGCCTCGTCAACAAAATGAATATCTTGAAATTCATCTAACACAATTAACATGGGAACACCGCGTTTGTGCATGGCGCCAAGTTCTTGAAAGATCGACGTGAGATTACGACTTGGTGATTCGCCTAGACCTAACGACAATGACAGCTGCCCACTTGGATCCATCTCAATCTTTGGACGAAGGCGCTTGATACTACCAAGCATCTTTTGAAATGCTGATTTGGCTGGAAACGCCAGCTGAAAGTTATCGGCAAATGCAGCACTCAGACGGGAAACCAAACCCGTCATCGTGCGTACACCGTAAAAGTCAACGTAAAGGAAGAATGCCCCCTTATTGCGTCCTAGCCATTGCCTGGCAATAACGTTGCGGATCAAAGACGTCTTGCCAAAATTACGACGACCAAAAAGCAGCGTTTTACGGCCTTTTTGGATGCTCTGGAAAAGTAGTTTACGTTCCCTATGGTAGTTACAGAAGTCCCACTCATCGACAAGTGCATCGAAGTGAAAGGATTTAAAATTCATGGGCGCATCCATCGATAAATATTACCAACCGTATGTATACTACTAGTATACATCCAGGTAGGGTAATTTAGGAATGCATGCGCGAGGTAACCCTAAGTCAATGAATTTATTTATTTAATAGATCGTGCCCGCGCTACGCATCGTCATCCTGGCGGCCAAGACAAGGCCCTGCCACCCAAAATGTGCGCGTGGATATATTCAACGGACTGCTGCGCGTCGCGCCCGTTGTTTATGACGACTCGGTAACCATCCTTCTCTAGACCTAAATGACTGGCGACTCTAGCAATAGAACTAAAGAACGCAGCGACATCGGCAGCGGGCGCTGTCGCCAGCTCACTGAAGCGCGCTAGCTTTTTCTTAGGTATCACCAACACGTGAGTCGGAGCC
This sequence comes from Pseudomonadota bacterium, assembly GCA_026390435.1. GTDB lineage: Bacteria > Bdellovibrionota_B > Oligoflexia > Oligoflexales > CAIYRB01 > CAIYRB01. Next base: position 79,666 of record JAPLFY010000120.1, read on the forward strand.
TGCGGGTGGACATCGCGGAAGGCAAGCACTGAGTCGTCTTCAAAGACGATCTGTGCGGGAATTTCGCGGTGCAGAATTTTGTCAAAAATAGTTGCCTCGGTCATGCTCTATGTCCTCCATACCAAACCTTTTTAACACATTGTAATCATGTTAAAATACTTAAAGTGTCGCGATGTCCCGCATTCATCCCTGCGTATGCATAAAGCGCTGATGGAAGGTACCATGCTGATAAAAATCATCGACCCCACCGCCGCCAGAGAGCATGAAGTCACACCGCAAGCGTTATATTTAGATCGGCGTCGGCTGATGGCCTCGACAGCTCGCAGCATGATAGCGGCGGGAGCTACCGGTATTAGTGGCCTTATGAGTTCAATGGCATTTGCTGCCAAGGCCTACGAAAAAGTCCCAAAAGGTAGCCCGTTCGATACGAACGAAGCTCTGACTCCGCTTAAAGACGTTACGAGCTACAACAATTTCTACGAATTCGGCACCGACAAAGGGGACCCCAAGATCAATAGTGGCAGCCTCAAGCCTAGGCCGTGGAAGATCACCGTGGACGGAGAGGTGGAAAAGCCAACCTCATTCGACATAGACGACTTCATTAAGACGAAAAAACTCGAAGAACGAATTTATCGCCTACGCTGCGTCGAGGCATGGTCCATGGTTATACCGTGGATTGGCTTCCCTCTCGCTGATGTGATCAAGGCCGCTCGTCCAAACAGTAAAGCTAAGTTTGTCGCCTTTACCACTCTACTTGATCCGGCACAAATGCCCGGACAAAAGAGTAAAATTCTCGACTGGCCATACACCGAGGGACTAAGACTAGATGAAGCGAGTCATCCATTAGCCTTCCTCGCTGTTGGTCTATACGGTGATACGTTACCGAATCAAAGTGGTGCTCCACTACGTCTGGTCGTACCGTGGAAGTACGGCTTTAAAAGCATCAAATCGATCGTTAAGATCACTTTCACCTCGACGCAGCCAAAAACCACCTGGAATGTCATGGGACCAGACGAGTACGGATTTTACTCAAACGTGAATCCGAACGTCGATCATCCGCGCTGGAGCCAGGGCAAGGAACGACGAATTGGTGAGCTTTTCAAGCGCAAGACAATGATGTTTAACGGCTACGACCAGGTCGCTAGTTTATATACGGGCCTTGATCTAAAAAAGAATTTCTAATGAAAAAACTCAGCGCAAGACAGCAACTTCACCTCGAAAAGAGCGTACTACTGCTGGTCTTAATGCTACCCCTTGCGCGCATCATTTTCGATTATTTTCAAGATTCGCTCGGCGCGAATCCCGTCGAAGCGATGACGCATCGCACAGGTGACGCGGCACTGCAGATCTTGCTGCTGTCTCTTGCGGTAAGCCCTATTCAACGGTATTTCCGCTTTCGCCGTGCCATTCTCTTTCGCCGCCTGCTCGGGCTCACCGCTTTTTTTTACGGTTTGCTGCATTTTTCTATTTACCTGGTCTTTGATCAAGAGTTGAGCTTCGGCGACACGTTTGCCGATGTAGCCAAGAGGCCGTATATCACCATGGGATTTAGCTCTCTAGTCATCATGCTGCCACTGGCCATCACTTCAACGGACAAGATGATAAAGCGACTAGGCGGACCAAAATGGCGCCGACTACACAAGGCTGTCTACGCTGCTGCCGTGCTAGCAGTGATTCACTACTGGTGGCTAGTCAAAGCTAACATCACTATACCAGCCATTTATGGCGGCTGCTTAGCGTTGTTGTTTGCCTCGCGCATGATCAGACAGACGAGAAATCTATCGCGCAAAAATTACTAGCTAACTAAATTTTTCAATTTGGCATCTGATAACGCTCAGCGCTATCGCCTCTAATTTTGAACGAGATTTTGCCGTACTGACTATCGGACGTGGCGATGTGGAGTCGCCCCTTAATCCACACGGGGCCCCACGAGCGCTTAGGTGCGGCACCACTGCGCATATGCACCATCACCATTTGATTGGGCGGCGGCGCTGGCACGTGAATACAAGCCTGTGGACTAGGTACTAATAGGAACTCGGAAAGGCCCTGGTCATCGTCATCCAGAGGCACAACGAATCCCGGCACCTTAACGAACTTACCGTCTACTTTGGCAAGTTCCGGCGGCATACTGCCGGTCTTTAGATCAAGCTCGCGAAGGAGTCGCCAATCGACCTCGATGTAATCGCCAGGCTCGCCTGTGGATTCGTCCGCCTTCTTATCCTGCTGTTTGCTGACGCCGTAGATAATCATTACCGTCACGGGCAACAGTGCCATGGCAACTAACAGGGAAATTTTGAGCGAACGTTTCATAAGCGAATCGTCAATCCATCACTAAGTGTATTGCGATAAGCGCGCCATGCTGGAATCGCGCCTAAAATAAATGACAATCCAACAATCGCAACCAAGTACCATTGTTCCGTACTCGCTAACGGACTGATTGGAAGATAAAGACCAAAATTCAATTCAATAAGCGGGCTTAAGGCAAAAAGCAGCAAGTACATGAAGGCTACACCGCTTGCGGCACCGACTACAGTCAGAAGAACTGCCTCCAGAATCATAAGCGCAAAGATCAGCCCAGGACCGGCCCCAACCGAACGCAAAATAGCCATCTCACGGCGGCGTTCGTTTAGCGAGTTGTAGATCGACACTAGTAAGCCCAGGAGGCCTACCACAACGACAAAAATCGCGACCACGCGCAATCCATTTTCTGCATAAGAGATTGCTTCCCACAAATCGTCTAGTGCTAAACCAGGTATAATTGCCGACAGAGGCTCGCCCTTAAATTCACTCCACTGACGCTGTAGACCCAAACTATCGGCCCGTGATTTTGCCCCGACTAACACTGCCGTTAGCTCACGAACAGGCAGATTCCTCTTTTGTAGGTCCGCGCTCTTAATCGCGTGTTCGGGCAAAGGTGGTGCCCCGTCTTCCCAATCAGCATGAATGGCTTCAAGCCCTTGAAGATTGATGAACACCGAGCGGTCGATAGGAGTTCCAGTGGGGTCAAGAATACCCGTGACTGAAAAAGGTTTATCGTCATGTGAGTGAAAAGAAACTTCACCCACACCGTGACTCAATGTCAGGTGGTCACCGATCCGGTATCCCAGCTTCGCGGCTACGGCACTGCCAACAGCCACATCAAACATGGCTTTTGGTTCTGCACCGGCACCAAAACGCGGCTGCTGATTTCGACGGTAATGATAGTGCGCATAAAAATCTGCGTTTGTGCCGACCACACGAAAGCCACGGTGACTGTCCCCCAGAGAGAGCGGAATGGTCCAGGCCACATTCGGATCGGAGGATATCTTTTCGTAAGTCGCAAAGCTGATATTATTAGTTGCATTGCCCATATGAAACACTGTGTAGAGCAACAGTGGAATACCACCACCTCGGGCTCCAACAATCAAATCCGTTTGGCTGATCGTATTGATAAAACTTGAGCGCGCACTTTGGCGCACGCGTTCTACACCAATGAGCAATGCCACAGATAACGCCACTGACAAGATTGTCAGAATACTGGCCAGGCGCCGGTTCAGCAGGGACCGCCAAGCTAATCGCAGGGCTATCTTCATGCGTCCACCTCGCCAGACCTGGAGGCTCTGTTTAGGTCCAATAAAGACAAGTTACGAGTAAATAGCGGCGCGAGACTGTGATCGTGACTCACGAACAGAATCGTCGCCTTCGCCTGATCTGCCGCCGCGAATAGAAGCTCGATAAATTCCTGACGACGATTACTGTCTAGGGCCGATGTTGGTTCATCCGCGATGATAAACTCAGGGGCACCAATTAATGCTCGCGCTGCGGCCACCCGCTGCTGCTGACCGACACTAAGTTCCGTCACCGGCCGGTCCAGTAGGTTAGCTATCTTCAATTGGCGGCACAGAGCTAGCGCTGCGTCATCGGGAGTTACCGCACCTAGCCGCATTTTCCTCTCTTGGCTCAGATAACAAGGTAGAGTGATATTTTCTCGGACATTTAGATACGGGATCAGATTAAATATCTGAAAAATATAGCCAACGTGAGAACTGCGAAAACGGTCACGTTGAGCCGACCGCAGTGCGGCGAGATCCTGTCCCAGCACATGCACAGAGCCACCTTGGGGCACTAAAATCCCGGCAAGAAGTCCAAGCAAGGTCGTTTTACCGCTGCCACTGGGCCCGTGCAAGAATACGTGTTCACTCACAGCAATCTGAATGGCGACAATATCGAGAACCTTAGGCCCATTTTTATAGGCGTAAGTGAGATCATTAATATCTACGGCGAACGGATTAGCCGTCATCATGGCATCAACCCTACCCACGTCTGTTCTTCGGCACTAGTAGTCTCGTCTATCAGTACTTTATGGGTAGTCGAGTGGGCGCGGTAAATCCATAAGAATCGGTGCCGTGAGGGCTAGCCAAGCATTCAGACGTAGGTCTCGTCTTTACTCATGATCTCGATTTTGCCTGATGCTACCAGCGCCTGAGCCATTTCAGCAATTTGCTGCTGGGAAGCCTGCACATCTTGCAGGCGGGTCTTGGGCATCGCGGCAACATCATCCTTCAAAAGCTTTGCCGCTCGCTCTGACAGATTTTTATAAATATGGGCAGTGACTGACTCATCCGCAGCCTTGAGCGCGAGACGCAGTGCGGCCGCCGGTACCTGAGCCAGAAGGGTCTGCATACCGCGGTCGCCGATTCGCACCAGATCCGCAAAAGTAAACAACCGCCGACGCACCTGCTCAGCCAATTCAGGATCCCTCTGTTGCAGGCTTAGCAAAAGGCGCTCGCCCTGAGCCTGACCCAGTGAGTTGATCAGCTGCACCAACTTATCTAACCCGCCCAAATTTTGACTTTGCCGCATGACGCCGCTCCCCTGGTCCTGCTTCAGGGTTGTGACGATGAGCTCTAAACTCTCCGCATCGACCGAGCCAAGACGGGCAAGTCGCTGAAGAATATCCACCTGTAGCGGCGGTGGGAGTAGCTGCACGGTTTTACTGGCCAGGGCTGGCGCACAGTGCGCGACGATTAAAGTGACCGTCTGCGGTACTTCCTTCTGTAGTAAAGCAGCGAGAGCTTCTGGCTCCTTGGTAGCAAGAAGCTGACTAAGCTCACTCGACAGGGCATCAGCATCGCTTCCTAAACGTTCCGCCTCTTGGTTATGCCCAGCCAAGCGCAGTAAGCGCTGCGCGGCATCAGTATCGCCGTTGATCCCTTGCGTTGGGTTCAACAAAGAATCTTGAAATTCGCTGGCGACCTCGCTCGCGACCTTAGCGTCAACGCGGCCAAGACGACTCATGGCGGCAGCGATCCGAGTGACTTCAAGCGGTCGCATCTGACCGACAATTTCACTGGCGAGTTCTTCGCCGAGTGTCAGCAGCACTACCGCTGCTTTTTCCGCACTGGTCAGCTTTGGAGCGCCCATAGCTTACCCTCCTGAGGGGGGATCGGCAAAATCAGGATAAAGCTTTAATTTTCCGGCGTGACAGCTGGAGTGTAGGCAGCCGTTATGAATGGCACTTAGCCATGCTTACGCTCAAGCGGCACTTCGGGGAGAAAGTCGCTTCGCAATTAAGGGGCAACAGAATCGCTTCGTATTTTCATCGCCGGACCATGTTATGTCGCGCGCGAGCAGGGTGGGATGCTTTACAGACTACCGGAATTACTACCAAATAATATCGGCATCTGTAATCCCTCAAGTTCCATCGCAAAAATGCCGATATGGAACTTTGTGCGAAACTGGTCACTCTTATTTGAGGAACTAATTAATTGAACACCAAGGTTACCTGGCTAATCTTGCTCACGGGCCTTTATTCCTGTGGTCAAACGACTTCCGTCAACCAGAAGCCTGTTAAACCTGGGGCCGGAGTATCCTCAAACAGCAAGAAAATTGAAAGTGGCGATGCGGAAGCTGCCGACCTATATGACCAGAGGAGTCGAAAAAAGGGACTGGTCCCCGCAGTCGCTGGCAATGTTACAACACCAGACCTGACTGCTTCCGTTCCAACGCAGCCTCCACTCAACCTAGTCTCTAACCCAGAGCAAATGGGTCCAATGGCGGTTAAGTCCTACACCGATGGACTAAGTGACTCGTCTTATAGCTCCTCAATTATTTTTTATCCTGATGATGACGCTACTGCAAAACTTCCGGCGACAACGCTAAGTGGTGGCTACAGTAATACCAAGGAACAGATGACGTGGCTGGCGCAGCATCTGGCAAGTCACGGCTTTATCGTTAGTGTATTTACCCCAACTAACACAAATTCGACTGACCCACGGATTTGGGCGACCGGTCATATTGGTTCTCTTAATAAGCTAAAAACTGAAAACTTGCGCAAGGGCAGTCCGATTCAAGATCGAGTCGATGACACACGGCTCGGAGTGATGGGCTTTTCCATGGGCGGCGCCGGCACCATAGTGGCCGCGAATTCACTGGGCTCAGTATTGCGGGCTATTGTGCCAATTTGTGCCTATCGACCTACGGCTATGACGGTAGATGTTGCTACTTTGTTCGTAACAGGCACTGCTGATACAGTGGCATCTCCGGTCGCAATTCAACAATCCTTTGCGCAATCGCAGGTCAGAGCGCCGCTAGGGCTAGTCAGTTTCGATGGATTAGGACATCAAAATATTACAAACCCAAGCTCCTACCGTCGTCAACTATCGCGTTATCTCACAGCATGGTACCAAGTGTATCTCGCTGGCAACCAGATCTACGCAACTTACATCGACGGTGAAAAACTAAAGGAAGATCGCGCCAGAGGCGGCATTGCTGATTTTCAATTGAGAAAGTAACTCTCGTCGATTCGATTAGGCGTAATTCCTCTAAATCTTTTAGATGTCTGTGCGAGAGCCGCAAAACCGATTGGGCCTCAAATTGATATAGTTTTAAAAAGTAGGAATCTTCTGCAAATAAGTTTAAGTCCTCGACCTCACCCTAGGCACCACACTCACCATGCCAACCTCCGCTGCCGCGCGGCAGCGTATTAGACACAATCACTCTCGTCAGGTCTTTTGCGGACATCTGCAAGTTACTGTTCATT
>JAPLFY010000038.1 GCA_026390435.1 Pseudomonadota bacterium
ATTAAGAGAAATTAGAACTTACGATGGGTCTTTAGCTGTCTCACGGAATACTCTCTCAGCCCGAGCAAACTGCTCGAGAAAATGGTCGATCTGCGCATCGTTCAAAGTCAGCGGTGGCATCAGTCGAAGGACAGCCGGGTCATCGGATGTCCCTGTAAGCACACCCCGGTCGAATAATTTTTTTTGCATGGATGCGGCATTACCGTGCAGTTTTAGACCAATTAAATAACCTTCACCACGCACTTCAGCTACGCTAGGAAAGGCCGCTAGCGCCTGCCTTAGACGCGGTGCGCGCGTGGCAACCTGCGCGTAAATACCCTCCGAACGTAAAATCTCAATGGTCGCCCGCACAGCAGCTGAGGCCAGCGGTCCACCGCCAAATGTGGTGCCCAAATCACCAGGACGAATAGTTGCCGCAACTTTTTCATTGGTTACTGCGGCACCTACCGGCAGTCCCGAGGCTATACCCTTACCGAAGCTTATTAAGTCCGGCACGACACCATAACGCGGCGCAAATGTAAAACTGCCCGTACGACCAAAACCGGTCTGCATTTCATCATAGATTAGAAGCGCACCATGTTGATCACATAGAGCACGTATTGCACGAAAAAATTCCGGTGGAGCGGTTCTTGCGCCGGCTAGTCCCTGAACCGGCTCAACAATCACAGCAGCAACGTCGCCAGCAGCAAGCGCTACTGCTACCGCAGTGGAGTCACCAAACGGCACAAATGTGTGACCCGGTATCAATTCGGCAAGGCCCTTACGGTATTTGCTTAAACCCGTTGCCGCTTGTGCACCTAAAGTACGCCCGTGGAAACCACCTTCGAAGCCCACTATGCGCTGTTTACCGGTAGCAATGCGGGCCATTTTGAGACAGTTTTCCACAGCCTCGGCACCAGAATTGACAAAAAACACGCGCGACAAGGGACGGGGCAGCTCATCAACGATCAGGGCTGCCGCCTCTTCTTGATGCTCAACGGCAACTGCATTCGAATAGAACACCAGCTTCTGTATTTGCGCTGTCAATGCCTGTACCAAGTGCGGATGGCAATGTCCGGTCGACGTCACAGCATGACCTGCATACATATCCAGATATGATGCACCGCTCTCGTCATAAACCCAGGCACCCTGACCACGCACTATTTTTACTGGCATACGTTTATAAACGTCAAGGAGCGCACTTTTTAATTCCGCGGTCATGGGACTCCTCCAGCCTGCCAAAGCCCAGTAGTTTCAGGAAGGCTAAACATGAGATTCATATTCTGTACCGCCTGTCCGGCAGCACCCTTGCCGAGATTATCCAGCGCTGCAAAGACACTCAGCTCTCTACCCTCGCAAACCCAGCCAATATCGACGAAATTGCTGCCGCGTGACCAATTGACATTTGGCGATCCGTCGACCAGGCGAATAAATGCACTCTCCGCATAGGCTGATTTAAATGCAGCCGCCACCGTTGCTGCACCAACGGACGGTTTCAGCTGGCAGTAAATGCTGGCAAAAATACCCCGCACGAGCGGCGTGCTGTGCGCCTGAAACACTAAACCTTCACCCCACCCCGGCGATAGCTGTGCCAAGGCTTGGCGAATCTCGGGCAAATGTTGATGGCTAAAGCTCTTGTACGCATACATGCTGTTTACGCGAGTCGCATGCTGCGTCGTAGCCGATGGCTTAGCACCAGATCCAGTGGATCCAGTTTTGGCGTCAACAATCACCCGGTCGTCGATCATTGCCGAGCGCACAAGTGGTGCTAAAGCAAGAATGACTGTAGTCGCAAAGCAACCGGGGTTTGCAACGAACTGCGCTGTGGATATCACACCTGCCCCAGTGGTTTCAGGTAATCCGTAGACAAATCTTTTTTGCCAATCCCGGTCAGCCGGTTGGGTGCCGTAATACTTGGCAAAGCTTTCTGCATCTGTCAGACGAAAATCACCACCTAAGTCGATTATTTTTGGCCCTAACGGCAATTTGGGCACCAAGTCACGACTGGCACCATGTGGCAGGCACAAGAACAGACAATCCAGCTCTGGCCAATCGGCAACAGTCTGCGGCACTGGAGATAGAGGCAACTTAGTCAGTCCACGCAGAGCCGGATGATGTTCAGCAATTAGCCTCCCTTCACCACTAGGTGAAGCAGCCAACACAACATCGACATGTTGGTGCCCAAGCAAAAGCCTAAGCAGCTCACCTCCGGCGTAACCGCTGGCTCCTAGGATACCTACACGCACCTTTGACGACGTGATCGAAACCCCAGATTCTGTGGCGTCCGCGGCTGAATTCGCTGACTGCCCAAATCTCATTGCATGGCCTCATCAGTGGTCGCCAGCAACCGAGATTCAACTAGTGCAAACAGCGCCGCGCCACCAGCGATCGCATTAGCTGCTGGCACACCCAACTCTTGACGGATGTAATCAACACCCATGCGGCTATCAGTGGCTGCACCCGAGATAACATCTGGCCTCAGTCCATGCTGCTTGAGCAGCTCGATGCCACCCCATGCGCTGACAAAATCACCGGCGCAGAAGACCAGCGCCGCAAGACTATCGCGGACAATCTGGTCATTGAGTATGGAACTCACATTGTAGCCACCAAGAAGACCATCACCGAGTTCAAGAATGATCACATCTGGAGAGGATGCACCCAGATGAGCAATGATAGACTGAGCCACTGGCGCCAAATCACTTACACCCACAGTCGAAGCGAATCCGAGATCGAGAAAACTGAGCGTTTTAATCGCCCCATTGTCCCGCATCTCCAGAGTATCCCTGAGACAGGCGATGCCAGAGACTTTACCGGCGGCAACTTTATAGCCCGCCCCAGTGAAGCGGCGCACAAGCTCAACCGCCACTCTAGTCTTACCCGCATGCATGCAACTACCGGCCACCGCGATCACCGGCGGCGAGCTAGCCCCAGGGGTAACCAACGGCAGAGCGTAATCAGCTATATTAAGCAGACTGCCATCCTGCATAACGGCACCTAAGTATTCTGTCCGCACCGGTTGGCCCATCGCTTGGTTAAAGCCAGTACAGCGGCCGAGCACACCACCCAGGTTTAAGATGTGCAATTCGTCGCCCACTGCGAGTTCTGCGGGAACATCTCCGACATAACCCTTAAGTGCCCGGCGGGCACCGATCACACCTATGAAAATATCGCCGACACTCAAACGAGCTAGACGCCCAGAGGGCAACTCCAGACGATCGTAGCCGGGATTCTCACTGAGCACTTTAACGGCGACGATATCGCCAGAGCGCGGCCGCAGGGTAACCATAGCAATGCGCACGTCGTTGCTCAGGCCAGCCGCACCGGCTACTGAAGCCACTTTGTCAGCACGAATTTGCCTACGTGCCAAAGCTTGGCCACAGGCAACCGCAGGACTAACCGATGCTACCGGCAGATCACTCACTCGTTGCAGCATGAGACTTCCCTTCATTTTTTAAATATCGTAAAAATTTTCCGCATAACTTTGGACTGATCGTCGCGACTGCGCAGCGCAATAAAGATAGTGTCATCACCAGCGATCGTGCCGGCTACGCCATGAAGTTTCGCTCGATCTAGATGCAGGGCTGCCGACTGCGCATGGCCTGGGCCAGTGCGCAGTACAATCAAGTGATCCCCAATCTTCTCCGCCGACAGGTGATCCACTAGCGGAGATTGCCCGGGCTCCAGCTGCGGCGCGCGGTACACACCGCCTACCTTAACTACGCCCATCTCGGTGAGATCGCGAGATACGCTGGCTTGCGTCGACTCGACTCCGGCTTTGGTAAGTTGCGCCACCAAGTCGGATTGGTTACGCACCTTAGCGTGACGAATGATCTCTGCAATCTTCTGCTGACGGCTCTGTTTATCCATCATGGAGTCCGGCTACCTTATGGGCCGATCGCCTCGGCCTTACGCAATCTAAACAAAATCTACACACAAAATTTACATTTTATGCATACAAGATGCATAAATCAATTTACTATTCACATATATACGTTCTTTTTATTTTCCTGTAAACCCCGTCACGGACGAACTTTTTAGCGGCTGCTGACGGCGAAAGCGTGGGAGGTAACAGGGATAGCAAAGCTTGGGGTGGTCGATTCAGCACCGCGACCGATCTGGCCGTGGAGACATTTTGACCTTTCGCGATGACCTTGAGGATGTGCACATGCACACTTGTAAAGAGTTAAAGTGATCTACACATTCCAGCACCTTAATAGTTTAGTAAAAGTCGACAATACTAGATAAAAAGCCCCCGGTGCCAAATGACACCAGGGGCTAATTCTACAAACTAAAAACTAGACTTAGTACTTGTACTCGTCGAGTTTGTAAGGACCTTCCGCCTCAACCTTGATGTACTTCGCCTGAGCTGGAGTCAAACGAGTAATCACACCACCAAAGCCTTCAACCATGTTGCGGGCCACTTCTTCATCAAGTTTCTTCGGCAGAACTTTCAGGAAGAGAGGCTCACTTTTCTTGTCAGCCCATTTTTTCTCGTAGAGGTACATCTGAGCCAGAACTTGGTTGGCAAAGGAGCCGTCCATGATGCGTGATGGATGGCCAGTTGCGTTACCGAGGTTCACCAGGCGACCTTCAGACAGAAGGATGATGTAGTTTTCCTCGTCTTTGCTGTCCCGGAAGATCTTGTGAACCTGCGGCTTAACTTCTTGCCATTCAAATTTCTCGCGAAGGAACTTCGTGTCGATCTCATTGTCAAAGTGACCAATGTTACAAACGACTGCGGCAGACTTCACAGCTTGCAGCATGAAACGGTCGCACACATCAATGTTACCAGTGGTGGTAACAATCAAATCGGTCGTGCCAAGAAGCTGTTTATCGATTCCAGCTTCCGTGCCGGTGTTGACACCATTAATGTACGGTGAAACTACTTCGTAGCCGTCCATGCAGGCCTGCATAGCGCAGATTGGGTCAATCTCGGTGACCTTAACGATCATGCCCTCTTGACGCAGACTCTGAGCCGACCCCTTGCCCACGTCACCGTAGCCAATGACCAGAGCTTTTTTACCGGCAAGCAGCATATCGGTGCCGCGTTTGATCGCGTCATTGAGACTGTGACGACAACCATATTTGTTGTCATTCTTTGACTTAGTCACCGCATCGTTCACGTTGATAGCTGGAACTTTGAGCTCACCTTTTGCCAACATGTCCATCAGACGGTGAACGCCAGTGGTGGTTTCTTCGGTGATACCGTGGATCTTATTTAGCATCTGAGGATACTTATGATGGATCATCTCGGTGAGGTCGCCGCCATCATCGAGGATCATGTTCGCATCCCAAGGCTTACCGTCCTTCAGAATCGTTTGTTCGATACACCAGCTACCCTCTTCGTTCGTCTGGCCTTTCCAGGCGTAAACGGCAGTGCCACTCGCGGCCACAGCCGCAGCTGCATGGTCCTGGGTCGAAAAGATGTTACATGATGACCAACGAACTTCAGCACCGAGATCAACCAGAGTCTCGATCAGAACTGCAGTTTGAATCGTCATGTGGATACAGCCGATGATCTTCGCGCCCTTAAGTGGCTGCGCCTTTTTGTGCTTGCGACGCAGACCCATCAAGGCCGGCATCTCGCGCTCAGCAAGCTTAATCTCACGACGGCCGAAATCGGCAAGACTAATGTCCGCAACTTTGTAATCTGGCTTTGTCATAAAATATCCCTTTCGATAAGTGAAATGCAGCTTAAGAGCCTGCACGAAACAATTGAATTTGGATCTGAAAACCATTTTTTAATCCAAGGTAAAGGCTTTGCGGTTCGCCGAATCCAGCGCCCATAGCCCATTCGCGCAACTCCTGAGGCTCAAACCCTAACCACACATCACCGCAAGAACTCTTCACCCACTCTTGATCGTGCGAACACAAATCAGCAATAAGCAGACAACCACCCGGACGCAGCAACTCGCGTAGCCTATAAAAAGCTTGGCGTGGGGAAGCCAGGTGGTGGAGTACCATATTGAGCACGACTGCATCGACGGGCCCAAGATCGACCTGAAAATCCTCGAGCGAGGCACTCACAAATTGAATCTGCGCACGCTGAGCCGCACTTAGGCGCTGGCGGGTAAGACTCAGCATCTCTTCCGAGTTATCAAGAGCGATGACTTGCTCGTAGCGCTTGGCGAGCTCACGCAGTAGCTCGCCCTCGCCTGGTCCAACTTCCAGCACTCGACTAGAGCGCGGCTGCTCCATGATGTCGAGAAGTTCGCGCAAATTTGGCAAGTAGTGACTAAGCTCACAGAGTTGGCCTTGATTCTCGCTAAACTTTTCTGCATTGCGCGCAAAAAACAGGCGCGACTGAGCTGCACGTTCGGCATGTACTTTCGCTATACTTGTCCGCAAAGACTCACTCAGCGACAACTCTTCAATCGTGGCAAACAGACTAGTCAGAAACTCAGGGAGCGCGTCGTCGCCTCTCAGAAGAGCTCGCCGATAGAAGATGCTATTACCCTGGCGACGCGTATGGACCAGTTCAGCTTTCGCCAAAATTTTAAGGTGATGACTCATCCCAGGCTGCGGCATGCCAAAGATGCGGGCGAGCTCCTGGACGCCGAAAGAATCACTACTAAGCACTCGCAAAACTTCAAGCCTCAGAGAATCTGCCACCGCCTTGCATATCGCCACGAGCCGGCCGGCACTCGGCACAGACGAGGCCGCAGGCATCGAAGTCTTCTCTTTTGGAGTACTGAGCGGGGCCAACATGAGGCACGTCCTTTTGGGTCCAGTTCTAGATCCTAAACCCTCATCGGCACAAAAGCAAAACTATATTAAAGTTTTTTTATATACATAATCTTCAATATTCCATTCGAGCGTTACTTTTATTTCTAAGATGCTGATTTTACATAACAACAAATAAAACAAGGGGGCCGACCTCCCTCGCAAAAATCCCCTCCTTGGCAGCAACGAGCCGATTTCATCCCCAGCAGAGTGATAAGCACCCTGAATCAAAGACAAAAACAGAGCATATTCACGAGACCCTAAAGTTTTAGTCAGTCTAGTCGATCTAATAGACGAGCCGCAGGGTCAATTCCTGACCGCAGGTTCGCACTCTTAAAGGCGCAGCTAACGCAGCGAAGTATGATTCAACCTCAACCACAACTAGCCGATCTGAAGGTGACCAAGCGTGCTGAACATCGCCGCCTCGCCTTGGCACTAGGAGTACTTTTGATCGCGGCGTTAAGCGCTTGCAAGGGTGGGATCAAAGCGTTCATGACAGTGAAGCCCGCGACAAGCTGTGCCCCAGGCACTCTTACCGCTAAATGCCAGAATGGAACAGCGCAACCAAAGTTACTAATCGACAATGTTAAAAAAATTGTGGTCAGCCCTGGAGAAAGCCTCTCCCTCACAGGGAAAAACTTCCGCTCCTCTCTGCAACTTAGCGTCACAGGACCAACGGATCCAAAGACGCTAGGTGTGACAGTCGAAAGTCCGCACCGGCTAACCATCAGCATTCCCGAGCAACAGTCGTTCGGTATGCTAACTCTAAATTTTTCCCAAGACGGAACAACTCAAAACATAAACTTGTTTTCTAACGGCGGCAAAACAGATCTACCGATTATCACGGTCGACCCAAATCTAATTTGCTCAGAAATGACGTTCTACGATGTGATGGGTACTTTGCAAGTCGGCAAAAGAGCCTGTGGCTCCTCTTCGGGTCAGCCCAAATGCTCCAGTGATGGACTAATTGGCTGCACCACCGTTGCTGGATTCCCCTCAGCCCAACTATCAAACATCACTGCATCAAGCGTCGTGAGTGGCAAGACTATCGCCGGGGTCAAAGGCACCGCTAAAGTGAGCTCAGACTGCACTACTGATGGGCAGCAAAACTGCGCTGTTAGTGGAGACTTTAAGGCAGCCAATGTTACGGCAATCTCGACCTGGGACTTGCGCGCCGGCAAAACTCTCGCCGGCGTCAACGGTGAGCTAAAAATCAACTGTCGCAACGCGGTGAGTGTCGCCAAGTTTAACTACGACGGCACTGTTAGCGGACTGCCGAACACGGCAACCACGACGGGAGGAACTAACTATGATTACTGGGACACTATCGATGATTACGATGGCCTTGCACCCAGCAAAGTGACTAATTGGCCAGCGGATACCTATTGCGACAGCTCAGCTTGGGCAGATGTCACAACGACAAACGGCGGCACGTCGGTGATTACTTGTGGCGGCGACCCGCCTTACACCTGCATCTATAAAGATAAGATTAGCAATCTGCAGGTCACCGATCCTTTGGACGTGACCGGTAAAACGACTGACCCAGCAGCACCTGCCCACCACGACTGGGCTGCGGCCATTAATACCTGTAACAGCTCAACTTACGGCGGCTACCCGGCTGGAAGTTGGCGCTTGCCAACCCAGAAGGAACTGATGTCACTTTATGAGCACGGCATGGTTTCGTTGAAGGCGGCAGACGCTGCCTCCCTCACCAATCTGCAAGCTTACTTTTGGTCCTCGTCGACTGATGCGCAGGACCCGTCCCGGGCTAATTCGACCACATTGTCCAACGGCAGAACTTCCACTACTAGCAAAGTGACTACGTTATACGTCGTTTGCGTCAAGTGATTTGGGCTAGCCATACCCCCACCCGCCCGACTATATGTTACGGACCGGGTGTAAATGACTTGCCTATAAAATTAGGGAACTTGCGAGATGCGTACTAGAGCGCTGCTATCTGCCATGCATTGGGAAGCCCCCCACATTCATTCAAAGCTACTGAGCAGCATGGGCGTCGAGCACGGTTTTTTCGGCCGAGACGATTCGGCGCCCGAGTCACACCATGTTCGGCAGGTGCACGGCACACGAGTCGTCAGCTCCGGAGCGGAAACCACGAGCCCGCGCGCCACCAAACGGGTTGAGGCGGACGGCATCTATACCATCGAGCCAGGCACGACCATTTCGGTCAAAACAGCTGATTGCATCCCCGTCTTATTAGCAGTCCCAGGGGAAATCGCCGCAGCAGTCCATGCCGGATGGCGCGGCCTGACCAGCGGCATCATCGAAGAAACCCTGCTTAAAATCGCAGAAGCAAAAGTCGATCCTAAAAAAGTGTACGCCGCCGTGGGCCCCACCATCAGTCGCGAACGCTTCGAAGTCGGCCCAGACGTGGTCGATGCGCTATTGACTCCTGCTTCGGGCTTAAATACCGAACATGCGGCTTTCGCACTTTCAAAAGGTCGCGGTGATCGCTGGCATCTTGATCTTGCTGTGGCCGCAGCACTGGCGCTGGCCAATGCTGGCGTCCCGCCGGAGCAAATCAGCATCATCCAAGCCTGCACTTTTGCCAACACAGGTTGGCACAGTTTCCGCCGCGACATCAAAAATGCAGGGGTAAACTGGAGCTGGGTTACCTTCAAATGATCTGATGAGTTTAACTCTGCGCTTCACTCAAATGGCAAAGTAGGCCACTTAGTCCTAGAGCGTATGAATTAATTCCAAAACCTTGCACAACTCCAGCCGCCAAAGGCGCTGTATATGAGTGGTGCCTAATGGCCTCGCGAGCGGCAGTGTTAGAAAGATGCACCTCAACAAAGGGCAACTTCAGACCGGCGAGCCGATCAGCTAGCGCTAGTGAAGTATGTGTCCAGGCACCAGGATTGATGACGGCGCCATCCCATCCTTGACTGAGCGCCGCCAAGTATTCGGCCTCGGCGTTTGTTTGGAAAAAATTAAGTTCAGCAATCTCACCAAATTCAGATTGGAGGAGTGCCTCCATATCAGCCAGAGTCTGACTGCCGTAAAGATGCGGCTCACGCATACCCAACAGGTCTAAGTTAACGCCACTAGCAATTAAAATACGCCACGGCTGGGGCTTCGACTTTTTTTTCTTTGTTTTTGTAGCGTTCATTTCAAACGACTCAACAATTCGTTGTAAAACCGCATTTGGCGGTTGATGATTTCGACACTCTCGATGACGTCTACAAGACCTGGATCCAGCGTCAAATCAGTATCGCGCTGTTCTCTATCAAGACGCAGCAACTCCGCCATTTTGGTCCGCAGAGCATCGCTGCCCGGCGACTGTTGAAGGAGACGGCGGTAAATTTCCAGCGCCCTACTGTAGTGGTGCTGCCGTATATAAATTTCTGCCAAAGTGGTCGAATCGAGTTCGATTCCACCGCTCCCCCCTTGCCTTGCACCCGGTTCATCGCCTGGACGAAATATCTCATCCAGAGGCACAACGTGAAAAGCAGCTAAAGTCGACTCATCCGCAAAAATATCACTAGATAGATAAGCTGATGCTGCCCCAAGGGTAGGACCACTATGTACTGGTGAGGCGACAGCCGCTGATATTTCTGCTGACGCTAAATTTGCCACCGCTGGTGCGGGTAATATTAATTCGATACCACGTTCTGAAAAGTCGCGGAAAAGCGCTGCCTGAGCCGCTGCTATACCACTCACTTCCAGCAATTCGCCTAATTTCTTGCTATCCAGGTCCTGCATCTGCTGGAGTTTCAGGTGCTGGTTCGTAGCTTTTGCTGCAGCCTCATCCCCGATGAGTAGAGTTAATTTTAGGCGCAATTTCTGCGCTAAAACATTATCGCGCAAGGGCTCTGGCGACTGTTCGAGAACTTGCCAAGATTCTGACACCAAACCCTTACCGAGCAACTCTCGCACCAAAATAACCCGTGCGACCGTGAAATTTGGATGCTGCTGCAACCCCTGCGTCAGCAATTCTAGGCTTTCATCAATCAGTCGGTGCGCCCGCAAAATATCGGCAACGGGGAGAAATCCGCGCCCAGAGGCCTCCTCACGAAAGCGCTTGATCGTCGCACGCTCAGCGCGCGAAAGCGGTAACGAATTTAGTAATGGTGTCCAAGCGTCAGCCATATGTGATTACACCTCTAATATTTCCTAATGGCGCGCAAAGATGCGGTCAAGACATTATTTTTACTGACTATTAGACAACGTGACTTCTGTTGACTCGGGTTGTGAGACGGAACCGCTAAGAACACTGGTCGTCACTTTCTGTCCGCCTTTGACGCAATTTGGCCACACCTCGAAGGTCATTACGCCGCAGGAATCAGAGCACCACTCACTCGGAGGAGTCACGATACCGCCATATTTGGCAGGGTTTACATTACCGTCGCTGCCTTTAAAATCAGCAACTGTTTTATCCAAAGCCATGCTGCCATAGATCACTGGCTCGAAGCCAATGCCTGCGGCCGGTATGGTGGACGGGTTGGTATTAGCCGGGCCGGTAGTGGCTCCCCCCGCGGCCGCCGCTGGGCTTGAGAAGGTCGGCACTACATCCTGATAAATTTTGTAACGAACCGTGATTGGCGAACCTAATGCAACTTCCGACTTAGTCGAAAAATCCCCAACGCAAGCAAGTGTAACCGCTTGTTGCAAGGCAACGATCTTAAATTCAGCACCTCCAATGCGTGAGCCCGAACAACTTAGCTTGCAAGCCCCACCAGCGCCCCCCTCGGGCTGAGCCGAACAACTGATCAGTGTGAGGACCAAACTAATCAGACACCTATTTTGGCTAAATTTACTCATTAGCATTGCCCCCGCCATTGCCGCCATTGCCAGCATTGGCATTGGAGCCACCATTGCCCTGAAAATTACCACCATTAGCGTTAGCGTTAGCAGCACCCGCTCCGCTCAAGTTGGTGGCAATACCGCCTCCGCCAAGACCTGGTGAATCTGCTGGGGCAGCACTCGCGCCTGGGCTAAATCCGACGTCACTCGCCGGCGCAGCAGCATTATCAAAAGACTTAGTGTTGGTTAAAATGGTCGGGGTAACCATGACCATTAACTCGCGTTTTGAATCGTTACTCTCTGAGCTGCGAAACAATGCTCCAATAATCGGAATGCTGGACAAAAACGGAACGCCGCGGACCGACTTACCTCTTTCGGTATTATAGATCCCCCCAATCACTGCAGTCTCTCCACTCCGCCGATTCAGTTTAGTCGTAATTTGGCGGTTATTTTTCGCTGCCGTGGCTCCCCCGGTTGAAGGGGTTGGTGAGTCACTCTGAATATCCAACTCCATCTGCACCGACCCATCAGACGTGATATGAGGCTTCACCTGTACCGTCAGGTTGTATTTTACCTCATCAAGGGTGTTGCCAGCTGCAGCACCTCCTCCCGCTCCTGCGATAACCTGCGGCCTAAAGAAATCACTACGACCCGCTATGATCGTGGCCTTCTCATTGTCCTCAACAATCAAATTACTAGATTGCAAGACCTCAGCAGTATTACGCGACTCTTCCGCACTCAATGCCAAGTCGAGTGCCATTGAATTATTGGAACTGCCAAAAAAGAAACGCGAGCTACCGGCGAGATTTTGTTGACCTCCAGCATCGATACTAAAGCGCGACAGCATCGAATTTGGAAACACCAAGTTGCCAAATCCTAAGCCGCGACCTTGGTCAATATTTAAAGGCGTTCCCCAGCTAATACCAAAACGATTAGCCATATTTTTCTGGAGTTCAACAATTCTCGTAGCGATCCGGACTTGCGGCGTCTCTAAGTCAATGCGTTCGAGCAGTGCTTTGACAGTCGATAGATCGCCGGCAGGAGCATTGATAATCACAGCATTCGTCCGGGCATCGACCTGGACCTTGACACGCTTATCCTCTGTTGCAGCTGCTCCCAGAATTTCGCCGAGCATCTTTGCTGCGTTCTCAGCTTTAGCATAGGAAAGGCGGTAGACTAGCAATTTTGTCGGCCGTATTTTTATCTCAGATTTACGTCTCTTCTCCTCTTGCTCGCGATCCTGCGCTAGCCGCTCAAGAGTGTCGATACGAACGAGATTTGGACCTATAGAGACCATCCCCAAACTATTTGCACCGATAATCGCCTGCAAAGCGTCGTTAAATGGCACGCCGTTTAAGCTGAGATAGATAGGTTTCGTGCCTACATCTGGCGGCAAGATGAAATTTACTTTGCTTTCTGCGCTAAGCATCCTAATGACCTCGGTCAATGGAGCACCGCGAAATTCAAGTCGAATCGGCCTGCCGCCCAGGCTGCCGGGAGATGCATCCGCACCAGTACTGACCCCTTCACTTTCGGCACCAGCGAGATCGGGTGCACCCTCTATCGGTGGCTCCTTAGGAGCTGGAGGCGGAGTTAACATTAATGGAGGCGCTGCAACTGAAGCGGCTGCGGGCGGTTGAACTGCAGCATTAGCTCCAGCACTCCCTCCCGCTGCATTACCACCCAAAAGATCCTCGCTTCCGCCGGTATTTGCAGGTGCTGCAGCAGCAGGATTCACTGCCGGCGCAGCGCCGTTGCTGAGATTGCCATTGCTAGGACCCGCAGCATTCCCCAAAATATTGCCATTACCGGCTGCTGGATTAGGATTATTAGTAGGCGCATTAGCGTTGCCGATATTATTTGCATTAGTCGTAGCATTAGGATTTTGTGCACCATTGCTACTTGCTGCATTATTACCCGTTACATTATTACTAGTCGCAGTATTGCCGGCGTCTTGTACTCCTTCAAAATCATCATCCTGCGCCACACCGGCGATGGTGAATGACCCAGTGACGACGAAATCCTCGGTCGTAGAGGTTTTCTCACGCACATCAAATTTATCTATAGTTTCTGAACTCTCACCTTTACCATTGTCGAAGTTTTCGGGGTTTTCCTCATCAGGTCCCTTACTGCCGTTTGTGTTAATCGCGGGAGTGGAAGTGGGATTGGCAGTGGGAGCCATAGATGGACCGGTAGGTGCCGGCAAAAAAATTGCTGTGGGCTGCTGTGTAGGCATCATCATACCGCCCATGGGCGGCTGCGGGGTCATTTGCGGCTGAACCAAAGGTGCCGGGATCAACTGAGTGGCCGTTGGGCTACCGCCCTGCGCCGACGGAGATGTTAACGGAGATGCTGTAGTTGGTGGAACGTTATCGGCACCTACACTTGTGGACTGAGTCTGGACTGAAGCCGGCGCGGCCTGTGGCAGAATCTCCTGCACGTCCGTTGGCGCTGCTAGAACTGGGGACAGCTCAGTTCCCGCGTCCATCGGAGTATTTTTAAAGACCGCGGCCCCTGGGTCGTTAATAAACGGCTTCGGTGTGCTCCCATTAGTCGGCAGATCACTGCCCTTGGCGAGCAATGGTAAGACATTCGCTGTGGCTAGTAATTCGGCCTTAGTGACCGGCGAATCACCAATCGAGTTATTCCCGAAGTAGCGGTCGGGTATCGCGAACGTCAACATCACGTTACCAGATTTTGTAAAAATGTGTGGCCGAACTACGTCACGCAAGGTCATGATCACGTCAACTGAAGAGTCGACAGCTTTCGGCCGCAGCCTTACAAATGCGACTGGCGAGCGAAATTCGCGAGCATCTATATCGCGCCGAATTTTTCTCCGCATGACAGTGTTAAAAAAACGCACCACAAGCTCAGGCTGATCAGCACGATTTCGCTCTTGAAATATTTGAAACTTTGGCTGGCCCTCGGTGACCATCTCGATCCGGATGATCCCGTCCTTTTCAAGATAGTCGTATCCAACCCATTTCAATTTGGACGAAGCGGTTTTACTCACAGCTTGAGCAGCAATTGGTGGTGAAGGTAATGTGTTTGTTGCAGGAGGAACAGTCGAAGTAGTGGCGGGATTGGTACCTGCTGAGACCGCATTATTTGCTTGTTGCGGTTCACCTGGCAGCTGATTCACTAGGGCATTGGCGACTGTTGCCGGATTATTGGTGAGATTACTACTCGCCGTTGAATTAGCTCCTGCAGACCCGAACATTTCTGCATTACTAGGCGCTTCAGCATTAGTCACAACATTGGCAGGGGCACCTGCATCAGATTCAGCACCGTCGCCGACTTCAGCAAAGTCATCGCTCTCAGCGCCATTGCTATTAGCTTGATTTTCGCTAGTATTGAGATCGACATCACTCGCATTGTCGCCATCACCCGAACATGAGGTAGCGATGAACAGCGCAATTATAGAGGGCAGAAAGTTACATGTAACTCGCGCTCGCACCGAGGTAAGTGCGACTTGATCTCGCGCAAGATTCGGTTTTATGCTCATCTATCTGCCTCCTAAACACATTAGACTAAAAAACTTTTCGAACTGCATTACCCGCATCTGGTGGAGCTTTTTCTGACGGAGCTTTTTCTGGCACATCTATTTTCTGTGCTGCATCTGATACCTTGTCCGATTGTAAATCGCGAAATGCTGTCGCACCCTTTTCATCAGCATTAGGTTGCCCAGTCTGCTGACCTGCCTCTTGGGCTCCAAGAGCGCCTTTGGCTCCTTCACCACCCATCAGCATCTTTTTAACCAAGTCCAGCACGCCTTCCTTGTCGGCAGCGGCAGGCCCACCAGCGGCACCTCCTGCTTCAGGCCCACCCACTGGCCCACCCACGGGAGCGCCTACGGGCGCAACTAAGAGCGGATTTACCGGATTTAATGGTTGATCACGCCCCGGGTCAAGGGCACCTGGGTTCAGTTTCTTACGCTCCTCAATCATGATCTTTTCGAAATCAACATCATTTTCTTTCACCAAAGTGGTACGTGCGGCACCAGGTGTGAAGCGAATCTTGCGCGGGAGTTCCTCGGCCTCTTTTTTGCCCATTTGCATCTTTTGGTCCAGGTATCTGCGAGAACCATCCGGCGCCAACATAAACTCGCGCACATTGACAGACTCTTCGCCAATTGACGTGATCTTGCCCCCCCGATTACCGACCGGATCGCCAGTCTTGACGATGATACCCTGGCCGGATCCCACACCGGTTGCTGGAGCCAAAATCATTGCCTTACGCTCACCAGTAGTGAGCTGCCAAACACCTACAACATTAAGTTGATTTAGTTCGTACTGCTGTAGGGGGCTCACAATCGGAATTTCGATACTACCCGGTTGCGCCTTGAGCATCGCTCCTGAAACTTTAGTACCCTCAGGGCTAGTAATCAACGGCGGCAAGAACGGATCCGATTTCTCAGACCCAACGTAATGGAAGTCAGATGGATCCTCGGCAATCTCTTCAAACCGAGATCTAGCTGAGACATCTTTTGCGACACTTACCCCATCATCTGCAGCGTCGTTTTCATCAGGAACATGAGCCACATCTTTTGCCGTCTTCGCTGGTCCTTGGGGCATTGCTGGCGCCTTTGGGCCATTCATGGATTTCGCCGCACTTGGCTGGGCCTCTCGTTTGTTCGCGGTTCGTTTTGCCAAGAGTTTTGCAGAATCGGCGTGTTTTGCCCAAGGTTGAGCCATGGCGCTTTGGATAGTTATGCCGAAGCCACCGATCCAAAGCAGCAGTCCTGCGATCATACGGATCGCCACTGATCTGGGTAAAGTTGGCTTTACTTGCACTTGGACCAAGCTAAACACTCCTCGGCCTTAAATTTTGGATTTTGCAATTTTAGGAGCAGTCATTAATTTTCCGACATTTTGAGCCGCTGAGCTTTCCGAATTATTAGTTTTCTTTTTGTCTTCGTCGGACTGATTGTTCGCTTTTGGGCCATTCTGCTGCTCGGGCTTACCCGCTCCATTTGCCTCAAGACTAGTCATTGACCTATATACAACTAACTCAAGATGGGTTTTGAGCCTCATATTTGACCTTGCATCTTTGGTCTTTTGAAAAAGACTGCGCTTATCTTGATCAGAGTTAAATTTACCAGCAGAGTCTCCGTCCTGAAGCGCGGCTAAGTCGCGAGCTTCAGCCCTATTTATCTGCAGATTACGCAGAAAAATGGTCCCTTCTAAATGAACTAACTGATCCAGAAAGTGTGCAACTTGGTCAAAGGTTCCCAGCACTTCAATAACGATCGGCAACTCTACGAACGGATATGGCTGCTGATGCTTAACCTCTTCTGTAGGATCAAAGAGAGACATGATTACGCCATTGCCTTTGGCAAACGTAGCAACCTTCTCGAGAATAAGCTCAATTTGGTAGGTGTCGGGAAGTTTTTTCTTTGCTTTGACTAGTTGCTGTTGAGTGGATTGAAGCTGCTCTTCCAGCTTTGGCAAGTTCGAATGTTTTTGACTTGCTTGAGTGAACTTCTGCCGAGAATCATCGACCTGCTGTTGCAGAGTTTTTTGCGTCTCCTCTAGAGTCGCTCCTTCATCTAAGTAAATATATAGAGCGGGCAGCAAGCCTAAGGCGCCTACTAGTAGTAGTCGCCCCGCCAGCGGCAGCAGTTTGTATCTCTCTCGCAACTCCACCAGTGCAGACATCGCATTCCTTTGCTAAAAATTCCGACTTTCCTGATTTTTACGGAGATCGCCTAGACGCATAGCATCTTCATCTAAGTACGGAGGATCACTGACAGCTGTCGGTGCGGCGTCGTTTTGCTTCACGGGCAGCTTTGTTGCTGGACGCTCAGCAAAACGGCCGTTAAGAATAAACGACGGGAATTTACCCATTTCAGCAAAATCCCCTGAACCCTGCGACTTGCCAATTTCAGCTTGCTTCAAGTCTAAGTCGGAAAAATAGATTAGAGTACGTGGGTCTGCAGCATCCGCATCCTGACTACCCGTCGAACGGATCGCCGTAATGTACTCTGCAGTCAATATATTGTCATAAGCCTGACCGTTTATTTCGAAAGTCTCATCGTCCCCCATTTTTTCGGGATTTAACGCTGGTGCTCCAACTGGAGCATCGGATTTTTTGCCGTCTGAGCCAATTCTGAGCGAATTTAACCACACACCATCTGGTTTTAAATTATGAAGATGTTCAAGCACGATAAGACTTTTATATTTGGCCACACGCGACACAGTAATCGCTCGCAAAGCTTTTACCTTGGAATCTAATTCAGAAATTTCAGATCCTAAGTTTTTGAAGCGTTCGAGGTCCGGCATTAGCTTGTTGATGCTCTCAGTTTTACTCTGCTGTTCAGCGGTTAACTTATCCATCTCTTCTCGCAAACCATCGTGATAGTAGTTGACCCCAGCAAAAGCCATGATCCCAACCAACACAAGCACTACCAAGTCTGGTACATACCAATATTGGTTTTCGAGCTCGTCTATAGGGCAAAGGTTAACTTTAATCATATCAGCTGTGATCTCCTAAGCTGCGCAGGCTCAGGCCGACAGCCACCCCATAAAGCGGCCCTTGTGTAAGGATGTTTTCCATTTTAAAGATTTTGGAATTGATATTGATCCGTTGAAACGGATTAATAATTTGCACTGGGACGTGAAGAGTTGCAGCAATTGCGGCGTCTAGACCAAGAATGCGAGCTCCACCGCCAGTCAAAAAAACACTGGTGATGACACCGACGTTTTGACTCTCCTGGAGGAAATAATCAATTGTTCCCTGCAATTCGGCAACTAATTGCTCGTTAATCTCACCTATAATTTTATTCACTTCAGCTGGCAAATTCTCCTCGCCCTGTGACGACGAGACCTTGAGCGACTCCGCATTGTCACGATCGACGTTTAGCGCCTCCTTCAGCCGTCGCGAGTACTCGTCGCCACCAATTGGAATCTCACGAGCGTAAACATAGTCGCCATTGAACAGCAGCGAGACTTGCGTCACAGAAGCCCCGATTTTGGCGACAGCGCTTAGTCCTTGAACGCTACCGTAGTTGTACTCAAACATGTTAACGGTGCTAAACGCCGCGCATTCCACGACTCCAGTACGCATTCCAAGTTTTCGAATCAGAGCTATGTACTGCTCTACCATATCCCGCTTAGCTCCGACCAAAAGCACAGGCTGCGGCTTCCCTACTTCCACCGCACCTTCGACGGGGAAGAAATCTACGTAAATTTCCGACATATCAGCCTGAAATTGCTGTTCGGCTTCGTAATAAACCTGCTCAGCCAACTCGTTATCTTTAGCTAAGACGTCGATCCGCTTAATCAATACTGCACTGCCGCTTAAAGCTAACGCCGCCCTGCGCCCTTGCGGACGTATTTTGAGCCGTTTAAGTAGCGTGCGTAAAGCTCCCTCGACGATTTCGGGATCTTGCATTAACCCGTCAACGACTGCCCCTGGGGGTAGCAATTCAAGCCCCATTTTGCGTAGTTTTTTTTGATTACCACCGGAGATCTCGACCACTTTAATGGACGATGACCCTATGTCGATGGCGACGAGAGGCCGACTGAACATGCTGGTTCCGCAGATTTGTTAATGATGGAATGGTGAGTAAACGGATGAACGACAAATTTAAGACAGGCAGACGTGACCTAGACTAATTGTTTCATTTCCAACGCTATGGCGTCAATGATCCCACAGTCAGGCGGCGACAATGTTTTGACGGAACTCTCCGAATTAGAGGGAGCAACGCAGAAGGAACACGTTGAGATATGGGGGGAACTTAGCGTTTCGCGTTTAGGAAGCGGGCCAATTCATCGGCTAAACTCTCGCCCTTTGGGGAGGTTACCTCTGTCGAGCCAGCGTTCTTAGCAAACAAGGCATCCAGCTTAGCCCGAGCACGGTCTACCTGGGCGGTCGCGCCCTGGACCCCAGGGGTGAAGTAACTACAAAAATTCGCCCGGTCCTTTTCTTTAACCCACTCAGCCTGCTCCTCACGGCAGCCACGTGCGGCCGTCGTTGAATAAAAGGCACAGTTTAAGCAAACCCTTACATCCCGGCGGCAGGACGGGCATTCTGTGGCTCGCGCTAGCGGTGGGACGAAGGTCCAGCTATGCTGACAATGATGGCACTTGATCTCAGACACTTCGGCGTAAAACTCCAGTAATTTCCCTTGGCACCGCTAGCAAAAACACGTAAAAAACGCAATAAGCCGCAATGTATCAGGGTATTAGTCACGAACTAACAAATGAACGCAGTCGGCACAGGCCGCATCGGCAAGTCACATAGCTTCAATAAAGGGTGCTGGCATGATTTTCAACTCGATTCTGGAAACGATAGGCCGCACCCCCATGGTGAAGTTGAATCGTGTCGGTGCCAACCTGCAGTGCAATCTTTATGCAAAGTGTGAATTTCTTAATCCCGGTGGTTCGATCAAAGACCGGATCGGTTACCAAATGGTGGCCGACGCTGAGCGCTCAGGGCGGATTAAGCCGGGCGATACACTCATCGAGCCTACCAGTGGTAACACCGGTATTGGCATTGCCCTTGCTGGGGCTATCAAAGGCTACCGCATTATTATCACCATGCCGGAGAAGATGAGCCGCGAGAAGCAGGTGGTGCTGGAGGCACTTGGAGCTGAAATCATCCGTACTCCAACAGATGCTGCCTGGGATTCCCCAGAAAGCCATATCGGCGTCTCGAAACGTCTCCAAAAGGAGCTGCCGAATGCCCATATTCTCGACCAGTACTCGAACCCATCGAATCCAAACGCACATTATAACGGCACCGGCGTCGAGATCCTCAGCGATATGAACGACAAGGTAGATATGGTAGTCATGTCCGCCGGCACAGGTGGCACCATCACAGGCGTGGCGCGCCGCATCAAGGAACGTCTACCCCATTGCCAAATCGTTGGCGTCGATCCAGTCGGCTCGATTTTGGCTGGGCCAGGGCCGATCCATTCTTACAAAGTTGAGGGCATTGGCTACGATTTCGTGCCCGATGTCTTCGATCGCAGTTTAGTCGACACCTGGGTCAAGACCTCCGATCGCGAGTCCTTTCAGTTAGCCAGACGCTTAATTTCCGAAGAGGGTTTACTCTGCGGTGGGTCTAGCGGCTCGGTGATATATGCGGCTTTGAAAGAAGCCAAAAATCTCTCGAAAGGCCAAAACTGCGTCGTCTTGCTGCCAGACGGCGTCCGTAACTATATGACTAAATTTATCGACGATAAGTGGATGCGCGACAACCGCTTCACAGGGGTCAGTGCCATCAACGGTAACGTCGGACTCCTTCTACACTCTAAGTCGACGGTCATCAGCCTGGGACATACTGCAACAGTCAAAGATGCAATCGCCCTGATGACAGATCGTGGCATCTCGCAGATACCAGTAACCCACGCAGGTAGCCTCATCGGAATGGTCCGAGAAGACGACCTCCTGCGCTACCTATCCACCGGCGAAATTGATTCTACATCCACCCTGGGCGATCTCATGGATCGCAATGTTCCGACCGTCGAAGAATCCACGCCAGTGAGCGCACTTCAGGAGATCCTGATGCATTCCACTTGTGCCGTGGTGATCGATGATCGTCGCCGGCCGTTGCATATTGTGACCAAAATCGATGTGGTCGACTGGCTAGTGAAAAACCCAAGGCAGCTCGCTTAAAGAGTCGGGCGTCGGGCGTCAGGGTATGAAGCGGACACATAGGTAACAAAACAGACCGGAGACATAGGTGACACAATTAGGCCGTCCTACAGCACCTCTGACTACTCAGACACCAACCTGAAGAACGACCACAAGATCCTCGCGGCTTCTAAGTCTTAGACCGCAGGAATAACTCGTTCAAGGCATCTCGCCAGTGAATGTGAAGAACTCCGTCTTCGACGCTTCTGATTTCGTCCTGTGAGACCACCATCAATATTGGATTTTCGAAGTCATCACGGAATCCCGTCAGGTGCCGAGCATGGGTCGTGCTTTGTAGCAAGCTCGATTTGATCTCTATCAGGACTGATGATTGGCCCGGGCGCTCAACAATGAGGTCTATCTCTGCTCCGGCCTTAGTTGTTAGATAGGAGAAGCGGTAGCCTAGCTCTAAATATTGATTTAGCTTCACACATTCCATCACAAAAAACTGCTCAAATAGGTGCCCGAATTCACCTGTAGATTGGTTGAGTTTCGTACCAACCGCCAGAGATAAAGTGCGCGCAATGCCAGTGTCCACAAAATATAGGCGAGGCGCTGCGTGAACCTGCTGCCGTACCGAGCGCGAGTAAGGTTCAATGAGGACAGCGAGGTGCGTTTCCTCGAGGATTTGAAAGTAGGTTTGCACCGTCTTCACATCAACCCCGACGACAGCTGCGATTCGCGAATAATTGATCAAACGGGCATTTTGTTGGGCTGCGACGTCAAGAAATTTGCGAAAGGGCTCGAGCTTGCGCACCAAGTGCTCCGCCCATACTTCTTCTTTTAGATAAGTCTGCCCGTAGGCGCGCAGGAAACGAATGATGGCCTGATCACCCGTCCGCTGCCACACAGCAGGCAGTAACCCGAAGCTGAGTGCTTTTTGAAAATCAAACTTGTCGCCGAGTTCTGCAAAGCTGAATGGGTACAAGTTGAAATACAGGGCTCTACCAGCCAAAAGATTGGCTCCAGCCATCTTAAGTTTGCGTGCACTAGAGCCCGTGAGGATAAATTTCTGTGGTACCTTCTTGTCCTCGATCAGATGATGGACGACGTCACAAAGCTTAGGGACTTTTTGAATCTCATCGATGAAGACGTGAGTGATCTGATCGCTCAGCGCTGTGACTTCGCCAATTAAGAGGTCAGGATCGCGAGCGAGCCTCTCTTCGTGACGAGAGAGTAACAGGTTAATGGTGTAGGCATCGGGGAACAAGGACTTGATCAATGTGCTCTTGCCGACTCCTCTAGCCCCGAATAGAAAAAAACTCTCGTCATTTGGTATACTTACAAGTCTTTTGAGCAAGACTATACTCCAAATTTAGCGCCTAAGTATGGAGTATAGTCTATGGTTGGGCGGTTGACAATGGCATCGTTAAAGCCACCTAAATCATCCCACCCATGCCGCCAGTTGCAAATGGCCCCGGCCGCGATTGGTGCCAATTAGTATTGGTCAATTGGGAGCTGCTATGCGCCGCCGGCAATCTTCTCTTCACAGCACGTCGCGCATTTGAGCCGGATAAATACAGAATCTTTACTAATATCCGCAAAAATTGGGCACATCAAACCCGATAGCCACCCCCGATCTTACGGACGTAATTGCCGGCATTAGGCCCAAAGGCGATTTTGCCGCTAATCGAAGCGGCAAGTAGGTGGGCAAGGAAACTTACTCCGAATCACGATTGGCATCTTTCATGTCAATGAATGAGGCCAAGACCCATTCAGCGCCATCTGGTTATTCTTTCGAGGGCGTTGCGGCTTTCAATGATTTCTGAGGGACCGGGGTGACAAAGTCGCTTCGTATTTACACACAAGCGGTGACGCAACTCGAAATTGACTTTGTTCGAACCGACCTAATTACCTGTTATGATTCATGGAATCAATTTTTTTAATATTATCTAAATTTTTTTTCAAAAATGCCGAAATAAAGAAATCACATTAAACGAAGCATCTAGATGCGAAAAATTAAAATTCTGTGGCAAGAGCACATGAAATTATTACGAAGACCAGCTATGTTTAGAGGCATAATCAATTCAAGAAATGCGCTGGGAATAGTTGTATTCACGCTGTCTGTCAGCCTGTCGGCAATCACCATAAGCTGCTCGAGTGGTCGGAGTACTGTTTTTTCGGAGAATACAGTTTCCCCATCTTCGGCCGCGTTATTTCAAGCCTATAATCAAAATATAAATTCTGCCGACTTTGCGACACAGCTTAATAAGGAGCTCGAGCAACCCGATGTATCGCCACGCGCGGAACTGCCGGAATCAGGCCAGATTGCAGGTCGGAACTTTCCGGACCTCAGGCTGAGATTGAAAAGAATGATAGCCGACTCGGTGCCAGGCCCAAAACTTAAAAGTAACTTGAGGACTTTTTTTCGTGCTGAAGGTGTCCTAGGACTGCAACTAACAGTAGAAGATTTTCAACTGGCAGAGGGTTATATTGGTGCAAAGCTTGACGCCGTCAACAGCCCAGTTGCTGAAGCCGAGCTAATCGCCAAATTCCCCCCTAAACAGGTCATCCGAGCGCTTTACACGATCACTGTGATACGCGCTCTAGATCGCCACCACGACAAGTCTGCATCCTTGGCTCTAGGTGAAAAAGGGATAAACGCGGAAGTTAGTGCCAAGATTAACCTAGATTTTGCAGCTACGATCGCTGCTATTTCTGGCGCATTCAATAGTGGTATCACTTGCAATTCAATGGTCAAGCCATGTCGTGACGCACAAAAAAATTACATTAAAAATGTTGGCAAGTTCAACGATAACGCTGTCGACATAGATATATGTGCACCCCAAACACACGACCAGTGCACTTGGGAAAAAAATGGCAAGGACCTAGAATTTATAGCTGATATCTGCAAAAAATTTCAACTTTGGAAGTGTGAGTGCAAGCAAGAGAACGATGGGCCAGCACCTGCAGCTAATTCGTCTGCTGGGTGCAGTGCCGTGCAAATTATCGCTGCTCAAAATCGACCAATAGACAGGACAGCGGTCGATGCTGCATGCGTCGCCATCAAGGAATGTGCCGGCGCAAAGTAAAATTAAGGCATTAGTGTTCTTCTGTGTTGGGTCTACAAGATAAATTCAAGGCACAGTCAATGACCAAAGCAATCCGACTACTGTATATCCTTGTTGTGGAGATCGGCCTGACAGCACTGGCAATTGGCTGCTCAAGTCCAGCCTCTACAACTTTTTCAGACCAATCCTACTCACAAAACGCCACAATCCTTTTTGAAAGTTACAGATCGAATGCCGAGAACGCCGCATTCAACAAGGTTTTGGCAGGTTTACTGGCTGCTCCTGACCTAAAAGCACATCAAAATCTACCTGAGTCGGAGACCGTTGCTGGCATCTTGGTTCACGACTTCAACAAGAAAGTGAAAAAAATATCATCTGCTGGCAACTTTAACTTTTCCGGAACACTTGGGGAATTTTTTTCACTGACGAAAATTAAGGGATCAAAGCTAAATATTAAGGATTTTCAACTAGCAGAGGAATACGCTGTTGATCTTTTGTGGAGTATTGATGACGAAGTAAAAATGAAACTACTTTACCGGAAGTATACCCCGGAGCAGATGAACAAATCAGCGTATGTCGCCGTGATTACATCTGCTTTAACATCGGCAAATACAAAAAAAGACTCATTAAGTCTAGCCTCAGCCAGCGATATTGTATGCTACCTATTTACGCCATGTGCCCTAGTTAAAGGTACCGGGGAGTTAATCAAGGCGGTATCCAAAAAGCGAACCTGCAACATGCAGGCAGGTAGTTGTAAATCAGCGCAAGAAAATCTGAAAAAAAATGATAATAAGAAGGATGATATAGTCCAGAACAACGACGCTTGCATGAATATCAGCCCGCCAAGCTGTACTCACGGTATCGCTAGGAGTATAGGAGAAATAGCCGGTGGTTATCAATGCTCGTGGAGAACGTGGAGCTGTGATTGCCGTGAAAAGTACGTAAAAGTAAATGATGACTATAAACACAGTAATGATTCGACGGAGCATTGCGAGACTGAAGATAAAAATAAAAATCCGCCCGAGCTGGTAGAGCTCAATAGGGATGCTTATAAAATGGCCTGCGTCGAGCAAGAATCTGCACTGAGAGCCTGTGGTCAAAATTTCAAGTGAATTCAGCTGATTTTGGTTCGCTGGTACAACCGAGCCATCAACATGGGCGAGATGGATCAGGCTCGACGCTGAACTCTCCCTGCTCGTATCTAAGCGATGCACGGGGCGGAGTCTCGTAGTCTAGGCCGACAGGCTTTAGGTAGCGCCTTACCTGATACCCATACCTCGACGCCCGACGCTGACCTCGCTAAACGCAGTCCCCGGCCCACAACCTTTTTAGAAACGTTTCCCAAGGCAAGATTTCAATCCCATCCTCGGTCCGGCGTTCAGTCTCCACGTCACAAACTAAGAGAAACCGTTTAAAAATACGCTCTTCAGCGAGGGCACGAAGTCCTTTGAGATGCTTAGCTGTTGGGTTACTGGTCGTAGCAATGCTTTCGACAAGACTTGCGACTTCGTCATCAGTGAGCCGGTCTAGATTTCGAAATTTCGCAAAGTCACCGTATCTGCTGTAAACACTGTCGATACAGATGATGTGTAGGTGGGGGTTTAAGTTTAGTGCCGATCCCCAGCGCTGGGTGAAAGCGATACTTCCTGGTGTGGCATCTCTGATGCCAGCAGCATGGGCCTTGGCGATGTAGTACCGATGAATCTCGGCATCGGGCATCGGGCATCGGGCATCGGGCGTCGGGCGTCAGGCGTCAGGCGTCAGAAATCGGAAATCGGAAATCAGCACAGTTCCTCCGGAAGAACCCTTCATTCCTTAGCTTCGGCCCGGCGCAACGCGTGCTTCCACAGTTGTTGCTGGGCCGTGATGTAATCCTGATTCACGCGGCGCATCCTGACAGCAAGCTCTTCTGAACAGGCACGGTAAAAGCGCAGCGGCAAATCTCCGGATAATTTTTCAAGCCACCCATGAAAGCGGTCGGCATTGAGAAAGAACAACTGACAAGCCGTTTCAGCTATGACGGTTGCTGATCTCGGCGCCTGGTCCACAAGACTCAATTCGCCGAAATTAGCTCCCTCGTCCAGCAATGCCAGACGGCTCATAGATGTAGAACCTGGCTCATTACGGTAAACGGAAACTTGCCCGGACATGATCACAAAGAGTCCACGCGTTGGCTCGCCCTCGATAATGACATGAGCGTGTGGACGCACGTGGATCGACTCTCCGAGATGCCAAAGAGCCTCTATCTCTTCCTTAGTGAAGCGCGCAAATATCTTGATGGAAGAGAGACTAAATGCTGATTGGTCGCTCATGCTGCTACTCCAGACAGCACGCCTGTATCACCTCTTTCCATAGTCTCCGCTTCCAGCGGTTCCGCCTCACTACCGAACACTAGATCATTCAGGGTCAACAAGTTGATTGAGCCACTCTTAGCAAGGTTACGAATCCGACTGGTCACCTTCATCTCAACAAACTGATAATTCTGCTCACCACCGGTGAAGTTTTCTAAATCTTCCACCCAACTGGAGGCTAATTCAGGCGGTGCTTTGCTCAGCAGCAGTTCACGAATATGCTCTGGTGAGCCCGCGAGGAAGCAGAGTAAATCTTCACGTTCCATACCAAGGACAATCTCCAGCAAGTGGCCATCTTTGAGGAACGGCATCAGCTCGACAGTGACCAATTTAAGCTTAATGCCTCGCGCACCCTCAGGATTAGTGCGCATGAGGTTATGCATGAGCGAGCGCTGTTCATCGAGTGTGGCCTTGTCCATAAGATCGAACAGAATCTCGGATGAACGAAGATTTTCCACATCAAATTCAGGTCTAGCCGTAACTTTGCGCTGCAGCACCACAGCAATGTTGGCAAGAAATTCCTTAGGAATTGGTTCACCGCGACAAAGCTCCTGCATCAAGTCGACTTTCGGCTGACCAGCATACATATCAAATACAGACCGGCGCCGTTTCGGATCGAGCTGAGTCATGCAGATCGCTTGGACTTGCGGTTTCTCATCGATGATCAAGTTGTAAATTTGCACTGCATCTAACTGTAGAAGGAAATCAAATCGCTCAACAGAGCGCCTCGTTAAAACACGGATTTCATTGGCAGTTACGCGGGTTTTTAGCGTTGTTAAGAGGCGATTTTCCTGCTCTGCCGTAAAATCAAACGATGACTTGTGATAGTACTCACTAAGTTCATAGAGTTCGCGTTGAAGATTGGGGTCGGCAAGCAGTTCAAAGACTACTATTTGCCCGAAGATATGGACATAGCGTGCCGTTGCCTCGACACCATCTTCGGTCAATAGTCGTGAGAAGGTCTCTTTCGCAAGCCGTGGTTGCTCGACAAAAATCCGGCTAAGTTCAGTACGCAGCTCCTCATTTTTGAGGCGCAAACCGATATCTCGACGCACATCAATATCAGCCTCTTTACGCCCAGCCTCGCCCCCTTCAGAGGCACGCGGGCGATCTTCCGCAGCGGCAGCTGGTGCAAGACGAGCGCCCCCCATTCCATTGGCCTGGGCTTCATACATCATCATTTTCGCGTCGCGGTTAGCGTGCGCATATTTCAGAAGAATAAATAAGATAATACCCGTAAGCAGAATAAATCCGGCTAGGTACGCCATCCATTGCCAGATGGGAAGGCGCTGCTCTTTGTCGGCTGCAGCTGCAGCCAATCGCTCACTCGAGTACTTGTCCAGCTCAGTCTTAGTTAGAGTGGAGTCTTTAGTCAGCGTCTTGGTATTGGTATTGGTGTTGGTATTGAGTTGACCCTGAATTTTGCTGTTACTCTCCTCACGCGCACTTTCTTTACTGCTACTAGTGTCTCTCGAATTGTTGTTGGAGCTATTCGCACTCGTGCTTGTGGTGCTGCTATTATTCGTGGTCAAAATCTCTTTCGTTCCCGCCATCTCACGAAAGATTTTCAGAGTCTGGCGCAGTTTCTCCAAACCATACGGATCATCCCCGATTTTTTTGTCTTTATCCTGCTGGCGAGCAAATGACTCAGGAAACGGTGCCACATCTACGGATAAGTTAACAGGCTGAGCAAAGCGCGTTTTAGCCTGAATTAGCTTAGTAATGCGTGCCCGAGTAGTGGCTGGCAAATTTTCATTCATCGCGACTTCAATCTCAATGCCATTCACATGGAGAATCGCGTCACCGCTGCGATCACGCACCAACTCCTCGCCCGGATATCCCGAAGCTTCATCGGGTGTCACTAGTTTGCCATCGACCAATACCTGGGATAATACGCAGTCTTCAGGGCAATATAGATCAATGACCTTATTGACCGCCGCTGTCATGCGTCTTTCGAGTTCATGCCTAAGTTGTTCTTCTTTCGCTGCTGACTGACCAAATTGAGGAATGGTTACTGGACGCCAGACCATGTCCACAGGGACTCCCAGATCCTGAACATTGGTCTGGAGGATTTTCATCAGCCGATCGCGATTGATACTGCTAACGCGGTCATCGACCTGCATGCCCACTACAACACGACTGACGTTAATAATCTTTGCCGCGGGTGTACCCTCGACCCCCTCGAAGCCAAGATCGTCGGACTCAATATTGTCTTCATCGAGCGTCACGTTTACGTCGACTATGGAACAGGCTTCCTTACAATACTGGGACAGCAGCGGCGTGAGGCGGTTCTTCACGTTCTGCACCATCTCAAGTTTAACTCGCTCCAGACTAGAAGCCTGTGCCAACGCCTGGTGACTGCCGATGACGGCCATAAATATGGCTGCCAGAATGGCGCGCAGTAGTCCTGGAATGGCATCAGATCTGATCACCGCTTAACTCCGTAAAGGGTGTTCCCTCATTAGAGATATCGGCATCAAGATCAGTTACTTAACGGGAAAAAATTGCCTAGTGCCGTAGCGGTGGGTCGCCTACTTACCTAGACTCTTCTTAACCGACTTTTCCAACTCAACAAGATCGTGACTTTTCACGCGACGACCATTGATGAAAATGGCTGGCGTTCCGACAATGCCGATTCGCTCGCCTTCGGCTTTGCTCTTAGTGACGCGCGCTATTGCAGCTGCGCCCTTTAGACAGTTCGCAAACTTTACTTCATCCAGCTTCAAGGACTTTGCCAAATTTGTCGGAGCATCGCTAGAACCTAGCTCCTGCTGCTTTTCAAAGGCGAGATCATGAAATTCCCAGTACTTATGCTGCTCGCCGGCGCAGTACGCACCTTGCGCCACGGACTCCGACGACACGCCCCTGATCGGAAAATCAGCAAAGACAAACTTAACTTGCGTCGGATACTTCTTCACCAGGGCTTCGAGAGTCGGTGCGACCGTTTTACAATGAGGGCACTGGTAGTCAGCAAACTCAACTATTGTAACCTTAGCGGCAGCTGCACCTTGCGTCGGCAGGTCCTTAACATCGATCGAGACGACTGGAGCTTCTGGTTCCTTCAAAAGCGGCACGAACTTACCATCTGCTTTTAATTTTGCTAGCAGCGCTTCCCGCTTCTCTTTTGCCGCCTGATCTTTTAGCAGCGTCTTAATCTCACCAGAGACCTTATCTAAGGTGTAACCGGGAGGTATGCGGCTCTTGTTTTGTTCAAACCAATCGGCAGCCTGCTTGTCGGTAGGCTCGGCGACATTAAGCACCGCTGCCTCAACTTCACTCTTCGACTTGCCGGTCTTTTTCGCCTCGTCACCAAAATACACGTTTAGGGCTGCCTGATGCGCTAAGAGCAGTCTGCGATTGTATTCATCACTCTCGATGTCAAAGAGAGCCTGCTGATCAGCTACGGATAGATCGGTAGCCTTGTACACTTTACCGCCAAATTTAAAGATATCCGCCTTGGCTGAGCTAGCGAGCAGTAGGTTGCTCGAAATCGCAATGAGGATACACGCTTTGCTCACTGTACGCCCTGCGTTCATTTCGACCTCTGCGCTTATAAATTCGGTGATTTCTTATCTTTGCTACCGCCGCCCCCTGCACTTGCATCAGACAGCAAGGCCAATTCAGCATCGGTAAAGGTCATAAACTCAAACCGCCGATTCTCGAACACTTCGCGACGAATGTTCCACTCACCTTTTTCATTACGCTCCCAGTACAGCGCCTTACGACCGATAGAACTAAAGCGCCCATCTCCATGGAAGTCCTGATTGAAGAAGGCTACGGCGTACTTCGGATGAGTCACCACGCGCAGGTTATCAAAAGTCACTTTCATGTTCTTATAGCTACCAAAGACTCGGCGCTTGAAGTCAGAATAAGCCGAAAGATCCATCCTACCGAAACGGAAATCCGTCCGATAAAACTTCACGTAATCGTCCACCTTACGATCCGCCCACGCCTTCATCCAAGCCAGAGTGCGAGACTCAACGGCAGTTAAATCGTCGTTACGATTTACGTCTTGAATATCCTTGGCAATGACCACGACACCCTGGTAGCCCTTGAGCCAATTAGCCAAACTGGAAATGTCGGCATTATAAAAAGCGACGCAACCCTCAGTGACCTTGGCCTCGTCGACTCGGTCGTCATGATCAACGCCGTGGAGCCAAATGCCGTGACCGGTCTTGCCCGATGCCCGATCGATTGGGTTCGGAAAATCAATCGGTATGGCCTTCCGACCATACTTCATTGGGAGTTTTTCGCCTAAAATATGGCTCTGCGCGAAGTAGATGCCTTCTGGCGTGCGATTGTCGCCTTCCTGCTGCTTATCGCCCTCAGCTTTACCGATGGCGATCCGGAAACGCTTCAAAAGTGAGGCTGCCGCTGGGTTCTGCGGCCAAGTCTTAAGCTCGGCTTGCAGAGCCTTTTTATCGACAGTCAATATGATCATGTCACTGTGACGAGCCGCAGCAGAACTAGTCATTATAGGAGACGCCGGCGGCTCCGCGTTTGCTTGCGCAGGCGACAAGAATTCCGTCATTAGAAATAGGCTACTGGCTATCACCAGATGAAGCGCTAGGTGCGAGCTTTCTGTCATGGCTCGTCAAACTCCAAGAGGTAGCGGGCTATCATGGTCCAATTTATATTCTTACTTAATACTAAGATCATCACAAGTCCCAGCGAAAAGGAGCAAGGACTTGGAGTAAATCACAAAAATCTTCAGGAAGCGGAGCCGTGAAGGAGCATTGCTCCCCACTGACAGGGTGCTGGAAGCTCAACTCCGAGGCATGTAACATTTGCCTTGAAATTTTAGATACTTGAGTTCGAATTTCAGGGGGAAAAACAAGCGGCAATTGAATGGGCCGATGATATAGAGGGTCACCGACGATGGGCAGGCCCAGCGCCTGAGCATGGACACGAATTTGGTGCGTGCGCCCGGTATACAAGCGGATCCGCCCCAGGGTGAGGCGCTGTCCAAAGAGAGCCTCGCGGGTAAAAAGGGACCTCGCTAAACGCACGCGACTTGGACGCTGTCGCTCACTCAACGCGCCGTAGGCTGTTTCCGTCATGGAGGCAAAACGCAAGCGATTGGCCGGATCTCGAAAGAGGTAACTGGTATACAGCCTCTCGCTCTGTTGCATGGCACCGTCCATGAGGGCCGTATACTCGCGCAGCAGAGTTTTCTTTTCTTGAAACTGCTTGGCCAGGGCAGCATGAACCCTGTCCGTTTTAGCACAGACCATGACTCCGGTAGTGTCCTTGTCGAGCCTATGCACTATCCCTGGGCGCACCATCGCCCCTTCAGGGCTACTACCTGCACTAAGTTGACCGCAGTGATACAGAAGGCCCTGCACCAAGGTCGGACCAGTGTCACCAGCCCCAGGATGGACGGAAATTCCCGCCGGCTTATTCAGGACAATTAATTCATCGTCTTCGTACATGATGACTAACGGCATGGCCACAGGCTGCAATGGCGAAGGCGCGACGGCAATCGCCCAGGTCACCTTGACCTCGTCCCCAGCCACCAGTCGTTCTTTCGCCCGCGTCGGCTTACCATTCAGACTCACTGCTCCGGCGGCAATAAGCTGCTGAATTTTTGCTCGACTTACCCCTGAAGCGCGTTTAGCGAGATAAACATCGAGGCGTTCACCCGCATCCGCAGCTTCAGCAACAAAAGAGTCTAGCTCTTGCGATTCGCTTGCCAATCCATCAGCCTCGCTGAGAAAGCCTGCACTAATTTATCGGCCTCGGGTAGGTCGAGGTAGCGGCAGTAACTACGGAGAAAACCCTTGACGAAGACGCCTTGGGGGAGCCGGTCAAAGCGGTTGGCCTCGATAGCTTGAATGTAGGCGACGCTAACTTTGGTACGTTCTGAAATTTCCTGTTCGGATACGTCGCAAGCCTCTCGCATGCGCCGCAGCAAGTCACCGTCACCTGGGTCTCCAGACTGAAGGATCTCAAGCAGCAACTCTCGAACATCTGTAGCAGTAGCCTTATTAGCCTTGAGTTTGATGATGGTCAACATAGAGCGTGTGGTACGGATCACTGCCTCTGGACGCAGCTCTTCAGCGCCTAAGTCCCCTGCCTCGGTGGGGCCCCCGTTAGCTCCATCTAAGTCGACATAGCCAGCGAGAGTCGCCGCGACTAAATCATCCTGCGAAAAACCAATGTTTACCTGATTAACGGCACCCTGCCGCTGATTCCCGCGCTTGATTCCATACTCACGGTCGTAAGCGCGTCGTGCAACTTCGTCACTCAAGACGCGAAAGGCAGCCTCTATTTGCGCCATCTGAGCACTAGCTTCCTCTTTAGAAAGCAGGGAATACAAGGCTGCGCTGCCACTGCCGTAGGCATTCTTCAGGCGAAGATAAGCCTCCCTTATGGTCATGCGCGACGCATTCGGCTCGACGTCGAGCACCCGGTAGTAGTTGACCTCGAGGGCGTTGTCTTGCTGATGCGAGGCCGACACATGGTTTCCGGCGGCTTTCGGTTCGGTTTGATGCACGGTCTCTCCCTTTCATCAAAAACCTAGATTACTCAGCACTAGTCGTGACAGCTCAGAAAAACGCTTTGACAGCACTGAATGTGGAAAATCAACTACCAGAAGACGCCGATTGCGAAGCGACTTCCAGGCCGCCTCATCATAGTTCAAATAGCCGCAACTGCGACAGTTGAAACCG
Organism: Pseudomonadota bacterium; assembly: GCA_026390435.1. Classification (GTDB taxonomy): domain Bacteria; phylum Bdellovibrionota_B; class Oligoflexia; order Oligoflexales; family CAIYRB01; genus CAIYRB01. The sequence goes on from JAPLFY010000038.1 coordinate 33,138, forward strand.
AAATACCGCTCGGCTATCAGCTCCATCGACTTACCAACGTCGATATCTTTCTGGCTTCTCACCTGATTGACTGCGATTCCCAAAGTACGTGACTGAACAGCACTACGCAAGCTTGCTATAAACTCAGGGTATTTCGCACCGATAAGACGCAGATGATCCCCGTACCCACCCTTTCGGGCTTTATCTGGTTCCACGAGCAGGTCACGTACGATTAATGCAATATCCTCTTGCTTCAACTGATCACCCACATTGCGGACTAGCCGAAACAAAGCCGTCTTGAGAAAAAGGTACGCATTCTCAATCGACGTGGGCTCTGGCAAAACCGTCAGGATGCCAAGATGGGCCGCTAAGTAGCAGTCTAAGGTCAAGCCATGCGTCCCCGCCCCGAGATCGAGAAGGATGATGTCGGCAAGGTCCTTTTCCTGAACTTCAATAAATGATTCGAACAAGCGCCCCATGGCAGCCTGATCCATGGCAGCAGCGCCACCCCAAACCTCTTCATTACCCCCCGCCACCAGGCTCACCCCAGTTGCGTTGGTAGTAACCATGACATCGGCCAAACTACTGCGCCCGTAGACAACTACGTCAGCTAGGCCGCGCGTTGGCGTTAGAAGGCCGAAGTAAGTGTGCAAATTAGCGCCACCGATATCCATATCAATGGCCAAAACTCGCCATCCAGAAGCAGCCAACTTGACTGCTAAATTGGCACTCACCAAACTTTTGCCAACGCCACCTTTACCGCCCCCAATGGCAATGATAGGTGGCGGGCGCCTACCGCTCAAATCAGTATAGCCTGGCAAGCCGAGTTCCCAGCCACGCTGGCGTGCTGCCATACGTGCCGCAATAACCGTCGGATCTGGCTTTGGCCCACGCAAGCCCATCATACCTCTGGCAGCGGTAGCCTCACTGACGCGATCAAAGATTTTGGACATCATGCAAAGGCTCCCAAATATCGCGAGGCATAGAGCTCGTTACCACCTGAATGCTGACCATGTCAGGTACCAGGCCATGTCAACTTGGCGACGGAACAACGAGCAATTCCCGAGATATTTTGATATATCTTAACAGATGACTCCGCTTAATCAAACGAATATTGCGCGACGTCAAGCTATGGCGTAGGGACTAAGGCATCTGCGCTTTCCTACCGATAACATTCACAGTAGGTCCCGCAGCTCGAGGAGCAATGGCATGGCGGAGTCTGACAAGATTTACGATTTGCTTGTGATTGGTAGCGGCCCGGCCGGCTACCGAGCCGCCGTGCAAGCCGCAAAAATGAAACGATCGGTCGCCATCGTCGAAGCGACCCCCGGCCGATTGGGCGGGGCCTGGATTCATACCGGCACGGTCCCCTCTAAGTCCATGCGCGAGTCCATGGATGCCATTAACAATATAAGATTTCACGCTGGAAGTAAGTGGGTCGAGCGCATCATTCGCGATCTGCCAGCTGCGAAGCTAATGGCGCGTGCCCATAAAGTGTCGCAGTACGAGGAAAGCATCGTCAGACGGTATTGCGACCGCTACGCCATAGAGATTATCGAAGGCTTCGCCTCGATTGAAGACGCAAATCATGTACTTGTGAAGAGTGCCAATGGTGACGAATTCATCGCGCAAGCGCGCTGCATTTTGATCGCTACTGGGTCGAGGCCGCGGCGCCCGGCCGATGTTCCCTTTGATGGTTGGCGCATCGTGGACGCCGACGAGTTACTCAAGCTCGAGAGCGTACCGAAAAGCGTGCTGATTTATGGCGCTGGCGTGATTGGCTGTGAGTATGCCTGTATTTTTGCCGCACTGGGAACTGAGACCACAATCATCGATGGCCGAAATACCATCATGCAGTATGCCGATCATGAAATCGCAGCCGCACTCAAGAAGACTCTTGAGGACGAGTCCGGTGTTAAATTCGTGCTTGGATCGAAGATGGCGCACGCCAAGGCAAACAGCACAGGAGCGCAATTAACACTAGAAAACGGCGATATACTTGAGGGCGAAGTTTTATTTTTTGCTGCTGGTCGAGTGCCAAACACTGAAAAAATCGGCCTTGAAAAAGTTGGGATCGCCACTACAGAACGAGGCGAGATCATCGTCAACAGCCACTTCCAAACAAATGTCCCCAATATATATGCCGCCGGTGACAATATCGGCGCTCCGGCGCTAGCTGCTACGTCTGCGGTACAGGGCCGCTACGCGGCGCGACACATGTTTGGCAAGAAGGCGATTGAGTACCCCAAGGTTTATCCAATTGGTGTTTATACCATCCCCGAATTATCAAGCGTTGGCCGGACTGAGCAGGATCTCAAAGAACACAACGTCGACTACGTGGTCGGCAGAGCTCACTGCTACGAGGTTGCCCGCGGCTATATTCGAGGCGATGAGCATGGACTGCTAAAATTGCTAGTGTGCCGCAAAACGCACAAAATTCTCGGCATCCACATACTAGGCCCAGATGCCTGTAATCTAGTTCACGTCGGACTAGTGATCATGCAAAAGGGCGGGCACGCACAAGATCTAGTCAACATGGTGTTCAACTACCCCACCCTCGCCGAGGCCTACGGGATAGCTGCATTCAATGCACTGAACAAGATCTTCCCCGACGGCGAAATTTGCGACCCGCCGCTTTAGCCCTACACCCAACAGCCGTGGCGTGAGTCGATCATGCCCACAGCGATGCGAAGCAATACCTTTTCCTAGCCAGCACGGTCATGCCTCGCGTCACTGACAATCATCTCAAGATCAAAATCAGGGAACACTGCCTTTACCCTCACAATTAGATCCAGCCGAGGGTTGGTATTCCTTGCGCTTTCCAATCTCTGGTAGCTGTAGATGTTTTTAAATCCCAGCATTTTCGCAGCTTTTGTCTGGGTCACCCCGGCCCTCAGGCGCACCTGACGCAACAGAAAAGCAAAGGCCACGTTAGGTCGCACTGCTACTTTCAGTATATTGCGCCCTCTCACGATTGCATGGGGGAGTTCGAAAACCAGCTTTGATTCGCCCGGCTCGTCAAGCATCGTGTTGAGCGCGTCCTCCATATTGACCTGCAGCTCATCCATGGTATCGCCCTGCGTGATGCATCCGCTGATTTCCACGCATTGAGCCCAATAGCCGCCCTCTTTTGCCTTCTTATATTTGAAGTGATACTTCACTTCTGCTCCGTCTATTTAATCTTTAAATTCATCTGCTTACGAATTGCCAGTTCGGTGCCCTTCTTGAGTTCGCGATGGTTTGGAATCGATACCGTCTTGCCATCTTTTTCTAAAATCATATGGCTACCCGATTGCCGTTTGAACACCCAACCAGCGCGTTCTGCCAGTCTTCGCAGCTCTTTTCCGCTGATCGCCATACGCTCTCCGAATACACCTTTAGGTTGTTTACCAATAAAACTTGGTAAAGTCAGCACCAATTAGGAATACGGTCCATTCCACATTCCAAGTTGGCAACACGATGATCGATGACTGCGGGAAACGCCAACGACATCGCCCCCCCGGGGTCAGGTACTTGCAGCAACCCACTGAAAACACTGAGCTATGCGCTTTTCCGTTGATTTTAAAACGGAATGACATCGGTGGCTACCTGTTTAGGGCCTTCCGGAGGCAAATCCCGTGCCAATACACTGCAAGCTGAAACCAACCCAATAATATCCAAGATATTATGTGTTTATAAACTCCCCTCAATTTTTGTGAAATAAAACCGATTCCAAACTTAGGCCAATAGAGTGGAACCATCCGCCGACCGCTGCATGTCGGATGGCATTTAGGCTCACTCATGCTGGAACGGTTTTATAAAACTAAACATAAACTAAGCCTACGGATAGCCGCTGGCTTTCTGTGCTGCGCGCTTTT
>JAPLFY010000148.1 GCA_026390435.1 Pseudomonadota bacterium
GAGCCAGTCGGCAACGCAGCAAGCTTGGAGATCGAGGTGTTTAGAAAAGAGAATCCAGAGCTATGTGAAATTATGGGCGTGTGAGTTTAGGAGTCGCCCGAAGGGCACGGAGCGAAGCGGAGAGCACGTCGGGCTTAGTTCTGTTTCTGAGAGTGCCCGACCCCATAACCCATTGTCGTTCCAAAGTCCCCAGCTATTGGCAGCATTATTGGTGACTTTTAAGACAGCATTGTCTGAGGCGCCACCTTTCATTTCTAGTAGACTGAGTGGGGATGAGGTTCCAATCACCGCGTCGCCATAACGGTGTATGGTCTTTAACGTCGATCGATAGAGTTGAAGCTGGAGTAACCTTGGCCATAAACCGTGGAGTTGGCAGGTGAGCCTGAGAGCTCTATGGCCTGGCAGTAGTGGTAACCGGCTGGCAACCAATTTTGATAAACCACAGTGCCCGAGCCGTAGACAGAGATACCAGATTGGGAGTAGATCCTGCCGACACCTCCGGCTTGAGCATTGTTCGCGTCGACTCCGATGCTAGCAAACATCCCGCTGGTAGTTGACTGCAAAATTAGCACTGTCAGACTGCAGGAAACGGCATCCTCCGATAGGCCGAGTACAAACTCATGCTTCCAGTTACCATTCCCTGAATTGAAAGGTTCCCATGTGTTAGTGGCGGACACAGCCCACCCAGCAGTGTTGTCAAGTTGGTAGCTAGGTGTGGTTACCCGGTTGTACATGTTCCAAACATAGCGCTTAGCATTGCTGTCCTCGGTAGTCATCGTACCAGTTGTGCGAATAGTGCCGACGTAGCGGCGGGTGGTTGCGGTAGTTTTGGACCACACTCCATTTATTCGGCTAATGACATCAGCGCGGCTGGTATCGTTAGTCCAAGCAGCGCTAAGTTCAAGGGCTGGTGTGCCAGAATTGCTGTATACGAAAACGTCATAATTCTTGCCATAGGTCAGTCCGCTTAATGTCAGGGCAAGCTGAGCGAAGGTATACTGACGCCAGTTGCTGCCGTCGTACAATGCGATCTGGTCGTCTGTGTATGGCGTGTAATAAAGGGTGCTCGCTGTCGTGACGTCCGACGTGCTGATTGGAGTATTTGATGTGAGCGTAAGACGGCCGCCAGGAACCATGCGACCAATGAAAGCCGTATTTTGCACAGAAGTATCGGGATATTTGATTCCTCCAGACGTGGATTCAATGGTGCCAGCAACAGAAAGCATTTGGGCTGGGTTTGTAGTTCCGATCCCGACGTTGCCGTTGTTGAGGATTGCCATTTTTACCGAGCCATTTGACCCGTTAACATCTTCGCGGAAAATCCTCAAATACCCGGTGGTGTTATCTAAGTTCCAAGTGTTGCTCGAGTCGCTAGCTAGTATAGTCAGGCGGCCTGAGGCCCTGATAGTGCCAGCAACATCGAGGTTTGTAACCGGCGCCGTCGTCCCAATCCCGACATTGCCGCTCGCCGTCAAAGTCGTGAATGCCCCACTATTCGGCGTTGTCGATCCAATCGTGCCAGGCACAGCCCAATTGGTGACAGATGCTGCACTGTCCCATGTGCTTCCATTTGAAGTGAGTACGTTACCAGATGTGCCTGGTGCGACTGCCTGAAGGGCGCTTGTACCATTTCCTAGAAGCACGTTATTTGTAGCTAAAGTCGCAGCCCCCGTACCACCATTCGCAACGGGCAGGGT
>JAPLFY010000142.1 GCA_026390435.1 Pseudomonadota bacterium
GGACAGAGCCAGCCGGTCCAATTCACTCTTGCCACCGGATATTCCGATAAGCTACAAGGTCGCCAACCGCCGAAATATACTCCGGTGGTCCTACTAATCTCCGCTTACCAAATCATACCCCCTTAATCTCAGATCAGAGCAACTGGCTTTATCGGCCACAATGGCGCTACCGCGCCAAACATGATTCAGTCCACTTGGACTGAAATTCGGCCATACGCAATATCATCCTTCGACTTCAACCCGTAATCATGTGTCGTGTGGATCGCCTGCTGCTACTAAAAAAACATCGTAATTTCCAGTGTTTTGCATCTCTCCGTACTAAATATTTTAGGTGAACGCCAATCCTGGCACATCGATTGCACTGTGCTACGAAGTTCGGTTCTGAGAGGTCGGTGGCAAACTTAAATGGGCAGCAGCTTAAGTAGCAGTGCTTATGCGTATTCTGGAGTGTGACAGTCAGTGCAACGTTTATTTTCCTTGGTTATTTGCTCTAGCGTTTTATGTTGCCGCAGCGGCGTTGCTGTCGATAAACCGGCTGCCCCTGCACAAATAAATAGTGCTATTCAAGGCGTCGATAGGACGTTGGTGCGTGTTGCGCAGTGTCCGCAGACTTGGGACGAATGGCGCGGTTGGCGAACGAAAGAGCTGACCACACTGGCGCAATCTCATTACAAGAAAAACATCGTCTATATCAGTAGTGTATTGAAGCAGTGTGCTGCGCAGATGAATCAAATTGTTGGTGCGAGCGGATGCTTCAAAAATTTCAATCGATTCATTAATCGATTAGATCTCAGCAAACGTCCGGGTCGCTTGCTTGGATTTGATGTGCCCGATTCTGAATATTTGGCCTTGCTTTCGGCCAAGGGCTATCTGGCACTTCCGCCGAATTTAGCGCGTCAGGAATTACTGGCAGACATCGATAACACCCGGTCCGTAGATTTCGCGAAAGTTGAGGATAAGATCAGGAGTTATGATCCGAAGTGGCGCGTTTTTTATTATAAATCGCGTAATCTGTCGACGCCGGACGATAGTCAAGCCATGGGCAGGCTGCTGGTTTATATTCCTGGCGATGCTTCCGACCGCTTTATACAGTTCGGAGTTAGTGACGACCCAAGTTCTAAGCCGTCCGAGGTCATATCCCAGATTATTGTGGAGAAGCTTGATCCGGTGTCCGGCAAAGCCCACGCCGATCCGCAAGTCTATTACGTCGATTTATGGAGAAGTCGTAATAGTGGATCTATTTCGGTAACGAGCCGTCTGCAATCGGTCAAAACAGCGGAGCCCTGTTACAGTTGCCACGAATCGCCATTAATTAAGATTAAACCTGCAGATCACTCAATATTGTCGGATCTCAGCTCCCAGCAACTAGCGGAAGTAAATTCGGTAATCTCTGGTTATGCAGCAGCAAAAATCGCCGAATTCAACCGTGATGATCTCGGTCCATCAGTCGGATCAGAATCCAAAGCGGTTGATGCCGCTCAACATTGGCAAGTGCTCAAGCAAAATTGCGGCGCCGAGCAACTCAAAGATGACGCAAGTGTAGCAAGAGTCCGCGCAGCGATGGATTGCGCAAGTTGTCACGATGGAGCAAAGCGAGCGGCTATTCACTACCTCTCGGTCTTACCTGATCAGTTTCCAACCGGTAGCAACCTAGTAAAGCAAATCATAATTCAAGACGCTGTGATGCCCCCACAGTCAGAACTCACAGCGGACGAGAACACAGTCTTGTACCAGTGCCTGTCGAAGTCTGTGTCGTCGCCCGGTGATTTGTCTGGCGAACTAGAGCGCTGGTTACTGCAAAGTGACTGCACTCCGGATACATAAAAAGCGTTTTGATTGCGTTCAAAGATCAAATACGCACATGCGTCCAGAATAAAACTACGACATCGCCAATCAAGGCGTTGCATTTAGATAAACATGTTTTGAGGAGGTAAGAAATGAGATCTGATGTTAAAGGATGGTTAGCGCTAGCAACCTTGCTAGCCACGGTTTGTGGCTGCGATCAGAAAGAGCCGAGTGCTGGGACTAAAAGCGTCTTGAGTCCAGTGAGTCATTTGCAGTTAGTCAATGATGTGCGGCTGCGGCAAACCGTTGGCTTTCTCGTGACTGCCGACGGTGCTGAATGTACGGCATTTGTGACTGGTCCTGCCGAAGTAACGGCTGCGGCTCATTGCCGCGGTAAACATGCCGATGCAGGTACTATCGATGCTACATTTACCACTGATGAGGGCCGTACGGTTCATTTGTCAAAAGTGAAGCGCTTGGAGACAAAAAAAGACTATTTGGTGCTGTCTGCCGATTCTTCCCTGCCACTTGGGCTGGAGTATGGATCACTTGAGAATGGTCCAGTTGAAGTCGTCGGTTATGATTTTAATCGCAAAGGTCTATACGCGCACAGCAATTGTACGATTGATGGCTACGTTGATGCAGCGGGTGTCTTTCTCCACTCTTGCGATACCGAGCAGGGTTTCTCGGGAGGTCCGGTGCTGCAGCATGGCAAAGTTGTCGGCATCCATCTAGGTTATCAGGCCGGCGTGGATCGCAACGTTGGATTCGATTTAAGAAAAATCAATGATGATTCAGTGGACGTAGCAGCAGTTGGTATCAAGGATGAATGTGTTTTTGACTGTCACATCCGGATCGTGCCGCCACATATTCCATCACCCAGCGAAATCTTTGATGGCGTCGTCAAATCTTTAGCAAGCCCTGTCGCCGGGGCGGTAGCAGGAAAGGCTGAAAGCAGTGGGTGGAATAAAGCCAATTGCGTCGGCGTCGGAGCTGGAGCAATTGTGCTCGCAGCGGGCACTGTCACAGCTCCTGCATGCACTGCGGCCGGAGTTGCTACCGCGGGAATCGGGTTGGGCGTCTGTATTGCTGCTGTTAACGCTGCAATTGTTGCCGCTACATGCACGCAGCTTTGTGTGGATCATCATTTGTCTGATTGTAAATAGGAGTACATCGATGAAACGTTTTATCTTCAGAGTGTTAATGATAGGTGCGTTGAGTTCTGGATCCGCGATGGCTGCAGAGACCAGCACTGGTAGTGGTGTCAAGTTTGGCCTTAACTTTGAGCAGCAGGCCTTTCTGCGCCAAGGGGTGATGGTAGAGTTGCCAGTAGATGGAGGTAGTTTTTTCGGTCTTAATGTTGGAGCTCAGCAGGTTTTTGAAACCAATGCCGAAGGGTTCCGCAAGGTCAGGCCCCAGGCAGACTACGGCCTCTACTTTGGTACTGGCTTGCAATTAACGTCCCTACTTAAGTCGCGCCTAGGAGCGGAGCTCGGTTATCAGACTTACCGTGGAGCTACTGATAAGCAAACCAGCGGTTTTGGATACGTGGACGTATTCCAGGGCTTCGAGGTGTCTTATGGAAAGATCGGGGTGTCGTTTGATCTCGCCTTGCGCAATACGCTTGCCGCAGCGAACAAAGACATCATGATTGGTGATAAAAAAGTTTACTCAAACTATGTTTATCCCCGCTTTGGGCTGAGTTACAGTCTGTAAGACAAGATTCAAAAACCAACAAAAGTCATGTCAAATTTGGTTCCTTGGAAGCTACCTTCCAAGGGACTTTCTGCGTAATTCTTTAATTCTTTAATTCATTAATTCATCCGGCACGGCGACATACAGATGTCACGATGTCTCTCCCCATACTATGCGAGCAAAACGGTAATCGCTTTCTCACAGGTATCGCTTTGCTACACACCGAAATACGAAGCTGTTTTTGCCGCCGTATCATTCGTGTGTAGTAAAGAAGTTGGCGCCGTAGTCCCAATCCCGACATAGCCAAAAATCAGGTACATGTCGTTGGACGCCATGGCACACGATTGATAAAAGACGCCGCGATGACCATAGGAGGATTCCATGACCCAAGCGGTGCAGCATGTCGGAGTCACGCGCAGCGGCAGGGCAGTACAGGTACCGATTTTCAGCGATGAGCCGCAACCAGAATTACCACCGGCGTGTGCATTGTACACACCGGCTGATCACTTTGACGCCGTGCTGTGTTTGAATATTTACTCTCAAGGGAACTGAGCCGCCATCCGGTCGACACTCGCGCGATAGATATATATCAGGGCATGAGTTCCGCCCACAGCGCAAAGCTCGATGACAACTGGCGCCATGCTGAGCGGTTGGCCCTTGGTCTAACGACGATTTCTGATATCCTGGAGCATGGCAAAGGTCTTACAGATGGTATCTTCAAAGACTAGATGCCAATCAAGCGCGAGAAAGGAAAACAAGATCAGGTTTGGATCAGGGTCCCCATCCGCGAGGAAATAGTGATTCCTTGGCCCTGAAACGAACCGATTCATGCACCGATCTGGCCCAACAAAAGTCATCATGTGATAAGCAGGATCGCGCTGGACAAAGTTCAGCAGGATATCCTTCTTTCCGTTGAAAAATCCACCGCCCACGGTGTCCGGCTCTAGGCCGAGGCAAAGCAGTTCGCGCCAATCATTAAGCTTCCCGGTCCGCTCGCCAAATGCGGCACCGTCGGTGTATCGTTCGGGGGATGGCTTGGCGGTGGCTCCCACGTTGATATCCTCACGAGATAGAAAGTGGAGTGACAGTCAACTATCGGTGGAATCTCAAGCGTTCTTTAGCCAGCGGCGATCAGTTGTAGGGGGTCGGGCACTGGCGCTAAGCTAACGAAAGCCCTAGATCTTTTGTAGTCATGTTTTGTGGTGTTCTAATGGTGTCAATGAGTTGCTATAAGTGCCCGACCCCAAGAAGTCTTTAGTTCTTTTTTTTAAGTCTTGAAGTTTTAGGGGGTTATGCTGCGCCTAAGGTGCGCCTAAGGTGCGCCATATTGGGCGTGCTTGGTGCGGAAATGGAAAAGTCTAGCCGCAACGGCCCGCTGAACGATCGCCTACGTAGCACCAGGTCAACTTTCGCCCACCACAAACTGGCTTGGAAATTACACCTTTGGTGCATATACTAAAAGTGTAATTTTTCGCGGGGGTTCATTTTGTCTAATAATATCGCCAGGTTTATTTACAATACCTTGGTGGATCGCGACAATATCTGCAATCTAACTTTGGAGGCGAAGGTACTCACCGACGCCTTACGCTCCTCTGACAAAATCGTCATTTACGGCAAGAGGGACAGCGGCAAAACCAGTCTGATTAAAAACGTGGTCATACCCGACTGGCTTAGGCAGACACCCAACGGCATGGCTATTTATATCGAACTCTATGGCGTGAAATCGATTGATGATGTGGCAGAGAAGCTCACGCTCTACCTCAACAAGGCTTATCAATCCACCTTCTCCTTGAAGGCAACGTTGAGATCAACTGCCCAAATCATCAAAGGTCTGAGACCCACCTTTTCCATATCAGCTGATGGAAGTATGGAAGCCAGCGTAAGAGCTATCGCTGAATCAACACACCCAAAAATCGAAACATTTTTCGACAACATAAAAAAATTGCATGATAGCGGCGTTCAGGTTGCGATAGTGATCGATGAATTTCAGGATGTTGCCCTCGCTAAAGGAAGCGAGGAGCTGCTACGTGAAGAAATGCAAAAAATGCCATTTGCCATTCCCATAGTTATTCTCGGTTCAAAGCAACATCTTCTTGCAAAGATATTTCAAAAACCAAAGGCACCATTTTTCAATTGGGGAAAAAGGCTAGAGATTAAACCTCTACCTGTCGATGAGTACAACGATTACATTTCAGAAAGGTTTAGCCCACATCACATCAAAGCTGACACAGTGACACTGACAGGCCTACAACATTTGCTGCTTCGCAACGCTGAAGCTATCAATATGTTTTGTTCGCATATCGTCTATCAGCTTGGCAACCGAACCGACTCTGACGTGATTTTGACAGCAGAGATTATTGAAACCATCTTGCAAAACTACGTTTCTTCTCTTGGTGGTGAGTTCGAGACTTATTTAGATAATTACACAAAAAATGAACTCAAGGTGCTCACACTCATCGCAAAGCAAGGCAGCCTGAAGAATCCCATGGGCAAGGAGACCTTAGCTAAACTAAAAATATCAGCAAGCGGTATACGGAAAATCCTTGATAAGCTACTTGATCACGCTGACATTTACCGCGAGGAAACTGGCTTTGTTCTAAGCAAACCATTGCTGATGTATTACTTGCGGGATTGGCGCCTTTAGACCCACTATACTTTGATCTCCCTCTTTCCCTCTCTCCGTGGTCAAAGGGGTCGAGTCCAGACACAAAAACACCGCCTCAGTGAATCTCGGCAAAAGCCTGCAGATACTCAGCCGGCAGGCGTTGGCGAAGTTCCGGATCCGCTGCCACCGTCGTCTGGACGTCGCTGCGCATTTTTTCCATGATCTCTGGCAAAGCTTGATAAAAAGTGCCAATGAGTGCCGGGCTGAAATCCTTGATAAACGGCGTGCGAAAGTACCATGCCAGCGTGTCGTAGACGGTTTTAGGCTCAAAACGACCGATTTTCACTGTGTCAACTAAACTGATCGACTCGTCGTCGGGGAACGGCACCAATTGGGTAGCGGTAAAGATACCGGAGTTGACATCACCGGAGTCATAGGCACGAAATATTTCATCTAGTGATAATTCAACAGCCTCAGTCACCATGGCTACGGCCGGCGTATCTAAATTATTTTTGAAGAATAGTTGGGCATCGCAACGAGCAAACCACTCATCGCCGCGCGCGTTGCGCACAGGTAGACCGTGCTCACCTGATTGGCGCATCTCACCGTCGCGGTCATGCAGGACCTTGTTAAGTGCGGCCGCTGTTCTGATCGGTAGGCCGCGAGATTCGGCCCATTCCATGGTTTGCTGGCGTGGATTGCGGATGTGGCCCGAGGCAAAACTATCGGTCAGGAAATGGTCAGCAAACGCGTTTTGAAATATTGCCTGTCTAAATGTCTCTTGCGCAACTTGCGGTTGTTCAGTTTTGAGTGAGCGCGCTTTTGCCGCGAGGCTTAGTGCCTTAGTGTGCTCGGCGACATATTGCCGAATATTATTAAATCCGAAGTGTTTGGCATTGTGTTCCGCGAGACTGAGGAAATTCGTGTAATTCATCGCAAAGAAATGCGAGAAATCCGGATATTCACTGTTGCCGTGGCCGTCCATCATGCTGAGAGCAGCTTCGACTTCTTGCTGAAACAGTTTCTTATTGCTGCCTACGTTATTTTGTAAGGGCTTGTACCAAGGTTGCTTTTGTTCTTTGAAAAGTTCGTCCGCTGATTCATAGAAATCACCGCTGAAGGCAACGAGCTCGCCGTAGGAAAAATCTTCAGCACCGTCGGCGCGGAAGAACTTAGCGAGGCAATCATTACGTTTGTCACAAGCCTTACCGTAGCCCATGTCACCGATAATCATGTGCTCGCCTGCGCTGAACTTTGATTTGGATGCCGGCTGAGCCGGTCCACAAGAGTAAGCGAGCATCAAGGCGGCGACTGCGGAGATTCTAATCATAATGAAGGACCTCAGTGGCAACGTCTGACTACTTTCGTATCATGCGTTGCACTAAGGCCTTTGTCTAGAGTCCAAAGCGCCGTAAGTTGATGATGTCGTTAAGACAATATTAAATTGCGGTTAAGGACATCGTTGCGCTTGGGGATCGATGTCAGCGTTTCTAGGTTTTTCGCCGCGAGCTGCCCGCAAGCCGCTGAAACTTCGAGTCCTTTGCTATAGCGCACCGGTGCAGGAATCGACCTCTCCGCAAGATAGCTTTGGAAGGTCCGGATGTCTTCGTCGCTAGGGCGGTCGTAGGGCATGCCGGGATGACTATTAAATGGGATTAGATTTACTTTGGCGCGAAGGCCGTGAAGAAAGCGCACAAGGTCTTTAGCTTCACGAACGCCGCAGTTTTTGTCGCGGATTAAAATATATTCGATGGTGATTTTGTCGCCGGTAACTTGCTGATAATGCATCAGCGCGGCTTTTAACTCTGCGAGCGGATAGCGCTTATTGATCGGCATCAGCTCTGTGCGCAAATCATCGCGCGCGGCGTGTAATGAGACCGCAAGCGCGGCTCTTACATCCGTTGCTAACGAGCGAATTTGCGGCGCCAGTCCAGAGGTGGACAGCGTCACATTACGAACGCTCAGACCGAATGCATCTTTGCCAGTTAGGCGATTGACGGCGCCGACAGCGTTATCGTAATTATCAAGTGGCTCGCCCATACCCATGAACACCACGTGCGAAATGCGGCGACCTTCGGTCTGCACGATCTGCTCGGCAATGGCATATTGAGCTAAAATCTCGGCGGTGCTCAGATGGCGGACAAAGCCAAGGCGCCCGGTCTGGCAGAAGGTGCAGGCGAGTCGGCACCCGACTTGGCTGGACACGCACAAGCTGGTGCGGCCTTCGTAGCGCAGAATGACGGATTCAATCAGGCCACGCTCGCTACTAAGGAGTAGTTTGCTGGCCCCGTCAGAACTATTCAGTCGGCTGATAATTTGCGGTAAGTCCCAGGATAAATCCCGGTTCAGGCGCAGCCGTAGTGCCGCGGGGAGGTTACTCATAGCGTCGACGCTAAAGACTCGTTTAGAATAAAGCCAATCAACCAACTGACGCGCGCGAAATCCCGGCTCTCCCCAATCATTGAGCAGGGTTAGCAAGCCCGAAGGTGTTAGACTTAGGGCGTGGGTGCGGGTGTCGGTCGCAGGGGTTTGCATAAATTATTAGCCTTAGAATCAAGATAAGATATTTTATATAATTAATAATAGTGTTGATGTCAATTTGGGTTGTGTTGTTGTGAACCCCGGTCGCCGGGGTTAGCCGAGGTCAGTCATGTCGGATCGTCCAGTGTCGCCAATTGACGTAGAGCAAGAGAGTCAGGCCTCGCTTTTTGGCATCGCCGCGCGCGACTTGATGCGGCTGCGGGCCGTCATAGGCGTCATCACCCGCCACGGATTTGGTGAGTTATTTCAGCGGTCTCCGCTCAGCAAGTTCGTCGTTGGCAAGATCAACTTGGCCGACAGCCAGGGTCCAGCCGCGGCGGCACCAGCGGCGGTTCGCTTTCGGCGTCTACTCGAAAATCTTGGTCCGACCTATATTAAGTTCGGCCAAATCATGTCGATGCGTCCGGACGTCTTGCCGCCAGAATATATCGCGGCGCTGGAGAATCTGCAGGATCAGGCTCCAGTGGTGCCAGTGAGCGAGATTAAGGACATTATCCACCGCGGTCTCGGTCGACCGGTAGAGGAGGTGTTTGCCTCGTTTGATGACATCCCGCTGGCGACAGCGTCTATCGGGCAGACGCACCGCGCGGTCACCCTGAGCGGCGATCTGGTCGTGGTCAAGGTCCAGCGGCCTGGCATCGAGCAGATCATGCGCAGCGATCTCGATCTTTTGTTTATGCTGGCAAAACTGCTCGAAGTTGGCATCGAGGAACTCCAGTTGATTCGGCCATCGGAGGTTGTCTCGGAGTTTGAGAAAGCTTTAGTTCGCGAACTAGACTTTAGTTTAGAGCTGGCGAATCTTGTGACAGCACGCAGTTTTATCCAGCCCGATCGTGCCATCACAGTGCCTAAGCCCTATCCCGAGTATTCTTCGCGCACTGTGCTGACCATGGAATATTTTCCGGGCAAACCATTACGTAAAGTGGAGCCCAAGTCAGAGCAGGCCAAGCATGCTGTGACTGAGATTGTGCATGCCGCACTTAAGCAGGCTTTCGTCGACGGCTTTTTTCACGGTGATCCCCATATGGGTAACATCCTGATCAATGAAGACAATCAGGTGTGTCTCATCGATTACGGTTTAGTAGGACGGCTCACTAAAGAGCAGCAAGCAGACATCGTTGGGCTACTAGTCGCCATCATAGGCCGAGATTCCACAATGATTGCGCATACTTTACTGCGTATGGGCACTCCCATGGAACGGGTAAATATCGCAGCCTTCAAGGCTGAGATCACACGGATCATGGATACCTACCTAGTGGTGGGAGAGCTGGAAGACCTCAATAGCCAGGAGCTTGCGAATGCTATTTTGGCGGCTGCGCAGCGTTTCAAAATCAAAATGGCACCAGAATATACCATCCTGATTAAGGCATTAACGACGATTGAAGGCGTCATCAGAACGCTCTATCCAGACATAGATCTAGTCAGCATCGCGACGCCCTACATCCAAAAGTTTATGGCAAAGCGCTTCTCGCCGAAGAATTTGATGGCCGACTCCATCAGCGGATTTGCCGGACTCAGTGCCATGATGCGGCAATTGCCAGGTCAGTTTGAACAGATCATGCACGACGCTGAGACCGGTAATATCCAAGTTCGTGCGATCACTCCTGACCTCGACACGATTGCACCTATGTTGCATCAGTTGGCGGGCCGCTTAGCACTCACAGGATTTGCCTCCACCATGACTTTAGCGGCAGTGATGTTGGTGACTCTAGCGCCTCCTGGGCGGGTATCCTGGTGGCTGGAACTTGCTGTGATTAGCGCTGCAACACTGAGCTGGGCGATTCTTTGGGTGTGGCATTTAGTTGGTCGTGGTAAACCCATCAGACTGCGCTCAATATTGCAATTTTTTCGCCGTTAACAGGGCGGGATTTAAATAAATCTATCAGGAATGATTCATGAAAGTTATTGCCCTGGTTCTTTTGCTGACGCCGCTAATGTCGCCTTTAGCAGTCGCTCAGACGGCTACTCAAGTACATGCTGATTTATTAGCATCTGATGACAAGTTGCCGGCCCTACTGGGGCATTTTTCAGCCGAGTCCACAATCAGTGACAGGGGGCGTCTTTACATTTGGAGCTATAACGCCTCGTTGGCAGTACACGAGACGCCTTACTTCGGTAAGGTTCCATCTCTTATTGTTGCGGTGCGGGATCCTGCGTTGACTACAGTCCACCATCTTAACTTCCTAACCGGGGAGGTGGTCGTCGTGTTAAGTCCGGCGCCTGCCGGAGATGACGACGCGACCAAACATATTCGGCCTAGTGATTCAGCCTACAGCGAGGCTCTGGTGACTATGAAAGATATACTCCAGACGATGATTAGTCTGGACGGCCGCAATGCCCCTTTGGCTGAGGCGGTAAATTATTTGGCGCAGAAAATCGCCGAGCATCAGGCCGCTAGTCTTAACTAAAGCAGTAAAACTAAGGAACTAAAGGTCAATAGGCCCAATAAATCCCTTTACCGATAGTCGACTTTTTGCCCTCAAATCCGATGGCTACACTACGGCCGAAAAAGAACGGAAGTCCCCAATCGAATACATTTGCCAATCCTTCCGTTCCTCGCGCTGCCAGAGTCGCAAAAACTAAATTTTCCGAGTTTAGTAGAGAGGCTGCATTAGCGACCTTGAAGTCGACGGTGCCACTGGGATTGCCTCCTGACGCAATCATTTTTGCACTGAAATCTTGAACACCTTGCGGACAGACGAAAGTGTGCTCGGAATCGCATAATGGCAGCGTGTCGACACTAGGCACGACTAGATGGTTCGATCCACTGTCGATAAAACTGGAGACAGGTCTGGTGCTGTATGGCGTAAATTGGGTGGTAAAAATTCCTGGATAGCCAACGGGATAGGCTGTCATCCCTGTAGGCTGATTGTTATCTTGTGTGCCGATGCCAAGGAGCATACTGCCCGTAACCGACGTTGCGCCACCGGGACCAACCAAAGGTAGCTTTATGATGACACCGTTATTGTCGGTGGGTAAGGCTGCTACTGGATTTAGTACGGCAGATTCAGAGATGATTTGCGTGCAGTTGTTTCCAGCGCACGCATAGTAGGGACTGTCCGTTACGACGCTGACCGGTGGATAATCACGCGGAAATAGTCCGACGCCAAGGATGCCATTAAATCCCGTTTGCTGGGGGGATAGGTCCGGTACACTTTGACTAATGCTGCACGGTCCGGGTGCTTTGGCATAATTTGCGTCGATCAATTGAATCGGTATCGATACCGCAGGTTCTTCAGCAAGTTTAACGTCAGCCCGAACTACAGGCCCCCACTGACTCGATTGATCGGCAAAGCCAATGCATTCTGCTAAATTGCCGCCTTCTACTGTTACTGGCGGCAACTTCAAGGTTATTATCGAAGCAAATACGCGGAGCCCGACACTGCCGGTATCGAGAAGTAAATTATTTATTGTTTGGCATTTGTCGCTGTTTGGCTCGCAGATGGTAACGGCCACGCAAGCCTGGTTGGGAGCTTGCTTAGGGCCACAAAGGTCACCGTTTACCGTGACTCTCATCACGTTTTTTCCGGCTGCTGCTTCGCCGACGACTGCTGGCGCGGTGGGGTAGACGTCGTCGCTACCCCGCAGCCGCGGGGACTTATTCTTGCCAATGCGGCGATTAAATCCACCGGTCGTTTTACAGGCGGTGATTGCTGCTAGGAAAAGTAATAAGCAAATTTTGCCAGACTCTTTGCGGCGCATGTACATGCTTATGTCTCCAGCTCAATCGTGCAATTGAGTATAGGTAGCTACGCCCAGAACTAAAAGACTATGTTACCAAAAGCCTATGTTATCAGATTCTGTAAGGCTTGATGTTTCGCGCCTACAAATTGTCTAAAGCCAACTGGACCAGCGCAGGTAGGCTGTTAGTCGTGGCCATTATGACGCTCGCAAAATGAGCTTTAGCTGCCGCTTGTGTACTTGGTCCAATGGTTGCCGCGATAAGTGCTTGATGGAGACGATTGAGTTCTGGCTGAAAGACCTTGGCAAAGCCGCGCACAGCCGATGGGCTGGCAAATGCGACGACACCGTGTAAGTTGCTGCATAAGTCAGAGATGGCTTGGGAGCTGAGCGCTTTTCCTTCGGTAGTCGTGGCTTCGGCTACCGTCTCGTAACAGACCCACATGTTCGCCTGGAAGCCCTTCTTTTTGAGTTCTTGAGCCATAGGCCAAGCCGGTTCCGCGGCGCAAGGTAGGCCGACGGCCGCCTGCGGGGGTAGCTTGGTTGCCAGCCACTCTGATAACTCAGCCGCTGTGCGCACCGGTGCAACTATAGGCGTGAGTCCTCTCGCCCGAAGCGCGGCAGCGGTGGCCTCACCGTGGGTAAAAATTCCCCGCGCGCCCCGCACGGCCTCATCAATGTCACGCACGGCCAGTCCAAATCGCACCGCGTTGGCACTAGTAAATATTATATAATCACAAGAAAAATTTTCTAGTTTCGGCGTACTTGCGGCAAGTTCTAAACAAGGAATGCGTAGAACCAGGCGCGATGGCACCGCTGTCAAAATGGTCGCAGCATCGTCTTGCCAGTCCGCTATTGACCGAGTCCAGATGAGTGATTTAGTCGAGGTCACGTTTTTGAACTTGTCTTAAGTCCACTCGGTACTTGTAGGCCGAGCTGAGTGAGGGCCTTCGCGACGCCACCCTCAATTAACTTATTCATCAAGGTGTCCGTGAAGGCCTTACTGTCAAAACTCGCTACGTCTGGATAAGGTTGTGAATGTTTCGCCTCCGCCATTTCGCTCCGACTCGAAAAGACTGCTGCGTGGGCTTTCAGCTGGGGAATCGCACCGCGATCACCGCGGACATAACAGCCAAATGGCAGCGTACAGTCGCCCCCAAGGCGCGCTAAGATCTCGCGCTCGATGTTCACGGCAAGTGTAGTATCCGGGCAGGCTAGTGACTTCAGCCAATCTGCTAGCGGATCGTCCACACGTGTCTCTAGGGCCAGTGCCCCTTGTCCCGGCGCCGGCACAAACCAGTCTGGTCCCAAGCGCGAGCTTGGTTGATCGCGAAGGCCGAGGCGATCCAGCGAAGCTTCCGCCAGCACGATTGCATCCCATTCACCGGCCTCAAGGCGCCGCAGGCGGGTATCGACGTTGCCGCGGATGCCAACGCAGCTCAAGGCTGGCGCAATGCGCTCTATGAGGTTTTGGCGCCTGAGACTACCAGTGCCTATGGTTAGCGAGCCAAGTGCCCAAAGATCTGCCGCCACCAGTACGGCTTTGGGCTTCAGGCGTGCTGCTATATCTTTGCGAAAGATCATGACATCGGTTGCTGCATGGCGCGGCAAAATAGCTGCTAACTTAAAGTTTGGTGGCAACTTGACCGGCATGTCCTTGAGGCTATGTACGGCTAAGTCCGCCTTACCTTCGGCCAATGCCTCTTCCAGTTCTTTCACGAACAGACCCTTGCCGCCAATTTCATGGAGGAATCGGTCTTGGACCCGGTCGGCTGTAGTCTTGACGATCAGCTGATTACTGGTGATACCGCCCTTTTTGAGTAATTCGGCAACGTAATTGGCCTGCCACAAGGCTAGCATACTGCCGCGTGTGGCTATGGTGACGTGACTTCGCGGCGGTGACATGACTGGGATTGTCACGCGGGATCCTTTCTTAGTTCGGCTTCAGCAAAAAAAAGTGCGGTAAGGGACTCGGCGAGTTGCTCTGCATCAAATCCCGCTGATGGATGAGTGACGTGGCGCGCTGCATCGGCAGCGATTTTGCTAACTATCGCAGTTACCAGCGCATCCAGACTTTCGCGCTGTTTCGGCGCTAAGTCACGAAAATGTTCTTTCGATAACGTTTTACTCAGCTCACGGCCGGCGAGCTCGTCTAGATAATTGCGAAAGGCGGCAAGCGCCGGCTTCACGGTCCAGGTTCGCTGCCAGCTTTTGAATTGATCGACGCCGCGTTGAATGAGTTGCTCGGCTTCTTCGGCGGCTTTTCTCCGCTCTTCATAGTTAGCTGCCGCAACCTGTTGCAAATCGTCGATATCAAAAAGATAGACGTCGTCCAACTTGCCGCAGGCGGGATCG
This sequence comes from Pseudomonadota bacterium, assembly GCA_026390435.1. Classification (GTDB taxonomy): domain Bacteria; phylum Bdellovibrionota_B; class Oligoflexia; order Oligoflexales; family CAIYRB01; genus CAIYRB01. The sequence continues at coordinate 14,663 of JAPLFY010000142.1, forward strand.
ATATCTCTGGGCATGGCAATATCGAGCAAAATTTGTGGTCGTCCGCGTCTAGCAGCTTGCGCCCTTTTGACCGTAGCTGCGTCAAGGATTATGCCGGGTGCCGCGGTCGAACTAATGACTATATCAGCAGAGGTTAAAAGTCCTGGGAGTTCTTCTAGGCCAAAGGCTTCGCCAATGTTTAGCTCGTTAACTAAGCTGCGTGCGCGGTCGATCGTTCGATTGGCGATAAAAATATTCTTGGGCTTGTAGTTGGTAATGTATTTAGCCGCGACTCGTGACATTTCGCCTGCGCCGATGAGCAAAAACGAATGATCACTTAGGTCGCCAAAGATCTTGCTGGCCAGCTCCAGGGCGGCGTGGCTGATGCTTACGGTCTTTTTGCCTATGGCTGTTTGCGATCGCACTTTTTTTGCTGTTGCTAACGCGTCCTGCCCAAGTCGTCTTAGGGTGGGGCCGATGGTGCCAATGCGCGTTGCTAATGCGATTGCGTCTTTAAATTGACCGGTGATTTGAGTTTCCCCAATCACCAGTGAATCTAGACTAGAGGCCACTCGGTAGAGGTGGCGCACGGCATCTGCCTCGGTATGCAGGTAGAGAGACTTTTGCACCTCCTCGTCAGAAACCTTGCTGCGCATGTCTCCGTGGTGATGATGGAGTTCGAAAAAGGCCGCGTAAAGTAGTGCATTCAGATTTTGTGTCGGCGGTGCGATTCCCAAGAGTTCGAATCGGTTGCAGGTCGATAGCGCCACTAGCTCGTGAAAGTTATAGCGCTCTTTGATCTGGGGCAACAAAGCTGCGAGAGGCTCTTCACCGATGTAGAGCAACTCGCGCAGAGCCATGGGCGCAGAGGTATGATTTGCTCCTAGTAAGAAGAAAACTGATTCGCTTCGACTCACCGTTACGGACCTCCGGTGAGGAAGAACCCCATGCCAAAGTAGCTGAGTGCCATCAGCAGAAAGCCAGCTAGGCACATTTGGGCAATCCTCTTAGAGGGCCTATTGAAGATATTTTGTGCCAGCAAAGTGGCTAGGTACCAAAGCCACACGACGGTCGCCCATACGACTTTAGCACTCAGCATCCAAGAGGATGGTGGCGCATAAAGCTGGGTATAAATGGCGCCGCTGAGTAGCCCCAAAGTGATGAACACATAGCCGGTCCACAGGCACAGGCGTAGCAACTTGTCGATGCGGTCTATGGCGGGGAGGTTTTGCGGTAGCTGGCTAAGCAGCTTTTTCTTGAGCAGATTTTGTTGCCACAGATAAAATACTGACACTGCACAGGCTAAAATGGCAAAAGCCTGACCGAGAATAGCCATGCTGACATGCAGCGTCAGGAGCAGCGAGGAGCCAGTGCCGTCAGTGGCAATGGGGTGGCCTGGGGTGACAAAAAACTGCATGAGCACAATTAGAGTTGCGAGTGGAGCTACGAAGGCCCCGATTAGTCTTAGCTTAAATTTGATATGTCCTAAAATAGCCAGCCAACTGATCGCCACTGCTAAGAGCAGGCCGCTTAGCATCGTCGGTTGCGCGCTCTGCAACTGCGCGATCACGGTGTAGCTGGCGGCTAGAGTTGCCGCGGTAAAGACGGCGAGAGCGAGGTTGCCAGTGCCGTTGGTCCGCCGCGTTTTGCCGACCCCCACAAGATATAGCAGGGCCGCAAAGGCGTATCCCAGTAGTGCCACATTGCTGGAAATATGTTCTGGAGTCACTGCGCGAATTGCTCCTGCTCCGGGGTATGGCGCCGGTACTATCAGATGATTGCAATTTTTCGTGGCCTTGCTGGCCTCGGTAATGCGATGATCTAACTGGTCAAGTTAAAGGGTACGCTGTTTTAACTGAAGCAGGAAGACTAAATGGGTGGTAGCGACGGTACATCCTCGGCTCACAAAGCTACTAATTGGACGCCCGACTCATGGCGGTCCAAGCCTATTCAGCAGCAGCCTAAGTATGAAAATCCGAGCGAGCTTGGGCAAGCCCTGGGCACTATCCGTAGTTATCCGCCACTAGTCTTTGTCGGCGAGGTGGAAAATCTACGGAAGCAACTTGCTGAAGCTGCCAGCGGCCGTCGGTTCGTTCTGCAGGGGGGAGACTGTGCAGAGCGTTTTCAGGACTGTACGCCCGAAGCCATCACCAGCAAGCTGAAGATTCTACTGCAAATGTCAGTGGTTCTGAGCTACGGAGCGCGCCAGCCGGTGATCCGTATCGGTCGCATCGCGGGGCAGTATGCAAAACCGCGCTCGTCAGACAATGAAACGGTCAACGGCGTCTCTATGCCGGTTTTTCGCGGCGACAATATCAATGCCTTCGACCCTGATCTGCAGGGCCGACGCCCCGATCCGAAGCGGCTCTTACAGAGCTATTATTCAGCCTCCATGACCTTGAACTATGTTCGGGCGATGATTACCGGTGGCTTTGCAGACTTGCACCATCCGGAACATTGGAACCTGAGCTTTGTCAGTAAGAGTTCACATCGTCAGCGTTACGAACAAGTGGTCGCCAACATTCGCGATGCCGTCGCCTTTATGGAGTCTTTTGGCGGCGTCCGTGAAGAAACTCTAGGGACCGTAGACTTTTTTACGTCTCACGAGGGGCTTCTGCTCGGTTTTGAAGAGGCGATGACCCGCCATGTGTCCCACTTTGGTCGCCACTATAATTTGGGCGCACATATGCTGTGGATTGGTGATCGGACGCGGGCGCTCGACGGAGCGCATGTGGAATACTGCCGAGGCATCGCCAACCCCATCGGCATTAAGTGGGGTCCGTCGGCCGATCCGCAGGAGATGGTAGAGATCATCAAGACGCTGGATCCAGGCAACGAGCCGGGCCGGATAACGATTATCACTAGATTTGGTGCTGGCCGTGTGGAAGCTAGCCTACCTCCTGCCATTGAGGCAGTGCGTCGGGCTGGTTTGAACGTGCTATGGAGCTCCGATCCGATGCACGGCAATGTGATCAAGACTAAACAAGATGTCAAAACGCGTGATTTCGACGCGATATTGTCGGAGCTTCGGGCATGCTTTCAGTGGCACCGCCAGCTGGGTAGCCGTTTAGGTGGGGTTCATTTCGAACTCACCGGCGAGGATGTCACGGAGTGTACCGGTGGCTCGGAGGGGATCGGAGAGGCTGACCTGAGTCGCAATTACGAGACCTTTTGTGACCCTCGGCTGAATTATAGTCAGAGTTTAGAGATGGCTTTCGTGATTGCTAATATCATGCAGGGTGGGTCAGGCGCTGACTGACGAGAGTTCGTGGCAGCTCTACGCCTTAGTAAGCCTTTAATCGGCGCTTACTGAAGTAACCTTCACCTCAGCACTGGTGCTCGAGCGGCTGACGCAGAATCCTTGTTGATTGGCGCTGCCACCGGCTGGAATGACTGCATTCCATTCGGCAACTGGCTTATAAGTGGCGGTGTCACCGCCGTTGCCAGTGGAACTTAGATTCCACGTCTGTGTCATAACAGTGCCATTTTTATTCACGGCCAGGGTCCAGGATTTAGTCGGCGAGTTGCCGGTGTTTTGGAGTTTGATGTTGGCGCAGTAGCCGCTCTCCCAGGTGGATGTAACTTCGATCCATGCTGACAGCTTTGACGAGCCAGACTCTGGTGCAGAAGTGGGGGACGGCGGTACCGGAGTTGGCGCCGTCGGCTGCACCGAAGCTACTGGCTGCGCTGCCGAACGGACGAAGCAAGATCCGTCATTCGGGCCACCAAGCTCAGGCTGCCAGCCAAATCCTCCGCCCGTGTTGCTGCCGTTTGTACAATAAGGGTAGTACTTGCCATCTGAGGCAATGGTGCCGTCTGCATCTTCCACAGTTTTTCTAGTGGCAGGGCGCTGTTGGGACTCGTTGCCTGCAGCCACTGGCCCTAGCGGTGTGGAATCATCGACTCTTTGATAATAGACACTGATATTATCGTTGGCAGCGTGCATCCGCTCCCAAGTGGCCTGAGATAGGTCAAAGGCTGGACCACCTTGGCAGGCGCCGCCGACATTGGACCTGTGCTGTTTCGGGCAGGCATCGGTGATCTGTAGAACGATTTCTGGGGCGCCAGGTCGACAGTTACCACCGCCGCATTTTACTTTTACTTTACGGCCGCAAATGCTCTTTCTCTGCATAATTTGCGTGCACTCTGGGATACCGTTGGCATTTGGTGGGCATTCCTCACCGTCCCAAATCTCGGGGTCGCCAAAGGTGTCGCTCGGCGCGATGTACCATTCTTTGACATTCTGGAAGCCCATGCAGGCAAAGTTACCTGGTCCTGGACCGTTTCTGTAGTCTAGGTGGCCACCAAAGTACGTCGTCCGTACCAAAGCCGCAGAGTAGCCGCGTTGGCCGTAGGCAGCCGCAGTTTTGCTAGTGTTTGTAGTGCTTTTGGGGTGGCACCCAACGGCTGCAGCGATCAGCCAGAGGCCGCCAACAATTTTAACTGTGCTAAGTGTTTTTTTCATATTCAACCATTAAAAAGTTCATAATATCGAATGCAATTGTTATGCCATTTAAAAAATTAATATTAACTTATGTTTTTGTTGTTTTTTTTATTAATTACTATCATTTTTTTTGTAAATTGATTTGACGATGAATATGTCTTTAGCAGTATTTGATCTCGTCAAGACATCGAGTCCGTTGCTGTTTTCACCCCTAATGATGCAAAAAAACGGATTTTTTTATAGATTGTCTTAATAACTATAGCATTCGCTAGCTCGTCCGTGCTATTGCTCGGCCGTTTTTGCCACGACTCTGTCTGCAAAGCCCTCACATCGGTCCAACCAAAAAGGCATCATATGGGTTACGACTCGGTCATTGCCAAACCTGTATTTTTCGCCACTAGCAGGCGGCGCGGTCGCATTTTCGCCGCAGCCTTCGGGGGGAGCCTCGGATTACTCCTTGGATTAGCGGCGTTTTCCGGCCTGTCGCTGCTTCGCGGCGAGATGCGGCAACCTGACACCGAGACCGCGCAGGCACCGCTGATGACCGCGGCCTCGTGGGCGAGCGTCACCCCCTCTGAAGATGACGGCGCTAAGCCACTGGCACTACTCATCGAAGGTGGTCCCAATGCTGAGACTACCCCTGAAATTCTCGACATCCTGGCTTTAGAAAAGATTCCAGCCACGTTCGTGCCGCTTGGCCACCAGGCACTGCAGGAAACTCAGCTAGTTCAGCGCATTTACAGCGAGGGGCATGAGATTGGGCAGCCGCGCCAGCCGGCGACATGGCGAGCCGACAATTTGACGCAGCAACTGGAAGTGCGGTCGACACTCCGCATCCTCGAAGCCTTGACGGGCCACAGCACTCTTTTGCAAGTGGAGTCCGTGCCCGCGTCGATAAGTTACCTGCAGCCACAGCCCGTAATGAGTGAAACGGCACCCAATGGAACCGTTATTGTCGCGAGTGCTGGTGCTCAAGAAGAGCTCATGCAGTTGGACGTGAATGGTCCATTTGCGAAAACCGTATCGACTCGGGATGGGTTTGTTCTAGTTTTAACTGATAAGGCCGGCGATCGCTTAGCTGCAGTTTTGCCCGCAATAATTAATGACCTGCGTGCTCGCGGATATGCGTTCACGACTTTATCCAGTCTGCTCGGCAAGCAGCGCGAAGACGTGATGCCGAAAGTGAACTCGGTGATGGACCGTTTTCTGGCCAAGGCCAACCGCATGATGTTGTCTCTGCTCAGCCTCGGTACACGGGGAAATAAATTACATCGGGCGCTCGAGTGGATATTTGCTTGGGGTGCATTTTTAGCTATGGTCCGCACGATCGTTATGGTTGCTTTTGCAATCATTCAGAGTCGTCGTGATCGCCTGATCCGGGCGGCGGAAGGTGGTCTGGACGGTGCGCTAGCTGGGGCGACTCAAGGGCGAGTCAGTGTGCTGATCCCAGCCTACAACGAGGTTCTCGCAATTGCCAATGTGATCGAGCATGCACTGCGGAGCCAGTACCCTGACTTTGAAGTCGTCATGATCGATGATGGCTCGACGGACGCTACCTATGCCACTGCGGAAAAAGCCTTTGGCAATCACCCGCTGGTACGGTTGGTGCGGAAAAGTAACGGTGGTAAAGCCTCGGCTCTGAATGCAGGTTTGCGGGTCGCTACTGGAGACGTCATCGTTTGTATCGACGGCGACACTCTGATGACACCTACTACGATTGCTGAGCTGCTATTTAAGTTTCGTAATCCTCGCGTCGGAGCCGTTGCGGGCTGCGTTAAGGTTGCCAGCCCACGCAATCTTTTGACGCGTTGGCAGGAGGTCGAGTACGCCATTGGGCAAAATCTCGATCGCCAAGCACTCGAATTAGTGAACGGTATGAATACTGTGCCGGGTGCAGTAGGAGCTTTCCGTTGCGATGTCGTCAAAGAGGTGGGTGGCTACGAGTCGGACACCCTTGCCGAGGATACGGACATCACGCTGCGCATTCTGCGGGCAGGTTACTTGGTCGGTTATGCACCGCGTGCCATTGTCTATACCGAAGCGCCAGAGACGATGAACCAACTGCTGCGGCAACGCTTTCGTTGGTCATACGGCGCCTTGCAGACGCTTTGGAAGCACCGTACAGCCTTCTGCAGTCGCTCTTGCCCGGGGCTGGGATGGTTTACTCTGCCACAGGTTTTGATCTTTCAATTGATGTTGCCATTTCTAGTACCGATAGCTGACGCGTTTATGATTGCCGGCTTATGGTCCGGTGGCGGCTGGCGGGTGCTTGCATATGGCCTGATTTTCCTCGCTGTTGATCTTGTTGCGGCTGGAATCGCACTGGTCTTGGCTGGTGAACATCGTCGACTCCCGTACCTGAGCTTGATGTTGGTGACACAGCGTTTCGGGTATCGCTATTTTGTCTTCGTGCCACTAGTTAAGGCATTCATGGCGGCAATACACGGCAGAGCCGTCGGTTGGGGACATCTCCAGCGGATGGGGCGAGTGGCGCAGGCCGCTTCCTGAGACTAGCAGTAACCGTAGGTGTCCGACGCGCGGCGCGTTGGGCACACCTATATAGCGCATGATCACCCTAGCCACTCTCCTAAGGCTTGATCGCAAGAGGGTCGCCTCAGCCTTCCTAGTGGCAGAGGGAGCCTCGAGAGATCTCAGATCTGTCGAGACCGGTTGCGGTGAACTCGTGTGCTTACTTGGCCCCGATTTCGGCATCCTCGGCAAAAACCTTTAGGAATTCTTGCGACTAATCCGTTTTTTGTCTTTTGTCTGAAATCTTCGCTCCCCGGGGCGTTTTTGGGGCGCTGAAAAATCAAGCTAACTACCTATAGTATTTAGATTTATTTTGTTTTTTAAAAAAGCCTCTCAATTTTTTCCGCAAGATGCCGAAGGGGTCTTTGTAGAGAGTGAGGTCTGTTGTCATGTGACTGGTCTCGGTGTGTCCTGTTCGCGAGGCCTTCATCGTTATTTCAGGAGGGGCATCTTTATGGTAACAACCGGCTCGAAAATTGAGCGAATTTTTGCTGTATGTTGCTGCATGGCCGCGGTGGCCATGATAACTGGGTGCCGGTCTAAAATGGACGTCAAAACGGTAGGCACGCCGCTTTCTTCACGAAACAAGTTAGCCAAGCCTGTAGAGCAGCCTAACGCCGTGCTGCTCAAAGGGGTGAAGAAGTTTTTCCAGACGCGTGAGACGATCACCATTGAGATCGAACCATCCGTGATCGACGGAGCGCCGAGTTTCAGTTTGCTCAACACCACCAAGTCTGGTGATGACGACAGCAAGGCTATGCTGGTCCTGCAGGAAAACACGCCAACTCTCAGTTTGGTCGACCGTGGTAGCCACTCTCTTAGGCTCGATGGCGATGGCAAAGTCACGGTGTCGTTTCATCCGATGGGTGCTGCCTGGAAGAATAAGTTTTATTACGGCCTGAACACTATAAAGGTGATTGCCAACGACCTGGCTAACCCGCGCTTTTCGACCGTGCAGTTCACACTTCAAGACTTCGACATCATGGATTTCAGTGTCATGTCGTTTGCGGATAAGAATGAGATGCAAACTTTGCCCGACAACGGAGGGTATTTTGAAGGCTGGCTAAATGTGGTCGGGCCGGCTCAGGCGGTGTACAAAGACGGCTCCAGTGCCTTAACGGCAGGGATGCATAATATCGTCAATGGTTTCTAAATATAAATCGTTTAGTAAACTAAAAGGCCCCAGACCTCATCCGGTCTAGGGCCTTTTAGTTTTTCCCTTAAAAGAGAACTTAGAGGGCTTTTTTCGCAGGACACCACGCTAGCTTAGGATTGAACGTGCAGGCAATATGGCAGATCGCAGAGCCAAATGGGCACTCTCCGCTGCTGCCGTCCGCCGCGTTGATGTGCAGAGCTATCGATTCAGCGACCGCTCCGTTGGCGTCGGTGACTTTTACTTTCGCATCGCCAGTTGCTTTCGCAATTAACGTGCCGTCCGCCGCGACCTCTAGCAATTCTGGGGTAGCAGAGACAAAGGAGTAAGCTCCGCTGCCGCCGAGCGCAGAAAATTTACCTTGTTGGCCGACTCTGAAGGTTTCTGCGGAAGGTACCAGGATTAGCTTCTTCGTTTTTAGAGCATCAGATGCTGCACCGGCATCGACGCGGCAGTTACAGGCAGATTCAATGTTAACTTGTGCGCCTGTGGCCTGGAGTAAAGCCCGCGTCTCCGAGGCGTTGAGCGAGACGTCGTTTTGCGATTTCAGCAAGGCAACCAGGCCAGCGACCAATGGGGTCGCCATAGATGTGCCGGAAAGATTGCCGTAGCTATTGTCAGGCAGCGTGCTGAGGATGTCGGCGCCAGGTGCCGCAATCGAAACTTTGTTGCGGCCATAATTAGACCAGTATGGTTTTTTGTCGGCGCTGTCCGAAGCTGCGACTGCGATGACGTTGGGGAAGTCGGCATTTACTGGATACATTTCGGTGTGGTCGTTGTTAGCACCTTCATTACCTGCTGCCGCAACAAAAATAATGCCAGCATCATTCAGGCGACTAACGGCCTCGATAAGCGGCTGAGCCTGACTCTCACTGACATTAGCACCCCAGCTGGCGCTGACCACGTCGACTTTTTTCTCGATCGCATAGTCTATCGCTTTGATGGCAGAGATTAAGTCACCTTGGCCCGATGGGCCAATGAAGCGCAGCGGCATGATCGAGACCTGCGGGCTAATGCCGCTGACTGCTCCGTCTATGCCGAGGCCACCAATGATGCCGGCGCAGTGCGTTCCGTGACCGGGGTTGCCGCCGGCTTCGGTAATGTCTTGTGGATCATCGTTATCTTCGATGAAATTGTAACCACTCACCATATTGCCTTTGAGGTCAACGTGAGTGTAGTCGGTGCCGGTGTCGATCACGGCAACTGTGACTTTGCGGGAGCCCTTACCTAGGGACCAGGCGGAAGTCGCATTAATTTTCTGTAGTGACCACTGGGTAGCAGTTTCTGTCGTTGAACTTCCGTCGACCAGGCGGAGTTTGAAGTCCTCTACCACGTACTCAACGTCTGGTCTGGCTAGAAGCTTGACCACCATTTTAGCCTCGTCAGCAAGGCTTTCCGTGATACCGAGGTCAACTTTGATCAAGTTCGCTTTTGGGTGGCTATCGCGAATGGTGCCGCCTTCGAAAAAGGCAAAGCTCGCGGCCGCCTGAGCACTAGTATTTGACTTGAATTTGATGATGTAATCTTTGGCGAAGGACTGGCTACCAACCAAAAGTCCAGATAGTGCTAATGCGAATCGCAACCCAAAATGTCTCGCCATGCAAAGCCTCCTTGCCGTGCCGTTGTGTACGTAAAGCAACAGTGAACAACCCTGTCACCGTTGTATCGACTGGGGAACAGTTGGTGTCTTATGATTTAAGCAATAGTTAGACTGTTCTAAGCGTAACCTGCCGTCAATTTTCTGTAAATATAAAAGTAGTTGTGCACTGGGGTAAAAGCAGCAAACGCATGAAGCCCGATTCCCGATAACTGGTCAAGTGCTCACCTGAGCTGATCGAAACATGCGCCAACTGATGAAACAAAGTCCCAATACAGGTATCCGTCCGCACGAGTGATGACTGCGTCAGGTATTAGCTCTTTAACTTCCTGCGCGATAAAGCCTGCGTGCTCCTGCTCATAAGGCAATTTTAGCGGGTTGTCTTTTTTATACTTACACCTAGGCGACGGATTTTACCGTCATTAGCGAGCAAACCAGCGGCGTCCTTGTTGTTTCACTACTTTATGTTTACAATCGGGAAGTTATACCCGTAGTATCGATGCGGAATCGCTACGGGGCCCGTCGTACTATCCCAGTCGGACGAGAAAATTTCATGGTAGAGGACGCACGCAAACTTGTGACGGTTGAAGAATGGCTCGCGCTGCCTAACGACGATCGAGCGGAACTCATCGAAGGCGAATTCATCAATCGAGCCCTCCCCAGTGTTGACCACGGTGCGACTCAGCGCCGCATCGCACAGCTCTTATATCCTTTCGACCGCAAGGGCGGAGGGGATGGCGGGCCACCGGGTGGCTGGTGGATTGTTAGCGAGGTACCCGTAGTCTATGAAGGGCGACCAAACGGCTTCATCCATGATTTGGCTGGTTGGCGCCGCAGCCGACATCCGGATCGACCGCGTGGCAAGCGGATGATTGTCAAGCCAGATTGGGTTTGTGAAATTCTAAGCAGCAACCGCCAGCACGATTTGACGACGAAGAAATGGGTCCTCCATGAGCATCGAATCCAGCACCTTTGGATGGTCGATGTGGACAACGAAGTTCTTTCGGTCCTGAGGTGGGCCGAGAAAGGCTACATTGCCATCGCTGATGTTACACCAGCGCAAAGGGCGCAACTTGAGCCTTTCGAGTCCATTGAGCTTGACATCGCTGTGCTCTTTGGAGGCGACCCTGACTAGTTACCTCCCGCAAATGACCCGGACTCATTGGTGACACATCGGCGCGGCAGGGAACTGGCTGCATAGGAAGGTCTTGAGTTGCGAGGACTCAGCCGCCGCTTTTTCGGCGCGGGCATCGGCCTGGTCAGCGCGGGCCATCAGAGTGGCGGATTCGGCCTTGAGCTGCGCGATGGCCGCGTCCTTCTCAGCCTTAATATCCTGTACCGATTTGACTAGCGGTATGATCAATCCGTTGTAGTTAAGACCCAAGACGTTATGCACCGTTTCGGTGCTGCCATCGGCATAGGTGATCGTGTCGTCGGTGCCAAATTGTGTGACAAGCTTAGGGTACACCCGCTGCACATCCTGGGCTACCAAACCGACCTGGAGGCCATGGCTACGGTCGCGATCAGCATCCCGCCAAGTGTAGTTTACGGGGCGCAGTTTGAGGATCCCGCTTAGACCATATTCTGTTCTTAAGTCCTCGATGTTACTCTTAACGCGTTCATCGGACATGTTGGTCACGGTGACCGTGCTGCCGTTGATCTGCATCGGTAACCAGCTCGATCCGGTGCGATTATAAGCCTGGAGGTAGCCAGTGCCTGCCCTGTAGGTCATTTCCATTCCGGCGCCGGTTTATGCCCAGCTGCCATTATCTTGCGCCCGTAACGGACCGTTGACATCCAGGGCGGTGCCCGGCGACGTTGTTCCGATCCCGACATTGTCGTTGATGATCATGCCGTTGCTTGGCGCCGAGTTGACGCCAGCGTACGAGCCTGCGGAGATGCCACCGCTTACGTCGCGCCTAGATTGTGGAGATGTATTGCCAACCCTGTCATCGCCACGTATGGGGACTTAAGTAAGGTGGGAACGATTATATTAGTATAATATCAGTATCTTATTATCTCACCCAAGCCATTGGACGGTATCAAAACTGAAGGATGCTCAATCTCTATAACGAAACGTGCTTCGGGAAGGGCTACTTAAAGAGCCCGTCATTTATATATAAAACATCTATACCTCATATAGTATATAATCACTCAAGATGCACTGGTCTGAGGTTCCAATGGCGATGCTATTTGCGTGGGACGAGGTTAAGAACAAATCAAATCGGAAAAAACATGGTGTCTGGTTTGAAGAAGCTCAATTTCGCGATGATTCAGGCAGTGAGGAGCGGTATATTCTAGTCGGAGTAAGTGGACGGTCTGGGACTTTAGTAGTTGTACACTGCTACCAAGAATCCAATGACGTAGTTAGAATTATCTCTGCCCGCAAGGCAACTAAGCGTGAGAGGGGTTTTTATGAAAAAGGATTATGACCTAGAGAAAATGAAAGAGATCAAGAATCCATATCCCAAACGCAAGAAGAAATTGATTGGCATCAATCTTAGTCAAGAAGTCATCGACTATTTCAAAACGCTGGCCGAGGAAGCAGAGATACCCTATCAGAAGCTTATAGACCTTTATTTACTTGATTGCGTGCGTAACAAGAAAAAGCCGGCGATCAAGTGGGTCGCATGATAGCAGCTGACACTAGGAGTGGATCGTAAAAAGCCTTCGTTGGTCCGTCCTGGTATTACATGAGGCCCAACTTCCCGTCGGCGCAGTACAGTTTGCCGAGGTGATAATTTCGTATCTCATGGAGATGTTGCCGTCTCCGAAATCAAGGCGCTGCGTTGCTGATGTACTCCCGATCGCGGCAAGCCCAAAGTCGACCGGCGTTCCTATGTTCACTGTTTCCAGCATTCGACGATACTATAAGTCTCAACTACGCCAAAGCTCGCCGGAATACCAAACCCATTCGTGGCCACTGTGCTAGAGCAACGATGCTGGACTTCAAGAGCATCAGTGGCAGCGACCGCCTGACCACTTCCAACCACAAAGCGGCCGCGAGCCACAGACCTGGACCGATAAGCCCAAGAACCATCGTTGTCCACGCGCTCGGAGGTCCCGAGCATAATATCAGTACCGGCTGTGACGTTACGCAATTTTACCATATGACTAAGCACGCTTCGGGCGGGTGCCGAAATTTGGCAGATATAAGTTCCGGCCGCTAGCTTGAACTGGTTGGACGCCAACGAAGTCAGATTGCTATAGGCATCGCTCTTGAGCGTGTTAAGCACACGCGTCTGCCAAGAACCACTGGTACATGTGCCACCGTTGGTTCCCGATGCCTTCTCATCGACGATCAGCACGTAGGCCATGCTTCCGGATGCTGCCGTCGTCTGCGTCGTTCCATCGGGGAACTTAATGCCATCGGTTCCAGGAGTGCCGGCAACTTCGAGCTTAGCTCCGGGCGTCGTCGTACCAATCCCGACATGCCCACCAAAGATTGCCCCAAGTTTTGCTAATTTTCTGGAATATACCTCGAAAGTATGCCTAAGATATATCTTGAGGGCCTGATAAATGCCGTTTGAGTTTGATGTCCGCAAGAGCCGAAACAACAAGGTTAAACATGGAATTGACTTTGAGGAAGCTCGATCTTTGTGGACAGATCCCAATGCCATCATTGTCCCAGTTATGGTTGAACCCGAAGCAAGATGGATCGTCGTCGGTCTGATATTCGACCTTTGTTGGACGGCTGTGATCACATTCCGTGAAAGCAATGTCCGGATTATCAGCTGTAGGCGAGCTCGAAAGAAGGAGATACAAGCCTATGAAAACCAAAAGAAGTAAGCATGTTAGTACTGCGGAGTTTGACGCGAAGTTCGATGCGGGAAAGGATATCAGCGGACATGTGGATTGGGATAGCGCCATGAAAATCATCAATATCTCTCTTCCGCTTTGGGTCATAAAGGCCCTTGATGCGGAGTCGAATCGCATTGGTATCGACAGGCAGGCGGTCATCAAGACATGGATTGTTGAGCGTTTGGATCGCGTTGAGCGTGAGCAGAAGAGCGTCGGTTGAGGCAAGGGATTTCAGGCAAAGTTATCAGTTATCAGAAGCTGCAGCAATATATCTGCACGTTTGGTCCGGTACCGTTGCAATTATTTGCTGCCCCCATCATGGTACCGGCTTGGTAATAACCGGCTGCACAAGTCGGCATACATGCCCATGCCGACCAACTGCAACTCGAGCCTGTGATGCTAACGTGGGCGGCACGAATGGTGCCATTTACATCAAGCGCTTGAGTCGGGGCCGTTGAGCCGATCCCGACGTTGCCGCCGTTCTGAACTGTCATCACTGTTGCGGCCATTTTATTGCGGAAGTAGGTGTTTCCACCACTGCCATTTTGTAAAAAGAGGTTTCCGCTGTTACTCATGAGTCTAACCGCAGTGGAATCGGCAACTCCCGCATCCATGAAACTGAAATCACCTCCGGATGTCGATAACGCCCCGCCTAAAATTGTGTTTCCATAGACTTGCAATGCTCCGCCTGGGGACGTCGTGCCAATCCCGACGTTGCCGCTACCAGAGATACGCATAACTTCCGTATTATTTGGCATGAATCGAATAGGTAGGGCACCA
>JAPLFY010000063.1 GCA_026390435.1 Pseudomonadota bacterium
CCTTTACACGAACTATGCGAAGAGGCATTGGACCAACCCGGATGAAAACGATCCTGTTGGGCTCATTCTTTGCGCAGGCCGGAACGCTGCAGTGGCGGAGTATGCGCTCGAAAATCTTCCTCACATAAAAGCTGCCGAATATATTCGGCAGTTACCCGACAAAAAGATGCTTGAGCAAAAGCTGGCAAGAAGTCGGTCACTCCTGAAGGCATCACAGCCACATCCTGTCGATGCACTTAGCAAGGACGATGCCGAATGAAGACTGATGTACATCAGTCTAAAATCATCGCCTATTTTCGCGTATCAACTCGTAAACAAGGCGACTCTGGCCTGGGGCTAGAAGGGCAGGAGGCTGCAGTGCGAGACTATGCGCGGCAGCACGAAGCTAAAATTCTCGCGGCATACACCGAGGTCGAGAGCGGTAGGAAGGCCGAGCGCAGCCAATTAAACAAAGCGCTAGCACATGCGCGCAGATCTAAAGCCACTCTCATGGTGGCAAAACTGGACCGGATTTCGAGAAATGTAGCATTTCTTTCGACTCTAATGGACAGCGGGGTCGAGTTTATCGCTTGCGATAACCCGTTCGCTAATCGTCTTACCATCCATATTCTGGCTGCTGTTGCTGAAGATGAAGCTAGACGTATCAGTGAACGAACTAAAGCAGCGCTTGCCGCATATAAAGCGCGCGGCGGAAAGCTGGGTGCCGCGCTGGCGCAGTGCCGAAAGCTCACCGTAGCAGCAAGAAAAAGAGGAGCCGAAAGATCAGGGACTACTTCGAAGCGACTTGCATTAGAGGCTTACCGAGACATTGAACCAACGCTTCAGGAGTTCAAAAAAGCAGGGTTATCTCTCAGGGAGATGGCGAGGAAGATGAATGATCTAGGACACACCACTAGGCGTGGGAAAAATTGGAATCATGTGCAAATCAAACGGATCATTCAACGATCAGACTTCTTAAGAAAATAAATAGTAAAATAAACCACACTGATATGCATAATTTTTGCATTTTCTGATGGAATCACGCAAAAGATCAGCTAATCGACGGTGTATCTTCTTACCTTGAGAGCATACTTCCGAAACTCGACCACAAAATTGCTTGGAATGTTGTGGTCGAGTTTCAGATATTCGTGCCGCTAATGCTGCGCGGTAAATTTAAACTTTGACTTCCAGGGAAGATTTTTGACCGACTAGCGAACCGCGAAGGCAGGAGAAGGTGCAAACGTTAACGTGTATTCACACTTCGTTTTGGCTCGCTTCCCGGTGTCCACTAATACCGTCCGCAGATCGTCCGGATTATCAGAATATGCTAATGAAGCCAAAAACCGCCATTGATGCACTCTAGAGCAGTCTTCAAACCGAAACATATTCTTGGCACCGGGCTCTACGGGACGAACACCATCTAAATGAATCCGAGCGCCGCCTTCATTAAAAATCTCAAGTGCGCAGCCTTTAAACTCTTCGTTACTGTTGTTTTCGAATGTTACAGTAAAACTTGCCATAATTAGCTCCAAGTGTCTTAGTCGATCCTGAGTGTTCCTGTTACCTCGCGCCCTTTACGAATGTATTTGAACTTGATTATGTCAATCGCCGGGTCCTGAGTCTCACTTGCCGCCTCGTGCTCAAAAATTTCCACAAGCTGACTTGATGGATCCAATCCCATAGGACTTCCGACCTTCTTTACCTCGCTACCAAAATTTTCGAATGCACTATGATTGGCTGCGTGAGCTGGGTAACTAATACCAGCTAGGGACGTCAAGGCTAGGACTGTGCCTATGATTGTAGAATTTGTGCTCAAGACAGATCTCCTTTAAGAAGAGATACTTTGTGTAGTGGATCAGAATACTGCTCATTTATGACTGCGTCAATTTACTTCCCGACTTGATGGCATAGACAAGTCCACCGGCGCCTATCGCAAGACACTCTGTGGTTTGCAAATGGGGGATAATCTCCCAAAATCGTCGCGACAAAAAGACATGTAGCGCGGATTGCCTCAAGCTCACTTGAGGTTATTTCACCACGAAATTGCGCTTTTGGATCATCTGCGCGCATGTTTCTTTTCCTTTTTTATCGACGCCAAGATTTCAGCAGCAGCTTCCGCCGCTCGTTCAGGATGAGCCTTGAGATCTAAATATACTTGCAATGGAGAGCAGCATGAATATCCCTGAATATCAGCAGCGCCGTCAAACACCGCCTCATCGTTTGGGACAACGATCCAAACGTTAGCCCCTCGATCATCTGCAACGATTCCGGCATGCCGGGTCCTCAAGTATCGACGACCCAGATCTGCGGGCCGATGTGAGGCGCTACACAGACAACTGTGTAGCTAGGGTGATACCAGAGCTTGGGGGCCATCAGGGCATCGACCGGCTCGACACGCTCTTTAACAGAGACGACACAGTAAGCCGGACTCTGGCCACTCTTAAGTTGCCGGAGGGCGACCCAGCCATCAAGACCTGCCTCGACCTAAAAGAAAAAGTCGAAGATGGACTAGGACACTATGCGCGCAGTCGCTCGGACGAGGTGGAAGGGGAACTCGGCTATGTGCTGGCGCCCAACTTCTCGAGTAAGGAGTACCGAAATCTTAAAGTGTCGTCCGCACTTTTGGAACAGTACCAGGGCGAGACTGAGTCACACATGGGGATCCAAAAAGGAGCGCAGGCGCCAGGGACCGCTGCCAGAGTTCTGCAGTATGTGAACCGGTTCTTTAGTTGGGACGGCGTGCTTAGTCTCGTCGGTGATAAGTAC